>NZ_PVWK01000080.1 GCF_003003795.1 Stenomitos frigidus ULC18 | reverse complement strand
GGCGACTCGTTCATCGACCAAGTGGCGCAAGCCATGGTGCTGAAATCTGAGTCCGTCAGCCCACGCTAATCACATACCGTTCCATGGAACGTCCCTACAGAAGGGAAATGGTTCAGATTAATTAATCCACGATCCTTAGCGATCCGCCTTCAGCCGTCGGCGATCCGTCGTCAGTGGAAACTTTCGAGTACAGTCCAACGAAAAGTTCAGGAGCAGACCCTCAGAGGCCAACTTCAAAGCTTGCCGTCAAAAAGTTACAGGTTATTTCATTTACGGTCTTAGGCTTCGACCGCTAAAGCCCCTTTGGGATAAGCAACACACGCTAACGCATAACCTGCTTTTTTGTCTGCATCTGATAGTGCTGTCGGTGGTGTGTCATACCGCACCTCGCCCTTCCGGATACGCACTTTACAGGCTCCGCACGCGCCAACACGGCATGCATGCCGGATTTGAATGCCTTCTTGTTCGGCTAATTCCAGAATGGAAGCACCATCATCGGCCGGTACTTGCTGCTCGGCTTTCATGAAGTGGACTACGGGAGACGTCGCAGCAGACGCAGGAACAGACGTCAGTTGAGTAGACGCAGACTTTGGAGATGTTAGCTTACCAGCATGCTGTCCATTGCCATTCTGAACGATCGCAGACTGCGGTTCTGTTTGCCAGGCTGTAGAAGCTGCCGCTCTTTGAGCTGGCGGCTTTGACTTCTTGCTGCCACCAAAGCTTTCTTGCTGGTAGTTCTGCATCGGGAATTTCATGCTTTCCAGTAAGAGCTTAGTGCTTTCCATAAAGCCTTCTGGGCCACAAACATACACCGATCGATCAAGAAAATCTGGCGCAACCATCTGTAGTAGAGAGTTAGAGAGACGCCCGGTCAAGCCCATCCAGGACTGTCCTAACGATTGCTGAGTGAGGCTAACGGCCAGATGGAAATTGGGCAATTGAGCCGCCATCATCTCTAATTCGCTACGAAAGATGAGATCCTCTGGCTTTCGAGCGCAGTGTAGGAAGACAATGTCACAGTCAGTCAGCGTGTCTTGAACCCATCGAGACATGGACATCATGGGTGTAATGCCACTGCCAGCCGAAATTAGCAGCAGTTTAGAGGGCAAGCCAGGCAAGCAGGTGAAGTGCCCTAAGGGCCCACCCACAAGCTGTACGCGATCGCCCACTTTGAGATGGTCATGCATCCAGTTGGAGACCATACCAGTGGGGGCAGAGGGCTGATCTGAGGGCGGTAGTACTCGCTTGATCGTCAAACTGATGTGATAAGGGCGCGTCGGTGACGATGAGATGGAGTAGGAGCGAACCACAGGCTTGCCATCAATCTCGATCGCCAGATTCACGAATTGCCCGGGCTTGTAGGTAAACAATACGGGCGGTTCGGCCTTGAAGTAAAAGGTTTTTACATCCGGAGTTTCGTCCACAATGCGGCAGCACTGGCATGTCAGATCTTCTCCTTGCCAGTTCCACTCTGGCAGCACAACAGAGGCATAGGTTTCTGCCTCATTCGCAGAGGGAGGAATTGCAGGGGCGGTGACACCTTCGACATAGAGAAAGGTTTCCCCCAGTTGAAGGATATCAGCAAGATTAAGTGGGAACTTTTCGTTAGCAGGCAGGGTCTTGCCATTCAGCGTTGACCCAAAGCTACTACCCATATCCATAAAGTAATAGGCATCGTCAGCGTAGGCAATCTTGCCGTGTACACGACTCACTTCTGGGTTCGACAGCACTAAATCGCAAGCGGTGCTGCGTCCAATCAGCCATTCCACCTTTTCAGGCTGCATTTGCTTTAAGTGATGGATTTGAAACTGCTGCTGCTCGAAATTAATTGACTTTAAGGTCAACATAGGCATGTAGGTTCCTTGGTGCAACGTGTGTGAATGTGCTTTGCGATCGCACGCTTGGGATGTGAGCCTTGGCCCTTTCACCGCACTCAGCGCTCAACGGTCAGTTTGAGTTTTGTTGCTGAGTGCTAGTGGTTGGCTGTCTCACGCGTACGTTCGGGCTGCTGGGAGTCTGTCAATTTGAAATTGACCGCTATTGGGGGCTAGGGATCATTTTTTGAGTGTTTGAAAGCGCTCGAAAAGCGCTCGGCAGAGTTTCCCTTGTAGGGGCGCAAGGGCTTGCACCCCAATGTAAGACGGACAAATAATGGTCCATTGATGCTTTGGATGTCTCTCTAAAGATTGGCGCGATTGGGGTTTGAGGGGCTGAGAGGACGAGCGATTGTTTTTGCCAGGGTGTCTTCGTCGTGAATCTGGGGCGAAGATGGCCGTGTGCGGGAGTCGTTGAAAATTTGTGGATGAGTGGCAGCGATCGCTTCAAGTGCTGCAAAATGGTCGGCATCCTTTAGTTTCAGGTCTTGTCGGAGCTTTTGACAGAACTCAAAACTACTGGATGTATCGGTTGCTTGTTGCTGTAGCAAATCCAGCACAACCCCGGTGTAAGTGTGCAGTCGTAGCTGCTGTGAGAACCCTTGTAACACTTTCACGAGTGTATAGATCTCATCCGGAGTTAATTCATCAATTGAGCGACCTTCCAACAGTGATGGATCAAGCTCTAATTTTTGCAACTGCTTCCGCAGGCTCACTGCCATATTCTCACGTTCATACTGAGCATGCGTGCGCTTGATGGTGCGGTAGACCCACATCGCACCGACTAAAACAATCAACGCGTTGAATGCCAGCAACGGCCAGTAGGGCAAGCGGTTCAACGACGGACGGGCTCCGTAGGAGAAAAAGGTCCAGAACGAGGTGATCGAAAACAGCGTGAAGGCGATGTGACGAGCCTGCTCAGCCGAAATGGGACGACCACGCACTGTCAGCCTGCGACAGAGTTTCTCGACAATGATGCCGATCGTAAACGTGATGGCAACCAACACTAAATAAGTGATGGTAACGGCTGCTGCTTTGGGAATGGGAAGCGCATGACCATAGATATAGAAGCCCGTATCCATCACTTTGGAAACTTGATCTTCTTCATGGGTCCAGGCGCCTGAGAAGTAGTAATCCCAGTTGCCTGAGTAAAGGTAATAGTACAGGTAGAAAGCAATCACCATACCCAGATAGCCATATTGCACCAACCGCCGACCAGGTTTGAACAGTTCATTCCAGTAGGTCTTTTCAGCATCAATGTCAATGCAGGGTGCTTTGCAACTGACACAGGCACTTTGTTCTTTGCCTGTCTTGGGGTCGACCATCCGGCACATCGATTGAGTCGGTGCGGCCTTGGGCTGTAGATGATTTTGGCTGCCCAACAGAGAGCGGGGTCCTGTATATACCGTTTGCACGATCGCCATCGGGCAAAAGTACTGGCACCAGCTCTTACCAGCGTATAAGACGCCAACCAACATCGAGCAAAGAATGCTGAAGATGAGAAAGCTGCCCAACGCGATACGATCGGAATTGACGTAAAGGATACGGAGCACCAGCCCTATGAAAAAGAAGGCAGACTGAACATAGAGATGGTTGCGCCCCAGCCAGGATTTTTCACCAATGACGACAACCTCCCAACGCTTCTCCCCGGTCACCGGATCGATGACTTTGCGTTTTCGCTGTAGCCCCAGAGCACGGGGAATTTGTGACATAAATGAGAGAGGGCAAATGCGTCGCCAAAACTCATGCCCCAACACCAGCAGAATGAAAATGCCAGCGGGTACAATCATTGCCCACCACATGATGGCGCTCATCGAAAAGGGCTTTTCTGGTATGCAAACATCCCGAATTTTGACGCATCGCGCTGGGTCTAGATAGATTTCTGGATGGAGCTGAAACGGGCTGCCCACAGCACTAGGAGCTGTAAACATGGGAGTAATGGGGTCGTAGAAAAACGATGCAATTAACACCAACCAGCCGAGGGTGATGATCCAACGGACACGGTGCATGGTGGTTTCAGAAACGTTATGCAGCATAATACTTACCTCTTGTTGGAATGGTCAGTTGGGAGCTGAAGCCGTGAGGGAGGAACATTCAATTGCTGGGGCTCTCTAGCGTTTGAACGTGGCCTTTTTCAGTGGACGTCACTAGCATTGAGCTGCCAGACACGTAACCGTTGGTCGGCACTCCAACTCACCAAATAGCGATGATTGGGGCTTAGCGCAACGTCTAAATTGCGTCCCAATTCGCCAGACTCTCTTTGCACTAACTGTCCTGCCTTACGCATCCAAACTCGAACGCTGCCGTTGGTATGAACGGTAACGATGCTTTGGTCGTTGAACGACGTGGCGATCGCGTTCGCCGAGTCTTGAGGAAACACTGTGACTAATTCTTCGCGTTTGAGATCCCACATCAGCCCTCGATCTTTGCCAACGCTGAAGAGCATGTGGTCATCTGCCACCTGCAAACCAACGATTTCAGCGGTGTGTCCGGCGAAGGTGCGTTTGAGCTTGCCAGCACTGAGATCCCAAACCTGAATCTGACGCATGGACGCATCAGCCTGATCGCTATCATTGCTAGCACTAATGAGACGATCAGGAGTTGCTCCATAGGCCAATGCCGTTACCCCCCCATGAGGAAGCTGGAGGCTTTGCATACGGATACCGGTTTGCGCATCCCACCGACGGATTCTACCTTCTTTACAGGCACTGACGACCGCACTGCCATCGGGGCTAACCGCAACGGCTGTTACAGGCTGCCGATGACCTTCAAACGATCGCAGTAGCCGTCCCGTGTCTGTATCCCACAGATAAACCGAGCCGTCCTGACCACCACTGACCAGTAGTTTACTGTTTTGGCTGATGTTTAGGGCGGTAATGGGACCGTTATGGCCAGAGAGTGACTTGTGCATCGTGCCAGTCGTCAATGACCACAAACGCAGGACATGATCCGCCCCCGCCGTTATCAGAGTCCGATTGTTGGGCGCAATGAGCATCCGATCGACCCCCTGCTGCAGGGCTACATCACGCACCATCATTAAGTGCGTCTCGGAGGGGCGTAAGCGCTGTTGTAGTTGGCTGAGCAAGGCGGTGGCCTGTTGACCTTGGGCACTGACATACTGGATGCCAATAACACCCAGCAGTATGCCTGCCATTGCTGGTAAAACGAGCTTCGACCCTGCGCCTTGCCAGATCGAGCCCCCATACGGCCGAAAACGCTTTTTGATCGGTAGTGCTTGAAGGTCAGTCAGCACTTCGTCGGGTTGCTGATAGCGATCGCGAAAATTACTCTGCACCAGACGATTGATAATGGCAATCAATTTGGGGTTGATGCTTGGATCAGTCAAATGACGTTGCCAATCCAATTGGCCCGAAATGAGATCGCGTTGGAACTCACGTGGATGTACGCCCGTCAACAGGTGAATAACTAGAATGCCTAAGCCATAAAGGTCACTATTTAACTGAGCGTATCCCAGTTTTTGCTCATCTGGCATATAGTCTGGAGTACCAATAGCCATCGCTAGTTCATTACTGCTAGACGCAATATGAGCGGTTGTTTCTGGCAATTGACAGGCGGCTCCAAAATCGATCAGAACGAGTTTCCCGTCTCGTTTACGGCGAATGATGTTGCTTGGCTTAAGGTCGCAATGAACGATGCGATGAGAGTGAAGATAGGTCAGGATCGCTAGCATTTCCGACAGCAGTTTAACCGCTGCTTCTGTAGCCAGACGTTGGTTTCGGGTCAGCCACTTGCGTAAGCTCTCACCTTCAACATATTCCTGAATTAAATAAGCTTGCTCATGTTCATGACTGTAAGCCAGTAATGTAGGAATTTGCGCATGATGTTGCCCTAGCTTCTCCAAAAGCTTTGCTTCAGTCTCAAACAACTGTTGCGCGGCTTCCGGCGAAATGGTGCTGCTAGCCGATACCTGCAGCGCTTTGACAACACATAACGGGTGATGGGGAAGATATTTATCGCGAGCCAGATATGTTTCGCTAAACCCGCCGGCTCCCAGTTTCTCTAAAATGAGATAGCGTCCTGTCAATAATTGCCCAATCATGCCAATTCAACCTTTTGTGAGGTTCTATCTACACCGCCCCTTCTAAAGGTTTCGGTGGACTCTTTCAATCGTTGTCAACAGTTTCTGCCTGTTCGCAAGAGCCTTCCAACGGTAGGAGAGTGGTATCACCGCCGTCCTACAGTCGAGCACACCCTGCATTTAAAGACAAATCCCCAGTGTTGATAAAACTTGCAATAATGGCGCAGTCGCAACTGCGATCACTCCTTCACGTTGGGGAAGCAAGATGATTCTTCCCATTCAGTCATGGCGCTTGCCAGAGCGGATCAAGTTAAAGCGGTAGATGAAGCCGTGCTTACTCTAGTTCAATCGCAACTCAATGGCAAGGTCGGCTAGATGCTTCCGTAAATTATAATCATCAAGAACACTAGTGTCCACGCCTTATGCCAGAAGCCAGCCGAAGCCATGGGAAGGATGCTAACTGGAACCCGCTCAGAGCGATTGTTCCAATTAGATTTTGTGAGCCTTGGCGGTCACTAACTGGCACAAAGCGAAAAACGCTGTGACAATCGATAAACAAGCATATACCAGGCATTTAGCGAGAGAAAATAGCATAACAATCAATATAGATGAAAGTGCAGTACCCGGAGTTTGCAGGAAGATGAGGATGACGAAGCAGGCACAGCACCAGTGAAGTAAGATGGGTGCGCTAAGCTAATCGTCGTCTGGTGATCCGGAGCAAAGTCTGAGACAATGATTTTTTAGTACAGATTAGTACAGAGCCTGTTGCTTCTAGCAGCGTTTACTAGAGAAGCATACCTGGTTCCGAGCCGATCTGTTTCAACTGAATGGGTGTATCGATCAGAAAGCAAACGAATCGTTAGTGAACTGACAGCGTTCGAGCAGCTGAAAAACTTGTTGGATCAACATTAAACATTACTTCAAGTGCTCCAATAGCCTCTGAACCACGATTCCTTTAAACCAGCGCAGACCCTCTCAAGCAGGCGTCACTCTGTCCTGGTCTCGCTCTATCTGAAATGCAAGGAATGCACTGAATATGACTTCTACTTTTTGGGATGTTCCTGGGATGCGCTCCCACGGATCATTGGAATTTCTGGAACGATCGCTAGGTTCAATCTGTGTGTACAACGATCGCGGTCAAACCCTTTACGCCAGCCAAAGTTTTCTGGAATTACTACAAGCGGTCACGGAAGATGTTGATTTTTTTACCTACTTTCAATCAGAGTTAGTCTCGCGAACAGTACTAGAAAACGTTTGGAAGCTTGCTCTGCAGGGTGAGGCGGTCGACTTTATTGCTAAAACTAAAGACGACGGGAAGAGCCTTGAATGTTCCCTGAAATTTAACGCAGAGGCAGCGTCCATGTTCTTAACGGCTCGGCAAACAAAGCCAGATGCTTCAGTGCATCAGCTTATAGAAGCGTATAAACGATCGTCTACTTTATTTGATCATCCTAGCCTAGCGACTGCCCTGATCAACCAGGAAGGCTTGATTGTTCAATGTAATCAGCGACTACATGACCTCCTCAAAACAACTGAGCACGAAAGACTCTTCTTGGAAGACTTGACTTGCCCAGACGATCGCTTGATTGATGCAGACTTGAAACAAAAGCTATTGGATGGAGCCATCAGCTCCTATACCGTTGAAAAGCGCTTTCTGGCTAGAAACCATGAAATCATCTGGATGAATGTTCGTGTCGCTTTAGCAGCGCTTGATGACTGTGCCGATCGTCATCAGTGCTACTTTACAGTGTCGTTGGAAGATATAACAGAGAGTCGAAAGGTCTACAATGCCTTGATCCGCACCGAAGAAAAGTGGAAAACGTTTGTTTTCAATAGCCCCTATTTATTTATTCAAACGAGCCATACTGGACAGATTGTCTATATTAGTGCTGCTGTTGAGCGCCTCCTAGGTTACAGGGAAGAAGAGTTGTTGGGTCGGCATGTCACGGAACTCCTTCACCCCAACCATTTCAATGAGTTTGAACTCGTCTTGCAGCTATGGCTCAGTGGCGTTCAGTCTAGTCAGCCAGAAATCGAATGTTGGTGGCGAACAAAGTCTGGTCGCTGGGTCGCGCTCTCGCTGCAAGGGCAAACTTTCCCATCGGCCTTAAAGTTTGATGGGGTTGTGCTGAGTGGCTACGACATTACCGATCGTAAATGCCTAGAGATGGAGTTGAAAGCAAGTGAAGAAAGATTTCGATCGCTGGTGCTGAATATTCCAGGAGCGGTCTTTCGATGCAATTCAACTTATACGATGACCTTTGTGAACGACGGTATCGAAGCCATTACTGGCTATCCAGCCACAGCGTTAGTGGATAACCAGGGTCAATCTTTTCTGAGCGTTGTACATCCTGATGATATCGGACTCCTGAAAGACTCCCTCGTCCAAGCTGTACTCGATCGCCATCGCTGTTCGATTGAATACCGCATCATTCATGCGAGTGGGCAGGTGCGGTGGGTGCTCGAACGGAAACAAGGCGTCTTTGATCAGAATGGTAATTTACTATGGCTGGATGGTGTTTTGTTGGATATTAGCGATCGCAAGCGGGCAGAAGCCACATTACGTCGATTGGAACAAACCCCTCACTCTATCGACTGAAGATTGATCAATCGTTGCATATGGACGCTCTTAGTGTGTTCCCACTAACTCTTAACAGAACATTACTCCATCGGCTGAAGACTGATCAAGCGGTTGCATCTGAGCGCTACCAGCGTATTCCCACCAACTCTTAACAGAACCTCTGCACGGCTTCGCACAATCTTTCGCTTAAGCTCTCTGTCTGCAGAAAATTTTGGGATAGAATGAATCCATCGCAATCGATCAGTGTGGGTTAACTGAATGTACCCGGTTCGATAACTGACGAGTGTGGTGTGCAGTTCCTGAAATTTTTCCTTACATGAGTCGTGACGTTCCTGTCCCAGAGATTAACGGGGGGCTTGTTCAATCAATCCCCCAGCCAGACGTGAAAGCCTTGACCGAGCCATTCAGTCAAGCAAAACTCTTCGAAGCCGATAGTGCTTTGGCCGATGATCTAGCGGCTGCCGACAGTGTGCTTGATCACGTGAGTCAGCTGAAAGCCAAAGCGAAAGTAGCGCTGATTCGCCGACTCCTCACGCAGCTTGAAGCGGATCATATCCAAACCATTCTAGAATTTGGGCTGCGAGAGATTGGCGATCGCCACCGTCGAGGCGTGTCGTCTGAGAATCACAACACTCGCCTACTGCTCAAAAAAGACTACAGCTATCAAGATCGCGGTTTGAATGAACCGACTCAGTATTATGTCTATTTAAGGCGGCGTAAGCCCAAGTTAGATCGCTACATTGGCACGCTCTTCTACGTTCCTCAAGGATGTGCACTTGACTACTTCTTGGATGTTGAAGGGCGCATGGTGTTCAAACCGCCTCACAATGTTTTTCAGCTACAGGATTCGACCAATCCGGCTGTCAACCAAGTTGTACGGCTGATTTGCCTGGAACCACCACCAGCAGATTACACGTTTGATAAACAACAAAATGACACTCCAGATATTCATTTGCAACTGGAGTATCTTGATCCAAAAACGCATCAGCCGATCGCCAAGCAGTCGTATCCGTTTCCCGCTTGCATGCATGAAGGAGGCAGGCTCGATCGCTACCGCTGGGAGGTTACACCTCTGATGCTCGCGCCTGATACTTCTGTTTTACATGAGCCCCTCGATCGCCTATCCATTCTAGAGCCTCTGACTACAGAGGGTTTGTTGGTTGCTTCTCCAACACGGGCTGAGTTGAGCCATTTGCTTCCTGGTGACGCAGCGACACGGCTGGATGAGTTCAATCAAGGGACGATCGCGACTCAAGCTGCATGGGTAGACGTTAAGCCAGCAGTGAGCCCTCCTGAGCTGGTAACGCCACAAACAACTCGTCGAGTGCTGGAGCTGCCAATGACACGGTGGTTGACGTTTTACTTATCAAATGACCGTGACTCGGACGCGCTTTTAACGCGGATGCGTTTGTGGGCGACCTGGAGTGAGAAAGCCATGCCACAATCGCGCTGGGAAATGGTGCAAGACGGCACAACGTATACATTAATGAATGCCCATTTTAAGCGACGAATCCTTAGATTCTCCAGCGATCAAACCGCTGTAGCGTTTGAAAACTCGCTACCCGTGTTAGTGCGATGGTTTCATGATCTGGGCTTAGCCGTTTCTCAAGCTCAAAATCAGAGGCAGTACAGCGCGGCTCAGCTACAGCTGGCTCACACCCTTTTTGTCGATATGAGCTTGCCGCAAACTGATCCACTGGTCGTACTCAAGAAGCTCTTTGGGATTGAGTTCTCTAAGACTTTACCCGATCGCCGCTAGCGTGCCAACAAAAAATGTGAGGAGTTGAGCACTCCTCACCAACCAATCTCAATAACCCATCCAATGACGATCGTCGCAGATGCTTGCAGGGACGGTTTAGCACAGCGGCGCTCTAATTTGCTGTTCACGGAGGGGCGAAACCAGCCCTACAGCTCCTATCGCTGATCATATCTGCCAGAAAGCCGTTTCATCGGCATCACAAACCATCCAGCAGTCATGAGGGAAAGGGCCTTGCTAAAGCTGGGGTGGCTTGGTAAATCCCTGTCTCTGTTGTAGAGGGTGATAGTCTGCGGCATGTAAGAAACGCAAAACGTCCCTACGAAATTTTCTTTCAGTGTGCTATTTTGCTTACAATTCCTACATGCTCGGCATGACCGATATTGTTTCTGGTGGGGCAACGGGTGGCTGCACGGCGGGTAAGTCTTCCATCGCAATTTGTAGCATGGCAGCATCAGGCTTATAGAGTTGGGTCATAGCTTGCTGCAAAAGTCCTTGTACAAGCAGGCTTTGATACATGGGTGTGCCTTCTAACGACTTAACAGTGTCAGTGACTTCTTGCCAATTGCCTGCTTGCTTAAGGGCGATCGCTCGTTGCAGCAAGGTCTCTTGTTTGACCCAGCGTTGCTGTATATCTGTCACGCGATTGTGCAACTGGCTGCCGGGTGGAATGGTATTGAGCATTGATAGCGCTTTACCGATGCGAGCTTGCTCGTATTCACCAGTCGCTTGCCGCAATAATTCCCGTGACCAATCGTCCTGGAGCTGTTGCGACATCCCATAATGTCGACTGTTTTTAGGAATGCCACCCACGAGATCCACTGCTTGCGTGACTTGATTACGACCGACTAACGCTTGTGCTTGTGCCAGGAGGTCACTATACACCGCTTCCATTTTGTCAGGGAGCGGATTGTTTTGACGATCGCTCCACTGGTCGTTCACAAGTTTTTCTGGAGCGGCACTAGAAATTCGATTGCTTGGACTCTGGGCACAACTGTCTTTAGCGCTGGCAACCTTTGAAGTCGGCTTGCAGTCATGCTGGATTATCGGTTCTGATACAGACGGTTGTGACCAACCGTAAAGTGCTAATGCAGAGCAAGCGAGCACTCCACGCTCTAAGACCTGACGACTCATAACTAAGCCTTTCCAAAATAAACGATAGGAGACTGTGATGCGGCGCTACGTTCAATGAAACGCTGACAAATTAGTCAAACGGTGAAGGCAGTGGGTACTGTACAGTTGCAAACGAAGCACAACTGCTACTCAAGCCGCAAACTCACACCTTTAGGTCATAGACAGTGACACTCCTCCTTTAGGATAAAGGCATGACCAGATCTTCCCGGTTTGGCGTGCCAGAAGCTTAGCTGGTCTATCGCCTAGCGGAGATGATCTTGACGGGTTTGAGTAAGAAATAGCTGCACCCTGGCGATCAGTCTCTTCAATCCCGTTTGCGGTCATGCCGTTTACCCGAACGCGCAGCTTAAGCCAGCGTGAAGTCATTGGCCGAGAAGTTGGCAATATTTGCCAGTCCAGCAGCACCGCGTTGGTTGTCCAAGTTCGCCAAGACGCTGATGTCTCCACCATCGCTGAGATCGTTGGAAAACACCAACCGGGTCAAACCTAGCGTTGTGTTGAAGTAAACAAACGCCCCTGCATCCGAAGTGATGTTGGCGTTATTCGCGATCGCACGAGCAGCGGCTCCGGCGGCTGGGAATGGATCGGTCAAAACAATCAGGTTGCCATCGCCAGCGAGTTGGGAGGATTGACCTTTCTGAAAGGTCAGATTTTTAAGCCCCAAATCTTTGCCATCGAACGTAAATTTGTCTTCTCCGATCGTGAAATCCAAAACGATATCGGGTTTGTTGAGAGCGTTAATCCCTGTTTGACCGGCGGGTGCAGGTGTTCCGTTGGCAAACACATTGCCTTCATAGACAAACTGGTCAATCCCCTGTCCACCTTTCATGACATCAATGCCATCCCCTCCAATGAGAGTGTCGTTACCTTCTTCACCCTCCAACAAATCATTCCCTGTACCACCAGAAACGAAGTCGTCGCCTGTACTGGCAAAGAGTTGATCATCACCGGCATCACCAAAAACGGTGTCATTGCCGCCGTCAGCTTCGAGTCGATCGTTGCCATTGCCGCCAAAGAGGGCATCGTTGCCAGCGCCAGCAGCGAGAAAATCATTACCATCATTGCCGACCATCAGATCGTTGCCTGTGTGGACTGTATCGGCGCTTGAACCAGTCCGTGCAATGTTATCGCCTGCATCCCCAATAAAGTTAACGCCAGCAGTTGGATCGGCTCCCAAACGGGTGTTGCCCAATCCTTGAAATTGGGATTGGAACTGATCCTGCCCTATGAACGATGATGGGTTGGACTGCAAGAAGGCTAATAAGGTATCTAGTCCTCTTTGTGCACTAATGGCCATGTCATTTCCTCGTAATTGGTTAAGTTGCCTGTATCGGTCAGACGGTGTCTATGTAAACCTAGCGAAAGCTGAACCAGCGTCAGCCAGACTGACGCTGTTTTTCACTGCGGCATACGCATTGCTTTAGCGAACCGTGATGGTAGGTAAAATCTCAGTGTTACTGTACGCGATCGAAGGCTGCAACGGCCTTGATAATCGCTTCACTGCTTAGTTTAAAAACGATCGCCAACTTAGAGAGTAACAATGCTAGAACGCCTACCCAGTAGAGCTTTATGATTGTTTCCAAGATTGGTTGGCATGATCGGTCGGTAGACTTACACCCATAATCTCAGTTCAGGTGTAACACCACTCTGTACCAAGAGTAAAGAAGCAAACAGATTTAGCCAACCTGAAATTCTCAGAACTTTTCAGGACGAATCTCATCTTTTGATACATAGATCTTAAGTAGCACCGCAGAAGAAAAATTGACCGCTAAGTCCTTTTCAGAAGGCATTCCATAGGTAGAATATCTTGACACGCACTTAGATTACAGGCTTTACACGTGTAGTATTTTTGACTCAAAAACCATATCCGGATTAATTGGAACCAATTTTATCTTGTAGTTCTAATTAAATTTCGACTTGCGTGGAAGTTGATTTGATGCTAGTTATGGTTCCGGTAATAGATCCACACGATCGCTTGCCGCTTAACTAGAACAGTTTGTAAATTGGTTCTAATTAAGCAATCATCTTAATGATTGTGTTATGTTCTGGGTCGGTGCATCGATTTAGTACTTGCCCTATAGAATTTTCTAGGTGTAAAAGTGTGCGATGTCTGATATATCAGCGATCGCCGCCAGAGTGAAGCAGGGATTAGTACTGCTGTAACGGCTGGTTTTGCTACCAAGTAAGGGTTTTGGGTTGTAGTCTGGCGTTGCTGCTTCGGGACATAACTTTCGTAGGGCCTTGTTTCTTGCATGTCGCAGGCGATAACCCTCTACAACAGACACAGGGATTCACAAAGCATCGCCAGACTCAGCAACGCCTGTAGAACAACGTTGAATAAAGGGTATTAGAAGCGCACTTCTAATGGGCTTCTAATTATGGTGCCCTATTGAAAGAAACGACGGCTTGCGTCGGTGAGGAGTGTTCGCTCAGTGACATGGATGTATTGCTCGCAAAACTTCTCTGGATGATGGTTTAGGAACATTGCTATGAGCAACTGTTTGAAGATTGGCGATTACCTGTTAAATGGTGATCAAATTATTTCTGCATTAGTTCGATATAAGCTCCTGGAGCCGATGGTTGGGCAGATTTTGCTGGACGAGGTGATTAAGGAAGTTCCATTATCGAAGCAGGAGCTGTTTTATACCTTATTCGGTGCGACAGAGGCTCCCATCCCTGAAGACTTTGAAGGCTTTATCAAGCAATGGTGCCAAATCAAAGGAGTGACTCTGGATTATTTCAGCTCTGTCGTGTTACGAGAATTGCAAGTACAAAAATTCAAGCAGCTTCGATTTGCTAGCCAGATCGAATCAGAGTTCCTGCGTATCAAGTCAGAGTTGGATCAGGTGGAATATTCAGTGATTCAACTGACCCATTTGCCACGGGCACAGGAGCTCTATTTTCAGCTTCGAGATGATGGCGCAGACTTTATGGAACTCGCGCAGCAGTATTCGTTAGGCTCGGAACGGCTGACTGGCGGTCGGGTTGGTCCGGTACCATTGTCAACACTGCCGATCGAAGTCGGTGCGCTGTTTCGTAACGAGCAGGTTGGCACTGTCTATGGTCCCATTCCCGTTGCTGATGGTTTTTGGGTTGTACGTCTGGAGCAATTTACGGCCGCACGCCTTAACGAAGCCACTCGTGCCGATTTAATGAATCGCCTCTATGAAGAGTGGCTGCAAACCCAAACTAAAGCCATGACTGAAGTACCAGGCACGATCGCAGTGTTATCTGATGCGGTGTTAGCAGAAGCAGTATCAGCAAACGCAGCGTCAGCAAACGCTGTCGGACGACTGCCCGTTGCAGCCAATTAAAACATTTAGGAATGCTTGAGGGTTTATGGCAATGATGCAGGTTGATGCACCCGTGCAGTCGTTTCTCACCGATTTTTTTGCCGCTTGGCCGTTTAATCATCTTTCTGCCGCCTTACAGAAACAGATCGCACCCAAACTGCGGTTGTGTTCGTTTCAGTCGGGAGAATTAATTTATCCATCCAGAGAGCTCCCTTCAGCCGTTCACTGCATCGTACAGGAGCGCGTGCGGATTCTCGGCCCGACCTCCTACCAAAGCCCAACGCTAGAAGTGGTGGGTGAAGGTAGTGTGATTGGTTGGGACAGCTTGCTACGGCGCGTGTCAGCAGGATCTGTACGGGCCGCTATGGCATCAGCAGAGAACGATCGAGAGGTTTTGACATTGGCGTTATCTGCCGATGAGTTTGAAACGTTGGCGTTAGAACACTTGATGCCTGTGCTGATGCGGCGCGTCAGCCTGATGGAATTGTTCGATACGCTGTCTCGTGCGCTGGCTAAGATGCCCGATCGAGGCGCAGACATCAACCTGACTGAAGTCGTGCATCATATTGATCGTGAAAAGTTAGCCACTGTGCAACATTGGCACCCCGAAGCCAAGCAGTTGGATGCCCTGGCACCCAATTTATCATCCGATCGGGTTTGGCTAGTGAGCGGTGGTGAATCACTGAACCTGCCGATCGGGGCACCTTTAAAGAGCATCGATCAATTGCAACAGATGCGCCCTTCACGGTTTCCAGTGCGTTTGCTAGGGATTGATCGCACGTGTTTGGCGTCCGCTGTCCTGAATCGAAACATTCCCAGTTTGCCAGCTGCAGCAACATCCTCTATCACGCCAGTGCTCGACCTTAGCCTGCCAGAGGGACCGTCAGACAGTAGCATGACGCCTCTGGTTGCCCCCTCAAATGCCAAGGCTTACCCCATCTGGAAAGCAACCCTGCCTGACCAGATTGAAGACGTGGTGGCTTGTTTTGGGATGGTCTGTGAGCGCTTGCAGGTGCCGTTTCGTGCCGATTCGCTGCGGCGCTCCTTAAAGCAACAAACGCTCGACAAATTTGAACCCTTTGATCTCTACGTACGCATTGCTCAAGCGATCGGGTTAAATGCCCATGTGGTTCGCTTTACACCCACAGCAGGCGGCATTAACCGATTGCCAACGCCAGCCCTGGTTGAATGCAGCAACATTCTTGCGGTGCTACATGATGCCACACCGACAACGGCTGTCATTGGCTCACCGCGTACAGGCCTGCTGCGGTTGGCTCCGGCTGAATTGGCATCACGGCTGACGTTAGATGCGGCTTCGTCGGGCAATCGTGACACGGCAAGCTGTCGAGCGATCGTGCTGGAGCGGTTTGCCAGTACCCCGACCAAGCGGTTTGGCTTTGATTGGTTTTTACCACTGGTGTCTAAACAGCGGGGCACTCTGATTCAGGTGCTGCTGGCTTCAATCGTCATTCAACTGCTGGGTTTAGCCAACCCATTGCTGATTCAACAGGTCATTGATAATGTCATCATCAAGGCAAATGGCGAAGCCATGTCGATGTTTGGCGTCTTGATGGTTTCGTTTGCCTTTGTTGAAGGTATACTGACCATCTTGCGAACGTATCTACTGCTCAGTACGACCAACCGCATGGATTTGCACCTGGGCGTAGAACTCATTCGCCACTTGCTGCATTTGCCGCTCAACTTTTTTGAGAAGCGTCCAGTGGGTGAACTGTCATCACGATTACTGGAGTTGGAGAATATTCGTCAATTCATGACGGATACAGCAATCACAACTGTAATGGATGTCGTGTTCTCGGTCTTCTACATCGGGGTGATGCTTCTCTACAACGTTCAACTCACGTTTTGTGTATTGGCAACGGTGCCGATCGTGATTCTTTCGACCTTGCTGATGTCAACCATTCAGCAAAAGCTGATCCGTGTGAAGGCAGAGCAGGGTGCGCAAGTGCAATCCTATATGGTCGAGGTGCTGGGTGGTATTTCGTCGGTTAAAGCTCAGCATATGGAATCGCTGGTGGAAGCAACCTGGCGCGATCGCTACGTGCAGTATCTCACCAGTGGCTTTACCACTTCAACGATCAACACCGTCTTTTACTCCTATAGCCAATTTCTGAATACGGTGAGCAGCTTGCTTGTGCTATGGGTGGGCGCGTCACTCGTGCTGAAAGGAGAGCTGTCTCTGGGTGGCTTAATCGCCTTTCGGATTCTGACAGGCTACGTGACTGGACCACTACTGCGTCTGGCACGACTCTGGCAAAAGTTTCAAGAAACCTCACTTTCGATGGAACTGCTGGCAGATATTGCGGATGCGCCGATGGAAGGGGAACTCTTGCAGGAAAAAACCTATCTCCGGATGCCTGCGATCGAAGGTCGTGTTCAGTTCAGCGATATCAGCTTTGGGTTCAAACCAGGGCAACTACAGCTAATGAACGTGAATTTAGAAGTGCCACCCGGTACCTTTGTGGGCATTGTCGGACAAAGTGGCTCCGGTAAAAGTACGCTGATGAAACTGTTGCCCCGCTTATACATGCCACAGAGCGGCAGTATAAGCATTGATGGTTACGATATCAACAAAGTGGATTTAAGCTCCCTGCGATCGCAAGTGGGTATTGTCTCTCAGGATGCTGTGCTCTTTCAAGGCAGCATTCGAGACAACATTGCGCTCTTCGAAGATCTACCGGATGAGTTGATCATCGAAGCTGCACGAATCGCAGAAGCACATGATTTCATCATGCAATTACCAGAGGGCTACGCAACGCAGATTGGCGAACGCGGTTCATCACTGTCAGGCGGACAACGGCAGCGGATTGCGATCGCTCGTGTGGTGATTCGTAATCCTCGACTGCTGATTTTTGATGAAGCAACCAGCGCTCTAGACTACGAAACGGAACGACGCGTTTGCCAAAACCTGATGCAGCGTTTTCAAGGCCGTACCTGCTTTTTCATCACCCATCGTTTGAATACGATCGCCCATGCAAACTGGATACTCTTTATGCAAGCGGGCATCATTGCAGAGCAGGGAACGCATCAGGAGTTAATTGCCCGCCGTCAGCTTTACTACTGCCTCTATGCGCAACAGTCACGCGAAGCGTAACTGGAAAATTATTTACCTGGAGAAGCATTATGAGCCGTCATTGGATACTTAACCCGTTTGGAGCACTGCAAAAGCAATACCGGGCAAAGCTGGATCAAGTTGAGCAAAATCTAGAACTCAAAGCCATCAACTTACCGTCCGTTGCTCCCTGGACAAAACTCATCACGCAGGTGATTTTAGTCGGTGTTACGGTTGGCGCGGGTTGGTCGATCGTCGCACGGGTTGATGTTGTGGTGACGGCAAGCGGCAAACTCGAGCCTCTGTCACAGTCACAGGTGATCCAATCACGAGCGGGGGGTGTCGTCACGGCTGTGCTGGTGAAAGAAGGGCAACAGGTAAAACAGGGTCAGCTATTGATGCAGTTGAGTAAAACGTCCCTCTATAATCAAATGCAACAACTGTTGCTACAGCGCGATCGCTTAGTCAAAGAAATTGCGGTGCTGCGAACGGCGCGCGAGGGCAAACCCTTAGCGATGCTGGGTAGAAGTGCAACTGGCGTACCACCCGAACTGATCAACCAGGTACAAACACGACTGCTGCTGGTCGCTCAACTCTCAGGCGACCCCAGCAACCTATCGCCAGAGCAGCGTCAGCGCTACGACCTCTTTGAGCGGCAATTACGTGAACGACAGTCCATCACTACTCTACAAGATTCAGACAGCCAGGCAAAAATCAGTGAAACGGAAGCACAGCGAACTCAAACAGAGTTTCAACTGCAAACAGAACAAGAACTGCTGGCACGGTTGAAGCCTCTAGCCGATCAAGGAGCCATTTCTCGCGTTAATCTGCTGCAACGTAGATTGAATGTGAGTGAACTCCAAAGTCAGCGCGCCCAAACGCTCTCGAAACGGCAGCAGCTAGAAATCGGTCGGGTGCAAACCCAGGTCGAAGATAGTAAGCAAATGACCGACACGATGCAAGATTTACAGCGCCAGTTGGGCGCCTTAGATACAACCTTTGACGCCACCATCAAAGACGGTCAGCGTCAGATGATTGAAGTGAATGGAAAATTGAGTCAAGTGCAGCTTGATTTGAAGGCACAGGATTTGCGGGCTCCTGCTGATGGCGTCGTTTTTGAATTGGGGCCGAAGCTTCCGGGCGTTGTGTCTCAGCCTGGTCAAACATTATTGCAAGTGGTTCCTAATGAATCGCTTACGGCACAGGTTCGCGTTGCCAATGCAGATATCGCCAATATTCGTGTGGGTATGCCGGTTGATGTGCGCATTGATGCTTATCCGTTTACGGAATTTGGTTCTGTGAAAGGGGTTGTCTCGAAAGTGGGTAGTGAAGCGATCAAGTTGACCGAACAAGCTCCAGGCCCGACTGTGTTCCCGATCGAAGTGCAGCTCGATCGGCAGTTCCTAGAGCGCCGATCGCAACGGTTTCCCTTGACACCCGGCATGAGTATTGCGGCGTTAGTGAAAGTCCGTCAGCGGGCACCGATCAGCTATGTCACCGAAGAAATCACGAAAGCATTCGATGGGCTGAAATCGGTTCGCTAAGCGAGCGTGGCTCGATCGAGCCCAAACCCATCATGATCCTTCTGTTTTTAATTCATGGTTTGAAGCAGTGCGGCGATATTCCCTGTTGATAGCGTCGTTGAGATATGAACAATCCACACATCTGCCTCTTATCGCGGCCTCATTAATTCATTCAACGTACTCAACCCCTTCTCGATCAGGGTGCTCTCCACGTCAATCTTTGCCCTTAAGATGTGGTGACACCATGACTGTATTGTTTGACAACAAAGCACCGATTTCTACCAATACACCGATTTCTACCAATAGTATTGATGCTGCAGCTCAGCTTCAGCACCTGCACATCAGACAAGAGCTACAACAAAAAATTCAGACTGCTCTACAAGTCGCTAAAGATTTACCGCCAGATGATTGCCTCAAGGCCATTGAAACGAGCCTTTTAGCAATCCAGGCCTATTGCAGAACGGTTCAAAAGACCTTCATTGTGGTTGAAGAGAAAGTCACCTGCGACCAGTACGAATTAGGTGGACGTCAGGAGGATTCAGCTATTCTTTTTCGTGGTCCCAATAGGGAGGCCACCGTGGCAATCTGCGTCACAGCGAAAGGTTCTCTACTGCATCGCAATGATTATCCGTGGACGATCTACCGCAATGCTGGAGATGTTAATCCGCTAGAATACCTTTCACTTTCATAGGTAGAACACAAAAAAGGGCACCAATAAACGGTGCCCTTTCTACTAACTTCAAAGCAATTGCTTCACCATCAGAGTGCCAGGTTGTCGGCGTAAACTAGCCGAGTGGCCGATCGCAACTCAAACAGCATGTACTCTTCCATCACGCTCCAAAGAAACGCACGCAGCGTCTTTTGCCGTGCTTCAGTTGGAATCGTGTAGGTAAACGGTGCATCACAGGGCTTTAGCTTAGCCAAGTGGTTTTCGCAACCACAGCCGTGTTCAAGAAAATAGCCATATTGACTCGATACACTGTCAATCAAGCGCCGGAGCATCGATACGTATCCACCATGAAGAATCGCATCAAATTTCCGGGCAATGCCCAGATCTCGCTCGCTGAAGCGGAATGATCGCACCTCAAACAAATCCGATCGTTGCAACGGATGTAAAAACGTCCAGTAGAACGTTGCAGGCACATCATAACCCAGTTCATTAAAGAGATCGTTCACTACATTAATCAGTGCAAGCCGTTCCTGATTCTGCTGATCGTTGACCGATAGCGACTCCCGGATCTGTTGCATATCAGGATAGCTTTCTGGCAAAAAGGCCTCGCCAAAATGAGACACGGCTTCCCATGCTAACAGTCCATTACCTTTGCAGTAAGCGTCCTTTAAATGCGCTGTATCGGGACGCTCTGCAAACAGGATATGCCCCTGCTGATTTTTTGCCAAAAACACTTGCGCCATTGCAGTATAGACGCGTGGCTCAGTCATCCAATCGCTAGCTACAATCCGTTGCCAACTTTCTGGCATTGCTTCCAACGGCACAGCGGGTTCGCCGTTGATCGTCATCAAGTTCAAGGGGGAAGTTGTCATTGTCGATCGCATCAGAAAACATTCTCCTTGCCGTAGATACAGCCGATAAATTATTGGAGCAAGAACTCATGCCTGGTTTGAGCAAACAGCCTTGACTCGCATTAACTATGCCATAGACCCAGCAGATGCGCTACCACATGCAATATCGATTGGTTTGAAACCGCATGCTTAGGTGTCTACGACTGTCAACGATAGTGATTAATCTATCTAAGAACCGGTATAAAACTAAGGTAAACAGCTTGTCTTTGTATAAGTTTATGCGTTAAATTATTTTATAGGAATCATAAGCATCTCTAGTTAAGAATTTAGATTCCTTCGTCGGAATTCAGAATTTTTGATGGGTTCCATATTCTTTACAGCCGTCGTAATGTTTAGGTCTACGATCGCCTAGCACTACCAAAAGTGGCGATTGACTGCAAGAACCTGCATTTACCATTCTGATTAGATTTCAGACTGTGGTTCGATACGGCTTGACAATCAACGTCAATTGATTTGCTTGACAAGCCGTTATTGGTTGAAAAGCAAAGTGTAAGCTTCAGCCACTCATCATCGTTCCAGGCTCGAAACCTCAATGCTGATGCATGGCAAGCTTGCTATACCATCTTTCAACCTTTAAGGAGTTTTCTGGAAGGCTTTGATTAGCTTATTCCTATAATCTTCCGAAGGAATCATTGCTACTGACAACGTTAGTATTTGCCGTTTGAATTTAGCGTTTTAACGGCTGCTCTAAGGTGTGATCTACGGCATGAATCGATTAATTAATTGTTATTCAAGCTGCATATTGACTGTTGCTTAAGTTTCTTGTCGAAGCGCTTCAGCACTTCAGTTTTTGCAAGCTTTGTCTCAATTAGTTTAATCGACTGATTGTGTTTTTACTTGTTTTATCTTTTAGGAGCGATCATGGAACTACTCGACCAGAACCAACAGAAAACCAACGAACTGTCGGTTGACTCAAGCAATCTTTCCCCGAATGCTTCCGGTCTTAAGACTTCTGGAAGTCAGGCGAAAGGTTCTTCACTTCTGGACTCCAACTTTAACGAAGCACTCAACCAGAACCTTTCAGGTTCTGACACCGCTCCAGCTAAAGCAGAAGCCTCCAAAGCAGTTACTGCTAAGGGGTCTTCCGATATGGCGATCGAACAGAAAGATGGAGAAAAGATGGGAACTTGTCAGTTTGCTGGCACAGCCGCGTGTAACTGCAATAAAACAAAGTCAAGTGGCTCAACTGGACCTGATGATCACGATCATACAGGTGCAGGAGCCAGCCGCGAAAACCACGTTGCCTTAAGCCAAGTTGATGTTGTACGCGGTCTCGATCTCGCGAAGCTGAAAAAAGAGGTTTCGTTTAAGGATGACATCGGTACCAGAGGTGACTTTTTGATTCCAGGTGCTGGTAGAAACACCGTCATTGGTACCGGCGATAAGGATCTGATTGATGGGCGCGGTGGCGGCTTCAACACCATTACAACGGGGGGTGGCAAAGATAGCATTCTCCTCGACAGCAAGACGACTAATCTGATTCTAGATTTCGATCCAACCAAGGATCGCCTGCTCTTTACTCAGGGTATGGATCTCAACAACATTGTCATCGCACAGGGGAAAAACCCAGGTAAGGGAGGTGTCGACACTCCGCTTGACTCAGTTAATAACACATTAATTATTGACAAGTCTGATGGGCATATCCTGGCATCGTTGTCATTCACAAAGGCAACGGCATTACAAGGCATAGAACAGAGCGAGCGAAAGGGCTTTAGCCTGGTCGATGACAAAGTTTTC
Organism: Stenomitos frigidus ULC18; assembly: GCF_003003795.1. Lineage (GTDB taxonomy): Bacteria > Cyanobacteriota > Cyanobacteriia > Leptolyngbyales > Leptolyngbyaceae > Stenomitos > Stenomitos frigidus_A. Next base: position 5,081 of record NZ_PVWK01000080.1, on the reverse strand, counting down.
GACACGCTCAATGAGGTGAAATTCGGTAAGGTACAGGAAGGAAACGGACAACTGACCGGTACGCGTGGCCGTGACAAGTTGGTTGGCGGCAAAGGCGATGATTTTCTCTACGTGGGCGATGATGGCTTTAAGCTGAAGACGGCAAAAGGCGGCGGTGGGACGGAGTTTCCCTTTAAGACCGACAGCCCTGGAACGTCTGAATTAACGCCAACGTTGAAGAATGGCGTCCTCAGTTTCACTGGTTCTTACAAAGACTTTGATGGCGCTCCGCTCTTTAGCCAGGGAGAAAAGGAACTCGATCCCAACGCCAAGATTCTCAGTGGAGCCAACCCCAAAGCATTGATGGATGGCTTCTTGAAAGTTCCTGTAGACAAAGAAGGTAATGCCATTTCCGGCACACATCTGCACTTTAGTACGGCCGGTGACAATCGCGGTAACTTCGCCGATGCAACGGTTGTTCGTTACTTCGAGAATACCCCAACTGATGCTAAGTCTGGCAAACTTAGTGGCACGTTTGAACTCTCCCCTCAAGAGCAAGCCGCCTTCCTGGCTGGCAATCTGTACGTGAATATCCACTCCAACATTGACGTTGATGGTGACGGCAGAGCAGGCTTTGCTACCGGAGAAAATCGCCTCAACTTCAACCAAAACGTGGTGCGTCTCGTCTAGCGCCTGAGTTGTAGTGAGCATCACGCCACAGGCCGCAAGCCTGATGGTTGAGCGCTAAAACCTCTAAGCCTGATGGGTTGTTTGTCCATCAGGCTTTTTTGCTCAAGAACCAACCTAGATCAGTCGGATTGCGTTTAGTTGGGGTGAGTTTAGTTGGGCTAAGAAAGGCTGGAACCAAGACACTGGGCAGCATTACTCGCTCAGCGTCATACGCTTGCACGCCGTCAACCGATTAATTAGAACCCCTTTTGACGGTTCGGTTCCAATTAATTGAGATTTAATTCTAAAATCGATCGATTAAGCCTTGCCAATAGATGTACATTTGCTATAGTTGGAGCGAAGAGACCACAATAACCGAATTGCTAAGGATTGCAAGTCTCTAGAGGCTTAGTCAGCTTTTCACTTCTTACAGACGCTGTATCACTTAATCCACTCATCACCTGAAGCTGTCGATAGAGCGGTCTGTATTCCGGCATTTACCATCGATTGCATCTAAGACTTTAGGCGACTGCACAGTTGCATACGATGCTAGTTGGCCTAAGCCGATAAGTCATGTGTATTCAAGCTCGCAGTGCACACTTCAGTGGCCCAAAGCTTTCCTGAGACTCGCTTCCTCGCATTCGGCTTGTGGCACCTTTACATTCTGTTCTCACACTTTAAGGAGTCCTTATGGACGGTTTTGACAATAAGATCCATCAAGAACAACACAATGCTGGTGGAATCGCAGATCCATCACTCAGCAAAGCTAATGATGCTAATTTGGCAGCCAGCTCAAAAGGTTCTTCAGTGTTGGCTTCCGACCTTGAACAATCGCTGAATCAAACGCTGTCAACTGATGAAAAAGCCGCTGCTCCAGCAGCCACCATTGGCGTTGACGATCACGATCACGCCCCCAAGGTTGGTCCGTTTGAAACTCATGTGGATCTAAACAACGTTGCTAATGCCAAAACGTTAAATGCTAAGCAAGTTGGCAAGCAGGGTTCCTTTGAAGGTAGCTTTGGTGACAAAGGTGATTTTCTAAATCCTGGTGGTGGCAACAATACCGTCATTGCTGGCGGTGGCAATGATGTCATTCGCGGTGCTGGGAAGGGTCTAAACACGATTACCACAGGGACTGGTAAAGACACCATCATCTTGGGTAAGGAGACCACCAACCGAATCTTTGATTTTGACCCAACCAACGATCGGTTCGTTCTGCAGGGCGTCAACCCTAAAGATATCATTATTGCTCAAGGCAAAAACCCCGGTAAAGGTGGCCTGGAGCAGCCTCTTGACTCTGTAAATAATGCGCTAATCATTGATAAAAGGGAAGGTCACATTCTCGCATCATTGACATTCGCCAAAGCCTCTGACATCAATGAGAGCCACTTCTCCAGACTTACAGGTGAGGCAAACGAGAGCCTGAAGAATGAAGCACTCAAAGCAGATGGGTTCAAGAATCAGCGTGGTGATGGCAAACTCACTGGCACACTGGGGCACGATCGCTTGATTGGCGGCAAAGGGGATGACTTCCTCTATGTGGGCGATGATGGCTTTAAGTTTGGAACGGCAAAGGGTGGCGGTGGAACAGAGTTTCCCTTTAAGACCGACAGCCCTGGAACGTCTGAATTAACGCCAACGTTGAAGAATGGCGTCCTCAGTTTCACTGGTTCTTACAAAGACTTTGATGGCGCTCCGCTCTTCAGCCAGGGAGAAAAGGAACTCGATCCCAACGCTAAGATTCTCAGTGGAGCTGATCCCAAAGCATTGACGGATGGCTTCTTGAAAGTTCCTGTAGATAAGGAAGGTAATGCCATTTCCGGCACGCATCTGCACTTTAGTACTGCCGGTGACAATCGCGGTAACTTCGCCGATGCGACGGTCGTTCGTTACTTCGAGAATACCCCAACTGATGCTAAGTCTGGCACCCTGAGTGGCACGTTTGAACTCTCGCCCGAAGAGCAAGCCGCCTTCCTGGGTGGTAATCTGTACGTGAATATCCACTCCAACATTGACGTTGATGGCGACGGCAGAGCAGGCTTTGCTACCGGAGAAAACCGCCTCAACTTCAACAAAGATGTGGTGCAATTTGCATAACGGTTACGCAGATGGCTAGTGCTATACCCAAACGCACTAGCCTGCAGCCAAGCTCGATCCATCTCCTCGTGAGGCGCAGTGACAAAATTGATCACCTGTTGGGGGGCATCACGACTCCTCAATAGGTTTTCTTGCCAATCGATGAGTCCTTCCACACGATTCAAGCCTTAATTACTATGGAGTGAAGCGATGCAAAAACTAACTTACATCCTGCTGCTAGCCGTCAGTCCTGTGCTCTTAAGTGCATTGACAGCAATGGCCGTGTCCGACAAAAGCGTTACACCAGTTGAACGGTCTTCGTTGCTGGCAAGTGTAACAGTGACTAGCGATCGTCCACAGGCAGACGGCAGCACGCACTTTTTCACAATGACCATGCCAGAACGCACAGGAAAGCGGTTCACCAAACTATCCTTCTCGTTTACAGAACAGAATCAAGAAAAAAGTGTCGCACCGCTTCGCTTCGCTTTAGCCAGCACCAAAGCATTTACTGGTTCGGCTAAAGCGGAAGGAGGCGCGATCGGCATCAAAGACACCTGGATTGATGAAACAGGCGTCCTTTGGGTTGAATTTCAATCACCCATTCCACCCAAAGCTCAACTCACGCTTGCACTTAAGACCCTGCAATCATCGCCTGCAGCCGCTTACGACTACGGCATTGCGGCTTACCCAGAAACCAAGTTTCCGGCTGTTTTTGTGGGCGATGGCAGTCTAACCGTTCGTCAATGACCACAGGTTGCCTACAGTCTCAGGTAATCAGTAGACGCACTCCAATCAACTGACGCACTCTGAACACTCCGGCTGAGGGGCTGCAAAGAAATAACGTCATGGATTGTAGCGATCAGCCGTCAGCGGTCAGCCATTAGAGAAAAGCTGATAGCTGATCCAAAAGTATGCAGTTATTTTTTGACAAGGCCCAAGGAGCAAGAGTGAAAGCGATTGGCTCTCCAATCGACAGAGTCAATACCTTTAAAAGGAGTCAGAATGGCTTGTCCCTTCTGGCTCTTGAATTTTATTCTCAAGTCAGGTTTAGTTGCATGACGAGGCTAGTGCATCGAGAAGCCAGGAATCCCGGTTGCCATCTTGCACATTGCTTGGTTAAGGTTGTTATGTAGTTTACGCAGCTTTACAAAACCACTGAAAGTGGTAGATTCTCCTATGCATGGGGAACGTTAAGGTTTAAAGTTTGCCATTGACCTAAGAGCCTACCGATCGTCAATGATTCGCTGTCTCGACCGCAACCTGGGAAATCGACTATGTCACTGACGGGACTGATTCAAGGGCTCAATGCCTTCCACAGCAACTATTTCAACGATCATCGGGAGCTCTTTGAGCGGCTCTCTGGCGGGCAGTCGCCCGAAGTCCTGTTCATTACCTGCTCTGATTCTCGGATTGACCCGTGCTTGATCACTCAGGCGCAGCCCGGTGAACTGTTTGTGATGCGCAACGTTGGTAATATCATTCCATCCTACGGGGCGGCGAGTAGTGCCGAATCTGCAGGCATCGAGTATGCGGTAGAGGCGTTGGGCATCAAAGATATTATTGTTTGCGGCCATTCTCACTGCGGCGCGATGAAGGGTCTGCTACAAGTAGGTACACTGGCAGAGAAAATGCCTGCCGTCTATGACTGGTTGAAGCGTCATGGAGAAGCAACCCGCCGCCTGGTATTGGATAATTATCCAGATGTAGAAGCCGACGATCTGTTGAAGATTGCGATCGAACAAAATGTCTTGACGCAGATCGAGAATTTAGAGACCTATCCCGCAATTCGATCCAAGCTCCACAGTGGCAGGCTGAATCTCCATGCATGGATGTACGAGATTGAAACAGGCACAGTGTTTGCTTATAACGCACCGCAGCGCTGCTTTATGTTGATGGAAAAGCGATCGTTCCCTGTACCTGATCCATTAATCACAACGGTACGCGCTTGAAGAGAGGGACGAGTGGTGTGAGGCGTTAAGAGGTTTTGAGTTTTGAGTTAACTGAGCAGTCAGCGGTCAGCGGTCAGCTTACTTCTAGACCACTAACAGCAACTGAGGCAATTTCTAGCAAACAAGATGCCCATAGGGACAGGTTTGACACCAAAGCGATTGGCTGGATGCAAAGACGCGGGCAAAACCTGCTTCTACTATTAAGGATCGTGGATTAAATAAAATCGACAAATTATTTGCAGGTAGGGGCGCACGGCCGCGCCCCTACGGGAAATGCCGGAGTGATTAAATTCTTGTTCGTAAACGGTACATTGTTCTCGGAAGTCACCTAAGGATCGTGGATTAAATAACCTGTAATTCTGGCTTTGCCGTGTAATTCCATTGCGGCAAGTATTCATCAAAGATAAT
>NZ_PVWK01000077.1 GCF_003003795.1 Stenomitos frigidus ULC18 | reverse complement strand
AACGATTTCGGTTTCCCTCGAAATTGGCTCATTCATGAACCGTTACATACCTGAGCTTTGTAACCCTCAGCTACTTAGATCTGGGAATGAAGTGCTAAATTTGCCCTCGCCCTAGCTCTAGCTCTTTGGGAGAGGGGACAAGAGTTCCTGCTTCTTCTTGGGAAAAAGCGTTGGAGATGAGGTGAATTCCTCCCTGCACTTAGCAACGACAAACAATCCATACCAAGAATTTCCACTGGTACGGAATTAGTACGTTAAAATTCTAGCTAAGGTGGATTGAAAGGAGCGCCTGCCTTACAACGGCGCATAACGACAAGAATCTGTTAACGGTCGGATTTCTTGGACTCGACGACAAAGAATCGTTATGGTGACACGAAATTGTTAATAACGACACGATTCTGTTAACGACGACAAATAGCGTGTTACCTGACAGTTGGATGGGCAGTACAAGATTCGAACTTGTAACATCCTGCTTGTAAGGCAGGCGCTCTACCGTTGAGCTAACCGCCCGCAAAGTGAACTTTGAGCACAGTTGACTATATTAGCAGACGTCTGCGCAATTGTTAAAATTCTCTTCGAAATACTAGCCGTCTCACCGTTATGGCCTTACAAAGAGAGCCGCCCGGTGCGTTCTCGCTGGAGCGCGGGAGTACTGCGAGTTAGATTGGCACGATGGGGGAAGTCACTTTCATCGTAGATTTCGCCGACTAGTTCTTCCAAAATGTCTTCTAGCGTCACCAGACCGACAGTGCCGCCATATTCATCCACCACGATCGCGATGTGCAGGCGTTTTTGCAGCATTTCTTTCAGCATGTCAGCGACGCGCTTTGTATCGGGCACATAAAACGGTGGAGCCATTGCCAGCGTGACTGAGCCATTGGTTTGGTCTTCCTGACGTAGCTGATTGAGTTGCTGTAATGCTCGTTTGAGATTCACAATGCCGACAATCTCATCTTTTGACTCTTCCTGCACGGGAATGCGCGAATAGCCCGTTTCCAAGCAGAGCGCTACCAGGTCTTGCAAGGTTGCTTCACGTGAAATGGTACGCATAGCAATCCGAGGCTTGACGACTTCTCTCACGCTCAGGCGGTCGAGCATCAACGCCTTGTTCAACATCTGATGCTGATCCAGATCCAGTTGTCCCTTGCCGCCCAGGATCTCAATCATTAATTCCAAATCTTGTAGCGATTCACCCTGCTGCACCACACCACTTTGAAAGGTGCGAATGGCAGACTGGGTAATCTTTTCAAAGAGTTGAATGACACCCAGGAGTGCCAGCACCCTCGACAGCCAGTAGATTGGCTGCACGACCAGCGTGAAAATCGGCATGACGTTATTGATTGCCAGCGACTTCGGCACAATTTCGCCGAAGGTCAAGGTCAAAAACGTGACAACAAACGTGGCTACCCCGATCGATTGATTGCCAAACCACAGGCTAAAGAGGTTACTCGTCAAAATCGCCGAAAAGTTGTTAACCAGCGTATTACCGACCAAAAGGGTGGTAATAAACCGTCGCCGATTGTTGAGCACCAGCGTAAACGTGCGGCTGGGATCGCCTTGTTCTTTGATCAACGCCTTCAGCTTCAAATTGTCCAGGGCTGTGATCGTTGTCTCTGAGCCAGAGAAAAACGCGGATAGCAGCAGCATCAGCACCAGGGCTGCCAGATCGACCCGAACATCTCCCAAAAGCGGACCCATGTCGGAAGCCATCAACAAGTAGGAAGAGGTAAGCAAAATCACAGAATGCCTTAAGGCAATACCGAATTGAACGCGGGCAGAAAGTTATTTGTTGATGATAGCTTTCCTCTTCACTAGCTTCCATGCGTTTTTCAAGACATTTGAGAGAAAGGGGCGTGGGGAGATAAAAGAGTGAAGGGTGAGAGGCAAGTTGATTCTGACTGCTGACTGCTGACTGCTGACCGCTGACTGCTGACTGTTGACCGCTGACTGCTGAAGGCTAAAGGCTAAAGGCTAAAGGCTGAACGCTCAATCAACTCAAAACTTTCTCACCCCTCACCCCTCACTCCTCACCCCTTACCCCAATCTCTTCAACGGGATGCGAGCGAGATGCGATACCCTTTAGAGGAGCAATGTACCTTCAAATTGCCGATCGCCCTACTGCTTTCATGACACAAACGATAGATTTTCTGGCTCATCTAAATCCTTCACAGCGGCAGGCAGTCGAGCATTACTGCGGGCCTCTGCTAGTTGTTGCGGGGGCAGGCTCTGGCAAAACGCGTGCGTTAACCTACCGCATTGCCAACTTAGTGCTGACCCATCGCGTTGATCCTGAAAATATTCTGGCAGTCACCTTTACAAACAAGGCCGCCAGAGAGATGAAGGAGCGGATTGAACGGCTGTTTGCCGATCGCGAGGCGCAGAGCCAGTTTGGCAAGCCGCTGGATTCACTGCCGCCTTACGAACAAACGAAGCTCAAAGCGAAGGTCTATAAAACCATTACGAAAGAGCTGTGGATTGGCACCTTTCATGCGCTCTGTGCAAGGATTTTACGTCTTGACATCGAAAAGTATCAGGACGACAACGGTCGCAGTTGGAAGCGCAATTTCTCCATTTTTGACGAGTCCGATGCCCAAAGTCTGGTGAAGGACATTGTGACGAACAAGCTGAACCTGGACGACAAAAAGTTCGATCCGCGATCGGTTCGTTTCGCCATCAGCAATGCCAAAAACCAGAGCTGGTCGCCACAGGATCTCGAACGGGAGCAGCAGAATTATCGTGGGCGCGTCATCGCCAACGTCTACAGCATGTATCAGGATGCGCTGGTGGCGAATAATGCGCTGGACTTTGATGACCTCATCTTGATGCCCGTTAAGCTCTTTCGTCAGAATGAACAGGTGCGAGCCTACTGGCACAGCCGCTTTCGTCACATTCTCGTAGACGAATATCAGGATACCAACCGTACCCAGTACGACTTTATTCGCCTGCTGGTCACCAATAGCGACAGTACGCAGACCTTTGACAACTGGGAGTACCGATCGGTCTTCGTGGTGGGTGATGCCGATCAATCGATCTATTCGTTTAGAGCCGCCGATTTCACCATCCTGATGGGCTTTCAGAAGGATTTTGGCGATCGCCTGCCCGATGACGACACGCGTACGATGGTCAAGCTAGAGGAAAACTATCGCTCGACCGAAAACATTCTCGCTGTTGCCAATCACCTGATCGACAACAACACCGAGCGCATCGACAAAGTGCTGAAGCCCACGCGGGGCAGCGGCGAACCCATTTTTTGCTATCGTGCTGACGATGAGAACGTCGAAGCCGAGTTTGTAGTGCAGCAGATTCGCACGATGGAGTCAAAGCACCCAGAATTGCACTGGGGTAAGTTTGCGATTCTCTACCGCACGAATGCGCAATCCCGTGCGTTTGAAGAAGTGCTGGTGCGTCATGACGTGCCGTACAAAATTGTGGGCGGACTACGGTTCTACGATCGCAAGGAAATCAAAGATGTGCTGGGCTATATGCGAGCGATCGCCAATCCTGCCGACACCGTGAGCCTGCTGCGGGTGATTAACACGCCTCGACGGGGCATTGGCAAGGCAACGATCGACTCGCTCGTCAAAGCCTGCCAGGAACTCGATATGCCGCTGTGGGAGATTCTGGTCGATGAGACCTCGGTGAAAACCCTGGCAGGGCGCTCGTCAAAGGGCGTGCTGAGCTTTGTACAGATGATTCAGAAATGGCGATCGCAACTAGACACGTTGCCTGCCAACCAGATTGTCCAGGGCATTATGGAAGATTCGGGCTATGTGCAGGACTTGAAAACGCAGGGCACCGACGAAGCCGAAGAACGCGTACAAAACGTCGGCGAACTCTACAATGCGGTGTTGCAGTTTGAAGAGCAAAACACCGACGATCCTAGCCTGATCGGGTTTCTTGCCAGTGCGTCTCTGTCGTCTGACCTGGATAATCTTGAAGAAGAAGTCACACGCGTCTCGCTGATGACCCTGCACTCCTCGAAAGGACTGGAGTTTCCGGTGGTCTTTCTGGTGGGACTGGAGCAAGGCTTGTTTCCCAACTTTCGATCGCTCGAAGACCCGGCTGCTTTGGAAGAAGAACGTCGTCTTTGCTATGTCGGCATCACCCGCGCCCAGGAGCGGCTGTTCGTCTCCTATGCTCGTGAGCGCAGGCTGTATGGTAATCGGGAACCCGCCAGTCCGTCACTCTTCTTAGCAGAGCTGCCAAGAGAGTTGCTGCAAAGCAATGTGGCAACGGCGATCCCAACCCGTTGGACGAAATCAGGAAGCCAGGGAAACGGCAGTAGCACAGAGACGGCCTCTCTACCTGACACCCATGAAGATGATTGGACAGTGGGCGATCTCGTTGTCCACAAAGCCTTTGGGAGCGGTCAGGTGACCCACATTTTTGGTGCTGGAAATAAAATCTGCCTCGCCATAAAGTTTTCCGGCATGGGTCAGAAGATTGTTGATCCCAAGCTCACTCCCCTGCAACGCGTGGAGTAACCACATGTGAACGCCCCAGCTGATGGAACTAACACCCGTCCCAGACCGTTCGCGAACGCTGCCTTTGACCTTGTGGCAGTAGCAGCTTCAGCCGGAGGTCTGAGGGCGCTGAGTGAGGTGCTTTCTGGCTTACCGATTGATTTTCCAGCCGCAACTATGGTGGTGCAGCATCTTGACCCCAACCATCGATCGCTGATGGTGGAAATTCTCAATCGGCGCACGGTGTTGCCCGTGCAGCAGGCGCACGCAGGCGATCGTCTTCGTCCTGGTGTCATTTACATTGCGCCGCCCAACTATCACGCCTTAGTGAAACTCGATGGCACTCTTGCCCTGACGCAATCGGCACGGACGAATTTTGTCCGCCCCTCTGCCGATCGCCTGTTTGAGTCAGTGGCCGCTAGTTATGGAAAACGCGCGATCGCGGTTGTGCTCACAGGCACGGGGAAAGACGGCGCGATGGGTATTCAAGCCATCAAGCAGCAGGGCGGTCTAGTGATCGCCCAAGACAAAGCCACCGCAGAATACTTTGGGATGCCTGAGGCAGCAATCCAGACGGGTATGGTGGATTTTGTGCTGCTGCTGACTGACATTGCAACGAAGCTGATTGCTTTGGTTGAGTCTAAGTCTTAGGACTTGTTAAAAAATAACTGCACACTTTTGGATTAGCTATCAGCTATCAGCTATCAGCTATCAGCTATCAGCTTTTCTCTGATGGCTAGCCGCTGATGGCTGACCGCTACAGTCCATGACATTATTTCTTTAGAGTCTCTTAGTCGAGGCTCAGATTGGGGCTCGACTAAGAGACTCTAAGTAAATGTGTAGAGATAACACAACACATGTCGAATGGTTGTTTGATATGCGCTGGAGGGATGGGATCGTTAAATAACACTACGCTAGGAGTAAACACGGAGCTAGGAGTAGATCTGCCCTCCAATGACCTTACCGAACTGACTTCAATGATTCACCTATCCTCATTGAGCCCCTAAAAACTTGAATCCAAGTGATGACGATAAAGCGTTTGAAGCGCTCCTGGACTATTTGAAGCGATCGCGGGGGTTCGACTTTTCGGGCTACAAGCGGTCTAGCTTTCAGCGGCGCGTGCAAAAGCAAATGCACCTCAGAGGCGTTGCGTGCTACGAAGACTACATTGATTATCTGGAAGTACACCCAGAGGAATTTGTCAGTCTTTTCAACACGGTTTTAATCAACGTCACCAGTTTCTTTCGGGATACGGCTGCCTGGAGCTATTTGCAAGAGCAGGTGCTGCCCTCGCTATTGCAGGCCAAACCAGCCAATGCGCCCATTCGCATCTGGAGTGTGGGCTGTGCATCGGGCGAAGAAGCCTACACGGTGGCCATGATTTTGACCGAATTACTGGGAGCCAGCGAGTTTCGGCAGCGCGTCAAGATCTACGCCACCGATGTCGATGAAGAGGCACTGGCCCAGGCTCGTCATGCCACCTACAGCCAGCGCGATTTAGAGCCACTGCCAACCGGGTTTCAGGAACGTTACTTTGAGTTGGTTGGCGATCGCTACACCTTTCGAGCCGATTTACGCCGTGTGGTGATTTTGGGTCGCCATGACCTGGTGCAAGATGCGCCCATTTCGCGCCTGGATTTGCTGGTCTGCCGCAACACGCTGATGTATTTTAATGCAGAGGCACAAACCCGTATCCTGTCGCGGTTGCACTTTGCGCTCCGCGATACAGGGGTGCTCTTTTTGGGTAAGGCAGAAATGCTGCTGACCCATACCGACCTCTTTACGCCACTTAACCTCTCACATCGCATCTTCGCCAAGGTACCCAAGCTGAGGCCACGCGATCCCTTCTCTGGCTCGACTCAAACGGTAGAAGACACGGTGATCGGTCAGTTGTCTGTCTATACAAGGCTTCGAGAACTGGTCTTCAACACCCTGTCAGTGGCACAAATTGTTATGGATAAGGACGGCAAATTGGTGCTAGCAAATGCCCTTGCCCGATCGCTCTTTGGGCTGCACGACAACGATCTGGGTAGCCCACTGCAAAATCTCGAACTCTCCTATCGCCCCTTAGAGCTACGGTCTCGCATCGAGCACGCGTATGGCGATGGTCGATCGCTCACGGTGAACGATGTGGCTCGCTACCTGCCCGATGGTGCCGTGCAATACCTGGACGTGCGCTTCACGCCGCTACAAGAAGACGGCGATCGACTGGGCATGAGCATCAGCTTTACGGATGTCACCCAATATCACGCCCTGCAAACTGAACTTCAGCGATCGAGCCAGGAGCTCGAAACGGCGAACGAAGAACTCCAGTCCAGCAATGAAGAGTTGGAAACGACCAACGAAGAACTGCAATCCACTAACGAAGAGCTAGAAACGACCAACGAAGAACTCCAGTCCACTAACTCCGAACTACAAGCCATCAACGACGAACTGCACCAGCGAACCAACGAGGCAAACCAGGCAAATGCGTTTCTACAATCCATTCTTGCGAGTATTCGAGCCGGTGTGGTCGTGATGGATAACCAGTTCAACGTTCTGAGCTGGAATAAACAAACCGAGAACCTATGGGGGCTAAGCAGTGACGAAGTGGCAGGCCAGTCGTTTTTTAGCCTGGAGATTGGGTTGCCCGTTGACCAACTAAGCGAAACGATCCGCAGGTGCATTGCCGGAGCTGATCAGTTAGAGTCAAGCATCGATGCAGTGAACCGTCGGGGGCGATCGTTTCGCTGCCATGTGACTTGCAATCCGCTGATTGGTGCCGAGCAAGTCCGTCAGGGTGTGATTCTCATCATGGAGGAAGTAGCAGCATGAACGACATCGAAGGAATGGGAACGAAGCTACACAACGCCCAGCACCGTGTCGAAATTCTGTCTCACAATGCCGAAACGTTCCTTAACCAACCGGAGCTACTCTCGACGGTGTTGGAAGAACTTGCTGTTGTGTTAGAAGAAGTCGAGCAGCAGTACGAGGAAGTGTTGATCACTCGTCAGACGCTAGAGAGCAAGCGACAGCGCTATCAAGAACTCTTTGACTTTGCGCCGGATGGCTATCTTGTGACCGATGCCAACGGTGTGATTCAAGAGGTGAACCAGGCGGCAACCAGTTTATTTGGGATGCGGCAAGAGTTTTTGCTTCACAAGCCCCTGGCGATCCTGGTGGCTGATGCCGATCGACGGGCGTTCCGCACCTACTTCAGTAGCTTACAGACAACGCCACAGCAACGCAATTGGGATTTTTGTTTCAAAGCACGTCAGGGTGAAACGTTTCCGGCTGTCATCACGGCGTCAGCCATGCGGACTGCCCAGGGCGCGCTGACGGGCTGGCGCTGGTTGGTGCGAGATATCACAGAACTGAAGCAGGCAATGGCTGATCAGAAAGCATTGGTGAGCCAAACGGCGTTGGATAATCTGCGCTCTAACTTTATTCAGGTGGTGTCGCATGAATTTCGCACCCCCATGACGGTCATTTTGACAGCGCTAGAACTGCTGATGCACTACAGCAAGGCAGCTGGTGCTGATGACAAGCAACAAAGCTATTTCGATCGCATGCGACAGGCAATTTGGCGCATGAATACCCTCATCAATGATGTGCTGCTGTATGCCGATGCTGAAGCGGATCTCGTCTCCTTTAATCCTGCACCGCTCAATTTAGCCACCCTTTGTGCAGAGCGTATTCAAGCACAACAATCTCGTGATCACGATCGCCATCTCATCACACTCAGCAGTAACGGAGCCTGTGATGCAGTCTATGGCGATGAAGCACTGCTAGAGCAAATGTTTGATCGCCTACTCTCCAACGCGATTACCTACTCGCCAGTGGGTACCCCAGTGTGCGTGACGTTGCAGTGTGAGCGCGATCGCGCCTGCATCAGTATCCACAATGAAGGCACCTATATTCCTCCAGAGAACCAAGCCAGACTGTTTGAGCCGTTCTATCGACAAGAAGATACGGCCTATATCCCTGGTGCAGGGTTGGGGTTAACCCTTGTCAAGCAAGCGGTCGATCAGCATAATGGTGAACTAAACGTGGAAAGTAGCGTCAACTTAGGCACCACCTTCAGAGTCACGCTGCCAGGGCTAGAGGTTTAACAGGCTGACGCAGAAACCCGGTTTCTAATGCTTGGACGATCGTGCTGCAACAAACGTCCAGCGCTTTCAAGTCCAGGCCTCGATCGCGAAACCTGCAATTTGCTCAAAATCGCAAGTGTTCCGAGTCAACAGCAGGTCTAGAACACTACCTGACATTCGCCTTGTACGGTTCCCACAACGGCTGACTTTACCGCTTGCCGATCCAGGACGAAAGCGTATCAGTTGATTGAACAATCTGCATCCCCGCAGCAGCAAAGCGCTGGAAGGCGGCATCTGCCTGCTCAGTGAAGTCCACCACACCAGGGACGACGACGGGTGAAGTACAGTCTTCTAGCAGAAACACTTTTTTTGCCAGGGCTGGGTCTTGTGCCTGAATTTCGGTGAGCAAATCGTCGATCGTCCAGGCGACGCAATGACTTTTTGCCTGCCCAGCAATGATGACCGCATCAAAGTCCAGGAGAGTTTGGATGAAGCGGGTATTTTTTTGCGCGATCGCACTCCCATCCGCACCGTCCAACACTTCAGGACGTAGCACCGAGTAGTTTTCGGTCAAGGGATTGCCGCCTTTGATTTCAAAATGGGTCTGGCTGCTGCGGGCAATGTTATGGAAAAAGCAGGCTTCCTCGACGGCTGAGACGAGCGCATGACCGATGCCACCCAGCATGGAGTGGTAAGGCCAGATCGTCAGCGGATATTTGCCGTTGTCGCTGAGGCGTTGGGTGTAGTGGAGCGCAAAGGCTTGCAGGGCTGCGTAGTCGCTGTTGGCAATGCTGCTGGCGATCGCGGGATTTACGTTCCACTTGCCATCCTTCACCTCATCAAAAGCAATCATCGTCATCGGGGGTGGATTCTTGCCAGCTTTGTCTACCCAAAACACTGGATGGAAAATTTGCGTCGCGGTATGGGTATCGAGCGTGGGCGCGATCGCCGTAATGACACCCAGGTTGCGGTAGATAAATTCACACAGCCGCACGTTGTCTGCCACAGCACCGATGCCCGATCGCCCACCCACAAAGAGCTCAAACTCAGGAATGCAGAAGGTGTTTTGAGCATCAATAATGAGCAAACACACGCGAGTTTGATCCTTCGCCGCTGGCTCTAGCCCGTGTTGCGCTGCCCAGTCGGTTGCTTGAGTCGCACGATCGCCATAAGGTACTCGCCAAACTTCACCCACACGCTGGGCATCAAAGAAACTAGGAATCGGCAGCTGAGTCGTGGTTTGTGTGACCATAACGCTCACTCATTGAAATGGTGATACAAGTCTAAGCAAAGATAGAGCAGATTGGCGGGACTCCTCTAAAATCGGGCATCCCTAGAAACCCGGTTTCTGGTAGCTTGGATGCAGGATTTTTTGCAGCCAATGAAATGAGCATGACAGATAGCGCTGTTTTCATCTCCAGCTCCAGCCGCGATCGCGTGGATCATGATGTATTCATTTCCTATTCTCGGCGCGACAGTGAGTTTGCGCGTCACCTCTTAACGCGACTCAAGGGCGAAAACCGCGATGCCTGGGTCGATTGGCAAGCGATCGAAGCCGCAGAAGACTTCTGGCAGGCGATCGAAGTTGGCATTGAAGCCGCCAACACCTTTGTCTTCATCCTCAGTCCCGATTCGGTGACATCGAAATACTGCAATCAAGAAATTGACCATGCTATCAAGCACAACAAACGGTTGATTCCAGTCGTTTGTCGCGATGTGGACGTCACCGCTATCCATACGGCACTGCGCCCCCTGAACTGGATTTTCTTGCGAGAAACGGACGATGACGCTGCTTTTGCTCAACTCGTCCGAGCGATCGACACCGATTTGCCGTACGTACGGATGCACACCCGCTTGCAGGTAAAGGCGATCGAGTGGAACAAGCGCGGACGCGATGACAGCTTTCTGCTACGCAAACGCGATCTATCGGATGCAGAAACCTGGTTCGGTGGCAGCACTGGCAAGGAACCTACGCCCACAGCGCTTCAGCATGAGTACATCACCACCAGTCGCACCGCTGAGGATGAGTACAATCAACTGCTGACACGGGGAGAGCAAGCAAGGCAACGGGTGAAGTGGGCGGCGATCGTGGTACCTGTTGCAGTGGCGATCGCATCAGTTGCAGGAATTTTTGCCTTCGTTGAGACTCAGAAGGCAAATGTTGCAGTGCAAACCGCGACATTTGCTGAAAAAAGGGCGATCGATGCTGAAAAAAGAATAGCGCTTGCGAATCAAAGGGCGATCGATGCAGATCAAAACGCGAACCGGGCAGATCAAAACGCGAAAAATGCGGAAACAAAGCGAAAGGGTGCGGATCAACAGCGAAAGCTTGCAGAAGCAAAGTTGACAAGTGCAGAAACCCGGCAAGTTGATGCCGAACGGAAGGCAACTCAGGCTGAACAGGCGCAGCAACGGGCACAGGTAACACTGAAAAATCAAGAAACAAAGCTCATCGCCATTAATACTGATTTACAGCAGAAAAAGCAAAGCCTTCGTGATGTGTGGCGCTTTAGTGATGCTTGGGTTGAAAGTCTCCAAGGGCGCAATGAAAGCGCACTCAAGATCCTGAACACTTTGCTTCAACGAAATCCCCGGAATACGTTTGTACTTGTGGGACAGGGTTTCGTGTATGGGAGGCAAATGAGGGATTACCGTAACGCCGAGGCGGTGCTGAGACAGGCAACCCGAATAGACCCTGAGGACCCAATTGCTTGGTTGTTTTTGGGTAGTACACTGTCTGACCAGAAAAAACTTGATGAGGCAATCGAGTCGTTCCAGAAATCAATCAAACTCGACTCTAGCAACGTTCAAGCTTATAACAATTTGGGCTATGCGCTGTATCAACATAACAAGCTTGATGCAGGAATTAAAGCGTGGCAACAGGCAATTAAACTTGATGCCCAAAACGCTATGGCTTACTACGGTATAGGCAATGCGTTGTATCAACAGAATAAGCTTGATGCAGCGATCGCTGCTTTTAACAAAGCGATCGCGCTTGACCCAAAATTCGCTGGAGCTTACAACAACCTGGGTAATGCGCTGAAAGACCAGAACAAACTCGACGAGGCAGTCGAGAAGTACCAGCAGGCAATCAAGCTTAATTCAACTATGGCTGCGCCATATGTTGGTCGAGGTGAAGCCTACTTCAAGCTCCAACGATATACAGAAGCATTGGCAGACTTGAATCGAGCTATTGATGAGCTGGGCTATAAGAAAGAGCGGGTTTTGAAGTTGCGGGAGCAGGTGAGGAGGGAGATGAAATAGTTATGAGTTATGAGTTATGAGTTTTGAGTTGGGGAGGAGAGGGCGTGATGGAAGGGATAAGGGATGAAGGATAAAGGATAAAGGGGGAGGAAAGGCGATGAGGGGCGATCGCGTATAAGTAAAGCGTTAAACTAAATTCAAACAGTGCTGGACAGTGGCATGAGAACGATCGAGACGACAGCAACGATTACCGAAGATGGGCAACTCACTCTGCAAGTGCCGCCCGATCTTTTGCCTGGTCAGTATCGCGTTGTGATTGTTATTGATGAGCAGATGGAATTACCGCTGCCTCAAACTCAGGTTGATCCCTTGATTAGACTCTTTGTCGGCTCTCCTGTGGGCACATAGCTAGAAATATCCTGCCTGAGATAATGAAAGCGCAGCAATCCGTGACCTGAGACAACGGTTAAGCAGCAGCACATAACGATCGCAGATGAGCACGATCGAGCTAACTCGAAGCTGGCTCAACCCGAAGCCCAAAGTACGTGAGCACGAGATCCGTCGAACCCGTGTTGCAAATCTCGTGTTTTTCGCCCACGTCTACTGCAACGCAAGTGCCACTTTGCAGCGAGTAGGGTGCATCATTAATCCAGATCGTACCTTCACCGGATTCGACGAAAAAGACCTCACACATATTTGAGTGGCTGTGGGCATTAGCAATTTGCCCTGGCGCAAAGCGAGCCTGCGAAAAGTTGGTCAGGTGAGGCAGTTCACCCAGGCTGAGCATGACCTTTTTTTTGATGGCTGGATTGTGTGAAACGGCTTGTTCAGGCAGGGTAGAAAGAGAGGTAACTTTCATAGGGTAGTTGCGATGCACAAAACTACCTTCTACCCTACCCTCACTCTCACTCACTGCAAGGCGACTCAGAATCCATCAATGACCAAACAACGTGCTCAGCTCAAGATCCTTCTGCTGCAAATTCGGGATGATGCGGAGACGTGTCAGGAAGAGTTAGACGAGTTTGTGCGCTACAGCCATCTCAATGCTCAACAGTTTACGGTGCTGAATGCCTTTACCACGCCTGAGTTTGACGTAACCTGCATGGATGGCTACGATGCGCTGTTCGTTGGTGGTTCCAGCGATGCCTCTGTGACGCAGCCAGAACAGTATCCATTCGTCCAACAGGTGAACCGCTTATTGGTTTACTGTTTAGAGCAAAGCATTCCCGTATTTGCGTCTTGTTTCGGCTTTCAGGCGGCGATCGAAGCGCTGGGAGGAACGGTGATTCTCGATGTTGCCAACATGGAAATGGGCACCTATCCGCTGCAACTTACCGAAGCCGCATCAGTGGATGTGCTCTTCCACGATGTGCCCAACGGTTTTTGGGCCGTGTCAGGGCATAAAGAACGTGCCCTTTCCTTACCTGAAGAAGCCATTCTCCTGGCCTATTCAGAACTCTGCCCCTATCATGCCTTCCGCATCGCAGACAAACCGTTTTACGGCTTCCAATTTCATCCCGAAATCGATCCAGCCGATCTAAAGGTTCGCATCACGCGCTACCAGAAGCGTTACTTAGACAGTGAAGCTGTATTGGATGCCATTCTGCAAAGTCTGCAACAAACACCGATCGCGAACCAGTTGATCAAGAAGTTTGTCGATCGTATTTTGTTGGGGGAGGCTAAAGGCTGAAACTCCTCGTTACGATCTTCCATTCAAAACTCAGAACACCTCTCACCTCTCACCTCTCACCTCCCACCTCTCACCTCCCACCTCTCACCTCTCACGCAGATGTTCGCTCTGCCCAGGGGGTGACGAGATTAAACAGTAGCTTGAATGTAAAATCGGTGAGTAGACCAATGAGACCGATAATGGCGATCGTAAACAGCACCTTATCGGTTTGGAGATAGCGTTGTGACTGGATCACGCGGAAGCCCAGCCCATTTTCAGAAGCGATGAGTTCCGAAATGACCAGATAATTCCAGGCTCCGGCAACGTTCACGCGCAGAGTATCAATGATGCTGGGCACGATCGCCGGTACAATCACTCGCACCAACACATCAAAGCGATTGGCTCCTAACGTATACGCCACGCTCAACAGTTCATTGGGGATAAATTTCACCGCATCTGCCACCATAATCGCGTTGAAGAACACAATGCCCAGAAAAATGATGGTCACGCGAGTCGGTTCATCCAACCCCAGCCAGAGCACAATCAGCGGTACAAAGGCCGCTACAGGCATATAGCGCACAGTGCCGACGATCGGGCTAAAGAGGCTCTCCATACTGTAAAAGGTGCCCATCGCAATACCGATCGGAACGCCAACAGCAGCTGCTACCAAAAAACCTAAAAAGACACGGTAGGAACTGGCAAACACATCCAGCAGTAGGTTCTCTTGGGTGAACATCTGAATGCCAGATTGCAGTACAGCAGTTGGCGTGGGGAGAAAGATGGGTGTCACCCAACCGCCGTAGCTCAGCACAGCCCAAAGAAGCAGTGGTATCACCAGCGCCGTAAGCGAAATCAAAAGTCCCAGCCAGCGTGGGAAGCCCTGACGAATACTCCAAAAGACCGATGGTTTCAGATACCGTTTGCGAGACTTGGGAAGAGAATTGAGCACGGTAGTAGTGTAGGTGGGTAATTTGGCGAGGTCGTTCCAGATTGTCGAGGGCAGTTAGCAGACTAACCGTAACGATCGGCACAATTTTACACTTCAGGCATTCGTTTTAATGGAAATAGATGCACCATTGGCGTGTCATTGCAGCAGATGTTTGAATGAATTAGCATGGCTCAAGCACCCTTTTCTCGATCGCACCACGCCACGAATGATTTGAGTCCCAAATTTGATTCCAATGGGAATTTGAGCAACAACTTGACTCTCACTAGCCCCTCCCACACACAAGTTCAGTCAACGCAACGCCCCAAATTGGAAGTGCAGGGCTTGTCCAAAAGCTTTGCGCAAAAGGGCAAAACGGTAGTTGCGTTGCACAACATTGATCTCTACCTGCAACCGCGAGAATTTGTCTGTATTGTGGGTGCGTCAGGCTGTGGCAAATCCACTCTGCTCAATATTGTGGCTGGGTTAGTGCAGCCCTGTTCTGGCAAAGTGCTAGTAGACGGGGAGGCAGTACCGGGGCCTGGGGCTGATCGCGGTATGGTCTTCCAGAGTTACACGCTCTATCCCTGGCTTACCGTTGCAGGTAACATTGCCTTTGGGCTGAAACTGCGCCGTCTGCCCAACGCAGAAATCAAGCAGCGGGTCTCCTACTATCTAGATGTAGTCGGGCTGACCAAATTTGCGAAAGCCTACCCCAAACAACTGTCCGGCGGGATGAAACAGCGGGTCGCGATCGCCCGCGCTATGGCGAACGAGCCAGAAGTTTTGCTAATGGATGAACCCTTCGGCGCACTCGATGCCCAAACGAAGGAACAGATGCAGAAATTCCTGCTGGAGTTATGGGAGCAAACCCACACAACGATTCTCATGATCACCCATGATCTAGAAGAAGCGGTCTTTCTGTCGCAGCGAATTTATGTGATGAGCGCCCACCCCGGTCAGATTAAGCAAGAAGTGCACGTGCAGCTTCCCGCGCATCGTGATCTAGAAATGAAGCTCGATCCCGACTTTATCCAAATCAAACGTGCAATCATTCATGCCCTGCACGACGATCATTAACATTCTGAGGGCAGAATGGAAAAAGATGATTCGCTGCCTGCCAGGGAGATTTCTAGCAAACAAACCACCTGTAGGGGCAGGTTTAGCCACAAGGTTAGCGGTTGGATACAGAGACTCTGGCAAAACCTGCTTTTACCTAGCGGTAAACTTTTTTAGAAAGCTTCTAAAAGACTATGAAGCTATCAGCATTCAGCCATCAGTGCCAGATTAACGCCTCATTGCTGACTCCCCATTGCTGAACGCTTCCTCAAGTGGTCTCTCGCTTGATCAACGGCACGAATTATCAATTGAACAAACACCAGGGGGCACCAACGCTATGATGATTGACACGATCGAAATTAACCATTATTTGCATCAGAGAAAACCGCTGTGGAATAGCAGCACCATTCTGTATACGCTGGTTGGCTATGTCGGTGGCATCGCGCTGCTGCTATCGGCAAACGGCTGGCTCAATGCCTTGGGAGTCGCGTTACTGACGCACAGTCTGCTTTTCTCAGCCTATCTAGCGCATGACTTCATGCACAGCGCCCTTTTTGAGAGCAAAGCGTGGAACGTTGCGTTTGGTAACCTGATGCTGTGGCTCAATGGCGGTTGCTATGCCCGCTTTGAAGATCTGGCACGGCTGCATATTGCACACCACGTCAACCGAGTCGATTTTTGCCGCTTTGACTTGACGACCTTCCTGAACGCCATGCCAGCACCAATGCGATCGCTACTGCTGGCCTTAGAATGGCTCTACTTCCCCTCGCTAGCGTTTCTACTGCGGGTTCGAGCCATCTTTGCGCCGTTCTGGGAACCCGATCGCAACAATGAGCGCGTGCGAAACATGGTAATTTTGCTCATCCGAGGTGGCTTGTTTGCGCTGTTAGGGTTCGTCTCGCCCAAGGCACTCCTGCTTTATTTCGTGTCCTACATCGGTATGTTGACCATTCTGCGGTTTGTGGATGCGTTTCAGCATACCTACGAGGTCTTTCCCGTCGGTAGCGCGATACCCAAGCGCGATCGTGCCCATGAACAGGCAAACACCTTCTCGAATGTGATCTCGCTCCGCTATGGGTGGCTGAATGTGTTGTTGCTTAACTTTGGCTACCACAATGCCCACCACGAGTTGATGAAATGCCCCTGGTATAATCTGCCTGCCCTCGATCGTGCCCTGTTCAACGGTGACGAAGTACACTACATCACCTTGCCGGAGCTTCTGGTCAACTACCACCGCTACAGACTCTCACGCCTTTACTCTGGTCAAGGGCGCGGCGTGGATGAGCAAGGCAAGCGTAGCCTGGAGACGTTCTATGGCGCGATCGAGGTTTCGTTCCTCGTCTTACCGGCTTAGGTAGATTTGTGACCCAATCAAGTTTTCAGGCATCACTGCCAGGTGTCGGCTTTGGCGTTGGCACCGCGCTCCTATTCGGTGGTCTCACACCTCTGACGAAGCTTTTTTTAGATGACGTGCAGCCCTGGATGCTGGCGGGCTTACTCTTTTTGGGCGGTGGTCTGGGACTCCTGCCGATCGCTCTGATCCGCAACCAACTCATCCGACATCGAAAACACCCACCGAGCGATCGCCTGCAAAAGCATGACTGGCGTTGGCTCGGAGCTTCGATCGTCGTTGGTGGAGTGATTGCGCCCGTGCTGCTGACGCTGGGCTTAGTGCACACGACTGCCGCTTCAGCCTCCTTACTGCTGAACTTTGAATGTGTCTTTACAGCGCTCCTGGCGTGGACAATTTTTGGCGAACGCTGGCGCTGGCAAGTCTTTGTCGGGATGTTGGCGATCGTTGCAGGTGGTGTAGTGCTTTCTCAGGGCGAAAAGGCTGGCGTGGGCCTCACGTGGGGCGCACTGCTGATTTTAGGCACCTGCTTTCATTGGGCGCTGGACAGCAATTTCACCACCAAAATTGCGATGAAAGATCCAGTGCAGGTGGCGATGCTGAAAAGTGGCGTCGCTGGGGCGATCAATGTGGCGATCGCCCTACTCATCGGTCAACCCCTACCGCCGCTGCCCATTTTGTGCAATGTTTTAGTCATTGGTTTTCTGACCAGCGGGCTAACGCTGTTCTGCTTTGTTATGGCCTTGCGACATCTGGGAGCCTCACGCGCGGGCGCATATTTTGCTCTCTCGCCCTTTGCTGGTGCTGCCGTCTCAGCGCTCTTACTCAAAGAAGGCCTCAACGAATCGCTGGTCTTTGCGGCGATTTTGATGGCAGCCGGAGCGGGATTGTGTGCAAGGATAGCGGATTAGCGTTTGTAGTGGTCAGTGGTCAGCTATGAATGCGGTCAGCGGTCAGCGGTCAGCTATGAATGCGGTGCCGACTACTGACCATTGAGCGCTGATTGCTACAAGCCCGATCGCCCAATATCCTTAGACTGCTGCAAAAAACGAGCGTCGCTAAAGGTAGGCAGTTTCCAATGGGAGCCGTTAAGATAGTGAAAGGTTCATCTGCGGCGTTGGTGACTGCCAATAATGTTTTTTGACTATGATTTGTTCAAAAGGGAACTGATCGTCGGGCGGCAGTATACCGGGCTTGTACCCGGAAACTTTAAGTTACGGCACTTTGGTACCCACCTGGTTTTTACCAGGTCAAAAACTGAGGTAAGACGGCGTTGCGGGGAGCCTTAAATAATTTTTGCTAGAGCCTGGATTTCTTTACAAATCCAGGCTTTACGCGTTCTAAGGTAGATGGTTGAGCCAGACTGACACATCAACTTCTAGCGTGTGTCCCAGCTCTAGTAGCGATCGCAGATCGGCTAGCTGCATGGTTGCAACACGATCGGGCTCGGATTGTCCCGCATTTGTTAACCAATGGGCACATTCTGGAATGATCCAGTGCTGCAAACGCTGAACGTAAAGTTCTTGCGCTTGTGCTAACGAGAGACCGAGCTGCAACTGCTCACCGAGTGCCAGGAGTCGCTCTAAGCGCTGCAGTTCGGTATGGCTGGTAGCAGAGTTGAAGTGATACAAGAGATGCCAGAGCGATCGCAGCACCAGACGTTCTAGCGTTTGTCGTGCTTCAGGTACATTGAGCTGGCAATGGAGGTGAGTCGCTTCAGTCGCGATCGACTCCAACTCCAAAAGACGGTTCGCGGCGGCTGGCGAAGCGGACAAATCGCTGCTCTCCTGCTCCAACGCTCTTAAAGTCAGCAGCACGCGATGGCTTAACGCGATTTCCGCTGCCACCTGCAGTTCTTGCGGTACAGCTAACTCATCTCGATGGAACGCCATCAAGACGCCGTAGTTATCCCGATAGACCTGGGTATAGAGCTGATCGAGACGCGTCAGGGTTTCGTGCGTGAGTAAGCGCATGATGCGATGACGCTCTTCCGCAAACAGGCTTTGCAGGCTGTGAGACTGGCTGCCAAAGAGCGCATTCATAGCCAGAATTGTTTGTGCAGCACTGGCTTGTTTAATAGACTCGAACAATTGTTCTTTCATAGCGGCATAGTCGCGTCGCCCTGAGAACGGCTGAATGCAGCAATGAAAATCCCAGCCGCCCAGATGCACAACGGCAAACGCGAGGTGCAGGCTCTCACGCGTGATGTCTGAAACCAGTTGAAGTTGCCCGATCGCCAGCGTCAGGGAACCCATCCGCTGCAGCTGGTAGTCAAGCTGGTTAGCGGTGTAACAGTAAATCTGATGTTCTTTGCCGTAGGTCGTAAACAGCGAGCTAATGGCATAGTGAGCCGCAACCTGCTCCATGCTGATTTGCGCTGTTTTCACTAGCTGCTGGTAAACCTCTGCGCCATGCTTAAAGCACTCGACATTGCTGGGAGCCAACGCCAACCGTCTCACAAAGGCTTTCTCTAGCTGGATACCAGTCACTTCGCCTGCCAGTTCGAGTGCCCGCGCCGCGTAGCGCAAAATTTGCACCCCCTCTGGACGGGATAACTCTTCAAAAAACCAGCCGCAACTGGTGTACATGAGCAGGGCATGACGCTGTATTTCGAGCAAATGCAAGGCATCCACACGCTCTGAAGCAGTGAGTTTATGGGCTTGGTGTCGCGCTAGAAAGCGCTCAAGAGTGGTCAGGCCACGATCGCGCACCACCTGAATGTATTCATCTCGCGCCAACCAGGGATCAGAAAACAGCTTTTTACCCGTCTCTTCATACACCTTGATCAGTTGATCTCGTAGCCAATCCAACGCAGCTCGTAACGGTCGTCGCCACTGCTGGCTCCAGAGTCCGCCACCGCCACAGCCGCAGTCATCCTGCCAGCGATCGACGCCATGACTGCAACTCCAGGCTGTCACAGGCTTTAGCTCCACTTCCCAGGTGGGCGTATGGAGTGATAAATAATGGGCAAAGTTGGTCACCGTCCAACCGCGATCGGGAAACTCGCAGGCAAACGCATAGGCAAGACATTTTTCCGTGCCGCCTTTGTGGTGCCCAAACGTTTCACCATCGGTGGCAACCGAAATCAACTGAGAAGGACGCTGATCCCCACGCACTGCCTGCCCTAAAAGTCCTGCCAGGTGATGAGAACTGCTCAACGCACTGTCGAAGCCAATGTCACGAGAAATCGGTCCATCGTAGAAGAAGATGTCGATGAACGGCGAGAAACCTGACTCCTCTCTCCTCTCCCCTCTCCCCTCACCACCCAAAAAGCAGCGATAGGGGCGGGTGGGATCGATTTGTCCGCCGCCAACTTCTAGCCATTGGGAGACGGGTTGATCGTCTGTTGAAAATGGACGGCAGCGCTGGGCTTGGGACGGAGCCAAGACAATGAATTTGATCCCCTCAGAAACGAGTGCCTCTAGCGTGGCGTAATCAACCGCCGTTTCTGCGAGCCACATGCCTTCGGGATCACGCCCAAAGCGGGAATGAAAGTCTGCCTTGCCCCAGCGGATCTGGGTGAGCTTGTCGCGATCGTTCGCCAGGGGCAGAATGATGTGGTTGTACACCTGCGCGATTGCGTTGCCGTGTCCATTCAAACGGTCACAGCTTTTGCGATCGGCGTCTAAAATGCGTTGATAGGTTTCAACATCGTGCCGCTCTAGCCAATTCATCAGCGTCGGGCCAATGTTAAAGCTCAAAAACTCATAGTTGTTGATGATCCCCAGCACGTCACCCTGGTCATTGAGAATGCGGGCAAAGGCATTGGGGCGATAGCATTCGTGATGAATCCGCTCATTCCAATTATGAAACGGGGAGGCACTGGACTGACGCTCGATCACATCCAGATACGGGTTTTCGCGCGGCGGCTGATAGAAATGTCCGTGTATGGTGACGTACACGCCTTGCGCAGTTTGCAGGGGATCAGCGTGGACGTGCTGTGCCACAGTACCAAACTGACCATTATTCAAGTAAGGCGCTTGAGCCGTATCACTCTGCAGCACAGACCCATTGACGATCGCATTCGTAAACGCAGCCAAGCGGGGATCGGAGTTTGAAGTCATGTAAGAAAATCCAAAGGGGTCAAAAATCGCTCTTTGACGCATTCAGTTGCCATTAACCAGCGCAACCGAACACAGCGAAATGAAGTTAGACAAAAGGTAGAAAGGGCACTTAGTCGAGGTAAGTCTTGACGAGGCGTTCGTGAATCTCTGTCCTTAGGCGTCAATACAGCCTCATCACTGGTTTCAGAATGAATGTGGGAAGCATTAAGGCGATCGCGACGCGTGAGGTTTATGCCTCTGAGGTCGAAGAATCTTAGCGAAACTAACCTTAGCAGCCTCAACGGTTGGACATATCCAACTAAAAGAGTAGAAAAACGGGGATCGCTTTTGGATCAGGCTAATTCCAATTTTCAGTTTCAACTCTATAGAGTATGGCGCAGACTCTTCAATTCCCTAAAATCTGCCTCATTTGGTGAGGTGCAGCCCAACGAGGCAGGGTCTGATACAGAGGTGAAATAACAGTCATTAGCAAAGTTGTTAGAACGCGAGAAAGCCGTTGTACCATAACTGATTTAACCGCAAATGAGAGACGGATTTAATAGTCACTTAAGCTTTCATTACAAGAATTTGCAGTGTTGATCGTAAACGACACGATCGTTTACACCTCACGCTGACGCACCGTTTACAGGCTCTTGTGTCAATTTTAAGTTTGCGTCTTTTCATTCACCTGCTAGCTGCCGAGCCACTGCACTACCATGTCATTCAAAAATACCGTCTTGATTGGGTTGCTTCTTTTCGTGCCGATTTCGATCGCTGCTGAATTCTTGCATTGGGGATCACTGGTGATCTTCATCAGTGCAGGACTCGCGATCGTGCCCCTTGCCGCGTGGATGGGCACGGCAACCGAAGAAATTGCGATCGTGGTGGGGCCCTCACTGGGCGGTTTTTTAAACGCGACGTTTGGAAATGCTACAGAACTCATTATTGCGCTGGTGGCGTTAAGAGCAGGCTTAGTCAGCGTGGTCAAAGCTAGCATTACGGGTTCAATCATTGGCAACCTGCTGCTAGTGATGGGGCTCTCGATGTTTCTCGGTGGGTTGAAGTATAAGGAGCAGACCTTCCAGTCTGTGGTGGCACGGGTGAATGCCTCCTCAATGAATCTAGCCGTCATCGCCATCCTGCTGCCAACCGCTCTACATATTTCCTCCAAAAGCATTGATGAGCCGACACTGCAACGGCTTTCGGTGGCTGTTGCGATCGTCCTCATTGCGGTTTATGGCTTGACGCTACTCTTTTCGATGCGAACGCACACCTATCTTTATGATGTTGGGATGGCACAGCAGGAGGAGCCAGTCTCAGAAGCACTCCTGACCTCTGAACGTCCCAAGCACTCAGTGAATGTCCGCTTCTGGGTTGTCGTGCTGCTGGGTTGTACGCTGTCGGTTGCGGTTGAATCTGAGCTGTTGGTCAACACGCTGGAAGCCGCGACTGCACGGTTGGGACTAACGGCGCTTTTCACGGGCGTGATCTTGCTGCCGATCGTGGGTAATGCTGCAGAACATGCCACTGCCGTGACGGTCGCCATGAAAAACAAAATGGATTTATCCGTTTCGGTAGCCGTCGGGTCGAGTATGCAAATTGCGCTGTTTGTTGCGCCGGTGCTTGTGATCGCTGGCTGGCTAATGGGGCAGCCGATGGATCTCGATTTCAATCCTTTTGAACTGGTTGCAGTAGTGGTGGCGGTGCTGATTGCCAATTCCATCAGTTCTGACGGACGCTCCAACTGGCTGGAAGGCATTCTGCTGCTGGCAGCCTACGCCGTTTTAGCGCTGGCGTTCTACTTTTACCCGGTAGCTGAAGGAATGCGGTAGGACGTTTATGAAGAAAGCAGCTATCAGCTATCAGCTATCAGGCAATGCTGACCGCTGACCGCCCAATCCCTATGCCTTCCGCAGCGTCCAAAAGGGCACCTTTTGCGTGACTTCGAGGCTCGCTCCTTGAAGCCCTTTTTGCACAAACAAATAGTCTTTGTTTTGCCAAAGGGGAATAAACGGCACGTCTTGAGCGGTCAAATCCTGAAGCTCAGCGAAGAGTTGTTTACGGGCTTCGGGGCTTTGGGCTTTGCGGCTCTGGTCAATGAGTTTATTGGCACGATCGCTGTAGTAAAACGATCCTTGCAGCGCACTGGAGCCCTCGGTACAACCCTCAGCAGCAGACCCTTTCGTGCATTCGATAAACGGCTGAATGTAGTTGTCAGCGTCTAGAAAATCAGGTGTCCAATCCAGCAAAAACATCGGATAGACGCCCTTGTCGAGATTTTTATAAGCGGTGGTTGATTCGATGCTTTTGAGGTCGATCTGCATGAGTCCGCCCAACCGTTTCTTGGCGGCAGCTCTTAGGGTAATGGCTGCGAGTTGGTCATTGATGAAATTCGATCGATACCAGAACTCAACCTTGAGCGGCTTGGTCGCAGAGTACCCTGCTTTGGTTAGGAAGGCAGTGGCTTTACCACGATCGCTGTCGCCATACTGAGCTTTAAACACAGGCTTTTGTTCTGCCAGCGTGGTGGGAATCAGGCTATAGAGCGGGTCAATTTGTCCCAAAAAAATGCGGCTTTGCAACAGTGGACGATCCATGATGGCAGCGATCGCCTGTCGCACTTCGAGTTGATCCAGCGGTGGCGATTTGAGATTGAGCGTCAGGTAATTAATCCCGCTGCCTGTTTTCTCCAACACCTGCCAACCACCGACTGCTGCCCCTTGCTGCAAATTTCGCACCTGATCCAGCGCCAGACTTTGATACGCCACATCAACCGCTCCCGTACGGAAGGCATTGTAGAGGTTCGCGGGGCTGGAGAAAAACTGAATATCAATACCTGTGTTCGCAGGCTTCTTGCCCCAGTAGCGATCGAAGGCGTCAAACCGCAGCAGATCGGTGCCGTACTTCACGAGTTTGTAGGGACCCGTACCCACCAGCGTCTCTGGTTTAAACGACCCTGGCTTAATCTCATATGCCTGGGGCGAAACTGCGCACGCACCCGAAAACGCTAGCAAAGAGGGAAAGGCTGCAAAGGGCTTTTTCAGCGTGATGGTCAACTCATCGTCAGCCGTAGGCTTCACAGTAGCAACCAGGCTCGACAACAACGATGATGGCGCTCCCCCATTTTGGATGAAGCGGTCTAAAGAGAATGCCATCGCCTTTGCATTGAACGGTGTCCCATCATGGAACACAACACCCCGTCGTAGCGGCATGGTGTAAGTTAACCCGTTGGCGCTGACGGTTGGTAAAGCCGTTGCCAGTTGGGGCTCCAGTTCAGTTGTACCCAGCTTGTAGGTATAGAGGCGATCGCTCAAGTTGTACAACAAACTGCTGGGAAACGTCCCATAGGCATCTGCCGGGTCAAGCGTGTTGATGGTGGATGTCGTACCGAGTGTGATCCGTTCACTGCCAGTAGTCGGAGCATTAAGTATGGGCACGGAGCGCTGACAACTAACTGCAAGCAAGCAGCAGAAGCAGAAAAGCAGAATGTGCGTTGCGAAGCGCGATCGAGTGTCAGGCATCAAAGAATGAACGCATCCCAATGCAGTGAGCACTCTATTTTATCGGTGTTCTGGGACAGAAACCGGGTTTCTCCACCAGAAGATACCGTTAACGGACAGATTGCACTTAAAAACCCGGTTTCTCTGACAGATTCTCCTCTACCATCGATCGCCGCTTTGCCTCATAAAAACGGCAGGCTACGGCACCCAGACTATAGAGGATAAGGGCATTACTTGTACTGCCAACAGCGGCCCCAATCACGGGTACCAATTCAACGACACTGAGTCCCATCTTGACGGCTTCAGAACTTCCCATTGACAAGCCCCACAGTGCTACAACCTCGCCTCGGCGGGTCGGATCAACTGACGAAAAGCCGTAGATGGCGGCAATGCGATAGATCATCTCAGCCTGGAGTGCCGCGATCGCGCCTAAATCCACGGCCAGCAGCATCAACGCCAGTGGTGGCACAAAATTCGTCGCCAACCCAATACCCGCTGCTTTCCAGGCTGTGCTGGCGATCACCCGCTGCGCTAACTCGTCATCACGATCGAGCGGATACTCCAGTCGCAAGGCTGCAACATCACGTTGCACTGCATCTACATCCACTTGCCCCAGCGCTGCCATCAACCAACTCACGCCAGGCACTTTGGTCGCAAATTTGATGAGCGGGTTCGTGGCGATCGGCGTCACGACTTTACCAACCGTTTCCGTTCCCTGCGACACAAATTGATGCAACGAGTTGCCAAAAGTCTCTCCCACTGCTGTTGTGGCATCTTTCAACGTGGCGGCGATCGCCTGTGATGTTTGCCGCGCTAGACCAAGGAAGACCGTAAACCCGTCTTTGTCGTGAGTAGCCATGTCTGGATTGTCGCTCTAGAATAAATGGGCACATCTCCCACTCTAGAGAGCGATCGCCCGCCTTGCGTCTGTCTTGCGGTAGTGAGAACCGCCTGCTGAAGGTAGGAATACCGCTTCAATTCACACCTCTTAATTCAGGTCTTCTTTTGATGGCGCGATCGCAGTCTCAACTGCCTGTATGGTTACATTGGCTAGACACTTGCCCCAGCACCAATAGCTGGGCGATCGCGCATCGTTCCAGCTTGCGGCATGGAGATGTGGTTTTTACACCGCAGCAAACGGCTGGACGTGGACAGCATGGCCGCGTTTGGCAAGCTCCACCCGGTGTCTTGACCGCTAGTTTTGTGCTGGAGTCTATCTCTGTCGCGCAGTTGCCTGTCGTCAGCCTGGGAGCAGGACTCAGCGTGATTTATGCGGTTGAAGATCTGTTGCCGAACTTGCAAAACACTCTGCGCTTGAAGTGGTCAAATGATGTGCTTTTGGACGGACGCAAGCTAGCGGGTATTTTATGCGAAGCGACGGCTAACGGCAGCATGGGACGGGTCATTGTCGGTATTGGTCTGAATTGCTGCGTTGATTTTGAGCAGGCTGGGTTGGGTGCGGATGCGATCGGCCAGGCGCTGAGCTTGCACCAGGTGGTACCGATCGTGCCCGAAGCATTGGCGCTATTGGAACGTCTACGTCATTACTTGCTACAAACAGCAGGCTTGCTGCAACCCAAACACAATGCGAACGAAAGCACTGGATTAACGGCACTCTTACCCGCTCTTCGAAACCGCGATGCGCTGTTGGGTCACACTATTATTGTCGAAACCGATAGCGAACAGGTTGCAGGCGAAGCAGTCGGAATTAGCGATCGCGGTCATCTTCTACTACGACTGCCCAACGGCGAGGTGCGATCGTTCGTTTCAGGGCACATTCTTTGGCAGAAGCATGAAACGCGACTGTCGATTTAGCGACTATAGAGTTGGGTGAGAGCGAGAAGCCGATCGCTCACTGTCTGCGTTAATAAATCAGAACTGCTATACCGCCAGCGCCAGTTGCCAGCATTCTGGCTGGGGTCATTCATACGAGAACGACCATCCAAATCCAACAGATCTTGCAGTGGAATGATGGCAAGGTCAGCAACAGAGGCTAAAGCTGTGCGAATGAGCAACCAATTGATTTCATTAATGTCATGAGGCGAGTCGTAGCCCAAATACCTCGCGAGAAACTGTTTCTCGGTTGCGCTGGCTTGCTGCCACCAGCCGATCGCGGTGTCATTGTCATGCGTACCGGGATACACCACCGTGTTTCTGACATAGTTGTGAGGCAAATACGCGTTGTCCGACCCATCACCAAACGCAAACATGAGAATGCGCATACCAGGAAAATCAAAGCGATCGCGCAACGCTTCCACTTCGGGTGTGATGATGCCTAAATCTTCTGCCAGGATGGGCAATGTTCCTAAGGCTTCGCCCAGTGCTGCAAAAAATTGTTCACCGGGCGCTTTAATCCATTCACCGTTAATGGCAGTTTCTTCTCCTGCAGGCACCTGCCAATAGGCTTCAAACCCGCGAAAGTGGTCTACACGAACGATATCAACGTATTGCAACGTGACTTGGAAGCGTTTGATCCACCAGGCAAAATTGGTTTTCTGCGCCTGCTCCCAGTTGTAAACAGGATTGCCCCAGAGTTGTCCAGTCGCGCTGAAATAATCGGGCGGCACCCCAGCAATAAATGCTGGTTCAAAGGTCGTTGGATCCAGTTTAAACAGGTCTGGATCGGCCCACACATCGGCACTGTTGTGACAAACGTAAATGGAAATATCACCAATGATTTTAATGTTTTTGGCATTCGCGTATTGACGCAGTTTTTGCCATTGAGCAAAGAATGTGAACTGTAGGAATTGATGGAACTGAATGCGGCTCTGCAAGGCATCAGTCTGTGCTTTCAACGCCTCTGGTTCACGTCGCGCGATCGCGGGTTCCCATTGATGCCAACCCTTGTTTCCATTGGCTTCCATCAGCGCCATAAATAAGACAAAGTCATCGAGCCAGGAGGCTTGTTCCTGATAGAATTGCGTGAAGTGGGCTTGTTGCTCCGGCGATCGAGCTTTTTGAAACCGATCGTGCGCCAGCTTGAGAAATTGCATCTTATGTGCAATCACTGCGTTAAAGTCAACTCGTTCTGGATCAGCCTCTACTAGCGGTGTCAACTCAGTTGTATCAAGCAAGCCA
Source organism: Stenomitos frigidus ULC18 (assembly GCF_003003795.1). GTDB lineage: Bacteria > Cyanobacteriota > Cyanobacteriia > Leptolyngbyales > Leptolyngbyaceae > Stenomitos > Stenomitos frigidus_A. The sequence goes on along the minus strand of NZ_PVWK01000077.1, from coordinate 505 downwards.
TCGTTGACTAATTGCTCCAGATCAATCAGCAGAGGATTGCCAGCAAAGGTGCTGAAATTCATGATGTAAGGCGAATGCTCATAGCCAGTCGGGCCCAATGGCAACACCTGCCATAAGGTTTGATCACTCCGTTCTAGAAAATCCACAAATTCATACGCTGCTTTACCCAAGTCACCGATACCGAAGCGGCTCGGCAAAGACGTTGGATGCAGCAAAATACCACTGGCACGCTGGAAGCTCATAGTGTTCTAAATAACTAATTCTGATGGTCAAAGATTTCCTGACTGAACGCCTTCTAGCAGCCAATGTTAATGGCCAATACTGAGTATGAGCAAGCGTTCGCGATCGGTATCTGCCTTTGGGATTGCATACCGCTGGTTCCTCAAATATCTTAAGGAGGATTTTTTGCTTACGAGTTCCTACCGCAGGGCAGGGTGGTTTCATACAAGAATAAGAAAATGAGGATGGACTGAGTAGTTATTATTCAGTCCATTCAGTCCATGAC
>NZ_PVWK01000075.1 GCF_003003795.1 Stenomitos frigidus ULC18 | reverse complement strand
GGCGTTGGCGCCACGTCTGGACGCCTTGAAGCCGCAGATGCAAGCCCTCGCTCACCAGCAAGCGGATTGGCAGCGCCAAGACCAGCTTCTGCCACCGGGACAGTGGTCAGCACAAGGGCAAGCGCCTGCTTTCGGGTGGGCGCACGCGCGGGGCGTGGCTTGTCTATGGCAACCCGCGTGGCGACGCCCCACAACCCCGTGAGGCGCGACTTGGAGCAACCCTTGCTGGCAAAGCGGCAAGCGCAACCCAGTGGCTCTGGTTGCCTGTAGGCGCCAACGCCTGGTCAGGCTCAATGCCATACCCGCGCTCACACGCCCTGGCCAACGCCCGCTGCGGCCAGCCGCCGCACAAGACACGGTCCGACTCAACCGCTCCCCCACCGCTGTCACTGGGTCACGCGTGTTGAGCGCTCAACCGATTTTTCCATTCCCCTTGACGCCCAAGACAATCGCTACAGACGGGGAGTGGTTCAGATTAATTAATCCACCATCCTAAGCGGGGCATTCATCGCATCGTTTTAAGGGTTAGGAGATGCCTTAACGCTGCAACCGGAATGAAAGTCCCTACTCAAATTGCTTTATTGCTTAAAGCTGAACCGCCCGTTGACTTTCTCGCCCTTAATGTCCGATAAAATTGCCACTTTATAGGTTCCTGGCGCGGTACTGGGTAACTTGGCAGTGTAGTGTTTCTCCGCCGGATCATACTCAAACGCCAGGGTCTTCTGAGCGCCATCCGGTGCCTGGACTTGCGCGGTTACTTTCGCATTGGGCACGGCTTCATGCGTTTCACCTTTTTGCAAAAACACATCCATATGTGTTTCACCCGATTCTTTGCCCAGCAGCAGTTCCAGGTGATAATCACCCACCTCTACAACCTGCCCGCCATGTCCACCGTGCATTTCATTAGATGACATTTTGTCGGATGACATTTTGTCTCCACTGGTCGGAGCCGCTGACTCGGATGGTTTGGGTTCAGCCGCCGTAGTCGCCGCAGGGCTGGGGCTACTGGCTTGATTGCTGCCGCTACTGCAAGCCCCCAAAAACAGTACGCTGAGACTTGCGACGGTGATTGCTACAGCTTTGAAGGTCATAATTTTGCTCATGTTGGATTAACGACTGTGAAACGTCTAGTAAACGGGATGGCTGGGAACAGGGGTTCCGCCAGGTAAATCCGGCTGCCGATTGGGCTGCACTGGCTTGGGCACCAGGAACCGCCCGAACTGGGAATAGAGGGCTGGAAGCACCAGGAGGGTCAGAGCGGTTGAGGTAAATAAGCCGCCCAAGACTACAACTGCCAGGGGTTGCAAGATTTCTTTGCCCGCCCCGCTACTGACAACCAGTGGCACCATGCCCAGAGCTGAAGTCAGTGCTGTCATCAAAATGGCTTCCAGCCGCTCCACTGAGCCTTCGACGATCGTGTGCTTTAAGGAAAATCCAGCCGCGAGTTTGGCGTTGTAGTTATCGACTAGCAGTAAACCATTGCGGGTTGCCACACCAAACAGCGTGATAAATCCAACCAGAGACGCGACGGAAATGATGCCGCCTGCCAGCACGATCGACAGCAGTCCACCAATTAAAGCCAATGGCAAATTGATCATGATCATGAACGTGGCTGGTAGCGATTTGACGGCAAAGTAAATGAGCACGGTGATTACGACAAACGCCAGCGCTCCGTAGACCAGCAGGTTTTGGGTGGCGCGTTCTTCGGATTCAAACTGACCACCGTACTGGATGAAATAACCAGCAGGCAGTGGCACCTGTTGCTTCACCTTGGCTCGAATTTCATCCACGAGCGATCGCAAATCGCGTCCCGATGCGTTTGCCGACAGGACAATGAGACGAGACACATTCTCGCGATTAATGGTGTTGGGTCCTGTGCCGTAGTCAAGCTTGGCAACCTGAGCTAAGGGGATTTTTTGCCCGTTGGGCGTATCAACCAGGAGATTGCGAATGGTCTCTAGATCACGACGCGCGGCTGCATCTAGCCATACCACCAGGTCAAATACCTGCTGCTGCTCTAGCACCTGTGAGACCACCTGACCATTGAGTGCCGTTTCCACCAGTTCGGAAAGGGCACCCACCGTCAAGCCATAGCGAGCCGCTGCCGCTCGATCGAATTTAATTTGCACTTGCTTGACGGGGACTTGCGGCTCCAATTGCAAATCCACCAACCCTGGTATCGATCGGAGCACTGCTTCCGCTTCCTGCCCAATACTGCGGAGTTCCGCTAGGTCAGGCCCAAAAATTTTCACTGCAATGCCCGATCGCACGCCCGACAGCACTTCATCCATCCGATGCGAAATAAAGCCACCAATATTGGGTGCAACGCCCGGTAGCTTCGCGAATTCCGCTCGCAATTTGGCGATCGTTCCGGCGCGATCGTTCAGTCCTTGTTCGCTCAGTTCGACATCCATATGCGCCAAGTTCACTCCCGCCGCATCGGCATCACCCGGAGCCCGTCCTGAGCGAATCTGCACGCTTTCAAAGCGTGGATCGTCCTTGAGTGCAGCTTGAAGCGTCAATCCAGCCTGGTTGGTGGCTTCGAGTGAACTACCGGGATACAGCGTGAGGGTATTGACCAGCGATCGCTCCTGGAACTCTGGCAGAAAGGTGCGTCCCAGAGTGGGCAGAATCACCATTGAGGCGACCAGCGCCACAGCCGCAGCAAAGATAATCAGCTTGGGGCGCTGCACCGACAACGTCAGTGCCGGATTGTACAGCCGTCGGCAAAAGCGGGCAACCCAGGTTTCCTCCGTAGGCAAGCGCGAGTTGACCAGCAGCAGGGCACAGAGGGCTGGGGTCAACGTGAGTGCGACCAAGGTGGAGGCCACGATCGACAGCAGATAGGCAATGCCCATAGGCGTGAAAATGCGCCCCTCCACACCCGTGAGCGAGAAGATGGGAGCAAAGACAACCGCAATGATCACCGTCGAAAAGAGAATGCTGGTTCGTACTTCGATGGAACCATTAAACACCACTCGCAGCGGTGGGACAGGCGTGCCAGCCTGCTGATTTTCTCGCAGGCGACGGTAGACATTTTCCATATCCACAATGGCATCATCGACGACGGAGCCGATCGCCACTGCCAATCCGCCCAGCGTCATCGTGTTAATGCCTTCTCCCACCCAGTTGAGGATAATCATCCCTAAAAGCAGGGACAGGGGCATTGCGCTCAGGGTAATGATCGCGGTACGCCAGTTCATCAGGAACAGCAGCAAAATCACCGAAACGATGATGATCCCGTCTCGCAGCGAGTCCTCAATGTTTTGAATGGATGCTTCAATAAAATTTTCCTGCCGGAACGTCACCTCGACCTGCACATCGGCTGGCAAACTCGTTCTCAGTTCTTGCATCGCGGCTTCGATCGCCCGCGTCACGGTTGGTGTATCCGCCAAGGGTTGCTTATTGACCAGCACCACCACTGCTGGCTGACCTTCTGCACTGCCATCACCCCGTTTGAGCGCGGCACCGATCTTTACCTCTGCCACATTGGTTAATAAAACTGGTGTACCGCTCCGCGAGGTGATAACAGACTGTTTAAGTTGTTCGATGGACTCAATGCGTCCCACCCCACGCACCAGCAATTCTTGATCAGGGCTGATCAAAAAACCACCAGGCGCATTAGCATTAGCGGCCTTCGCCGCTTTGGTCACGTCCTCTAGAGACACGTTAAAGGCTTGTAGCTTGTTGGGATCGACTAGCACCTGGTACTGGCGCACATCGCCGCCGTAGGCAATCACCTGAGCGACTCCCGGTACTGCCAGTAAGCGATTGGTAACTTGCCAATCCACCAGACGGCGTACTTCCATCAAATTAGCGTTGCCTTTGCCCGGTGCAACAGTGAAGGCGTACATCAACACCGTGCCGATCGGTGAACTGATGGGTGAAATTTGCGGTGTTTCCACGCCTTCAGGCAGTTTTGCTTGTGCCTGCTGCAACCGTTCCGTCACCAACTGCCGCGCCTGGTAGATGTCAGTATTCCAGGTAAAGATGACCTTGACGACAGAAATACCAACCGCTGAGGACGATCGCACAACAGTGACTCCAGGCGTACCGTTAATCGCGCTTTCGATCGGTAGCGTGACCAGCGATTCAATCTCCTCTGGAGCCAAACCAGGAGCCTCAGTTTGAATTTCGACCTGCGGTGGTGCAAAGGCTGGAAACACATCCAGCGGCATCTGAGTGATGGTACGCAAGCCGAAGAGCGCGATCAAGATGGAAGCCAGAACAACGAGCCACCGTTGGGCGATCGACCATTTAACAATGGTGTTGAGCATAAGACTCCTCCCTATCGCCGTGGGGGTGATGTAGCGTTACTATCGTTGCAAACAAAAATGAAATCAGGATGAAAGCGGCAACGAGCAAGCATTACTCTCCCGCTAAACGCAACGTCTCTGCATAAAGTTCATCACGTATCCAGAATCCATTCGTGATCAAAGCATCGAGTAGCGGTTGTATCGTTGCGACCAAACCTTGTTGCTTTGCAGCCAGTAGAATGCCCAGCAATCCCGTCACTTTAAGACCCGCCTGCGTCGCTTGTTGCCGTCCACGCCGTTCATCCATCAATAAACGGTTAGCGTTCAGTTCAAGGGCTAAGGCGATCGCTTCAGCCTCACCTGCATCTAAGGATGCTTGTAGCGGTTGCAATAAACCAGCGTTGGTCACGGAACGAACCTGAATCCAATCCAGCGTTTGGACTGCCAGAACTGCCGGATCTTCAGAACCAGAATTGAGAAGCTCCTGATAAACCGCTGTTGGAATTATGACTTCGCCGTAGAGTTGCTGAAGGAGGATCAACTGACCGATCGCCGCTAGATTGCTGATAGGGGAGGTGTCGCTCACAACAATCATTGCCAGCCATGCTCTTGCAAACTTTTTACGTCCTCCTGCAATTCAGCAAGGTCGTAGTGGAGCGCGATATGACGACTGCCAAGCAGCCTTTGAAATTGAAGTTGACTCATCTCAGCAAAGCGACTCGCTTGCCCTAGCGTCAACCGCTCCTGCTGAAACAGTAGAATGGCAATCTCCTGCCGTAGCTCTGCTTCCGTTATGTGAGCCGCTTGTAGAATTGTGTCAGAAATCAACATACTCATAGGCAAATACGATTGGCTTACATCAAGAATAGCTGATCGTCCATTTGACAAGCGTATTTAGCATCGCTGATACCATCTGTGCTCCAATTCATCTAGTTGAATCAAGTAAAATGACATCAGAGAACCCCAAAGATGTATGACGACGAAAGACCTGATCATTCAAGCGTTGGACGAAGTACCTGAGTCTGCTTTGCCAGAGATTCTGGACTATGTGCGTGAGCAAAAATTGAAGGCATCACAGAGTTTGCAGGAGCGGATTTGGCAGGCATATTTAGAGTCAGAACACGATCGTGATGAGGTCTACCGTCGCCTTGCAGACTCCTGAATTTCTTGATCAAGCGAGGAGCAAGCCGCCGCCTATCTGTATCATCTAGCGATGAATCATCCGTTTCTGGATGGCAATAAACGCACTGCCTTTGCTGTGATAGATGCTTTTTTGCGGCTGAACGGCTATCGGTTGAGTTTAGGCAATGATGACGCATATCAGTTGGTCTTAGAGGTGGTTCAAAAGACTGTGAGCAAGGAGGCATTGAGCGATCGCCTCAAACAAGTAGTTGTGCCGTCAAGGTGAGCGATCGCCGTCTGGCAGGGATGGCTGCGAGGGTGATGGTTTTGTGGGCGCATATGCTTTGTGATCTGGCTCATGCTCGGGCAGTAAACCATAACTGGCTTCTAGATGCCCATTGGGTGAAGGAAACGGCGCGTTGCGATCGCCCCGCTTTGCCCAAAGCATTCCCGCCCAGAAGGTGCCTGCCGCGATCGCACCCCCCGCCGGAAGCATGATCCACCAGGGCAGTTCGAGTTCTCTCTCTGGTTTGTTGCCGCTCGGTTTGCTGCCCGGAGCATCATCGGGATCAGCAAGTGCGGCGGCTTGTCCACTTTTCAGTAAGGATTGGGCGTAGAGTTGTGGCGCGCGTTGGGTGACAATGCGATCACCATCAAACAATCCATCTTTGACTTCAACAAAGTCGCCCGATTCCTTGCCGAGCGTCACCTCAGACGGCTGGAACGCGCTGCCATTTTGCACAAACACGATCGTCTTTTTGTCGTTGGTTTCCACCAGTGCCGCTTTGGGAATGGCTAAAACAGCAGCAGGGGTGCGATCGGTCAACACATCCAACTCTACAAACATCCCTGGTTTCAGTGAGCCATTGGGATTATTTAACTCCGCTTTAATTGGCACCACACGGCTTTCCCCTTCCACCACAGCACCCACCACGCTAATGCGCCCGTTGAATGCCTTGCCATTGGCGTTTACTCGCACTCCCTGACCGCTTTGCACGCGATCGAGGTCTTTTTCATAGAGATTCCCAGACACTTGCACCACGCGGCTGTTGACGATCGACATCACCTTTTTGCCTGCATCTTGACCCGATTCGCCCTGCGTCGTTTCCCGATCGGCCACGATGCCCGCGATCGGAGCCGTTAAGGTGATGGTGCCATCGGCATTGGGACTGGCTCCCAGTTGCCGCAGACGCGCCTGATAGGTCTCACCGCTCAAAGACACCTTGGATTGAGCCACTGACACCGCAGACTGGGCACGTTGCAGTTGCGCCTGCGCTTGCGAGACCTCCAAGGCGCTTTCTGCTTTTGCCAGGGCAGCTTTTGCCTCTGCTAGTTTGGTCTCCGACTCCAAAAAGGTGCGTCGCGGAATCGCTCCACTGGTCAACAGTTCCCGGTCTTTGTCGTACCGTTCTTGCGCGAAACTCACTTCGGTGCGCGCTTGCTTGATGTCCGCCGCCACGATCGTGCGCTGTTGGGTCAGATTCTGCTGTGCCAGACGTAAATCGGCAGCGGCAGACTGCACCGACCCGATCGCCTCAGTCCGCCGATCCAGCGCGGTGGTTCGCAGTTCTGCTAACTCTGGTGTTGTCATCACTGCCACTAGCTGTCCTGCCTCGACGCGATCGCCCGGATTCACCAGCAGCTTGATCACCGTGCCCGTCACCGGAGTTGTGACTTCGACTTGCTGGTTGGGCAGTGCCTCAATCTTGCCAGTCGTTTTGATGCCAAACGCTAACCGTTGACGAGCCACAGGCTCTACTTTCAAGCCCATCCGCTTTGCCGTCTCGGCGTCAACCTGAACTGCCCCCGCAGATTGCGTCGCTTGACTGCCCTGAAACTCATTGCCATGCCCACCATGAGCAACGGTTCGGATCGGCAGAGCAAGTAGTAAAAGGCTAAGAAGGCTGCCAGAAAGGCGACGAACGATCGTTGGAGCGTAAAGCGTCTGTCGAGTGCGAGTCATCGGATGTTTCCTTGAGAATGGCACTAAGCTCCAGTGTGGTGCTAGTGGATGAAATCAAGATGAAATTGGCAGCCGTTTTACTGCTTGTACCAGGCTTGTTGCCACTGCTTCATTTGCTTGATTTCAGCTTCTTGAGAACGAATAATGTCCCGCGCCAGTGCTTGAATTTCAGGCCGCTTCGACTTTTTTAAAGCATCCTGCGCCATCACCACAGCACCCTCGTGGTGGGGAATCATGGCGTTGAGAAAGCGTTGATCGAACTGGTCATCGGCGGCACCCAAGTCCATGCTCATCATCATGCTTTTGATAGCATCTTGCGACATGGGCATAGAGTGATGCATCTGAGCGTTATAGGCGATCGGCTCGGCACTCGCTTCATCTGAGACACGTGATCTATCACCACGATCAATGATCGTTTTGCGATAGGCGCGAACTCTTTTGACAGGTTCGGGGTTGCCATAGCTCTCATTGGGAAAAGACTGGTGGAAACTCCATTGAGCAACCGGAACGGGAACATTTAGATCAATCCTGATTGTGTTTGAAGAGACTCCTCGCTCCCGACTCCAGGCTTCATAAGCTTGGAGAACCGATAAGTCCAATCAGTGCGACTTAAGGCTTCAGGAGCAAGACCTTGGACTTTTCTTCTATACCCTAATACCCGTTGGATACTCTGATGGTAGGTCTTGAGCGTGGCGGCAGTCATCGATCGCTGCCGCCACGGGGCAGGGTTAATTCATTGTATGAGTAGGAAAAGGGCATCTATGTCATGGGCAACACGACGTTGAGCTTTGGTGATAGAGACCTCACCGTGCAATCGAAAGAGATTGAGCGCCCAAGTGCGAATCAATCCCCAGTGTTCGGGAGCATGAGCGAGCTTGAGGGGACAATCATCTTCACGAAAGACGACATCTTTGACCCAATGGAGACGGTTTTCAATACCCCAATGCCTTCTAATCCCCACGGCAAATTGTCGTGCGCTTGGTTGCCAAACTCGTAATGTAGTAACTCACTTGAGTGTCGGGTTTACCGTTGCGAGTGCCCTGACGCTGAACGCGCACGAATCGACGTAATCCTAACCAATCTTCGGCAAGGCCTGCCAGACAATCAAACACCTCCACCGTTCGTTGAGTCAGACGTTGGTGTCCCTGCTCATAGTGCCATTAGCACTGACTGGAGTACAGTCAGTGCTAATGGCACCGAGTCGCTGATGCAACGACTTTTGATTCCCTTTGACCGTCATTACGTAATCGTTGCCCTGCTCGATCATCGTTTTGACCGTTTTTTTTGGGCGTGTGCCGCATCCATCGTCTGCTTTGACTGGATCGGCTAATGCCGAGGCTTGGGCTTCCGCGTAGTCTTTTTTCGCTTTAGCGAAGGCTTGGGAGTTTTTGACGTAGAGTTTGTAGAGCTTGCTTTTACCCACGATGTTGTCTTCGTCGTCAAACTCGTACAAAACTTTTTTAGAATCATCGATTTGCTTTTGAACTTCAGGCGCGATCGGCGGCATCGGGGTAGGTTGCATACTGCTGCTGCTGCTTTCGTAGTTCGAGCTAATCCGACGCTGAGTGGGATACTCCAAGAAGGAACCATCTTTCGTCACCATGATCATGTTATCGACCAGTTCTGCGGTCTTAAACGCTGCATCCAGTGCTCTCCTGAATTTTGGATCGGGAGTGGGGGCAGAACTGCCACCAGATACAGGACTGCCAGTAGGGGCTGGCATTGATTTCACGGTATCTTGCAGTGTGGAACCCCCCATTGGTGACCAGGGATTTGTATAGTCCCTCGGATCAACCATTCTGCCCAGAACCGTTTGGGAATAGACGAATCCAGTGGTAAGCGCTTTGCCATCGGTGCGAACTGGACGAGTGGATTTGATTTGATCAATCAAGTTCCTAAAGACTGTGAGAATGGCAGATCCAGATTCATTCGGCATGATTTTTCTCCTAGATTTCGATGAAGTAAGGTGATTTGTTGCGGTGAGACTGAAGATCAAGGCACAGCTCGTAAACTTGTCGCTTCGGCTTTGGTTCTCTCTTACAACCTCATCAAAAGGTGCAGGTAACCAAGTTCGAGGCTGAGAATGTCTAAGTTTGGCTAACTTTCAAAGCTGAGTGCGTCTAAAATTGAGACGACTACAAATTAGTCATAGAGCGCGATGCCCCGATCGCTCAGAGTTCGTCAGGAGTGCATTGAAAAGGTCAAATTAGCAGTCAGGCGTAATGGCTTCCTGAGTCAGCAGGCGTTGGCGGAAGCGGTTGGCATGGCGCTGGCGACGATCGGTAGTTTTTTGCGCGGGAAACCGGTTGACCGGGCCACCTTTGTCGAGCTTTGTGACCGACTCGCCTTGGGCTGCCAGGCGATTGCGGCACCTATACAAGCACTGCCCATGCTTGGGGAGGAAAGCCAACCACCGCCTTCGCAGACACCTTGGCTAGGACAGCAAGACGGGGGAGGAACAACCCTTTCCTGGGGAGAAGCCCTTGATGTCTCTGCCTTTCATGGACGAGAGGCGGAACTCTCCGTCTTAAGGCGATGGGTAGTAGATGACCACTGCCGCTTGATTACTCTGACTGGGATGGGTGGGATTGGCAAAACAGCCTTATCTGTGAAGCTGGCGGAGCAAGTGCAAACAGAGTTCGCGATTGTGATTTGGCGATCGCTCCACAATGCCCCACCCGTGCAAGAATTGCTGCTAGATCTGTTCAATGTTCTCTCCAGAGGGCAGAACACAGACATGCCAGCGACTGTAAACAGGCAAATCTCTCAACTGGTCGAGTCCTTCCGCACAACACGCTGCTTAGTGATTCTGGATAACGCTGAATCCATCCTGCTGAGTGGGGAACGGGTGGGGGCCTACCGGACAGAGCATGAAGCCTACGGACATTTACTGAACGGCATTGCTGAAACGCAACACCAAAGTTGTTTAGTTTTGACGAGTCGTGAAAAGCCAAAGGGGTTAGCGGTCAGGGAAGGCGTACAGTTTCCGGTGCGCTCCTTGCGGGTCGTGGGGTTGCAGCCAGCGGCAGGACAGGCAATCCTGGCGGCGAAAGGTTTGCTGGTGTCATTGGAAGACAGTGCCGCGTTAGTGCAACAATACGCTGGCAATCCCCTGGCTCTGAAAATTGTCGCTACGACTATCCAGGAACTCTTTGACGGTCGTGTAGTGCAATTCCTGCAGCAAGGCACCCCTATTTTTGGTGACATTTCTGATCTGTTAACCCAACAATTCAACCGCTTGTCTGACTTAGAACAGCAAATTATGTTCTGGTTGGCGATCAATCGAGCCTGGACAACTTTGTCAGCGCTACAGGCAGATCTTGTGCCAGCCATGTTATCGCGATCGCTCTTAGAAGCGCTGGAATCGCTGCAAGCACGCTGTCTCATTGAGACGACTGCGCCAACTGAGAACAGTGTGGCGCAGTTTTCACAGCAGCCTGTGGTGATGGCATACATGACCGCACGGTTAATTGAACGGCTCTGTCAGGAGATCACCACGGGTGAACTGCAGTGGTTTGATCGCTATGCGTTAAGCAAAGCGCAAGCGCAGGATTACATTCGCAAGACTCAGAGGCAGTTGCTGCTCAAGCCAGTTGCAGAACAGTTGCTAGCGAGCCTGGGCGGGCGATCGCAGGTGGAGCACTGCCTCGCTCACATGCTTTCGACTCTGAAGGCTCGTCCACTGCCACAACCGGGCTATGCCGCCGGTAATCTACTCAGCCTGCTCTGGCAATTGCAAGTGGATTTGACAGGCTATGATTTTTCTCACTTGACTGTCTGGCAAGCCGCTTTGCAGGCTATGACTCTGCAGCAGGTCAACTTTGCTGGGGCAGATTTGACGAAATCGGTGTTGACTCAAACGCTGGGCGATTTTCTAGCGGCTGCGTTCAGCCCCGATGGGCAATGGGTCGCCAGTGCTAGCGGCGATCGCACCGTCAAACTCTGGGACGTTCAGACCGGGGACTGTTTGCAGACGCTAACAGGGCATGACCAGCGGGTGCGGTCAATCGGCTTTAGCCCTGATGGCACCAGGGTCGTGAGTGGCAGCGATGATGCTACCGTTAAACTCTGGGACGTGACGACAGGGGCTTGCTTGAGGACACTCCTCGGACATCGCGGCACGATCTGGTCCGTGACATTCAGTGCCGATGGACAGACGCTAGCCAGTGGTAGCGAGGATGAAACGATGCGACTCTGGCAGGTGGAAACAGGAGCATGTCTGCAACTGCTGCGGAGCGATCGCCCTTATGAGGGGATGAACATCACCGGAGTGATTGGTTTAACCACAGCTCAGAAAACCACCTTGAGAGCTTTGGGTGCGGTGGAACTGGCATAGTGTGAGGTTTTGTAACGCGATCGCCGATCTTTTCTCTACCCAGGAAAAGTTGCTTTAGCCTGAAAGGGAATGGCGTTGCAGAGGGAACTTCTACCATGAGCGAGGAAACCAAGAAACCAGACGAGAAGATCGAGGTGGTCAGAAAGCTCGTTGTGCCAAGGCCGCCATCTGAGACTGAAGCGGGCGATCGCTCTCCCACCAAAACAGAACGGGATTTGGATCTAGACGCGATCTCTAAGACCAAACAGAACCCGACTCCAGCCACTGAAACAGTCAGAAAGCTCGTCATTCCAGAAGAGTAGTGTCAAGCTTGCTGCGTTGGGCTTGGCGCTACGGCTATCGCCTCTAAACCTCATCGAGCTAGAAACCCGTAGTTTTTCGTGGAAAGATCTCCAGTTTTCAACTTGGACGGGGTTTAGAACTACAATCTTTAAACTTTTTACTGCAATAATTGGGCTTGAAACTGGAACTTCCAAGCCTTTTTCGGCGATTGTGCCTAAAATTTAACTCCCAAGTTTCTTTGCTTAAAGCGTCAAGCATTAAATTCAGAAATTGTAGTTTTTACTGCCTGAATTTTCTAGAGAGTTGAGACGCAAGCAACGGCGCACCGCGTCGTTGCTTGTCACTAAAAACGAGTGATCTCACTCTGATTAGCTGAAGCTATCTTGGCTGAAGTTGTATTTGCTGAAGTTGTATTTGCCGACGTTGTATTTGTACGTCTCTAAAGCCCGCAGAATTTCCTGATCTTTGAAACAGTGCCTCCGCGCTATTAAGTTGATCAGGGACTAATTCCGACTTACCCATGCTTACATACACATCTGCTAATGCCTGATAAGCTGCAGCTTGTCCATTTAGATCTTGTGTTCTCTCTGCCTGTTCTTTGAATTGCAGGAGTGCTCCCTCAGCTCCAGCAAAGTTGCCTTGAGCTTTCAAAGCATCCACTTTTTGACTCACCTCCGGTGGGAGTGTACCACGACCATGGATACTACCGGTCGGGCCAATCACTCCGCATTTGAGACAGCGTCCTGCTGAAGCAGGGTGAATATTAACTAGAGACGGAACGGTCGCCAGGCTGATAATCAGCAGAAAAAATGAGTTAAATTTCATTGCATCAGAATCCTTTTTTGCTAAGTTTTGAGGTTGCTGTTTTGATCCAAACACGTTCATCCGGATGATCTGGGCTGCCAAAATCTTGGCAGTTTTTCCACTGCTCCCGCGCCGCAGTCTTTGTTCCTTCCAATTCTAAAACTTGTGCCAGCAAGCAGTAGGCTGACCCCCGCTGAGGATCTAGAGCCATGGCTTTTTTCAAATTTGCTTCTGCTTCAGAGTATTTTGTAAGTTTTAGTTGTGCCCAACCTAAATTCTTGAGCAGTGTATATCGCGCTTCATCGTCGGTTGCTAATTGTAAGCCTTCTGTCGCTAAGTAGACGGCTTTTGGATAATTTTGTTCCTGGATAATTTCCAGCCGTGCAAGATTGCCATACGCTAGAGCAAAGCGCTGTTCTACCGCACCTTGATAGCTAACACGAGCAAGATCAAAGTCTTGTTTTTCCTGATAGACCAAGCCCCGGTTGTACAAAGCGTCTGCATAGGTTGGCTTAAGCATGAGCGCTAGATTAAGATCTTGTAGAGCACTGTCATCTTGACCCTTACTAAATTTTTCAAACCCACGATTATTGAGAAAGATTGCTGACCAGGGAAGCACTAAAACAAAGAGTACGCCCAACACCGTACTTAGACCTGCCATGAAAAAGCCCAAACGTAATAATCGTTTGGCTTGAGCCTGTTTAATCATGCGATGACTGGCGGTGATTAGCTTCGGAAGTGAGGCATCGTAACCCAAATCACTTGCATCCGCACTGGACAACCATCGCTCGGCTTCCACCAGTTCAATCTTGTCTAACAAACCACCTGTTCCTTCACCCAGGCGAATCCATTCCTCAGCGTTTGCTGTTAGCCGTCTGCGAATTTGCTCGGCTTCTCGTCGCTCAAGAATCCACTGCTGCAACGCGGGCCAACCGCTAATCAGTGCTTCGTGAGCAATGTCTACTGTGATTGCGGTACTCGTTTCCTCACCGCTTAGGGTTAATAGGCGTCTATTGGCTAGATGGTTCAGAGTCTGGTTAAACAGATTGGGATTATCACCGACCGCTTGCAGTGCCTTCATCGATTGCTGACGGCGGGTGTCCGCGCGTCCTTCACCAAACTGTACCAATCGAAGAAAGATCCGTCGCGCCATGGCTTTCTGCTTGTCTGGTTCAACTTCCAGGGTTGCTAATGCATCATCGGCGCGACGTGCGATCGCCACCTGCAAACCAGTGCGATGTTCACTCCCACCAATGCCATAAGCTTTTCGGGGCAAAATCAGTGCCTCATAAGCCCTAAGGGGTAAGAGCCGCCGCTCCAACCGTTCCCACAGAAGTACTAACGTCTCCTGGATTAACGGTAAAACACCTGGTTCTCCCCTCGCATCAGTGACCAGTCGCTCTAATAAAGCAGTCTCAATAAACACACCAACATCCTCAGCAGGTCTTAGCATTGCCTGCCGCAGCCCTGCTTCATCTAGCGGCACGACCTCTAACCGATGTGCTTGAATTTTCCGCCACAAAACTGATGTCATCAAATCTGAATAAAAGTCAGCACGAACTGTTAACACTAGATAAACATTGGGTATTTCAGCTAACTCAAGCAATGCTTGTTGAAAGGGAACAGTCTCCTGGCTTGCTTGAGTAAACACTTCCTCAAACTGATCGATGACGAACAAAACTCGTTGGGCGTTAGGGTGAGTTGATAGTAGTTGGGTAATATTGTTGGCTGTAATTGGGTCATTGCCCAAACGCTCTTTGAGCGTTGCTAGGGGTGTTGCTCCCGGACGCATCGAACGAACCAACCATTCCCCTGTGCCAAAGAACCCAGTCTGACGTAGTTTTGGCACAAGTCCGGCAAAGACCAGGGAAGATTTGCCACTACCTGAAGGTCCAATCACCATCAGAAATGGATGCAACCGTAAGCGTCCCAGTAGTTCCTCAATTTCTTGCTCGCGTCCAAAGAAGCGATCGCTCATTGCCTCAGTAAACGGCTCCATCCCTGGATAGGGGCAGGGTGGTTTGGGTAAAGGGGTAGGGACAGTCAGCTTCAAGTCAGCACAAAGGCGAGCGATCGCGGCTGTCTTTTCTTCATCGGTTACCGCTTTCAATTGCACCAGCATGGCTAATCGAGGTTCCAGTTGCACAGGTTGCAGAACCAACGGAATCACGGGCCATGTCTGAGTTTCGTCACCATAAGCCTGACCCAACAGATCCACAAACCGTTTAGAACTATCTGCCAAATAAGCTGGAGAGACCACTAGCAGGGTATGCTGACTCTGCTGCACCGCACGCTGGAACTCTTGAACTCGAGGTGCTCCCAATCGAAACGCTGTTTCTGAGAGATACCGTACCCCTGCTTGAGTGAGCGCATCTAATAGGTAACCTTCTACCCAGGGGCGATCTGCATCCGCATAAGAAATAAATAGGTCATACTCTTTGTTCATGGCGGTTCTCGCTTACATCTGCGGCAAGGGTTCGCGTAATGTATGGATTAATCGTTCAAATTCACGCTCAGATCGACGAGGATGAGCCAGATCAAGCGTTGTTAGCATGCTCAACCGTGTAGGCAACTGAGCATTATCAAACGGCAGCGCTTTTACAGGCAGCAGACGATAAGTGCCTTCTTGAATCCCAATTGTTTGCCCCAGGATATTTTCAAACGTCGCTTCGTAGTGCGCTAAGTACGCTCCAGACAAAACAATAATTGTTCGCTTTGCCTGTTGGATTCCCTGCTCAATATTGACAACGCGAGCCACACCAGGGCTTGCCAGATCACCAGATACCGCAATTCGTAAGTTAGCCTGCTCTAAACGAGGTAATAAGACATCCCAAACCCAAGTAGTATCAGGCTCTTGATCTACATAACTGATATAGGCATCATATTGAAAATTTTCCTGGTCTTGGTCGAGTAAAGCGTGTCTATCAGGTACTTTGTCAAACCGAGGCGGTAATTCCTCAGCTTTATATTGAAGAACTGGTGTGGAAGATTCTGGAATGCCTTGCAGATCGATCGCATTACAGCCAAATTCAAACGCATCTGTGTAGGACTTGCTCCTACCGATCGCCTGGTAAAAACCCTTCGCAAACTTAACAGCGGCTCGATCACCGATCGCCTGATTCATGCCCACGACGCAGTTGATGTGTTGATGAATGGCTTTGGCTTGCTCCTCGGAATAGCAGGCGTTCAAAAAGACACACTCCACGTTTGCCTTAACCAACTTAAACAGACCTGCTAAGGCTATAGAACTGACCAGCTGCATCTGCCCCAACTCGTCTTCTAGTGCTAACCCCTGGCTGCCGCCACCGTGCCCTGAGAAGTGGACGATTTGAGGTTCATAATCCATCAGAATCGGTTGCAGATCATCCACTCGAACCGCCCAACGAGTGATGATTTCAAACTGGTCTCGATTTCTGGACTGATCCAACGCCGCCTGGATTTCGCGCACCTCCTCATCCAGGCGGAGCCGATCAGTATTTTTAGGGTTTGCAGTCAAGATCAGGATCTTTTTCACGGCAATCTCAACTCTAGAGAGGGAGCTAATCACTAGACATGCATAACTACCACTTCGTCATGACTCATCACGGACTTTAGAACTTCAGCTCGTAAGCTGTATGCATATTGTCGCTTTATTTGTTGGTCGTATACAAACTGGCACCTGTTTTTAGCAAGTGATCATTCGTCGAGCGACCAGACCCGTTGCTTGGCATAAATACTTTTAAGGTGCTTCCTCACGGTCTCTAGGGAAATGTAGAGTTGTTGCGCAATTTCCTGGTATGTAGAGCCGACTCGCCGCAGTTGCCAGATTTGCGCCTCACGGGGCGTGAGTTTATATCTACTCGCTTCAGTGACTGCCAGGTTTTGCAGTAATCGCTGGCAATCCTTGAGCATGACTAATAGATAAGGTTCACTGCCTTGTCGCTCCAGCCAAGAAGCCTGCACCCACAGCCTGCTATCTTTAGCTCTGATTTCAGCCTCAATCACCACGGCTGGAGACGCGGCGCTGCTGCGACTCTGAACGAGTGTTTGACAGACTTGCTCAATCGCTTTGGGCATCCCATCGGGACAAGTCTGGCTAGCGCTCAGTTGAGTGGAGAGCTGACGGGCACGATGATTGGCATAAACTTGTGCACCTCCTTCTGTGAAAATCAAAACACCATCTGTCAAACTTTCGATCGCTGTCTGGAAAAGGACATGCTGCTCTGATTGCACTGGAGAGTGGCGTGTTACCGCCCTGTTTGCCAGAGCAGCAGGATGAATGACTGGAGAAAGTTGCGTCAGCATTTTGAATGACCTCATGCGAGCTGATGCTTTCATTTCACTTGGCCATTGGCTAACTTCAAGCCTGAGAATAGCTGACTTGAGCTGAGTTGGCAGCCAATTTGCTGCGTAGTCATGCTTCCTCCGTTCGTCTCTACCCTTTATTGTGCATATGGACATACCCTCGTAGCCTATTCACCTTGGTTCGCGTGTTTAGACGGCGAAATGTCTGCGTCGTTTCATTGGTACTGGCATTGAGCCGAGATACGTGCGGAAGTTTATCATATGGGTACTAAAGCTCTGCTGCGTAAAGCTTTCAGCGTTTGGCTCAAAACATAGCTATTTTTGTCGGATAGCTGCCGGACGAGCAGAAGGACAACGGTAGAATGCGGGTTTCAGGCGATGAATCAAGCAGAAATCAGGTCGTGTACTAGTCTTCTTGTATTAGTACAAAAGTCAAAAGTAGTCCAAACCTTTACTAGACAAGGCTTTCAGTGCTCACGACTAGAAGCGAAAAGGCTGAAACACCCATCTAGCTTACGTTTCAAGCGATATGATAAAAATCGCACGTATCTCGGCTCAACCCCGGCTTATACCCCCGTTCTGGAAATACCACTCACTGCTGTCAAGCGGCTCAGAATAGGTGGATGCTGAAACAATGACTGGTTAGGGGTTTTAAGCCTGTCGTGATACCAAATTACACGAATGGGTCTCCGACCCGTTGATCGTTGCGGTTCAATGAAGTGTAACGATCAATTGATTCGATGGTTATGCGTGGTCGTGATGCGGCACCCATTTGGGAACAACGACGATCGGACGCATCATATCGTGGTCTTCGTGTTCGAGAATGTGGCAGTGATACATATATCGTCCAGGGTAAGGGGCAAAGGTCAGCGTAATCCCAACCATCTGACCAGGGTCTACGCGCACCGTATCCTTGGGAGCGCCAATCACATTTGGGTCAATGTCAACGGGCGTGATCGCTTCGATCTGCATCAACCTAAATTCGACTGGATCGAACGACGGACTGGTTGGATCATTGGGGTCCCGATGATTCCACAAGTAATTGAAGCGCTGCGTCACTGAGAAGTCCACTAGATGAACGTGGATGGGATGGGAGTCACCGCTCAAATTGACGATGTACCAGACTTCGGTCGTATCCAGGTGGATAAACCAGTTCACGCGATCGTAAAACCGGGTCGCCGCCTTCCAGCACTGCTGCGTCTGCATCTCGCCAGTCGCAGGATGGGGAAATTTAAAGGTGACGATCTCGGCATCATCTGGGACAGGCTCCTGACTAAGAGGTACAAACTCCCAAAAGTCAAGCATCGTCGTCGCGTCCGGCTCAGTAGAGTCTGGGGGGGGCTGCTCCACCAGCGCCATTAACCGGATATTGGTGTGAGCATCCACAACGGGTTGCGGACGGGCAGCCCGAAGCGGGTCGGTTGGTAGCATCGCAGAGACAACTTTAGGCGGTGCGCCTACATCAAAACGCATCACCTGTGGAAACAAGCGTCGCCGATCGGCATTTTGGGCCTCTACCACTTCCGCTGTTACAGAGGGATCGGCAATGAGGTTAAGTAGCTCTTGGGTAATGGCATCAGCATGGGGTCGAGCCTTGTCATCGTTGCCAAAGGGGGCGTCTGCTGTATTCCACAAGTAAACACTACCTTCAACGGCAGAAAAGTCCAGCAGCAAGTCCACACGTTCCGATGGCACCAAGACAAGGCCAGTCTCTGGCAGTGACACTTTGTTTTGCAATAGCCCCTGATCGCTGCCGATCTGCCAAACGCGAGCATTGAGATTCTGGCCGTTTTCATCCAAAAAGATGAGACGATAAGTGCGCGCATTCGAGCCATTCAAGAGGCGCAGACGATACAGCGTGGCTTGCACATCGACACGCGGCCAAATTCTGCCATTCACCAAGGTGTAGGGACCAAAAAATTCCGCTGGCCCTTCGCCACCGTTAACCTCGGCCTTGTGCAGCAGTGCACCAGTAAAGTTTCCATCGTCATCAACATCCAGGTTGCGATCCTGAATGATCAGCGGTAGCTCGTAGTCGCCTTGAGGCAGCTCGAGCGCCGCTTCTTCTTCATCCCGAATGAGCCAGGCACCCGCCAGCCCAGCATAAACATTAAGACGGGTAAGATGCATGGCGTGGTCGTGGTACCACAACATGGTCGATGCCTGGTCATTGTGATACGTGTAGTGCGCCACCTGATCTGAGAGGCGCGTATTGTCTGGCCAACCATCGTAATCGGCTTGTGTCCGACCGCCATGCAGGTGTGTGACGAGTGCTGCATGCAAATTGTGTGCCTGTTTGCGAACGGTATCTTGCTCAAGGGGAATGGCATCCCAGCGCCCTGGCAAATTCTGTGGCACGAGGTTGATGTCCGTACTATTGACCTTGATCACCTCGTAAGGCAGGGTTGCATCCTTGGGAATCTCGTTCTTCCAGGCAACTGTGACGACATCTGCCCGTCTGACCTCGACGGTGGGGCCCAAAAATGTGTCACCCACTCCAGCTCGAACGACCTGCCCTTCAGCGCGTTGATAACTCCAGACCGGAGTTGCAGGAAGATCTGAATGGAGCTTTACGTCTTTACAGCGGGCGGCAATGCTCAGGAAGCAGGCATCCCGATCGTCCTCTACAGGGCATACCGTTTCAGGAATGGGCAGTTCATCTTGGAAAGGCGTCAGATAAGGCATTGAGTGACTCTTGATAACTACGGGTAGACTCAGAAACCGGAAAACATAGCACGTTAAGGCTGTAACTTTTGTTCAGTGGCAGTTTCAGAATTTCTGTCTTAGAAGTCATTGGTTGCATCAATCGGTCTCTCGAAACTCATTGAGATGGCAAGTGAACGAGCATTCTGTTTCAAGAATGGTTTGTGAGCACGTGAAAGACTTGAGTTTCCGTCGCAACTTGTTAGATGTTCGGGTCGGAGACCCATTCGTGTAATTTGGTATCATCCTACGTTTTTATCTCATTTCAGGAGGCTCAAACCCTCATCCTTTCGTTCTGGAAGTACCACTCACTGCTGTCAAGCGGCTCAAAATAGGTGGATGCTGAAACAATGACGGGTTAAGGTTTTTAAGCCTGTCGTGATACCAAATTACACGAATGGGTCTCCGACCCGCAGTACCCGCAAGGGTAGGATCAGGATCGTCCATCCGCTTGCATATTTAGAAAACGTTGTCTTAGCTCAAAAAGCGTTTGCACGTAACACTTTTGAGTCTGACCTTCAAACAGTCTAAATTTCAAGGTCTACGCCTTCAGGCTAAAAAGGATTTTAGTAAACTATGTCTCATAACGTTGTCATCGGTTGTTTGCTCGTTGGATTGTGCAGTTTCTACTGGTTAGCCGTCACTGTCATCGCGACTGGTCATCGGTCGGTGCAAAGAGTCTTACGTCTGGTCACGCTTTGGCTGTCCGCTGTAATTGTTCTTGGACTTTACATTCCTGGTTTTCTACAGTATGGTTTGAGTCCTTTATCGGTCGTAACGTTTTGCTTATTTCTAGGAACTTTTGTCCTACTCGGTTTAATCCAAACATCTGTACGCATACCACTACTTGATAAGCCGAGTTGGGTCGTTCTCTTTATGGGAGTTTTAAGCACAGTTTTAACAGCCTTAACTGTTAAGGATATCTATGCCTTGGAGGTATTGAAACGCCACCAAACAGCGCCAATTACAGGTGACCAAGTTTTGATGTGGCCGTTCATCTTGCTAATGTTGTTTTACATTCCCCGGAACAGGAAGTCGCAAAGGCCAGGAGGTAATTTGTAAACGATGGTGTCATCCTGTAGCTTGCTTCCTTAAGGGTATGCTGTTCAATGGCAAGCATGACAGATTTCACTGCTGCCAGGGCAAGCGAAACTGATTTGACTTTACTGCCTCTACCTTGATTTCTGGCATTGGTTGAGGCGACTGTAATTGGGCAGCTAAGGCACTAAAAGTTGAATTTCTTACGAACCGCGCGTAACCGCTTGCGCGCTTTTTCGTAGCGTGGATTTTCGCCACTTTTGGCGATGCCCCAAATTTGCTTAATCTGATCAGCCTCGTTTGTGATGCCCTCCGAAAGACACTGAAAAAGCAGTGCTCTTAGATACTCGTCACTTAACCCATCGATCTCGTCGTTCGCGTCACCGCACTCTGTCTCTTCGTCCCCTATAGTCTCGTCTGGGGAGGCATCTGAGAAAGGTGCGGTATCAGGTGCGGTTGGATTGAAATCACTGCCCAGACATTTTTCTAGCCAGGTGCGGTGATCGGTGCGGTCGTTTGAGGGTGCGGTATCGGGTGCGGTCAAGGTGCGGTCAGGGTGCGGTGGTATGTGCGCGTAGACAGATGTATGCTGTATGACCTCATAACTACCGTCATCAGTGCCATTATCCACCGCGACGGCGACGGCAATCATCAACGGCAGCGATCGCAGCGTGGGGATCTGAATCGGGGGCATGTCCTTCCCAAAGCGCGGGTGATGGTAATGCGTTAGATGATGCGCCAACTCATCATCCACCATGCATGTCCAGCCCTTGTCAGCCATTATATAAGCTCTTAGCAATGGGTCTGAGGAAGTTTGCATATGCCGCTTACAGGCTTTCACTAACCGAATGGCTTTGAACGCATCTTTTAGCGCAACAAAGCCTTCTAAACCCATTGATTCCGCACTTTCAGCCTGCGACATCAACAGAAAGACGATGCCATATTTGCGGGCTTCCAGTTTGAATTCGGTGGCTTTCTCAGCGATCGCATTCTTTGCTTGCTGCGTCTGCTGTAACTTCTGTTCCCGCACTCGGATATCGCGTTGCATTTCCTTGGTCAGGGCATCGGCAGTTTGCAAGAATTGGACCGCGATCGCCAACGGATCATCGAAGGCAATAACCTCGCTTTGTCGGAGCGACTCCAGACTATAGGTCTGCGGCAGCTCTGGCTGCGCCAAGACGACCTGGTGGTTGCCAATCTCAACGGTGACAGTGGGAATGACAGGAGCGGCCGCAACGGGTCCGGGCTTCTCGCCCATGTAAGCCAAGAGTTGAGCGCGCTCGTCATCGTCAAAGTACCGTACACCGTCGATCAGGGCTCCCACTTCGTCCTGGCAAGCATCACTGGCTTTTCTAAACCAGCTCTGCACCGTGCGTTTGTCGCGATCAGTGGCTGCCGCGATCGACCGTAGGGTATGCCTGCGTTCCATTGCTTTTCTCCGCTTTATAGGGCTTTCATAGCGTCGTCATAGGGCTTCATAAGGGGGCATCACTATGAACTTCGTAGCGTTGTCATCTAACTTCGCAGCGATGCCGCCCCAAGCAAGAACAAATCTAGCACTAAAAAGTTACTTTTTAACGCGAATCGGTATTATAAATACACTGATGATCGCTTTCAGTAACTCAGGTGTACGATAGGGCTACATCATATGACTCAAGATGCTGTGAGTAAGCGCGTCAATCTGACACTCCCAGACACCGTGTATGAGGAGTTAGAAAAATGGGCAGAGCGGCAGGGTAGACCGACTGCAAATCTTGCTGCCTTTCTAGTGGAAACTGCACTTAGAGAGGCAAAAGAGCGCGGAGAGTTAGATTTGAAGCCCGCTGAGCCAGCTAAGAAGTGAAGGCGATCACCATGAGTACAGCCATCAAGCCAATCAGTTTTGAGGATTACCTGGCACAGGATGAGGTGGCAGACTTGCCCGATGCAAGGCATGAATTTGTGGATGGGGAGTGGATTGAATTGCCGCCAGAGTCAGAACAAAACGATTTTCTTGCCCGCTTCTTGCTGTTTGCGCTGGCCAGTAGTGGTGCCATTCCACTGCGACAGCTGGTGATTCATACCTGTGAACTCGAAGTGCCTGTTGTGCAACTAGGTACCCCCCGCAATCGCTTCCCTGATTTGGTGGTGCTGCACGAAAAGCATCTCAGCCTGACACAGCGACGGCTAACCATTACCCTGGCGATGCGGCCTCCGCTCCTAGTAGCTGAGGTGGTTAGCCCTGGTGATATAAATCGCGAACGTGATTATCAAGCCAAGCGCGCTCAATACCAACGGCGCGGCATTCCTGAGTACTGGCTGATCGACCCCGAAGCCCAGCTGATTACCGTGCTCCAACTGGAGGGCAGGCAATACGCCTTGGTCGGTGAGTTTAGAGGGAGCGATCGTCTGCGTTCAGCGCTGTTTCCGGCCATCAGTTTGACCGCTGAGCAGATTCTGCGGGGACAGGTGTAGACATGGCTAACATCCGACCAGCACCTGAGGCCAAGGGGTTCACTGACAGGACCGCAGCAGCAGTTTCTGAAAAACTTTGCCAGCGGACAGGATGATCTGCGGTTAGATCATTGATACTTCACCACAGCAAAGCTCCAACCACAGCGCGAGTTGCTAGTGAATCACAAGTTTCCACGTTTGAAACAAGAGGAGTGTTCGTCATGTTCTAGGCAGTCCTAGAAGCCAAAAACCCCAACTGGTGGTACAGCAGGGGTCAAGAGGCTTGTTATTCAATTGAAAGAATAGGAGAAGGAACGCTAATCAGAGCTTTGGTCGAGCGAGATATTAGGTCACCAGTTTTGCTGTGCCAATTTTAGTGGCAATTTGTCAAATGGTGCAAGTTTTTTGACAAATTGCTCTAGTTTTTGCATGGCTTCCTATACGCTGTTGTTCCAGGCATAGGGAGTAAACTTGTGCATCAAAAAATAGAAGGCAGGGAGAATCATGCCCTGCAAGGCGTTTGTCTGAGCAGGGAGGCGTAGCAATGAATCTCCCTGCTCCCCAATTTCAAGCAATTCAAGAGCCAGACGCCGCCATAGCCATTAAATCAGCATCATTTCTAGTGCGATAACCCTTGCCATAAGCATGGTGCATTTAATGTCATACGGGCTCAGTTTTCGCACGATCAAGAACGCATAGCAAGGCAGCCAATGGGAAGGTAGAAAGGCGCTGAAAAGACTAACCAGCAAAGGTTTCAATTCTACTTTTACAGTTAGGGCGGGGTGGGCAATATTAGCCTAAGGGTGAGATGCTGCTGGAACCCAACGATAAAGCGTAGGAACCGACGCCCCTAGATTTTTTGCCACATCGCTAGGCGGAACGCCACTCGCCAGAAGACTTTTTGCTGATTCAATCTTGCTATCCGTCATCTTCCGCTTGCGACCACTCTTGCAACCCAATTGATGAGCGACTTGCAGCCCCGCACGGTTGCGAATCCTTAACGTACGATTTTTTCCGAATTCTGAGGTGACCCCAAGAGGCGCAAGAGACCTGGGCGATCGCCCAGGTCGTCTCCACCTTGCTGACGAATGCCGGATTCAAACTCAAACCGGGACAACTCGAACGATTCCCCAACCCCAAGCCCTACAGCGAGTCTCCCAGCCTCTATGCTGGACATCGGCTTCCCCTGCAAGCCGGTTCCTACCTGCTTAACCACGACTACCAGCCCATCTACGGCGAACAAACTACCTTTGTGCAGCGCTGGCAGTTTGCTCAGCACCGTAACCCCATCGATCAGCGCACCTTGAAACGGGTCTTGCAACAGACCAAGCGTCAACGGTACAAACTCTCCGGTAAAGCCGAGAAGTTCCTCCATGACTTGAACACTGAGGTTTTAGCTGGATGGAGTGATGCCGGACAGACCAACTACCTGCTGGGTCGAATCGCCATGCGGGAATACATCTTCGGTCACGTCCAGCGTGGTGGCGAACCTCTCGCCGGCGCAGACTTAGCCGCTGCCATCTGCGAAGTGGCACGATCGCTCTCTGGCTTTGAAGCGTATTGCCACCATCAAACTGACCTGGAACCACGCGCTATGTTCTATGCCCGTTCCATCCAGTCCAGCCGTTACTACCCCTTTGGCTCCAAGCACCAGGCGAAGGCTTCACCCCTACCAGAACGGCTCGAACCACCCAAGCCAAACTGGAACCAGGAGCAGTCGCAAGCGGCTCGCGATCGCATCCAGACAGCGCTCAGCGACTTACAGCAACGGCAGACCTTACCAGCCACGATCACCGCTCGCAGACACGCCATCCGCACCTATGGAATTGGGAATCAAACCTTAGATAAATACAAAGAGTTATGGCATCCCAATCACCTGAAACCCCTGTCAGACAAGGAATACAACCCTATTCAGTCCCTTGCCATACAGGCAGAAACGCTGGAACTTAGACAGGGAGGGGAATACCACCCTATCGATACCAATAAGCTTATGCCCATTGCCGCTGCCCCTCAAGGGCAAGCGGCTGGGTCTTTAGAAGTTGGGTTGGGGTGGGGGCTTTCCACAGGTGCTCCTGCTGCCGCTGCTGATCAGAAGTCTGAGCGAGCAGAGAAGCAGCTTGTTAAAATGCAAGTGTGGCTGGAGAGTGAAGACCCGATTCTGGTTGCGGAAGCCCAGCAGTTCTTTACGGTTCAGGCGCAGAAAGATGAGGTCAGTCTAGGCAGTACGGACGGAGTGACACTGGAGCAACGCGAAGGTTGTGCGAACGAGGAGGCAGGGATGCCAGGTGGCTTTGGACGATCGCACCCGCAGCGCCGAGGTGGTAAGAGCGCTTTGCAAGAAATTCGGCAACTGAGTGTTGTGTCTCAATAGCCAGTGCAGGAGCCTGACGTGGATCTGGCAATGCAAGCAGAAGTGGAAGCGTTCTTTGCCCAATACCAGCAGGAGCATCCTGAAGAGACGTCGCTGGCATGGTCTGCTGGTGTTTGTAATCCGCTGGCAAGGGTGGATTTGCTGGCTGTGGGTGCTCGCTACCTGGAGCCTGAGGAGGAAGACTGGCTGGCCTTGGCACCTATGGTGGGCTGGCTCTTGGTTGAGGATGAGCTGGATGCCATCTATTTCACAGCGCCACCACCGGACTTTGCGTTGGAGCAGGCGGATTGGTATGTGCGATCGTTGACCACGTTTCTAGAAGAGCCTGTGCTTTTGCGAGAGGCGGTAGAGCAGTATCCCATGACTGAAGCCAGTATTCGAGGGGCGATCGACCAGCGCGTGCAGCAATTGGGTTGGACGCTGGAGCAGCGCACCCGCTTTGTGCTGGAGTTGTTTGAGCAACCGGAAGTGGGTTTGGCTCAAGCGGATTGGGAGCTGTTGTTGTTTGAGCTGCAAAGTCAGCTGCAAGGTCTGAACTAGCGCGAGTGCTGTTGCTTGGGTCAACCCTTATGTTCTTGAGCCTTGACTGAAGCTACTGGGTTAACTGCCCCGGCCGCAGAAGTCCTGCCTCCAAGCTCCACTCGGGTCAATTTTCTGTAACGTCTGCTAGGCAAGGCTTTACAGCTCATCGTGCACTATTTTGCCCTCATGTCGGCTCAACCCCAAAGGCGCTTGAAAAGCTAACGCCAGGGGATGCAGGAACATAATTTTCCGGAATCGTCAAATTATGTAAATAATTCGTTACACTAATTTACATGACGTAATAAAAGGGTTCACCCCTTTTGTTACGGCTTTATTCCCTTGAGGGCACCAGCAATCGCAATGGATCAGGTCACCGAACTCACTTTAGAGCAAGCCTTCAGCCTCAGACGTTTTGCCGATCAGGTCGAGCGCATGTCGCATGAGCAGGCTCAAGTACTTCTCATCGAGCAGTACCGCCAGATGCTCCTGCGGGAAACGCTCTATCGGGATTTGCTGAAGCAGGAATGGCAACTGGATACAGGGTTTGCCTCGCTTTAAAACTCGCCAGCAAGTCTGACTGCTCATCGTTGCAGCAAGCGTTTCAAGCACCACCTTTGGAGCCAAGAGCATGGCAAGTTCGACCCACGTTAACGCTCCGACCACTGATCGCAAGGCTTGGGTTTGGGGTTTTACGCCTCAAGCTGAAGCCTGGAATGGTCGGTTAGACATGCTGGGCTTCGTGGCTGTGGTGCTCATCGAAGTGTTTTCGAGTCAGGGCGTGCTGTACTTCTGGGGCTGCTGTCAGTCAGCCACCCTGGTTGAACGTCGCAGTCTGATCTAGTTTGGCCACCAGCAAGCCTTGTCATCGCCAGCGCTTTCCAACAACTTTTCAGCTTACCAAGGACTGTTATGACTACTCTTTCAAGCCTCAAGCATCATCGTCCAGCACCATTGGTCGGCATCAGTGCTTCCTTCAAGCAGCTGACCGATCGTTTAGCTCGCACGCTCCTTACAGCTTTACTAATTGGCTTGTTTTGGCTACCAGGACTCTTTTTTAATCCGGCGCTGGCGCTGCCGCTTAAGGCGGCAACGGTTTCTGAAACGATGGCTCCACAGGTCGTCAACGACTCTCCTGAAGACGCTCGCACCAGTGCCCTCGTCGCTTGTTTACCAACGGTACTCAGTCAACCGAGCCTCAAGCGTGCCTTGAGTGAAATGGGCAACGATCAGCTTGAGCGAGTGCTTAACCTCAAGGCTGCTCCGAAGCTGAGTGAGGCAGAAGTTGCTCTCGAAAGTTGCTTGACCCGTCAAGCCTCCTGAATGTGAATCCTGTTTTGTTTTGTCCGTAGCCGTACCACGTTCAGACTGCGATCTTTATTACTGGTGAACCATGTCTAAGCTTTTTCCACTCATTCCTACCCCCGGTGCTATGCAAGACAAAGCTAGCGTCGCTGCACTCAAAGAGCGCTTGGATTGGGGTGAGCCTGCCCTGACGATCATTGACGTGAGCGATCGGGACACGTTCAACGCTAGCCACATTATGGGAGCGATTGCGATGCCCCTGGAGGAGCTAGTCTCCCGTGCGCGTGCCGCTCTCGAAACCAACCGTGACATTTACGTCTATGGTCAGACGGAGGAGCAAACAGCGGCGGCAGCCTCGCGACTGCGGGCAGCAGGCTATCAAAATATTGCTGAACTCATGGGCGGTCTGGTCGCCTGGAAAAGGTCTGAGTACCCTATTGAAGGGCTTTAAGCGCTTCCCGTTTCACGCCACTTAGGCCCCGCAATGAGTGATCCAACTTAAACTCCTATCGACTCACGTGGTGAGCGATGGGAGTTTTTTTAAGGCTGTATCGGTTAAAGCGATGGGCGCTGAACCTACTTGAAGGCTGGTTACTTGCCCTGTGTTCCCACCAACAACAACTACTGCCGGGCCACTAACCAACAAGATTAGCCCTGTTTTGAGGCAAACGCTGAACCGCTGAACCTGCGCGGTCTGGCAGAAATGCCACGAGAGAATGCGGGTTTCAGCCGTTAAAGACCCATCAAAAGCGGCTATGTACTACTGATTTTCAATTAGTACAGCGTCCAAAAGTAGTCCAAACCTGCACTAATCAAGGGTTTCAGCGGTACAGCTCAAATCGACTGTTCCCTGAAACCCTGACAGAGAAAGAGTTCTGTGCCTATGTTGCACTTTTTACCTCTATGTCGGCGTGCGATTCGTTTCTGCCTAAGTCAAGCCCCTCCACCAGGTTTGAAATAAAGCAGAGTCAGGGTGTTTCACCTTGATAACTC
>NZ_PVWK01000078.1 GCF_003003795.1 Stenomitos frigidus ULC18 | reverse complement strand
CAATCCAGAATTACCAAAATGGGATATCCTTATTCAACCTGCTAGCGGGTAAATTCATTCCTAGAAATCTCCTAAGCTATGTTGCAGAGTGCTCTAACCAGTAATTTGCTTAAAGACAACGGACATTCACCCTATACCGTTACTTAAACGGTGTTCCTCAAAGTGACCGAAGAAAAAACCTTATCAACCTTAATGTATTCAAATTAGATCTCAGGAGCATAAACTGCATGACCAAATTTCTAACGTTGGAGCAGCAGTCTTACTTCATGACTGAGCCCTTGAATACACACCCTAATCATTCTAAGGAGGCTGATGACAACATGGTAGAGCCTGCAGCCTTGTTAGAACACACGCCCCACGTTCCCTACGAAGTACGAACAGAGGGTCCTTTAACCTACTTTCATTACTACTTTGAAGAAGCCGATGCCACGCTTGGCGATCGGGCAGGGATTGTACAGAAGTCTTCCGCCAAATCCTTGCCCAACCGTTACCTGGTTGGTGCTGGCATCTTCACCGCTACCGCTCTCACCGGACTGGCTATTGCAGACATCAACAAGTCTCAGGTGTCGGCAAAACCCAACACACCGCAACCCAACGTTCAACAAAATTCGCCGAAAGCAACCGATTCAACAAACCGCTTAAATCTCATTGGGACAGCGGTACAGCCGCTTCAATCCAATCAACCTCTGTGGTCTAATCAACTAAACTCAGGCGTTAGCAAAACACCAGACACCAGGTTGACGCCGGGCGCAACGGCCACGCCACGCGGTCTGCAAGCCGTATCCTCAAAGCGTCTGGCAACTGATCAGCCTAGCAGTCTCAATACATCATCTTTGGGCACACGCTCACAGTCGCTACGCTTGAGTTCATTGTCTTTACCCAAGGCTATGGGTAGAGTGAGTGTCGCCCAACAGCCTGAGCCCGTTAGAACGTTCAGCCAGGTGAGACTGCCATCCAAGCCAGTTGCTCCCAAACCGCTTCAGACTGTAAAACCCCTGCCGTTGACCAATCCGCCATCGTTGCCAAATGCAACCTTGCCAGCAGCAAACCAGGGAACCCCTGCACCTCAGGTTGCTGGTATCGCTTCACCGGAGACACTGGCTCCTCAGCGTGCTAATGAGTCTACTCGCGCTCAGGCACCAGCGCCTACTCAAACTGCGCTGCCCATTCAACCAATGACACAAGGCAATCAACGCCTCGAAACATCTCTGCCGAAGCCAGTTGAAAAAGAGAACGCTTCTAACCCTGCGTTGAGCAGGAAGAACGCTGCAGAAGAGAGCCTTAAAGCGTTGAATACTCACAGTGCTTTACCGCCAAGTATTCAAGACCTTCTCCAGCGATCGCACCCGTTACCCACGGACAATGTCGTCACCCTCATCCCTCTCACCCAAAAAGCGGCGGAAGAAGTCTTGGCGATGAACAAGTCGGGGTTAGTTACCGACAACGCTGGAAAGTTTACCATTCTCCATCTCAATCCCCAGGACTATCAGCAGGCCTGGTTGGCTACAAATACGGTGGCTCAGCAGCCAGCGTTGATGGCGGCATTTCCTACTTACGGGTTTGTTGATTATCAGAAGCGGATCATTGCCGTCCTCGACCAGAAGCAACCGCTTCAGGCAAGCCTGCCAGTGGGCATGCTGACGCCAGGAAAGTAGTGCTTGAGCCGTCTCCTGTCGACAGAGGCTGAACTTACAGCAATTTTCGTTTGAATCAGCCACATTAACTGAGTGTGAGCGTCTCCGCTCACGCCTGCGAGCAAGATGCGCGACTGTGGCTGACCCATTTGCAACCGGCTATAAGCTAAGGTTTTGAGATGGAGTTTGAAACGTCCTTGCTCATGGCGTCACCCGACCGTGATTTTCAATCACGGTCTCACTCAGTGAAGTCCACTAAAGGGACTGAAAATCGATTAGAGCAAGTGTTTAAATCACTTTAACGGGTTGAAAGACGCTGGCAGTCCTCTACCCTTCGGGAAGGCAAAGCCCACAGAGGATGTCCTTCTGTGAGCCCTTACTTTCAATGCAGGGCGGGGCAGGCGATCACTGAAAGCTTGGTCAGTCAACCAGGTTGAACACCTTCCATCATCGTTTCACGATTCGCTTGGGCGTCCATTAATGATATGGAAGTAGCAGTCTTGTGATGCGTTCGCATAGGCGATGATTGAGCCTTCGCCCAAGAGTATGAGAGGGCTAAGAGTTTACCCTGGTACCGTTTGGGCGTCTAGACATTTACGAAAAGCATATGGAAAGCATCAAAATGTGTTTAAATCATCGTTCCTGTGTGCGCAGTTAGCCTTATCCAAGGAAAAACAAGTATTCTTGGAATGAGCAGGGGTAAACATCTTAACGGCTTGGCAGACGAGACCCACCTGGATGAACAGGAAGAGTGTCATAAGCCTAATTTCTTATTGTGCGTTTTTATAGTGCGATCGTACCGCTCTAAAAGGGAATGTAGGATGGCTGCATCAAGCAGCAGAATATACCCCCTTTTGAAGCCAGGATGCTAGCTAGAACCAGTAGACTTTGAAGCTTTTGATTAACCGTTGAGAGAGAGATCGTTTGTTATCATGACCCACTTCATCCTCTTTGCTTTTTTCGTGCTTGTCCTGGATGCCTTCTTTGGGAACGAGCAAGATAGTAATGATCAGGCTAGTAAAGCTGTCAAAGCAGCATTCGACGTCTATCCAGACTGCGAGGCAAATCCAGAGTGCGAGACGGATTATTTGACAGGGTTGAGCGTGTCAACCACTGACCAGGTACAGCCGTATCAGAGTGTAAACGCCTCATTCAATGCACGTTCAGTATAGAGATTGATCCAGCGGTTCAGTCTCGAATCAAACAATCAAGACGAACCGCTGACCACCTGCAAGAGGGCGTCCCGATCGCATCGCGGAGTACAAGCAGGTTCAAGGCCGCTGAAACGCTTGTCGTTGAGCGTCTAACAGCGCCTGAATGCCCAATTCAGCGACATCTAGAATGCGGTTGAGTTGAGTACGGCTAAAGCTCCCAGTTTCAGCCGTACCTTGAATTTCAATCAGCTCCAGTTTTTCGTTCATCACCACATTGCAGTCCAGCGCAGCAGCGACATCTTCGGGATAGTTGAGATCGAGCAGGGGTTGGTCATCAATTAAGCCAACTGAGACCGCAGCCACCTGATGGATAATCGGCGATCGCTCCAGTTCTCCCTTCGCAACTAATTGATCCAAGGCATCCTTCAGCGCCACAAAGCCGCCTGTAATCGACGTTGTTCGCGTGCCAGCATCGGCTTGCAGCACATCCGCATCCACGACGATCGTGCGTTCGCCTAGCGCTGCCATATCGAGAGTCGATCGCAAACTGCGCCCAATCAAGCGTTGAATCTCTTGCGTGCGCCCCGACAGCTTCATGAGTTCGCGCTCCTGCCGCTCTGGTGTCGCTCCCGGCAGCATGCGGTACTCTGCCGTCAGCCAGCCCTGCCCTTTCCCTTCTAAAAAACGCGGCACCTTCGGCTGAATCGACACATTACACAGCACCTGCGTATCGCCACACTTTGCCAGCACAGACGCTGCCGCAAAGCGGGTAAAGTTGCGCTCAAAGCTCACCGGACGTAGTTGATCCGGCTTTCGACCATCAGGACGCTGCCAAGTCATTGTTTTGCCTCAAGTTCCCTGATTCAGGATACAGGAGATAGGGGCGGAGGGAGCAGGGGAAACAAGGCTAAAGGCTGAAGGCTGAAGGCTAAAGGCTAAAGGCTAAAGGCTAAAGGCTGAAGGCTGAAGGCTAAAGGCTGAAACTCAAAACTCTCTAGCGTAGCGGCGCAAAGCGCTACTCAAAACTCCTCCCCCTCCTCCACTCCTCTTCACTCCCTCGCTTGACGGACTATTACATATAGTGTTTGATGTTGGAGAAATTAGTTGAACTACGCTAGATTCTGAATACTTCAGAGAAGTAGAACGGACGCTGATAGCGGTTCATTGTTACTTAGGCACACCTTATGGTTTCACAGATCGAAACCCCTTCGCTAGATGTCAATCATCAACTGACGCATCGAGTTGAGGGCTTGGTACAGGTCTTTACTTGTTCGCATCGCAGCTTCTTTACGAACGTGATGGCGCAAGCGTTGCGGATTGCCGGACAGGGAACGCCTGTGCTGGTGGTGCAGTTTCTCAAGGGTGGCATTGGCCAAGGCTACGAGCATCCGGTGCAGCTAGGGCAAAATTTGGATTGGATTCGCTGTAATTTGCCGCGCTGCATTGATACGCCGCATCTGGACGAGGAAGAAACTCAATCCTTGCTGGAACTCTGGGAGTATACGCGTGCGATCGTCCTGGAAGGCAAATACGAACTGGTGGTGCTGGATGAACTCAGTCTGGCAGTCAATTTTGGGTTGATTGCCGATACCGAAGTGCTGGCGTTCTTGAAGCAGCGTCCGCGCCACGTCGATGTCATTCTTACAGGGCCAGAAATGCCGCGATCGCTCCTCGACATTGCCGATCAAATCACCGAACTCCGCCGCAGCCATCAACCGTAGCTAACAGCGGTCAGCGCTGCTAACAGTAATCTTTAAAAAACCCAACATGATTAAGAACGATACCTGGATTACGCAAATGGCAGAGAAGGGCATGATTAGCCCTTTTGAGCCCCAGTTGGTGAGAAAAGTCGACGGGCTGCCAGTCATTTCCTACGGATTAAGCAGCTATGGTTATGACCTGAGACTCTCACCAACGGAGTTTCGGATTTTTAAGCACATTCCAGGAACGGTAGTTGATCCTAAAAACTTCAACCCTGCCAATCTAGAACCGGCTCAATTACATGCTGGCGAAGATGGTCACCACTTTATTTTGCCTGCGCATTCCTATGGGTTAGGGGTAGCTCTGGAACGGCTAGAAGTGCCCGAAAATGTGACGGTGGTTTGTATTGGTAAGAGCACGTATGCCCGTTGTGGCATTATTGCGAATCTAACGCCCGCTGAAGCCGGTTGGCGAGGATACCTGACGCTGGAGTTCTCTAACTCATCTAGCGCCGACTGCCGTATTTACGCTAGTGAAGGAGTTGTGCAATTACTCTTCCTGGAAGGTGCACCCTGCGCCATTAGCTATGAAACCCGACGTGGCAAATATCAAGACCAGCCTGAGAAGGTGACACTGGCGAGAGTTTAGGGTATTTAGAAACTGGGTTTCTGATGCTTGGAGAGCGTATCTTTTTGTCTGCTGAGAAACCCGGTTTCTTACAGTTGCCTCAATTCATCGATCGCCGCCAGTTAAAAAAACCTTCGAGAAAATCTCGCAGTCGCGTGTTTTGCTGAAGTCTGAGGTGATGCCACTCAGCAGCAGTCTGGTGGATGATTTCGGCCAGAGAAGAAGACGGTAACACGAGATCAGCGATCGCCTCAACGTTGAGCTTTTGCTGTATGGCGAGGGCGATCGTGCCAATCAGCTCATCCGCCTGCGAACCAACAATGTGTGCGCCCAGCAGTGTGCCGTTGCGATGCACAATGAGTTTGCAAAATCCGATCGTCTCGCCCTGGATTTGCGCTTTGATTAGCGTTTTGAAGGGTTGTCGGAGAATGACCACATCCTTACCAAAACGCTGGATGGCAGCGGCTTCTGTCTGCCCCACGCGCGCCAGTGCTGGAGCCGTAGAAACGATATGGGGAACGTGGGCGTCGTTGATTTTGGCGATCGGCAGAAACAGCGCATTTTTGACGGCGATGCGAGCATCCGCCAGGGCAAGATGGGGCATCCGATCGCCAGCGCTGCTGCCTCGGCAGGCATAAACGCAGGCATTGGTGGTTTGTAGCTTCTCGTTGACTCCAATACCTACAGAGGAGGCTTCGACGTTAGCAGCAGCTAAGTTAAGGGTTGCCTGATCAAACGGCGTTGTTGCGGTCAGAATAATTTCGTCAGCATCGATCGCCCGATTGCCTGCCTGCACCCACTTCTTACCATCAATCTGCCGTACCTGTGTGACCGTCGTTTCCGTTAGCACCTCCACACCTTCTGCTTCTAGCAGTGCCTGGATCAGAAAGGCAGCTTCTGCATCTTCGTGGGGAAGGACATGAGCGGTTGCAACGATGAGCGTGACCGATCGCCCCAGTCGAACCAAATTTTGCGCCAACTCGACCCCGATCGCATCGGCACCAATAATCACGAGACGGTGCAACGCCTCTAAAGCGGGAATTTTTTGCAGCACTGAGCTGGCGTCCAAGTAGCCGACCAGTGCTAAGCCATCAATTTCTGCAAGAGCGGGTGGAGCAGATATTTCGTGTCCCTGGGGCTGCGACTTGACCATAACGGGGAGTGGCTCAATGGCGAGAAGGTAGGCACGCGATCGCAACGATCGACCGTTGACCATAAAACCCAACATTGGTTTCCGATGAAACTCACCACAGCCAGCAATGACCTCAATCCCCAACGACGCAAGGACGGCAGGAGCATGGGTTTCGGCGATCGCTGCGGTTACGGCTGCCGACCATTGCCTTGCGTGTGTCCAGGCTGCCTCAGTCGATGGCAATGCGGCAGTGTCCCCTAACCCTAGTGGCGCTGCCTGACACAGCTGGCGCAACGTTTGCCCCACCTTGGTCAAAACCTGCCCATCAATGGGGCTACTAGCAGCACAGCCTTGCTCAACCAGCGCCACGCGAGCGTTTAAGTTGGCAGCAGACACTGCTGCATAGATTCCAGCAGCACTGCTACCGATGACAACCAGATCGTAATCAACAGGCATAAAAGAGAGTTTTGAGTTTTGAGCTTTGAGTTAGAAAATTGCATCCACTGCTCAAAACTAACCCTCTTTTCCATTGGAAAGGATCTGACTCAATCCGTCTAGTAATCTTTGGTTTTCGGCTTCAGTGCGAATGGCAACGCGAAAGTAGCGATCGCCCAAGGCTGGAAAACTCACACAGTCTCGAATCAAAACCTGATGCTGCTTCAGAAGCTCTGTTTGTAGTTGCACCACCGATCGCTTTGACCTGACCAGCAGAAAATTTGCCGCACCGAGATCGGGTTGCAATCCCGGCAGGTCGGACAAGCCCTGGAACAACAACGGCTTTGCAGTTGCCAACCACTGCCACGTCTGCTGTTGAAAAGTAGTGTCTTGCACAATGACGGCACCCACAGCGGCTGCCAGTGCATTCACAGACCAGGGATCGCGCCATTCTTGCCAGCGCTTGAGCCGATCGGGATGGGCGATCGCGTAGCCCAACCGTAGCCCCGGCAGGCTGTAAAACTTGGTGAGCGATCGCAACACGACCAGATTGGGATGCTCCACTACGAGATCAAGCACACTCTGTTGCTCGTCTGGTGGCAAGAAGTCCATAAACGCTTCATCCACGACCACTACAGCGTAATGGTTCAGATGAGCAGACAGCAGGTCACTCAAGAGAAGGCTTCCCGTTGGATTGTGTGGGTTATTGAGCAGTAGCCCGATCGCCTTGCCTGCTGGATGGCGTGTCGGCGCGATCGACAACGCTCTGGCTAAATCCCACTGTCCATGCGCCAAAGGGTCTAGAGGACAGGCCAGTACGGTGGCGTCGAAGGCCTTGAGTGCACGCTGATAGTCGCTAAACGCAGGCGTCACCACGCAGGTTGCAGGCAAAGCAGCCAGATCCCGGCAGGCCCAGGTCAACAGTTCAGCTGCACCGTTTCCGGGCAGAATGTACTCCGGTGGGATATGGTGAAACTCGCCCAGCGCCGATCGCAACTCGCAGTACTGGGGATCAGGATAGGCCTTCAGGTCGCCCAGGTGAGATTGGAGGGCGGCGATCGCAGAGGCGGGTGGCCCCAACGGATTAATGCTGGCAGAGAAATCCAAAATAGCAGAGGGGGAACAGTTCGCCAGTGACGCTGCCCAGACTAGATTCCCCCCGTGTATCGGACGACTGGCTAAGGGATCAATCAAACCGTCATTATTTTTTCTCAGGAGCGACCTTCTCTCTAAACAACTTCCCAGCTGAGAATGCGGGTACTTTTGTTGCCGGAATATCCATTTTGTCACCCGTTTTGGGGTTACGACCTTCGCGGGCTTTACGTTCCCGTGATTCAAACGAGCCAAACCCAACCAGCGTCACCTTATCACCATCACTGACCGCCTCGACGATCGCTTCCAGAGCAGCGGTCAACACTGCATCTGCCTGTTTCTTCGTCACGCTGGCTTTGTCTGCCACAGCATCTACAAGCTCTCCCTTGTTCATCGGTTCTCCTTTAGGTTCTTGTGGAATAACGCACTGTCCATCGAGGTTTCGGGCGAAACTACGCGATCGAAAACAAAGCAAGATTTGCGCCAAAATGGCTGAAATGCCCGTGAAATCTAACTTTCAATGCCCTATTCTAAAGCGAAGGGAACGCTCTAGATCTACGAAACCTTTAAGATATATGGCTTTTGGGACTTTTTTGCTGATTCCAAACGCCCATAGCCATAAGGAGCCCCTATGAATTGGGGGTTTGAGGGGAAAGGGGAAGAGCCAGGAGTCAGAAATCAGAAGGAAGCAGCAAAAGACGGTAGGAGTGAAAGCCTAGTGCCAAGGAGCTTTCTAGCAAACAAAAGACCCGTAGGGGCAGGTTTGTCACAAGGTTAACGGTTAGAGGATCAGACTCTGGCAAAACCTGCCCCTACCCAACGGTAAATGTTTGCTTGGAAATCTCCTACGTTCTCGACCCCTCACTCCTCTTTCAAACCAACGCTTGCAGCCGTTGAATTAGCTTGTCCGCAGGCACCACGCCTTCAATGCGCTCCACGGGTTGCCCTTGCTTGAACAACACCAGCGTTGGCAGCGCGTGGATTTGATGCTCTGTTGCGATTTGAGGATATTTATCGGTGTCAATCTTGATCACCTTCACCTGATGTTTCATCTGGGCATTGACCTGTTCTAAAATGCCCGCCATCATTTGGCAAGGGCCACACCAGGTCGCGTAAAAATCAACCAAAACGGGCAAATCTGAGCCAGAGAGCAATTCTTGAAAGCTGTCAAACTGCTTTTTTACCGCCATTGTTCAAATTCTCCAATCGCCATAGCTCTATCCTAATCCTGCCAGCCACGATCGCCCCGCATAACCCTCTTACAACCAAAAACTCACACTTTCTTAACCCCTGCGATCGACATCTTTCTACGTCTGTTTCTTGAGACAACACTCTAGTCAGCGGTCAGCGGTCAGCAGTCAGCAGTCAGCGGTCAGCTTTAACTTCTGACTCCTGATTCCTCATTCCCCCTTTCCTCTATGATCATCTAGCGACATTTGGAGAGATGAGTATGGAAGCACTGCCAACCAACCTGCAACGGTTACAGGGAAAAGTGGCGCTTATTACAGGCGCTTCACGTGGCATTGGTCGGGCTACGGCTCTAGCGTTGGCGGCGGAAGGGGCGAAGATTGTTGTCAACTATGCCAGTTCGCGCACAGCCGCTGATGCAGTAGTGGCAGAGATTGAGGCGATCGGCAGTAGCGCGATCGCGCTTCCGGCAGATGTCTCCAAAGCCGATCAGGTCGATGGGTTAGTCAATGCAGTCATGGAAAAATGGGGTCAGATCGATGTACTGGTCAACAATGCCGGGATCACCCGCGACACGCTGCTGCTGCGCATGAAGCCCGAAGATTGGCAGGCCGTGATTGACCTCAACTTAACGGGGGTCTTTTTGTGCACCCGTGCGATTAGCAAAATCATGCTGAAGCAGCGATCGGGTCGTGTGGTCAACATTACGTCTGTTGCGGGGCAAATGGGCAATCCAGGGCAGGCAAACTACAGCGCTGCCAAAGCTGGAGTAATCGGCTTCACCAAAACGGTTGCAAAGGAACTGGCACCGCGTGGCATTACCGTCAATGCGGTTGCTCCTGGTTTTATTACCACCGACATGACGGCTGATTTGAAAGCAGATGGCATCTTGCAATTTATTCCGTTGGGTCGCTACGGGCAACCAGAGGAAGTGGCAGGGCTGATCCGCTTCTTGGCGGCGGATCCTGCTGCGGCCTACATTACAGGGCAGGTGATGAACGTTGATGGCGGTATGGTGATGGCCTAGAAACGTGCTCAAAAAGTATCAATCAATGGAATCATTTAGCACTCTCGGTCTTTGAGTGCTAAAGTCAATGTGGAGAACTGAGCGAGTAGTTATGGCAAAAATTGTTGTCTTTAATGACGAATCGCGGCAGGCATTGGAGCGAGGCGTGAATGCGCTGGCAGATGCCGTTCGCGTGACCTTGGGTCCAAAAGGGCGAAACGTCCTTCTGGAAAAGAAATATGGTGCACCTCAGATTGTGAACGACGGCGTCACGATCGCGCGCGAAATTGAGCTAGAAGATCCACTCGAAAACACGGGTGCTGCCCTCATTCGGGAAGTTGCCTCCAAGACCAAAGACCTGGCAGGTGACGGCACTACAACGGCAACCGTACTGGCACAAGCCATGATCCGGGAAGGCATGAAAAACGTTGCCGCTGGCACCAACCCGGTCAGCCTGCGTCGCGGCATTGAGAAAGCCGTGATCAAGCTGGTAGACGAAATCAAAGCCGTCGCAAAGCCTGTAGAAGGGAACGCGATCGCCCAGGTTGCCACCGTCTCATCCGGTAACGATGAAGAAGTGGGAGCCATGATCGCCGAAGCGATGGATAAGGTCGGCAAAGATGGCGTGATCACGGTCGAAGAATCCAAATCGCTCAACACCGAGATGGATTTGGTGGAAGGGATGCAGATCGATCGCGGCTACATCTCACCCTACTTTGTTACCGATGGCGAACGGATGATTGCCGAGCTTGATAATGCTCTCATCCTGATTGCCGATAAGAAGATTAGCTCCATCCAGGATCTGATCCCGGTACTGGAGAAAATTGCGCGATCCGGGCAACCGCTGCTTATTATCGCTGAGGATGTGGAAGGTGAAGCACTGGCAACCCTCGTTGTCAACCGACTGCGTGGTGTCCTAAACGCAACCGCAATCAAAGCCCCCGGTTTTGGCGAACGTCGCAAAGCGCTGCTGCAAGACCTTGCAGTGCTGACTGGCGGACAGGTTGTTTCCGAAGAAATCGGACTCAGCCTCGATACGGTTACCCTTGAGATGCTCGGCAAAGCACAGAAGATTACGATCACCAAAGATTCCACCACGATTGTGGCGGGGGAAGAAAACAAAAAGGACATCGACCTGCGCGTCGAGCAAATCCGCAAGGAACTCGATCGCAGCGATTCGGAGTACGACAAAGAGAAACTGCAAGAACGCATTGCCAAACTGGCAGGTGGTGTTGCGGTGATCAAAGTCGGTGCCGCAACCGAAACGGAACTGAAAAGCCGCAAACTTCGCATTGAAGATGCCCTCAATGCGACCAAAGCAGCCGTTGAAGAAGGCATTGTTCCCGGCGGCGGAACCACGCTGATTCACCTTATCCCCAAGTTGGTTGAATACAAAGCCAGCTTGAACGTAGAAGAGCAAATCGGGGCAGATATCGTGATCAAAGCCCTGGAAGCGCCCCTGCGTCAGATTGCTGACAACTCTGGTGTAGAAGGCACAGTTGTAGTCGAAAAAGTGCGTCATTCCGACTTTAACATCGGCTATAACGCTCTGACCGATGTCTACGAAGACTTGATTGCAGCGGGTATTGTCGATCCTGCAAAAGTGGTGCGGTCTGCGATTCAAGATGCAGCCTCGATCGCTGCGATGGTGCTCACTACCGAAGCCCTGGTTGTCGAGAAGCCTGAGCCTAAAGGCGCTGGCGGCGGTGCTCCCGATATGGGTGGCATGGGTGGTATGGGCGGTATGGGCGGCATGGGTGGCATGGGTGGCATGGGCGGCATGGGCATGATGTAGTCCGCTGTTTGACGTGATGTTACCTGTAACGTCCCGACAAACAATGCGCCTGTTATGAAAGAGGCGGCAGTCGATCGACTGCCGCCTTTTTACTGCACAATGCCATCCAGACAATCCTACCCAGCAGTCTTACAGCAATTTTCAGTTGCTTTACGTAGGGGCTTGGCATTGCAAAGCCCTCTACAGAGCCTTCTTAACGCTATGCAAAGCGTTGCATCTTATTGCTGAGAGAGGCGTTGCACTTTCTGGCCGCTCAAAAGCTCATGAGTGTCTGCTAAAAGCTGTGGAATTTTATCTGCATGCGGGCTCTGGGCCAGACACGGCTGCAAATCTAATGCCGCCAGCCGATCGCCAGTCGCACCCGGAAACCAGTGGTCACCCTGTCCTAGAAGGTTGTAGCGCATCTTGGCGTAGTCAACCATGTCGTAGGCGATCGACAAATTCCTGAGCCACAGCATCACCGGAATATTCAAGCCACCGGGGGTTTCGGCTGGTGTCGGTAAGCCTACATGCCAGGTTTCCATCCAGTCTGCACCAAGGCGGGCGATCGCTGCCTGTTCCAGGCGTTCCAAGATTGGCGGCAGCATTTCAGAAGCACAATCCAGGTAATCCAGCGTCTTCAGGTGCTCATCAAAATCTTGAGGCTTTGCAGCACCCACACTGAGAGTATGGACTTGAGGATGGGTGAGGCAAAACAGGTTGTTAAAGACAATCGGGCTCAGCGGCGCGCACAGTTCTACTAGCCGCTCTGGGGGCGTAAAGAGCATGCCACCTTTCTGAGACGGGCTGATAATGAAAACGCCCATATCATGCTGGGTCGCAGCTTCAATCGCAGACCAGTTAATTTGATTGATGTAATACCAGTGCAAGTTTACGTAGTCAAACTGGTCAGTGGCGATCGCCTGCTCAATGAGCTTGGTTGACCCATGCGTCGAAAAGCCAATGAAGCGAACTTTGCCTTGTTTTTGCAGCTTCAGCGCCGCATCCAGACAGCCACCTGGACGAATGGAAAAGTCTAGCAATTCAGGCGTGTTGATACCATGCAAGCCCAGTAAATCAACGTAATCCAGCTGCAGATACGATAGCGATTGGTCAAACGTGCGCCGGAAGTCTGTAGCATCCTCAGCAGGAGCGATTTTGGTTTGAACAATGAGCTTCTCACGCGGCAAGGTTGGCAAGATTTGCCCCAGCTGCATTTCTGATGTGCCATAGCCTCGGGCTGTTTCGATATGGTTGATCCCCAACTCCAGCGATCGACAAATCGTTGCCTCCAGATTTGCCTGACTGTCGCTGGGAATTTCCTGAAGCGAGACATCCTGCCACTTGTACTGGTATCTCATACCACCACACGAAAAGACAGGCATTGAAAGCTCTGTACGCCCAAACCGACGATACTGCATGGGTAAAGATGGAGTAAATGGACGTTAGCGAGATGATCTAAGCGATCGCGCGGGGTTAACAGTCGGTGATCACTGCCGCCAATGACAAGCTGCTCGCCCCTGACGTTTGACCTCTAACCCTTCTGGTCTCTGACTTGTGCCCCCTGACCTATGGCTTTTGACCTTAATTGGACACTTCCGCCATTTCAATCACATTGCCTTCATAGTCCTTCACCAAAAAGTTTAACGGCTTTTCCTGCCGAATTTTGTGCTTTACCTTCCGCATTTGGACGCGGAGCAGCACTTGCTCCAGGCAATCCCGATCGAAACAGACATGGCGCTGCCGATCCTTCTCGCCCATGCTGGCTCCAGCAATCACGTGTAGTTGAGTATTTTTCTTCAGTTGATACCAAAGTCCCTCTGGGGTGCTAGCAGCACCAATGCTCGATCGCCCAAGACCAGGTGTGACATAAAGGGGATCGATCGCTGCTGTGCCCAAAGATTGCTCGTAATTGTAGTAATAATGCAGCGGAATATCAGCCGCTGGTAGCTCTAGCAGCCCTTCATAGAGATTCCGTGCTAGTTGCACATCCGACACCATAATCGTGTGCACCTTTGGCGCGCTCGTCAGGAACATCCACATCGCTACGGCATACGCACCTAGCAGCATCACCATAATGCCCTGAGTCGAAAACAGCGTATCCATGCCAGGAATAAAGGACGCTAGAGGCAGAGAGTGAAGAAGAGCCTGCATATTGCTGATAGGTATAGTCATAAAAAGAACAAGGCAAACGTTGTTTAAGACAGCGAAAGCGAAACAGCAGTTTCTCTATAGCTAGTTTAAGGTTAAGCACCTTTAACTATTGTATCAAGAAGAAATTGGGTGCAAAGAGAAGAGCGGGAAGTTGGCGGTCAGCGGTCAGCGGTCAGCGGTCAGCGTCAGGACTCAAGACCAACTCAGAACTCAAAACTCGAAACTTTTAGCCTTCATCTTTTATCCTTTCCCCCTCCCTTTCCTTACCAATTTATGAAAAAAGCGTGTCAATTCGCTCAAAACCGCTTATATATTGGAGGTCGTTCGTTTGCACAACTAGCTGGTACTTTGGGCTGTGTCCATTCCTACCTTTCCTGCGATTCCCTCCTTCCCTGAATGCAATCATCCGGTCGTGAAGGGGCTGACGCACTATAGTGATCAAGATTTGCTGACGTTGTTTCAGCGCTATCCAGACGCTGGTCAATACTTTACGGCCATTTTTTGTCGTTATAGCCCGATGGTCTACACGTTGATTCGGCACTCGGCACGATCGCCCGTTCAGGCAGACTATCTCTTTGGCAGCACCTGGCGACATATCTTTCACGAATTGGGCGGCCTTGATTTGCGGGGCGGTAGCAGCGAAAGCGAAGCTGGCATGACGCTCCAAAGCTGGCTGATTAACGTGACAGCGATTTGCATCAATCGAGCCGAACTGCCGCCTGTCGAAGCCATTCAGTACAATCTCGAAGCCGCACCGCCGCCACTGTGGTGCTACATCGAACGCGCACTGGATCAAATGCCTCCCACGCTGCGGTTGATCGTGTTGATGGCGCAAACGTTTAACTGGAGCGAGACGCGCATTTCGGCGTACTTGCGGGCTGAAGGCGAAGTAATGTCTCCCGCAGAGGTGCGATCGCAGGTACAAGAAGGCTACCGACTGCTCGAAGCAACCCTTCCAGACGATGTCCGAACCATCTACCTGGAAGGGAACTCTAGAAGTGGCTTGGGCTTTAGCACCGCTCCGGTAGAAACGAGCGTTGAGTAGATTAGTCTTCTCGACACGTTTGACAGAGCCGATGTGATTGCCTATAGCCCTTCCGAATGGCGCACACACTTGTCAGAGGCAGAACATGAATCGTTGGGGTTTGAGCCTGAGTCAACCAATCGGTTTGAAGACAGCGGGGCTATGCTTCAGTGCAGCCGCGTTGAGTGCAGGGACGATCGTACTCCTGTCGTCTCTTCCTGCCAGCGCAGCAGACTTGAATCAACAGTTGAATGTACGTATCAACAATGGGACGCAGGGTGCCACTAGAGACGAGGCCGATCGCTGGTTGCAATTGGGTAAGGATCAAGCGTTAGACGGTTCACTGACAGACGCCGTACAGTCTTGGCAGCAGGCATTGAGGCTGTATCAGAATCTGGTCGATCGCTCTGGTGAGGCTCTCGCTTACGGCTATTTGGGTTCCGCCTATGCCAGTTTGGGACGCCCAACCGATGCCGAAGATGTGCTACGCCGACAGTTGGCGATCGCTCGTGATGGACAAGACTTTCAAGGACAAATTTACGCCTTGAACAGTCTAGGTAGAGTGCTGGCACAGCGAGGCGGCATTCAATCAGGAGAAGCCCTGTTCAACGAAGCGCTTGCCATTGCCACCAGTATTAACAGTGCGGATGGGGCTGCTCTATCACACGATAGTTTGGGGTTACTGGCCTTTGGGTTAGGCGACAACGATCGCGCCCTGAAGCACTACACCATCGCTTTAGCCGCTGCTCGTCGGGCAAGCACCCCTGTTCGAGAAGCCACCACGCTCAACAATCTGGGTGATCTCTATCAAGCAATGGGCAACTACCGCGACTCCATGAAGTACTACGGTGTCGCTGTGAAGCTGACCGACATCAGCCGCGATCGCCCCAACCAGTATCGCGCGATCGATGGCATGGTTGCCGCCCTGAATACCACTGGAAGCTACAAACAATCCCTTGAGTTGCTGAATGAACGGCTTCAGGTTGCCCAGAGGCTGGAAAACGATCGGCAGGAACTTATTT
This sequence comes from Stenomitos frigidus ULC18, assembly GCF_003003795.1. Lineage (GTDB taxonomy): Bacteria > Cyanobacteriota > Cyanobacteriia > Leptolyngbyales > Leptolyngbyaceae > Stenomitos > Stenomitos frigidus_A. The sequence continues at coordinate 12,653 of NZ_PVWK01000078.1, read as the reverse complement.
CGCTGCAAGCATTAGGGCAGCTTTATGAAAAAGTAGGCGACACCCCAAACGCACAGCAGCGCTATCAGCAGGCGATCGAGGTTGCCCGCAATTTAGACGACACCAAGCAAGAAGGCATTCTGCGAGAAAGGCTTGTCAGCTTAACACGAAAGTAATTACTTCCTTCCGAGTGGCTCTTTTAAACCACCTTGTCGTACGAGTTACCATGGGAATCAGTGAACAGGCTTTTTGCGTTTAGAGAGGACTGCACAATGTCTGATGATGACAATGAGCTTAAGATACTCCAGGTTCTCAACAGTGGAAAAACACGTAGTGCTGAAATTGCTCAAATAACTGGTCTATCTGTTGAAACTGTTCGGTATTACCTAAAATCTTTGTGGGACGAAGGTTGTATTAGGTGCGCTGAAATGGGCAGTAGCGATGGTAATACAGATTATGCTTGCTATTTAGACAACAAAGGTAAAGCTGTGCTTGAAAATCCAGCTCTTTTTGTTGCTTCGGGTAGAGGAACGACCCACCAAACTATTTTTCAAGGAAATAACAACATTGGTTTTGTCCAAAGTGGTAGCGGTACTGTTTCCAATTTCTCTCAAAATATTGGTCAAAATATTGATGAAATTTCTAAACTGACTGACTCTCTTCGCAATGCAGCACAATCATTTCCAGAGGCTGAACGTGAAGAGGCTTTAGTGACTCTTGATGATCTGCAAGAAGATATTAGTAACCCTGACAAGCAAAAACCTGAGAGAATTAAAATCCGTTTGGTAAGACTGTTAGTAATTGCAGGAACAATCGCCGGAATTGTTGCTGGAGCGGCTGACTTTAGCAATAATCTTTTAGAGTTAGCTGAGAAACTAGGCATTCCGATCGAGTTCAATCAACTGCATCTACAACAACATCTACCCCCTTCTCCAAATAAAGAGCAGACTGACTTAGCGGCTTATGGAATTGACAAAAACCAAGCTGAGCTTTTAAGAGCAAGTCTGACGGCTTTTGCTGACGATTGGAACAGTCCGGAAATGAGTCTTTATGATCACTACGATGCAGCCAGAGCAGACCTTAAAGCGAGGTGATGTTGTTTTAGTACTTTTCCCAAATTCTAATTTGACCACGGCTAAAACAAGACCAGCTGTCATCGTGCAAGCTGACAATTTACGAACAGGTTTGCCCCAAGTCATCGTTGCGATGATCACCAGTCGAATGTTTCGAGCGGGTCATCCTAGCAGAGTAACGATTCTGCTTGACTCCTTAGAAGGGAAGCAATCAGGTTTGTTAACTGATTCAGTCGTTATGACCGATAATTTAGCAACCATTACACTCTCAGCCGTCTCGCGTGTTATTGGTTCACTGTTAGTCCCAGAGCTTAATACTGCATTAAAACATACGCTTAGTCTAGACTAAGAGCTACTGTGAATTTATAGGCAATCAAGGCTGCTTGGATGACAGTAATCAAGGCTACGACGATCGCACATCAAACATCCAACGGCACCTTATTTTGTGGCGATTCGCTGCAATGGTTAGCCACGCTGGAGACTGCATCAGTCGATCTGGTGTTTGCCGATCCACCCTACAACCTGAAAAAAGCAGACTGGGATACGTTTGCCTCGCAGGATGACTATATCGACTGGTCAATGCAGTGGATTCAGCAGGCAGCAAGAATTCTCAAACCGTCTGGCTGCCTCTACATCATGGGCTTTTCTGAAATCCTGGCAGACCTGAAGCGCCCCTCTCTGAGCTACTTTCAAGGGTGCCGATGGCTAGTATGGCATTACAAAAACAAAGCCAATCTGGGCAACGATTGGGGACGCTCTCACGAGAGCATTCTGGTGCTGCGAAAGAGTGCCAACGCCAAGATCAATATCGACAGTATCCGGATTCCTTACGGCAATCATACGCTTAAGTATCCTGTACATCCCCAGGCGGCAACCAGTCAGTACGGCGGCGGGAAGGCTCATGATCGCTGGATGCCTCACCCACTAGGCGCAAAGCCAAAGGACGTGATCGAAATCCCGACGACCTGCAATGGGATGGCTGAAAAGACTAAGCATCCGACGCAAAAGCCAGAGGAGTTAATGCGCAGACTGGTGTTTGCAGCGTCCGATCGCGGCGACACGATCGTTGATCCGTTCTCTGGATCTGGCACAACGCTAGTTGTAGCAGAGCAATCCGGACGAAAGTGGCTGGGTTGCGATATTAATCTTGAGTACAACGATTGGGCGATCGCACGTCTGCAAGCCACCCCTCATCTCACCGATGCAGAATGGGTAGAGCGCGATCGCCAAACCGCCACTCGTCGCCAAAGGATTCGTTAGCGACTTGTAACTAATGTCACATAAGTGAGCTGAAGCATGGCTGGGCTAAAGGACGGCTTCTAGCGGCACATCCAGAACAGGAAACTGCGCCCAGCTAGCGGCATCAAAATGCCACCATTCGGTTAGCAGCGGTACGAACCCACGTTTTGTCATCGCCTCCTTAAGCTGCTGACGATTGTGCTTCGCTTCGGTACTGGCACCGTCATAGTTAATAGCTGCTCGATCAGTGAAGTCATCGAAGTCAGTCGGCATCGTGAGTTCCTTGCCTGTTCGATCAACCAGTGTTAGATCCACAGCGGAGCCACGATTATGCCGTGAGCCATTAGCTGGATTAGCCACATAGCGATCGTCTGGTAGCAACTTCCACATCTGCTTTTGCACAGACAGGGGACGGTAGCAGTCGTAGACTTTCAAGCCCAGCCCGATCGCTTCCAGGTCTGTTTGTACCTGCGACAGTTGCTTTGCGGCGATCGCTCTCAGCAAACAGCGGGCTTCTTTATAGAGAGGACGATGCATGAAGTTATTCGCTGTCGCGTAGCGCAAATCCAGGCGAATACCTGGATTGACAGAGCGAATGTCTACTAGTTGAGCCTTCGCAGCCTGAGCACTAGCGGCCACCTGATTTAACCGAGGCCGAACCGAGCTTTTTAGTTGTGGCCTTGATGAGAGCTGTGTTGTTGGATCAGCTGTATTCTTTGCATCGCTCTGATTTGCATCGCTCTGGTTTGCATAACTCTGGCACGCCACAGATAGCGTCAGGAGCGCTATCACCACAAATCTGATCCAACGTCGTACTCTAACCGAGAATTTCACCTTGCCAATATCCTATATCTAAGCCGTAAACTTAGCATTCCCGTTAGACCGGAATCGCTGACAAAAAATTTGCAGCCCCTCTAGAATAGAAGTCTTGACCTTCCAAAATGGAAGTCATGATGCATAAATCTGCTCCACGATCGCAGCTGAGGCTACCCATGATTGCAACACCGCTTCTTCGCTCCAGAGAACTGCCAACCTTGGACTATACGTCTACGCGCGATCGCTTCGATGCCACCTGGGAATCACCCCTTGCGACGTTGCTAGGGCTTGGACGCGCGGCAGGCGCAGACTTTGTCGAATTCTTCCTGGAGCGAGTCAACTACATTAGCTGTCTGGCAGAAGACGATGCCATCACCAGCATTTCGCCCCGTCTTGCCACCGGAGCAGGCATTCGCGTCTTTCGTGGTCAAACAGACTGCTACGTCAGCACCAACGACCTGACCTTTTCTGGCTTAAAAGCGGCGCTCGAAAAAGGACTGTCCATTCTAGGCTTGCAGTTGCCGTCACCGGGAGCCTATATTCCCGAAATTAATCTGGAACCCTTACGAGACTACGCTGTCTTGCGCGGTAAAGAATCCTGGCTCTCAGCCTCCAGTTCTATGCGCGAGATGGGCGAAGTGCTGCTCGATGCCAATGCTCGCTTACAGGAAAAAGCCACTCACGTACAATCACGCCGTGCGGTCTACTTCCGGGACTGGCAAGAAGTCTTAGTGGCCTCCAGTGACGGTACCTTTGCCAGAGACATCCGCCTGACCCAATCCGTTGGCTACAACTTGCTGTGTGCGGATGGCACCAATCGATCCTCGATCGGCGAACGGGCAGGCAATACCAGCGACCCCAACTTTCTCCGCAACTGGGACTATACCTCCACTGCCGAAAGCGTTGCCGAATCGGCTGGCAAAATGCTCTATGCCGATTATGTCGAATCGGGTACCTATCCGATCGTCATGGCAAACAAATTTGGCGGCGTGATCTTCCACGAAGCCTGCGGACATTTGCTGGAAACCACGCAAATCGAGAAGCGCACGACGCCATTTATCGACAAGAAAGGCGAAAAGATTGCCCACGAGAACCTGACTGCCTGGGATGAAGGGCTTTCGACCGATGCGTTTGGCACGATCGACATGGACGATGAAGGTATGCCGGCTCAGCGCACCTTGTTGATCGAAAAAGGCATCTTGAAGAACTTCATTGCCGATCGCGCAGGCTCCATTCGCACCGGACATCCCCGCACCGGCAGCGGTCGTCGCCAGGGCTACACCTACGCCGCCGCATCCCGGATGCGAAACACCTACATCGCCCCCGGTGACTTCACCAACGAAGAACTGTTTGCCTCCATTGAAAAGGGCATTTACTGCAAAAAAATGGGCGGCGGCAGCGTCGGTGCCACTGGACAATTCAACTTCTCGGTAGACGAAGCCTATCTGATCGAAAACGGCAAAATCACCAAGCCGCTCAAAGGCGCAACGCTAATTGGTGAGGCCAAGGAAATCATGAACAAAATTTCCATGTGCTCCAACGATTTAGATCTTGCCGCTGGCTTCTGCGGCTCTGTCAGCGGCAGCGTCTACGTCACGGTTGGACAACCCCACATCAAAGTCGATTCCATCACCGTTGGCGGACGTTAAATGGGCAGCAACCCAATGAAGCGTGGACTTAGACGAACGATTAGTTTGGCAGTTGTTCTCTTACTTGCTCAAACCAGCAATGCCTTAGCAGACGATCCTCTAGAAAGTAATCCCCAACCCTATCGCTGTGAAGAGTCCGTCATCACAAAGGTAGGGACTTACTTTGAAAATGATCCGACCAGTGGCTTCTTTGCCATCTTTCAATCAAAGCTAGGGGTCGAACAGTTCCCAGAGAGTTACGCTGCCGTCGTCGATCGCAGTGCTGGTGCAAATTCAGCCCTGGCAAAGCAAAAAGTAGGGGATAAGGTTCAGGTTTGTCTCATTGGATCTCCCCCAAAAGACCAATACTGTAATCCTGATAAAGATCCTAGAGGACGCTTTTTCAGGGTTTATAGCTATCGCTTGAAAGCTGCCTACGTCGGAACCAATGCCAACCATCTCTGCGGCGGCGCTTAACTATTTTGATGGCGACGATCGCATGCCAAGTTGACCTTGAGAAAATTTTGAGGAAATATTGTGCCAACTATCAGTGAACTAGCAACTCAGGCAAAAGAAGCAGCCGATCGCCTGGGAATTCATAAATTCGACATTTACGGCTCTACGGTAGATGAAAGCAGCGCCAAAGTCGATCAGGGCAAGCCTGACCAGGTAAAAGCATCTAACCGTTCCAGCGTTACCGTGCGCGTGTGGAATGACGACCAAACGATGGGCATTACCTCGACGACGGATGTCGATCCCATTGGGTTAGCACTCGCGCTGAAGACTGCCTACGAAGCAAGTTTCTTTGGCGTGAAAGATAACGTCCCGGACTTTAGCCCAGTGGCAACGGCACCCCTTGCGCGTGAGTTTGCCGAGAAAGCGCCCCAAGCGCCCATTGTGGACTTGTTGGAAAAGCTGATTGCGGCTGAAAAAGCATTGACCGAAGCACATCCTGCGATCGCATCCGTTCCCTACAACGGACTTGCACAACGCGACATCGACCATTTCTACCTCAACAGCGATGGGGCCCTACGAACGGAAGCCTATTCCACCACATCGCTTTATCTTTACACCAAAACTGAAGAAGAGGGTAAAAAGCCCCGTAGTGCAGGTGCCTTTCGCATCAGTCGTGACTTAGGCACTCTTGATGTCAACGGCTGCCTCAAGGAAACTGTCGAAAAAACCATCAGCCACCTCGATTACCAAAAAATTCTCACTGGCAAATATAGAGTCGTCTTTTCGCCAGAAGCATTTTTAAGCTTGCTCGGTGCGTTCTCCAATTTGTTCAATGCGCAAAGCATTCTCGACAACCAGAGCCTCTCGAAGCCAGATTCGTTGGGTACGTCGATCGCGTCACCCTTGCTGTCTGTATCAGACGACGCGCTGCACAAAGACAACATTGCGATCGCGACCTTTGATGGTGAAGGCACTCCCACCCGTCGTCTGCCCTTGATTGCCGATGGCATCCTGGTCAATTTCTTGCACAGCGCAGGCACTGCCAAACGGTTCAACACCGAACCCACTGGACACGCCAATATGGGCGCAAAAGTGACAGTTGGCCCGCATTTCTACCACGTCTTCACTAGCAAGATGGCTGAGCAAGCGTACAGCCTCGATACCGCCGAGAACGTCATTCTGATTGATGACCTACATGCGCTCCATGCGGGTGTCAAAGCGCTCCAGGGCTCTTTCTCGCTACCGTTTGACGGGTGGTTGGTGAATCACGGTCAACGCACCAGCATCGAATCGGCCACGGTTGCAGGCGACTTTCTAGAGCTGCTTAAGACCATCCTCTACGTAGAGCCAGAAGCGCATCTCACGCCCGGTGGTGTTTGCCCCTACGTCTGGGTTGAGGAACTCTCGATTACAGGCGAGTAGTGTGGTTGTGAGTTGGGCAGCAGCCATCAGCGAAGCCCAACTGCTGCTGGAACTTTGAGCTTGTAAGCAATCAACTCTAAGCTAGAAACTGAGAGATTGAGGCGCTCCCATTGGTCTGGGATTGCCTCAATCTGTTTGAATGCAGCTTCAGTCAATAGCACTTCACCACGTCGAGCGAGATCTTCACCTAGTTTGCACGCCAAATTCATTTCGCTGCCGAACAGATCGTTCTCGCCAACCAGCAACGTTTTACCGTAGCCGATGCCCATACCGGCATAAAGATCTTGCTCCTCCGGTAAGCCTGTATTCACAGCAGCAAAGCCTTTGAGGATGTCAACCGCGCTATCGATCGCAGCCTGTACCGTTGGAAAAACCGCAAATAAATTATCGGCCTCTTGCTTCACCACACGTCCAGAATGATGTTGCACGAGGGGCGTGGCGATCGCGTTCATACGGTGTACCATTGCCAAAAAATGAATAATGCCGTGGCGAATCGTCAGCCGCGAGAAACCAGACATATCCAGCACCAAAATGGCGCAGTCTTGCTCAAAGAGTGCCTGGATTTGGGCATCAATGTCTGGCGATCGCTCGGGGTATTCATTGCGTTCTTGCAGCAGGCGGTTGAGTTCGGCGCGAGTCTGAGTAGATTCCAGCATGAGAACAGAACGTAAAGGATAGAAGGCTAAAAGCTGAATGCAACGCTTTCGTTTTACGTCCGCCGCTAGTCTTCATCCTGCAGAATTCCCCTTACAGCATGGAAAATTCACCGTACGCTTTACCAAAGCACACCGTTTCAGTGTCGAAGCGACCACCAAACGCTTTGAACGGTTCGTCGGCATCGTTCATCATGTCAATCCTTTCGCAACAGCGGTTCATTTCATTTGGACTACTGACGTCAAACGGTTTGAAGCCCAGGCTCGTATGCATCGGTTCCGTACTCTAAGCGCGATCGTCCGTGGTCAGCTAGATGACCACGGACGATCCAAAGGCTGACTGTTATGGTTGAATCGAAGCCATCATCAAAGGGCTTTCACACCAAAACAGTCCCCCGTCTCCCCATGTTTTTATACCTTTCCAAACTACTGCCCCTGTTCCTTTACCCCTTAGGGCTAACTTGCGTCTTGCTGCTAGTCGCCTTAGTCATGCTATGGCGACGTTCTCGGTTTACAGCCATCCCGATCGTGCTAGGTCTGGTGCTGCTTTTGGCCGGTGGCAATGGCTGGGTTGGTGAATGGTTAGGACGATCGCTAGAGTTCCAAAACCTCCCCTTGACGACTATTCCACAAGCCGACGCGATCGTCATTCTCGGTGGCTGCACGAAGCCTGCAACAGCACCGCGACCGTGGGTAGAAGTGAGTGAAGAGGGCGATCGCGTCCTTTATGGAGCCAAGCTGTATCGAGAGGGCAAAGCGCCTCGTGTCATTCTCAGCGGCGGTCGCATTGATTGGAAAGGTGGCGGGCCAGCCGAATCAGACGATATGACACAGCTAATTGAGACGATGGGTGTACCGAAGACCGCCATTTTACAAGACCCAACTTCGCTGAACACTTACGAAAATGCAGTCAACGTCAAGCAAATTATGAACACTCAAGGCATTCGCCGCATCTTACTGGTGACATCAGCGATGCACATGCCGCGATCGCTGCTGATTTTCAAGCATCTGGGGATTGATGCCATCCCTGCACCCACCGACTTCAATGTCACTGAACGCGATTGGCAAGAACTCCAGGGCAGTACTGAAGCGATCGTGCTCAACGTCTTGCCCGAAGCCGATCGTTTAAGCCGAACGACGAGAGCTTTGAAAGAATATCTGGGCTTGATTGTCTACCGCTTGAAAGGCTGGCTCTAGACACTGCACTTGAGTCGATCGTGTCTCAAACGACGTTTAATATTGGTAGGAAGGTGACGTTATGCACTTCAAGGGGCGAGTCTCTGCACGTCCCAACAATCTTTATCTTGGCGAACATACAAAAAGCGATCGTGCAGTCTGTTAGAACGTCCTTGCCAGAACTCAAAGCTCTTCGGCACAACCCGAAAACCTCCCCAGGAAGGCGGTAAGGGAATTTCATGGTTGAGAAACTTCTCCTTTATTTTTTCAAATTCCATCATTAACATCTGACGTGATGAGATGACTGAACTTTGTGAAGAACACCAGGCTCCCAATTGACTGCCGCGTGGACGGGTCGCAAAATACCTGAGCGATTCGGCTGCTGGAATTTTTGCAGCAATGCCTGTAATTTGCACCTGGCGTTGTAGCGGTAGCCAAAGAAACAAGAGTGAAACATGCGGATTTTCGCTTATATCATGAGCTTTGCGGCTCTCATAATTGGTAAAAAACACAAAGCCATCACTATCAAAATATTTCAACAACACTGTCCGCAGTAGCGGTTCCCCTTGAGCAGAAGCCGTAGCCAAAACCATTGCATTTGGTTCCTGTAACTCTGCATTGCAGGCTTGTTGGAACCAGCGTTCAAATTGTTTAAAGGGGTCTTTTTGCAAGTCTTTTTGTCGGAGCTCTGCTTGCGTATAATCTTCTCGTAAGTGGTGGATATCCATTGTTGCAAAACCAGGCTTGAATTTGGTGGCAATTTTTTGAAGCTGCATAGAAGCATGAAGCGTAGGTTGGGTTAAACAGCGTGCAACCCCTGGTGAGGAACTTGTGAGGGACTGTCTCGCCTTCCTTCAAAAGGGGGAATGCTGAAGCCTCCCTAGATTGAAGGGGATTGGGGAATCGCTGCCGCATCAGTCCTAAGACCAGTCCTAAGACTAAAAAACATACTTAAGCCTGAACCCTGCTTCGCTCAACGCACTTTAGAATGAGCCTTTACACTCTAGCTCCTACAGCGGTCTGACTTGTGCAAATTTCCTTTCCTGAAGAACGTAACCCTGATTCAGCGTTGCGTGGAGATCCCAAATTGCAACGGCTGATCACACGTCTCTCTCTCAACCTTGAGCGTGATCAGTTAGTAAGGCAAACTACAGGCGATCTGCAACGAAGCCTTAACGTCGATCGAGTGTTCCTCTATTACTTCTATCGCCAGTGGAAAGGGCAGGTAACCTTTGAAGCCTTGAGCGATCCGAAATTTTCCATTTTTGGTTCAACAGGCCCTGATGCTTGTTTTAACGACGAGTATGCCGCGCTGTACTTAGCGGGACGAGTACGCGCGATCGAGGATATCGAAACAGAGCCGATCGTGGAGTGTCATCGCGATTTTCTCCGCGACCTGCAAGTACGCGCCAATTTAGTGGTGCCAATACTGATTCCTCAGGGGTTATGGGGTCTGCTCGTGGCCCATCATTGCCAATCAACTCGCTCTTGGGCAGAGGCCGACATTACCGCAATGCAGGAAGGGGCAAGAGCGATCGTGCCTTCGATTTGCAGCACAGAGCCATAGCAATGAACCGCTCTAGTCACGTTTGTTGCGCTAAACCAGCGTCGGCACGTTGGCTTGCAGTAACCTTAACCCGGATTTTACCAAAGGGCGATTCGGGAGATGGTAGGCTGCATGGCAAATGTATGAGTCTCAAGTAACCACACGGTAATGAGTAGATTAGTTGTAGTCGGGTTTGACGACAAATTTAAAGCAGAAGAGGCCTTGTTGAAACTGCTCAAGCTTGAGCAAGAGCATTTACTGGCGCTTGATGATGCGGTAGTTGCAGTCAAGAATGCCGACGGCAAGCTCAGAGTGAAGGCCTACCACGACTTGACCGAACCTGTTCCTGAATTAGGGAATGAGCTTTGGGGCGGTATTATCAGTGCGGTTGTGTTCCATCGTGAGCTTGAAATTTCCCAGGGCGTTTTCGATCCTCACTTCTTGCTGAACGTAGAAACAGCACTGAAACCCAACTCTTCAGCGTTGTTTGTCTTGGTGCGATCGGGTGAGCCGGAAGCAGTTTTGACAGCGTTAGCGGGCGTTGGGGGAAATGTACTCAGCACCGCCTTCTCGGAGGCCGCACAGCTCAAGTTACAAGATGCCTTGAGCGCCGTTGCTTAAGCCACCAGGCTTGATGCTCTTGCGTCAGCATTAAGAATAATTTCGAGTCAACTAAGCCCATTGACCGTTTCAGATCGTTGAAACATAGAGGTAGTAGGGCATTTGAGTGATGTGGGACGCTAATGCCCTCTTGAGCCTCTGGAGAAGCGACTGATTCAGAACGCTAAATGTCTGAGAAGATCGATAGGCAGTAGCGCTGCAGCACTGAAGCAGGAAAGGGCATTGGGCACTTCATTCCTACTTCCTACTCCCACTCTCCCAAACGAGGCACTCTATGAAATTGGCTTACTGGATGTATGCAGGTCCTGCCCATATTGGTACACTCCGCGTCGCCAGTTCTTTCAAGAACGTCCATGCCATTATGCATGCCCCGATCGGCGATGACTACTTTAATGTCATGCGCTCAATGCTGGAACGGGAACGTGACTTTACGCCGGTAACGACCAGTGTGGTCGATCGCAACGTGTTGGCACGAGGTTCGCAGGAAAAGGTAGTAGACAACATTACGCGTAAGGATGCCGAAGAGCATCCTGACCTGATTGTGCTTACGCCTACCTGCACCTCCAGCATTCTGCAAGAAGACCTGCAGAACTTCGTTGAACGCGCCCAGATTGAGTCGAAGGGCGATGTCATGCTGGCAGATGTTAACCACTACCGCGTGAATGAATTACAGGCTGCCGATCGTACCCTGCATCAGATCGTGCAGTTCTACATCGAAAAAGCGCGTCGTAAGGGTGATCTACCCACCGACAAAACCACCAAACCGTCCGTCAACATCTTTGGCATTTCAACGCTGGGCTTTCACAATAACCATGACTGTACTGAACTCAAGCGACTGATGGCAGCTTTGGGCATTGAAGTGAACGAAGTCATTCCTGAAGGTGCCTCCGTTCACAACATCAAAAATCTGTCCCGCGCCTGGTTCAATTTGGTGCCATACCGCGAGTTGGGTCTGATGTCGGTGCAATACCTAGAGCAAGAGTTTGGGCAACCCTACGTTGATGTCACGCCGATGGGCGTCGTTGAAACGGCACGCTGCATCCGTAAGATTCAGTCGGTCATCAATGCTCAAGGTGCCAACGTAGACTACGAAGCTTACATCAATGAGCAAACCCTATATGTCTCGCAAGCGGCCTGGTTTTCGCGATCGATCGACTGCCAGAACCTCACTGGCAAGAAAGCGGTTGTCTATGGCGATAGCACTCATGCTGCCGCGATCACGAAAGTCCTATCCCGCGAAATGGGCATTCACGTAGTCCTCGCTGGTACGTTCTGCAAGTACGACGAAGAGTGGTTCCGAGAACAGGTCAGCGAGTACTGCGATGAAGTCTTGATTACCGATGATCACGGAGCTGTTGGAGATGCGATCGCCCGTATCGAGCCCTCTGCTATCTTCGGCACCCAAATGGAGCGCCATGTCGGTAAGCGTTTGGACATTCCCTGCGGCGTCATTTCAGCCCCCATTCACGTCCAAAACTTCCCGATCGGCTATAAACCCTTCGTCGGCTATGAAGGCACCAATCAGCTCGTCGATCTAATCTACAACTCCTTCACCCTGGGCATGGAAGACCACCTGCTAGAAATCTTTGGCGGACACGACACCAAAGACGTGATCACCAAGGGCATTTCTGCCGACTCTGATCTGGCATGGAGCAAGGATGGGCAAGCAGAACTCAACAAGATCCCTGGTTTTGTGCGCGGTAAAGTGAAGCGGAACACAGAGAAGTTTGCGCGCGATCGCAACATTGAAGTAATTACCGCTGAAGTCCTCTACGCCGCGAAAGAGGCGGTTGGCGCGTAGTTTAGCCGTTAGTTAATGCTCTCCAAAGCTCCCTCTGGCAATAGTGGGAGTTTTTTGTATGGAGTCAACTGCCGCAATTGAGCCGAACTAATGGTGCAAAACCCATTTCAGGGGCGGGATGGCAACATTGTGAGAACTCTTTAAGTTGGCATCAAGTTTTGCCCTTATTGGACTTTTGACAAAAATAAAGACGCAGACCCCTTTACCTCTGCTGTCAGCAGAAGTTGTCATGAGTGAAACGAG
>NZ_PVWK01000137.1 GCF_003003795.1 Stenomitos frigidus ULC18 | reverse complement strand
TGCCAATCCGCTTGCTGGTGAGCGAGGGCTTGCATCTGCGGCTTCAAGGCGTCCAGACGTGGCGCCAACGCCTGGAGATGGTCTTCGCTGTCAGCACGCACCGTTGGCGCCGCCCGCGAGCGCCGCTGCTTTGCCGCACCCTCCAGTTCGTCCCAGCCACCCGTCGCTGCGGCCACGACCCGAGGGGGTGGCGTTGGTTGGCGTTGCCCCAGCAGGGTGCGGACGCCAGCTTCGGTGGGGGGCACTTTTAAGGTTGGCCCTTGGGGCCGCAGGTACACATCCAAACGGGCGGGACAAACATCAATACCAACCCCTGTTTTTTCTCCAAACAGCGTTTCGGCGGCGGTCGCTTTGGGTGGCCCTTTGACAACGCGTCCTTGCACAGGCGCGATCGCGCGCTCTAGCGAGCCTTCGAGTTGGCCTCATGGGCCTATGCGCATGGCGCCAAACGCTACCAAACAGTGTCCCTGGGGCGAACTGGATGGCCACGCGCTTCTTAAAAATACAGGCACCCAAGCAACAGAGCCGTGTTGGATGCCCCTTAGGGACGACCGGTTACCGACCGCTGAAGCGACAAGGGACGTTCCATATCACGTCCCTACAGCAAGAATTGCACCTGATTAAATCCGCGTGCCTTAGCGAGTGGACTGCTGTTACAAACCTTATTGGGATCGCTGCTCTAGATTTCATCGTGATTTCATCGTGGTGATCTACTCTCGAAGGTAGCGCTTCTCGGTGAGTGGTTTATGGCATCGGTCATTCACAGTTGACTCCTTACAGGGCGATCGCGTCATCAAAGCACACAGGTCTTGATACGCGATCGTTTATCATTTATCACCCGTTCCAGTTCATCTCTTTCAGAGGCAACTGACATGGAACAGCACAATCATGCAACGCCTGTCGAACCTTCTAGCCACAATTATCACGGGCAGCATCAGCACCATTCTGCACAGCATATAGCGACAGAACAGCACGGACACGCTGGACACGATAAACACGCCGGACATAATCCGGAAATGTTCAAGCGGCTGTTTTTCATCTGTCTAGCGCTGACTGTGCCGATCCTCTATTTCGAGCCCATGTTTCAGATCTGGTTTCGCTATCAGGCGATTCAGTTTCCTGGCTCAACGTGGATTGGACCGCTGCTGGCGATCGTCATTTACTTCTATGGCGGTTGGATCTTTTTCGTCGGTGCATGGCGCGAGTGGCATAGCAAAATTGGCATGATGACGCTGGTGTCGCTGGCGATCACGGTCTCCTTTGTCTACAGTTTGGCGGTGTCGCTGGGATTGCAGGGCATGCCCTTCTACTGGGAACTGGCGACCCTAATTGACATCATGCTGCTAGGGCACTGGATTGAGATGGCATCGGTGCAGGGAGCCAGTCGAGCGTTGGAACATCTGGCAAAACTGGTGCCGTCTGTGGCTCATCGCCTGGTGGGCGATCGCGTGGAGGATATCGCCATTCAAGCACTCCAGTCCAATGACCGCATTCTCATCCGTCCGGGCGAGCAAATCCCCATTGATGGTCAGGTGGCAAACGGAGCCTCCAGCGTGAATGAGGCGTTTCTCACAGGAGAATCACGCCCAGTCACCAAGCAGGTAGGCGATGAAGTGATTGCGGGAGCCGTGAATGGAGAAGGTGCCTTAAAGGTAACGGTGACTCGGACGGGCGAGCAAACCACCCTCAGCCAAATCATGCGGCTCGTACAGGAAGCGCAGAATTCCCGCAGCCAATATCAAGTGCTGGCGGATCAGGTTGCCTACTGGCTGACGTTGATTGCCATTGGCGTGGGCACGCTGACCTTTGTCATCTGGCTGCCGTTGAAGGACATCACGTTTGCGATTAATCGGGCGGTGACGGTGTTGGTCATTACGTGCCCGCATGCGCTGGGCTTGGCGATTCCCCTGGTGATTGTGAATGCTACGGCAATGGCAGCCAAAAATGGCATTCTGGTGCGCAATCGAGAAGCCTTTGAACGCGCCAAGGATATCAAAATCGTTGCTTTCGACAAGACTGGCACCCTAACGGAAGGTAAGTTTGGGGTGCAAACCGTTTATACCGATGGGATGAACGACCAGGAGGCACTGGCGATCGCCGCTGCGCTGGAAACGCTCTCAGAGCATCCATTGGGGCAGGCCATTGTCAGAGATGCCGAAACAAAAGGCGTACCGCGTTTAGCCGCAACAGACTTTCAGGCGATCGCAGGCAAAGGAATTTCCGGTCTGGTTCGCGAAACGACCTACTTTGTCGGACGACCGGAATGGATTCAAGAATTAGGAGTTCAATGTGCCGACAACCTGAAGCAAGGGCTGGAAGCGGCGGAAGCGCGTGGGGAAAGTGTCATTGCTTTGATGGATCAAACGCACGTTTTGGCATTGTTTGCCCTGGCAGATCAGGTGCGTGAGAGTGCCCGCCAAGCAATCCATCAGTTGCAGGACGCAGGCGTACAGTCCGTGATGATTACGGGCGATGCGGAAGCGGTTGCCAAAACGGTCGCCAATGCTCTGGGCATTCAGCGTTACTATGCGCGGGTGCTGCCCCAGGACAAAGCCTCGATCGTGCGATCGCTCAAAAAGGAGGCTCCTACAGTCTTTGTGGGGGATGGTATCAATGATGCTCCGGCACTGCTGGAAGCTGATTTGGGTGTGGCGATCGGCGCGGGCACCAATGTGGCGATCGAGTCTGCCGATCTGGTGCTGATTGAAAACGATCCGCTGGATGTTGCCCGCGCTCTGAAACTGGGCAAAGCCACCTACTCCAAAATGATTCAAAACCTGCTGTGGGCAACTGGCTATAACGTGATTGCCATTCCTCTAGCAGCAGGCGTTGCCTATTCCTTGGGGCTACTGCTAGACCCCGCGATCGGTGCCTTGTTCATGAGTTTGTCTACTGTCATTGTCTCCATTAACGCGATGACTCTACGCCGAGTGAAATTGGCTTAACTTGCAATCTCGGTTGCTGAATTGCGGGATGAATTACCCTCATCCCCGACCCTTCTCCCCAGGAAGAAGGGAGCCAGAACGCTTGTTCCCTCTCCTTTTGGGAGAGGGCTAGGGTGAGGCATATAGATTGCTTCATCCCAGGATTCAGCAACGCCCAATCTCTGTTGCTGAAGCACGATCCCTTGCAAAGCTAAGGACAAAGACCGGACGACGCTCTCAGTCTATTGAGTTTGATCGCGACAAGCCCCTTAAAAGCATTGAGAAAGATTACAACTCTTCTCTAATCTGAAGTCTTTCATCCTGATTTCATCTCACTATGAAAGCCTGAAAATAGAGGGGGTATTTTAGTCAATAGTGATCATACCTTAGATGCTTCTTACTATAGGCAGAAAGTCCTATTCTAAGGATTAGAATCACTCGATTTTAGATCAACCAATAACCAAAAAATAAATAGGAATCGGTTAAAAAAGTCATGAACAAAAAGAGTCCCCTTTATAGTCTTACAGGACTACTAGCGATCGGTGCTTTGACAGGCACACTGCTAGTCAACCGCACTCAGGCTCAGTCACCTAATGCCGATCAGCCAGCCCCGCCACCCCAGAGCGGCATGATGGCTCCATCCGCTCAACATTTCATCGAAATGATGATTCCCCATCATCAGGATGCGGTAGAGATGGCGAACCTGGCATTGGCCCGTGCCAAACATCCTGAGCTTAAAACGTTAGCGGTCGCGATCAAGCGAGATCAGACCCGCGAGATTCAGCAAATGCGGGGTTGGTACAAAGCCTGGTATGGCAAAGAGGTGCCTGCCACCGCCATGATGAATGGTTCTGGCATGATGGGAAATCAAGGCATGATGGGCAGCCAACAAGGCACGGGACAGGGCATGATGGGTGGTTCTGGCATGATGGGAAACCAGCAAGGCATGGGACAGGGCATGATGACCCGGAATGGCATGATGCGGACTGATCTGACCGCTCTCAAGAATGCCCCAGACTTCGACAAAGAATTTCTCCGTCAGATGATTCCCCACCATCAGATGGCAGTGCATATGGCTCAGATGGTGCAGAACCAGAAAACGCGTCCTGAAATTCGTACTCTGGCGCAGTCCATCCTTAAAAGCCAGACGGCTGAAATCAAGCAAATGCAGCAATGGCAAAAGGCCTGGTAACACTAGACCTTCACCCCAAGGCGACCAGGAAGAACAGGAGGCGTTGAAAGACTTTGGTGCAGCGTATGCTCGTTATGCCGAAAGCACTCCAGCTTTTTTACCCTGGGGGCGCACTCTGCCCAGAGACACATCAAGGTCCTAAAACATGGGCAGAAAGCCGTTTATTCAGCCATTGATCCACATCGTCGCAGCACCAGAAGCCTGTCTCTTTCTGTTTGCCTTTCTGCTGAACTTTGTTTACGAAGTTTGGCAGGCTCCCTACTACAGCTTCTACAACAGCCACACGCTGGCAGACAAGATTCGTGACTTGACCCATTGCAGCGTTGGGGATGCCGTGATTATTTTAGTTTGCCATTGGGTTGTGAGCGCGATCGCCCGCTCCCGTCATTGGATACTCCATCCCACTCGACGCTTAACGTTGCTGTTTACCAGCCTGGGTCTTTTAATCACGCTGGCGATCGAAACCTATCGCGTGAATGTATCGCAAACCTATGGTGTTCCGGTTTTCGCTGTACCGTTGCTGGGCATGAGTTTTTTAGCGGTGCTTCAGTGGATCATGCTTCCATCCTTAATCCTCTCTCTGGCTCAGCGTCACCTGTTGGGCTATCGCCATGACCCCAAGATGGATTAAAGCTGGTTGATCGTGGTCATCCACACGGTGTATCACTGCCATGTGCTCGATCGTGTCGATCCAGGCATGATGGGGGATTGTGGAGATGCAAGCTTAAGATGTCGTCGCTGACATAATGGATGGATTGGACCCGCTTCAACGTCGCTGCTAAGGGGTGTTTCAAAGACAATGCGGATTTTGTTGGTTGAAGATGAACCGGATCTAGGAGCGGCGATTCAGCGCGTCCTAAAGCGTGAGCAGTATCTGGTCGATTGGGTGCAAGACGGCTCAGAAGCCTGGGACTATCTCGACCAGCAATGGGTTCACTACTCCCTCGTCATCTTCGATTGGATGTTACCCGGCTTGTCTGGGATTGAATTGTGCCAGCGCTTAAGAAACCGGAAGGCAGCGTTACCCATCTTAATTTTGACGGCTAAAGATCGCATTGAGGATCGGGTGATCGGACTGGATGCTGGAGCCGATGATTATTTGGTCAAACCCTTCGGTATGGCAGAACTGCTGGCACGCATTCGCGCGCTCCATCGGCGATCGCCCCAGATTCAACCCCAACAACTCCAAGTCGGCAACCTGACGCTCGATTATGGCAAACACACCGTTTTTTGTCACCAAGAAAGCCGCCAGCAGTCCATTTCGCTGACGGCAAAAGAGTTTCAAGTCCTGGCATACTTCATGCAGCGTCCTGGGCAGGTACTGACCAGTGAACAACTCGTCAATCAACTCTGGGAAGTTGGTACAGAACCCACCAGCAATGCGGTGGCAGCCCAAATTCGGCTACTGCGGCGTAAACTGGCAGAAGTGGGGTATGACAAACTCATTGAAACCGTTCACGGCATGGGCTATCGGTTTAACGACGCTGATGCACCGCAATAAGCTCTTTAATCAAACCCGCTTTCAACTCGCTGGCTGGTATGCGATGGTGATGGGTAGCATCCTGGGTCTGACAGGCTTCACCACCTACCAGATGGTGGCTCATTCCCACTGGGATGCCGTGCATCAAGAACTCCAGTCGATCTCAGGCACCCTCCATGACAGTCTGGAGCCAAAACTGAAGCAACCCGGTCGCCTGGAAGTCTCTGTTCAGACCGTTCTACCCAATCTCTGTCTCGCAAAGCAGCACTGCTCAATACTATCCGAGGAGTTGGGAAGGCATACCCTCAATGCTTTTCAACAAAGTGGCTACTACATCCGCTTTTTTGACCAACAAGGAACCCTGTTGGCAACCGCTGGGCAAGTGCCAAGGGGGCTCTCTGTAGAGTTAGCCGATCACCTGTTGCAAACCCTGCAAGACCAGGAGGGCGATCGCTATCAGCAACTCTCGTTGCTATTGAAAAACGAGGGCGGTCAGCCCTGGGGTTATATGCAAGTCGGGCGATCGCTCAAAGAGTTTGATGATCACCTTTCATTCCTGCGCGTCACCATGTTGGCAGGCTTACCCGTTGCCATGCTGCTCGTTGCAGTTACCAGTTGGAGTTTAGCCGGACTGGCAATGAAACCCATTTATCGCTCCTACGAGAAGATGCAGCAATTTACTGCTGATGCGGCTCATGAGTTACGCACGCCCCTGGCTGCTATCCGAGCGATCGTCGAATCCACTCGTGATGAGAGCCTGCTGACTGAAGCCGAAGCCAAAGCAGCCTTAGCCGGAGTCGAGCGTCAAAATCAACGCCTGGTACAACTAACACAGGATTTACTGCTACTGTCCCGGTTAGAAGTCTCCACCGAAACATCCAGTCAGCAAACGGCTAAGTCGCAACCCTCTTGTTGCCTGAATGACCTGATCCTGGATGTTGTCGAAAGCTTGTCTGTGCTAGAAATTGCCGCACCGCTCCAACTCACCACGCAACTGCAAACCAAAGCACCCCTCTATGTGACTGGCGACGAAAACCAACTGGTGCGCCTGTTTGCCAATCTGGTCGCTAATGCCCTGCAATACACGCCTGAAGGTGGAAAAGTCACTGTTACATTGGCACAAGATGACCAACATGCTCTTGTGCAAGTGCAAGATACGGGTATTGGCATTGCGGCCGCAGACCAGGCACATCTGTTTGATCGCTTCTATCGAGTCAGCCGCGATCGCTCGCGGCATACGGGCGGAGCCGGATTGGGGTTAGCCATTGCTAAGGCGATCGCGCAGTCGCATCGTGGCAGCATTCAAGTCGAGAGTAAATTAGGCAAAGGCAGCAGCTTCACTGTACGCTTGCCCTTAATCCAGAGGCTGCAGTGAAGCAGGCTCCACGTTCCCAACAGCCGTTTTCGGTAAAGTTAACATCAGCCTGCGGCAGCGGGGTAGAGCGCTCAAGTATTACCAACTGCGCTCCGTGCCGATCTCTGTGACATCGACTTCAATAAAACAACACTCTAAAGCTGCCTGAAAGCCCATTTCTGCCAGGACGTCATGGATCTGCTTGTCGAGGTGTTGCTCATCGTTATACGGCATTGAGCCGAGATACGTGCGAGAGTTTATCATATGGGTACTAAAGCTATGCTGAGCAAGGTTTTCAGCGTTTAGCTCACAACACAGCTATTTTTATCGGATAGCTGCTGGACGAGCAGAAGGGCGACGGTAGAATGCGGGTTTCAGACGACGAATCAAGCAGAAATTAGGCTGTGTACTAGTCGTCTTGCATTAGTACAAAGGCCAAAAGTAGTCCGCATCTTTACTAGACAAGGCTTTCAGTGATCAGGGCTAGAAGCGAAAAGGCTAAAGCGCCTATCTAGTCTACGTTTCAAGCGATACGATCAAAAATCGCACGTATCTCGCTCAACCCCTTATAGAGTGGCTTGGATGATCTGGGTCAAATGAGAATGGCGTTTGAGCAAGAACTCGTGCAACAGTTGTGCGTAGGTTGGCAGCACGGCTTCCATAACCGATGGGCGACTAAGCAAAGCGTCTCGCCAACCCATCACCTTGGGTGTCTCTGCAAAGAACCCAAAATCCTGATACTGCTCAAACACGACAAAATAGCGAAAAATTGGACCATACACAGCATCCACTAGAGAGAAGCGATCGCCACTAAAAAAGGGGCCTTCCTGTAGTTGATCTTCTAACGTTTGCCACTTTTGGATCAATTCCTGTCCTTTGGCTACAAACGTCGGTTCATCTTGGGCACTGTAGAAACCCGCGATCGCATTCAGAATACTTGATCCAAACTCGATCCAAGCGCGATGCCTCGCTTTAAGCAACGGATCAACCGGATGGAGTGAACCCGGTGTCACTTCATCCAGATACTCACAGATCACTGCCGATTCAAACAGTACCGCGTCGCCAACCAATAGCAGCGGCACTTTACCCAACGGTGAAAGCGCTAGAAACCAATCAGGCTTCTGTGCGAGATCCACATATTCCCGCTCATAAGGAATTTGCTTTTCATGCAGTGTAATGACGGCTCGCTGCACATAGGGGCAGAGTGTATGGCTCACCAATTTTAAAGAAGAAACAGCCATCGGTTTAAACCCCAACCCGCGCTACGCTTGTCTCGTTACAGCTAAACTAATTGCATTTGCAACTAAAATCAATTTAGCGCAAACTAATTGCATTTGCAACTATATTGATGGTTTGTCACCAATGGTTCCTTTAACAACCGCTCAAAACTCGGCTTGGCGGCTCTTTCTTAAAACCTATGCGGTTTTGCTGGAGCAAATCGAGCAGACGCTCAAGCAAGCCAATCTGCCTAATCTCAGCTGGTATGATGTGTTGTGGGCCTTAGAAGAAGCACCTGATCGACGCTTACGCTTACATGAATTAGCCGCTGCGCTCGTGTTGCAGCGCAGCAACCTGACTCGTTTAGTCGATCGCATGGAACAGGCGGGCTTCGTTCAGCGAGAGCACTGTGATAGCGATCGGCGGGGTGCTTTTGCCGCCCTTACTTCAGAAGGACTAGCCTTGCGACACCAGATGTGGCAAGTTTATGCGCCAGCGATCGACCAGCATTTTGCTCAACCATTAAGCGAAGCACAAATCACTGTCCTGACTCAAGCGTTTAGTTTGCTGTTGCAGACTCAGCCTTGATGTCGATCGCGTTTTGGGGTATAACACCGTTCCTGGCAATTAAGTACGACATCGCCTGAAAGCTCTTCTTAGCTTAACTTCAGACTGTGATCTTGCCGCTTTTGCTCAACGTTGATGCACAGCAGCAGCGACTCAAGCGTTTAGGAGCAGAGCGATTGATCACTTCTGCTCATCTTTTGTTTAGCTGCCAACCACTGCGGGGACGGCAGAAGTGCCACGACGAGACCGGGCTTTTGAGGTGTTAGACCCTACAAGATTACGCCTGTAGTATGAGCTTTTGAGGATGGCAAAGTCCAAAAAGAGTCCAACCCACCTATAGTATAGGTTTTCCGCCTTCAGTAGAACTTATCAATGGCTGTCTGCTACTCTCCAACTTGCTTCGTCTCGTTGTAAGTCTGTGAGGAGTTTGGATGCCCAGTCCCCAAGAAACCGCTTACCCCCGGTTGAAGAGTACCTTGAGTGCTCAAGAATTAACCGCCATCTACACACCTAGTCCAGAGGAGCTGTTGTTGTCGAGCCGCGTCACCAAAAGCCAGCCATCGCAGTGGCGCTTTCTGGTGCTGTTGAAGACCTTTCAGCGCTTGGGCTATGCCGTACCGGTCGCGGCTGTGCCTTTAACCATTACCCGCCATATTGCCATGGTTGCCGACCTGAAACTTCGTACCGATAGTCTGTCTGCCTATGATGCTTCGACGAGTCGCAAACGGCATCTCACAGTCATTCGACACTATCTGAACCTGCAAATTTTTGGTCAGGCAGCCCGACAGCTCATGAGCCAGAGCATGACGAATGCGGCACGGACGAAACATGATCTGGTGGATTTAATCAATGTCGCGATCGAGGCCTTAGTCCGGCAACGGTTTGAACTACCTGCCTTCAGCACGCTGTTGACCCAACTCCTTCACGCCGCTCCAGTACCAACACTCACAAAGCGCCCCAGGTGTTCGGAGCCTCAGGTGCGGCATTGTTGTAAAAGTTTGACTTGAGGGCATCTTACAGAAATAGCGCTCCACTCTTAATGCTCAGTATGAGTCAGCCACATATTTCTGTTTCAGCACTGCCACGCAGTTTAACATCGCTCGAAACCTGGGGCTTTGGTTTTAGCGGTTTGCTTTTGTGGCTTGGCACAGCCCCTGCCATGCACGCCGCTTTAGGACCACAAGCCATCTGGGTTTGGGTACCTGGGACAATCGTCGGCATATTGCTGAACCTGCAAGTCAAACGTTTGGGGACGCATTTCCCAGACGTCGCTGGCGGCACACCCAACTATACGACGCGCCTGCTCCAGCGCTTTCCCGTAGTGGCTCGGTATGGCGCGATCGGTTACCTGTTGGGCTGGGTATCGGTGCCGCCGATGAATGCCATCATTCTGACAGACTTAATTAAGGCAAACTTAGAGCCGTTGGGCATTGCGTGTCCAAGTCTGGTGCTCCGCATTGGCTTTACACTGCTGCCCTTTATTGTCGCGTTTAGCGGTACGCGCACACTGGGCATTTTGCACACCTTCTTTGTGTTTCCCGCGATCGGGTTTCTCGTGACCTTTTGCCTACAGGGCATTGGCTGGCTCAGCGTTGCCCCAACCAGCCCCGGTTTGCTGCCAGAGACCTGGTCAGGCATTACCGCGATCGATTGGATGAAGTGGTTCTTTATTGCCGTGTATGCCGTGTATGGCTGTGAGACGGCCTCTTCGTTTGTTGCCGATAGCCGTCAGCCTACTGCGACGCTCCGTTGTTTAAGCGTGACGGCTGGCTTCATCCCGATCGTTTATTTCGTTGGGTCTTGGGTGGTCATGCGCTTGGCCACCGGACCAGGCTTAGAAGATAGTGCTTATCTCAATCTGACCGCTGCTGCCCAACCCTTCTGGGGTTCATTAGCCCCGGCGTTGGTGACGTTTTTGATTACGTCGGGTTGTCTCCTGAGTTCTGCCACCGCGGTGTCTAACTGCCCCCGCATTTTGTATCAATTGGCCAAAGATGATTACCTGCCACTCGTCTTTACTGCCGTTTCGCGTCGGGGGGTACTGGTACCCAGCTTGCTGTTTACGCTCTTGCTGAGCCTGCTCTGCCTGGTCTGGGGCGATGTTGCCCATGTGGTGATGGTCACGGGCACAGGCTACCTCACGTCGATGATGGCGATTCATTGGGGGTTGTGGGTCTGCCGCAAACGACCAGAAACCCGGTGGCCCTGGCTATCGCTTGGTTTCTTTGGCATCGAGGCGGTTGTTTTAGTGGTGGGTGGGTTGGCATGGGGCTGGCTGGATTTGTTGCTAGGCTTACTGCTACCGTTAGCGGTTGGGCTGGCTGGACTGTGGCTACCGCATCTACACTTTGCACCGCTCCAACTGACCTGGTGGCAACAACGCGAGCGCCAGCCACTGCGTACACCCAAAGCTGATTGGATCGCCCTGCAAGTGACGATACTCATTCTTTTAGTCTGTGGTGCCGTCAGCATTGGCTGGTTAGTCAGAGCGGGACTGGAGCGCCACGGCATGGGTAGCCATATGGCGCTCTTCAGCATCTTGCTGATGACGGTTGCGTTTGTGGGGGTAGCGATCGCCTGCTGGACTAGCCTGCCTCAAATTGCGGCGATTACAGAAGCCCGCGAAGCAGTGGAACACGCCCTGAACGATTTACAGCGGACGCAGACGCAACTGGTGCAGGCAGAGAAAATGTCGAGTCTGGGACAGTTGGTGGCAGGTGTCGCCCACGAAATCAACAACCCGGTCAACTTCATCTACGGCAATCTCACTCACGTACGAGAGTACTCCCAAGATCTGCTACAGCTGATTCAACTTTACGAGCACCACTATCCAAACCCCGTGCCTGAAATTCAAGCGGAAGCGGACGCGGTTGATCTGGACTTTTTACAGACGGATCTGATCAAGACGCTGGATTCCATGAAGATTGGGACGGATCGCATTCGTCAAATCGTCTTGAGCTTACGCAACTTTTCCCGTTTGGATGAAGCCGAGTGCAAAGCCGTCGATCTCCACGAAGGCATTGACAGCACCTTGTTAATCTTGCAGCATCGACTCAAAGCCCGCTCTGATCGTCCAGAGATTCAGTTGATCAAGGACTACGACGCTTTACCACTCGTCGAATGCTATCCTGGACCGCTGAATCAGGTGCTGATGAATCTGCTGGCCAATGCGATCGACGCACTAGAGGAAAGCAACGCGAACCGAACGTATCAGGAAATTGCAGCCAAGCCGAACCAGATTACGGTGCGTACCACTCGCCTCGTGGCGCTGAAGGCTGAATGGGTAGAAATTGCGATCGCTGACAACGGACGGGGGATGCCGGAAACGGTGCAGCAAAATGTTTTCAACCCGTTCTTTACCACCAAACCCGCCGGTAAGGGCACTGGTATGGGTCTGTCCATTAGCCATCAAATTATTACCGAAAAGCATGGCGGTAAATTAAAGTGCACCTCAACACCGGGAGTGGGCACTGAGTTTGTGATTCAAATGCCGCTGCAGCAAGGAGCCGTAAATACTTAATAAAGCTTTTCTGGTGACCTGATACAGATCAGCGGGGCAGTCCTAGTCACAGCGTCAGACCAGTCTTATCAAGTCTGGGTGCAGTTAGGCGCTGCACCGCATTCCAGTCGGAGTGCTCTAAGCTAAGGAGCATAAGCACGTCCTTGCGCTTAAGGCGAACAAACCATGCTGTCTCTTCCCGGCTACTGCATCACTGCTTGCATCTATGAAAGTGCGAATTCCCTGGTTTATCGGCATCCGGGAGCAAGACCGACAGCCCCTGGTGTTTAAGGTTTTGAAACCTCACTATCCCACGCCGAACGAGCTGACACGGTATTGGCAGGAGTACGAGATCACGCGATCGCTCAATCTGGAAGGGGTGATCAACGTCTATGGCATCGAAACCTACCAGAACACCCTGGTCATGTTTCTCGAAGATTTTGGTGGGGAGTCCTTAAGGCATTGGCTCACGGAGCGATCGCTCTCACTCAAAGAAGTGCTAACGCTGGGGATGCGGTTAGCAGAGCTTTTGGGACAGGTGCACCAGCAGCAGGTGATTCACAAAGACGTGAATCCTTCTAATCTTGTTTGGAATCCAGCGACGGGGCAGCTCAAGCTGATCGACTTTGGCATTGCCAGCCGCATTACGCGCGAAACCCCAGCCCTGAGCAGTCCCAGTAGTTTAGAGGGCACACTCGCCTATATGTCGCCCGAGCAGACTGGGCGGATGAATCGATCGCTCGACTACCGCACGGATTTCTATTCGCTCGGGGTCACGTTATACGAACTGCTGACGCAGCAATTTCCTTTTGCAGCCGATGATGCCTTGGAGCTGGTGCATTGCCATCTGGCAAAACGTCCCCTTGCTCCCTGCGATCGCGCGTCAGCCATCCCAAAACCAGTTTCAGACATTGTGATGAAGCTGCTAGCAAAAACCGCAGAAGAACGCTATCAAAGTTGTCGTAGTCTTCAGGTTGATTTAGAAACCTGCCTGACTCAGCTACAGGCAACTAGCCATATCTCCGCGTTTCCTCTAGCCCAGCAGGATGTCTCAGACCGTTTCCAAATTCCCCAAAAGCTCTACGGCAGAGAGCGAGAAGTTGGGACACTGCTAGCAGCGTTTGAGCGGGTGACAGGACGTAAGACTGAAACAAAACAAGCAAATCCTCCGCCTTCAACCCGTGAACTCATGCTGATTGCAGGCTACTCCGGTATTGGTAAAACGTCGTTGGTGCAAGAGATCTACAAACCCATAACCCAGCAGCGGGGATACTTGATTGCGGGAAAGTTTGACCAATACCAGCGAGATATTCCCTATACCGCCTTTGTTGATGCGTTTTCTGGGTGGGTAGAGCAGCTATTAGCAGAGCCAGAAACGCAGCTCAGCCAGTGGCGAGAAGACTTATTGGTCGCTTTAGAACCCAATGCTCAGGTCATGGTTGACGTGATTCCTGAACTGGAATTGATTTTAGGTCAGCAATCCCCTGTGCCAGAACTGCCGCCGCTTGAAACCAGGAACCGATTTAACCGCGTGTTTCAGCAGTTCATTCAAGTTTTGGCGCAACCCGAACATCCGTTAGTGGTGTTTCTGGATGACTTGCAATGGGTTGATATGGCATCCCTACAGTTGATCCAGGTATTGATGACCACAGAAGTCCCGGTTTTGTTTTTGATTGGGGCGTACCGAGATAACGAAGTGAGTGCGACTCATCCGCTGATGCAGGCGATCGAGGCGATGCAGAAGACAGGCACGACGATCGAGGCGATCGCGCTTTCCTCCCTCCACAAGACTGATATCCAACACTTACTCGCAGATACCCTGAATCATTCGGCAGGAGGGGTTGCATCCCTGGCAGATTTGGTACTGACAAAGACGGATGGTAATCCCTTTTTTGTCAATGAATTTCTGCGAGTCCTGTATGTTGAACAACTCTTGACGTTTGACTATCAACACAATCAATGGAAATGGTCGATCGCAGAGATTCAACAACGCAATATTACAGACAATGTGGTAGAGCTGCTGGTCGCTAAAATCCAGCGCCTACAGTCAACCACTCAGGGAGGGTTACGACGAGCGGCTTGTATTGGCAACCAGTTTGATCTACAAACATTGACGTTTGTTTTGCATTCGGCGGGCGTGCTGCAGAAGCCTGATGCTGCCGCTGCAATTGCCCTGCTTAAAGAAGCGGTCAATATCGGTTTGATTATTCCGCTAAACGATCGCTACAAGCGCATTGAGTTGGGCCTGGCTCAACCAGATGATGCCTTACGAATGGAATACAAATTTGCCCACGATCGGATTCAACAAGCCGCCTATTCACTCAATTCAGAAGTAG
Organism: Stenomitos frigidus ULC18; assembly: GCF_003003795.1. Lineage (GTDB taxonomy): Bacteria > Cyanobacteriota > Cyanobacteriia > Leptolyngbyales > Leptolyngbyaceae > Stenomitos > Stenomitos frigidus_A. The sequence goes on along the minus strand of NZ_PVWK01000137.1, from coordinate 14,868 downwards.
AGCGGAGTTTAATTCATCGCCAGATTGGGCAACAATTGCTGCAAAATAGAGCCTTAGCGCAACAGGGACAAAGATTTCTTGATGGTGTTAACCAGTTGAACTTGAGCCGAGATCTGATCAAAACCCAAGCAGAACGGGATGAACTGGCTCGATTAAACCTCGTTGCAGGTGAAAAGACAAAAGCAGCCACAGCCTATGCTGCTGCTGCACGTTATCTTCAGGTTGGACTAGAGTTATTAGCACCTGATAGCTGGCAACAGCACTATGACTTGACGTTAACGCTACATATTGCAGCCGCAGAAGCAGAATACCTCAATGTGAATTTTGAGCGTTCAATAGCGCTGACTACAACCTCGCTTCAACAGGCCAAAAACTTACTCGATCGCATCAAAGTTTATGAAGTGCAAATGCAAATCTGCATGGCTCAGTTGGAGATCGTCAACGTGATTGAAATTGGGCTACAAGCATTAGAAGACTTGGGGATTATCCTCCTTCCTTTAGAAAGTAGCACAAACTTGATTGTTGATTTACCAGATCTGAAGTCTTTAAATCATCTGCCTATAATGACAGATCGCTATAAGCTTGCTGCAATGCAAATTTTGAAAAATCTCTGTGCGCCTGTATTCATGGCAAAACCAGAGATTTTTCCACAGATTATTATTACCATGATTCATCTATGCCTTGAGCATGGCAATTCCAAGCTATCATCGTTTGCCTATGGGTTTTATGGGCTGTTATTAGTTGGCTTCAATCAGCTAGAGACTGGTTATCAAGCGGGCTTGATTGCACTCGATTTATTAGAGAAATTTGATGCAAAAGAATTGAAGGCAAAGGTTTATAACCTGTTCAATTCTAATATTCGTACCTGGAAAGAACATGCCTGTAATAGTATTACGCCCCTACAACAAGGGATACAAAGTGGTTTAGAAAGTGGAGACTTTGAATGGGGCGGTTACTGTGCAGCGAACTTGTGTGCGTATTTGTTTTTTACTGAAGAAAGCCTAACGCTTGCCATTCAAAAACAAGCTGTTTATATTGATCTATGTGCTCAAATTAAGCAAGAAAATCCTGTCAATTTTTCACAGGTTTGGCGGCAACTGGGACAAAATTTTCAAGGTGGTGTTTCCGATCGCCTGCTGCTGCTAGGTGAAAGCTTCAATGAAACTCAACAATTACCTCGTCTAATTGCAGCGAAAAGTGGAACTGTTCTATTCATGTTCTACACCGCTAAGACATTGTTGACTTACCACTTTGGAGACTATACTCTAGCACTTCAAAACGCAGCTCTGGCCCATGAGCAACTGGGAGCAGCCGTTGGATTCATTCAGGTTGGTATCTTAAACTTTTACCATTCCCTGACGCTGCTTGCCCATTATTCCCAGGTCAATCGGACTCAACAGAAGCAGTATTTAGAGCAAGTGGCTGCTAATCAACAACAAATGCAGCATTGGACGCACCATGCCCCCATGAACAACCAGCATCGTTTTGACCTAGTAGAAGCAGAAAAGGCGCGTGTCCTGGGTCAAGATTGGCAAGCCACAGAGTTTTACGATCGCGCCATTACCCAAGCTAAAGCGCAAGGATACATCCAAGAAGAAGCGCTAGCCTACGAACGAGCAGCCCTGTTTTATCTCGAACATAACAAGGAGATCGCCGCTAAAGCCTATTTTCAAGAGGCCCGGTATGGCTACCTGAAATGGGGCGCAACTGCTAAAGTGCAAGCTTTAGAGGAACGCTATTCCCAGTTGTTTCGACAGATGGGCGTACCGAAGGCGATCGCTACCAATCCGCATACTTCCCTGACTACGACAAGCAGCAACCCTTCTGAAACGCTGGATCTGGCAACAGTCATCAAAGCCTCCCAGGCTCTAGCGGGGGAACTGAACGTAGAAAAACTGCTCCAGCAACTGCTGACCCTGGTGCTGCAAAATGCCGGAGCACAAACTGGAACGCTGTTACTGGCAACCCATGAAACACTTCAGGTAGAGGCAACTGGCACCGCCGACCCAGCCGCGATCGCCCTTCAACCGTCAATTCCGTTAGCAGCAACGACGCAAGTGCCCATTTCGCTCATTCAATACGTGGCGCGAAAGCAGGAAACGCTGATTTTGGCAGACGCAAGCCAGGAAACACGCTTTGCCAACGATCGTTACATGCAGGCGCAGCAGCCCAAGTCGGTTTTGTGTCTGCCCATCCAGGGACATGGCAAACTGATCGGCATTTTGTATCTCGAAAACAATCTCACCACCGATGCCTTTACCCCTGAACGGGCTGTCATCCTCCAAGCCCTAACGGCACAGGCCGCGATCGCCCTTGAGAATGCCCAGCTCTATGAGCAATTGGCAACCGACGCGCAAACGCTAGAAACGAGCAATCGTGCTTTGCAACAGGAAGTGAGCGATCGCACTCGTGCTGAAGACCAACTCCGACAAAGCCTTAACGAGCGGGAAGTGCTGCTGAAAGAGATTCACCATCGAGTCAAGAACAATTTGCAAATTATTTCTGGTTTGTTGCAACTTCAGGCTCAAAGCGTCACCGATGCCAGCACCATCAACATTCTGCAAGAAAGCCAGCACCGGATCGAATCCATGTCGCTGATTCACAAAAAGCTGTATGCCTCCTCTGATTTTGGCGAAATTGACATGGCAGACTATATTCCCAGCCTGTCCAGTCACCTCTTAGCGTCCTATCAGATCATGCCCGGTCATGTCACCTTACAGATGGATATTGCCCCCGTGCTGTTAAACATTGATCAGGCCATTCCCTGTGGTCTCATTGTCAACGAACTGGTTTCTAATGCCCTGAAGTATGCCTTTCCAGGTGACCGCAAGGGTGCCATTCAGATCCACCTGCATCCCGCTGCCGACAATCAGGTTGAGTTCATCATCCAGGATAATGGCATCGGGTTACCCGAAGCAGTGCACTGGGAATATGCCCAGTCGATGGGGCTGTCACTGGTGCATGATCTAGTGGTAGAACAACTAGAGGGCAGTCTGACCGTTGAGCGGCAGGGTGGCACCACGTTCAACATGCAATTTCCTCTGGCTCCTCTGTTCACGGCTCATTTATCGCAGCTCAATTAACAGCGAGATAACGGTCATCTGAGTGCCACGACTCAACGTTGGCAGCGGTAAGGTGCAGTGATAACCTTGACTTAACCTCCGGCGCGTAATATTTTTTAATGATAAGGATCTTCAATGGTGTCAGCCAAAATTCTAGTCGTTGAAGATGAGGTCATCGTCGCACGCACGATCGCCAACCAATTGATGCAGCTTGGCTACACGGTGGTCGATACAGCGTCCTCTGGAGCCGCCGCGATCGACAAAGCCAACCGCACTCAACCCGATCTGGTGTTGATGGACGTGGTGCTAAAAGGTGAGATGGATGGGGTCACGGCTGCCAGCCAGATTTGCAGCCAGCAGGATGTGCCGATCGTCTTTCTAACGGCGTATGCAGACGAAAACACGCTCCAGCGAGCCAAAAATACGCTGCCCCTGGGCTATGTCGTGAAACCCTTCAGTCCGGGAGAACTGCGCGTCGCGGTGGAATTGGCACTATTTAAGCACCAGGTAGAACGAGACCTCCGAGCCAATCGCGCGTATCTAGCAACGCTGCTGCGTTCGATGCATGATGCCGTCATGGCGACCGATGAGCAGGGCTTAGTGACCTTCATGAATCCGGCGGCAGAAGCCTTAACCGGTTGGCGAGAAACGGAAGCCTTTGGCAAAGATGCGGCTGAGGTGCTGTGTCTGGTGGATGAAGTGACCGATCTCCCGGCTGAGCATCCCGTGGCTCAAGTCTTAAAAACCCAGGAAGTCGCCTTGCTGAAGGAATTTACGGCTTTAGTCAAGCGGAATGGCGATCGCGTGCCCATTGGCGATAGTGCTTCGCCGCTACAGCGTAAATTGGAGGGGATTAGCGGAGTCGTTGTCGTCTTTTGGGATATGAGTGCGTATCGTCAGAGCGAGTTATTGCAAAAAGCCCTGGAAAAAGAACAAGAACTGAATCAACTCAAATCTCAATTTGTCTCAACCGTCTCTCACGAATTTCGCAATCCTTTAGCCGTGATTCGGACGGCGGCGGAACTGCTAGACCTTCGCGGAGCCGGTCTATTCGATGAAAAGATGAAAAGCTATGTACAGCGGATTAAAAGCTCCGTCCAACAGATGAATCAATTGATGGAAGATGTGCTGTTGATGGGACGCGTTGAAGCAGGACGCTTAGACTTTACACCTGCCCTCGTCAATCTACAGCAGGTATGCCAGGACTTACTAGAAGAATGCTCCCTCCAGCTCACAGACGCTCATGAGCTGGTCTTCACCCATCCAGATCATGCTTCGGAAAGCTGGTTAGACGAAAATCTCCTCCGCCTGATTCTGGTCAACTTGCTGAACAATGCGATCAAGTATTCACCAGCCGGGGGCAATATTCACCTCGATTACAGCTACAGCGAGGACGGACAGACGGTGAGCCTTCGGGTGGAGGATCAGGGCCTTGGCATTTCTCAGTCGGAGCAGACTCAACTGTTCGATTCCTTCTTTCGAGCCTCCAATACTCAATCCATACAAGGCACAGGCTTGGGGTTGGCGATCGTGAAGCGGTGCGTGGAGATCCATCAAGGGCAGATTGACCTCATCAGTGAGGTGGGTGTGGGTACCACCTTCACCGTGTCTTTACCCTGTACGCCACAGGCATTGCGTGCCGATCGTGGTGAGGCGTGACAACATCCGTTACGACTCGGCCTCCTACCAAGGCGAGGCTGTCATTGGTTGTCTTTCTCACTGTGCGGCATGTCGTTAAACCTTGCCTTTGAGGAAACCCACTAAATGGTGCAGAAACGATTGACTGACAGGTGTTGCTTCCGTCGCAGTCGCCTCTATGGGCAGTGGTTCTGCCTTGAGCGCCATTGGCGGTAGTTCTGCCGTGGGCGCTGCTGGCATCGCCATAGCTAAGGGGACTTCTTCCACTAAGCCTGCTGTCACCAACCGAAAGGCGATCTGCTGCACTTTCTCTACTGGTAATTGCAATTGTTGCGCGATCGTTTGCAAAGAGAGGGTGCCGTTGGCAAACTCCCAGAGGCGCCACTCAGCCTGGTCTAGCCGCAGTTGAGGTTTGCCGGTGATCACGCTCATGATGGTCGAAGTTGGTTCTGGTAGCCTGCTCACAAGCGCACTCCAATCCTTGAGTACCCGCAAGGTTGTCAGAGTCACTTCCGGGGGAGGCGCATTTAAGCCAGTCATTTCGGCAAACGGTAAGGGTGCTTTGCCGTCAAATTGAAACCAGCCATCTTTGAGCGCAAACAAACGACAGACCTGCCGCATTACCTGGGTATAAAACAGCAGCTTCAGTTGCTCGACCGTTAACAACCCTTGTGACTTGAGGCTCAAACCGATGGGTGTGGTGGCAGCACACGTCTGGGCGACGCGCAAAGCGGTATGTTCACCCAACCAGCCGCGTTGACCAATCATGTACGCTAAACCATGTTGATCGAGTTGATTGGCTGCGGCCAGAACGCGTCCCTGGCTGAACCAGATGTAGTGGTTCTCGCGCTCCTCATCCTCAGTCTCTAACAATGTACAGATGGTGAGTAAGCCTGTTTTGCTACCATGGTGCAAAAAATTGAAGATTTCCGCCACCGAGAACTCTGACAGATAGCCAGTCACTGCCATACTATTTTTCCTTCCAGTCTTAAATGTTGCGTGCGGACAGACAATGGGTAGAGAGCGGTTCGCTAAACCAGGCAACCTTGCAGCGAGTGTTGCACCAGGGTCATGACGGCTTGTGCGACAGAGGCGGACGCAGTGGGATGGACGGCAACGATCGGGGGTCGCCTGTTGGCGCTGAGGTAGCCCAGTGCAATCGCCGCATTTTCAAGATCCCAGGCATCGGGGCTATCGGTATGGGTCAGACCAATGATCATCGGTGCCTGCGATCGGTGGCACATAAACGCACGAATCCGACGGGCATCAATAAATTCACTCGGTCGGTGCGCTGTCACTAAAAGAATGTAAGCATGCGCTTTTTGAATCAGAATGTCCCACATAAAGTCAAAGCGGGACTGTCCAGGGGTGCCATAGAGATGCACTGCCATTTCGGGTCCAAACGACAGTCGCCCAAAGTCAAAAGCAACCGTGGTTTTGGGCTTCAGGGCTGCCGTTTCGTCGGTCGCTTGACGATGCAACGGACACCCTTTTAGCTTCCTGGCTTTGCACACTGGCTAGCTCTCCCGGCGCTGCCAAAGTCACAGCAGCGCAAATTCCAAACTAAAGGTGGTTTGACCACCGCCACTAGTCACATGAATCTGCCCGCCCAACTGTGCGTCGAGCTTTTTCACCAAAGCTAACCTCAGTCCAGTGCCGCCGTGCTTCCAGGGATCGCTGTTCGGGATTCGGTAGAACTTGTCGAAAATGCGCTCCTATTCGGTGGTGGGAATTTTGACCCCCGTATTGCTGACGCTCAGCACCAAGTCTATAGCGGTAGCGTGTGCCGCCAGCGTGATCGTTTCCCCGGGGGGAGTGTATTTGCAGGCATTATGTAACAGCTCCAGCAAAAGGCGTTCCAGAGCGCTTTGAGCGGTCGTCAAGGGTGGCAGCCGGTCTGGTATGTGGAAGACTAAGGGACTTCCAAAAAACAAATAATTCCAGGTTAGTGGAGTAACCTGAGGAGTCGTCAATCGCTGAGCACTGAGCCATGTTGGAACTCACGGACTCTCTGAAGCGCTTACTGCAAGAGACCGCCGACCGTCTTAAACGTCATGAGCGTCGGCGGTTCATGGCTCAAACGGTGGCGCAATGAGGGCGCGGCGGACAGCGCTTAGTCGAGCGGGAGTTAGGGTGGCACCGCGATCTGATACGGAAAGGCGCACGAGTGTCTTTTACCTACTTCTTCCACCCCACACCCCACTTTCAGATTTTTTCTCCCAACCCGCTCCCATGATGTACAACATGGGCAGTACATTCTCAGGCGAGTTAACATCGCTACGTGACGCGTGAAGGGAAACAGGGTCAGATGGGACGAATCTTTATTTCAGCAGCGCATGGTGGGCAAGAAAACGGCGTCACCGATCCAGGTGCGGTCATCGGCGGCACTACCGAAGCCAGAGAGATGATCTTGACACGCGATCTGATTGTGACAGAACTGCGATCGCGCGGTTTTGAAATCCTGTCCGTCCCCGATGACCTGAGCGCCATCCAAACGCTGGATTGGATTAACGCCCGCTCCCGCACTGGCGATATCGCCCTCGAAATTCATACCGACGCCTTTTCTAACCCGTCTGTCCGTGGGTCAGCCGTATTTTACATCGCCAACAACAATCAACGCAAAGCACAGGCTGAAACCTTACTCCTGGCGCTGCTCCGTCGAGTGCCCACGCTTCCCAACCGGGGCACCCGACCCGACACCGCAACCGGGCTGGGTAGCCTTGCCTTTTGTCGCCAGTTGGTCGTCCCAGCCCTTTTGATGGAAGTGGCAGTACTGTCCAACCCAGACGATCGCTTCATCATCCAAAATCAGCGTCGCAATGTCGCCTTGGGTCTTGTCGATGGGCTGGCAAGCTGGAGTCAGTCGGTGTCGCCGCCCAACCCGACGCCTACTCCCACACCCACTCCCACACCTGGCCCAGGCACCTATCCACCCTGCAACATTAATATCAACGGTCAAATTTACGCCGAACAAGGCATCGTGGTCAGCGGCAATGCCTACGTGCCCATTGACTTGGTCGATCGCCTGGGAGTCGATGTGTCCACTGACCCCAATGTGCGTCGCATCACCTATCGCAATATTGTGTACGTGCGAGCGGTTGATTTGCGCGATCGGCATATTTCAGTCACCTGGGACGAAGCTAAACGTACAGTGTCTCTCAAGTCAAACTTGCAGATTTGTCCTGGTCAGTTCGACAAGATTGCCGGACAGGGACGCACCTCAGAAGTCCAACTGTTGATGTTCCTCAAGGCAAACAACGAAGCTGCTTTGACCAAGTATCCCGACATAGCCAAACTGTACCGTGAAGAAGGCAGCATTGAAGGCATCAACTATGATATCGCCTTCTCACAAATGTGCCTGGAAACCGATTTTCTACGCTTTAGCGGTGCCGTAAAGCCAGAGCAAAACAACTTTGGCGGGTTGGGGACAGATACGGGCGATTCGCAGGGAGCGTCTTTTTCCAGCGCTCGGCTTGGCGTTCGGGCACAAATTCAGCACCTGAAAGCCTACGCCAACACAGAACCCCTGGTACAGGCAGTCGTCGATCCACGCTTTAACTTCGTTGCTCGTGGCGTTGCCCCGCTCGTCGGGCAGCTCAATGGACGCTGGGCAGCCGATCCACAGTATGGTGACAAAATTCTCGCTGTGCTGAAGCGCTTGTATGAATCAGCCGGGTTGATGTAGGCCATGTTGGGAAGAGCGGTCAGCTAACAGCGGTCAGCAGTCAGCTTAGAAATTTAGCGCTGAGAGCCTGATTGACGGACAGAAGCCCTGAAAAGCTGGCTCACCCGCCCGTGATTGAAAATCCGGGCTAACGGAATCAACCCGTTTCAACGGGTTGAAAGATTTTTGCAGTCCTCTTGAGAGGACTTTGTTCTGTTAGCCCGCACTTTCAGTGCAGGGCGGGGCATGGCAGAGGCCTGTAGGGGTGGGTTTCGTTCTTAGAGTCATAGCAAACCAGCGAACAGCTCTGCTAAACCCGCCCCTGCAAATGACTGCAACTCCCTGCAAATGACTGCAACACTGAGCTTTTATAAGCTCCAGGCGATGAGAAAGGAGCCACCGATGTAGGCAAAGGCTTCGATCAGCCCTGCACCGAGATTTGGGATGGCTTGATTCACAATCTCATCCGAGATCTTCACGCCAGGCACCAGCACCCAATCGGCAATCCAGCGAATCACCGCCAGGGCAATCAGCGACAAGCCCAGCACCAAACCATATTGCGGCACACTCTGCTGCCAGGTCTGAAACTCCGGCGCGAAGGCAATCCGCACAATGTTGCCTGTGCCAACCAACAGCCCTGCCAACGCCACCCCTGCCGCTGGATTGTTGCGCTTACAGATTTCGCGAAACACATTGTAGTGAGCGACTCGCGGGTAAAGCGAACTGACCAGCACCAGCACCGCCAACCCAACCACCCAACAGACAATACCGACAATGTAGGTGCCCCCCTGTCCGCCCAACGCTGTGCTAAGAATCAGCCCATTCGCAATGTGAAGACCCGCTTCCACAGCCCCAGCCCCCACATTCTGCTCTGCCAAAATCTCCCGTGCGCCATCACACCGCTGCATGATCAGCCGATCGCCCACCCAGGCTCCCAGCAACATCAAGACAATCACGCCCGCCCCATAGCTGGCTAAATTGAGCGATCGCTCCTGCCAGTTCGCCCCACTCTTATCCAACACTCCCGCCAAAGCGATCACGATACCAAAGTAATAACCGACTAAAGCGATCGCCACTGCAGGATTGTCCCGCACAAAGAGTTCTAGATTCAGCTCCATCCGCCGGAACAGAGTCTGATACGCCAACTGCCCCAGCCAGAAAATAGCGAAGCCGATCGCGATGTCGAGAACAGTAATACCGATGGGGCGGAGGAGTTCGGGCATGGGAGGGAGGTTTTGAGTTTTGAGTTTTGAGTAGCGCTCTGCGCCGACAGACTAGAGAGTTTTGAGTTTTGAGTAGCGCTGACAAGCTAGAGAGTTTTGAGACGAAGAGAGGGATAAGTTAATCTGACTCCTCTCACCTCTCACCTCTCACGTCACTTCTTTGCAGCAGCCCAATCAACGTGTCAGCGAGACGATCGTAGAAGAAGAAGTCGTGAGCGCCGATCGTCGTTACACGCGTGCCGCCGAACTGGCGTTTGAATTGAGAGAACTTGGCGTAGGGATGAGTCGGGTCTTGGGTGTAGCCGTAGAAGTCATAGAGTGTGCAGCCTTTAGCTTTAGCGCGTTGCATGGCGGCCCAGTGGAGGACATAATTGGGCATGACGTGGGCATGGCTTGGGCTACGACCGCCGTAGAGGTAAGTTGCCCGATCGCCCCAATACACCACCAGGATTGCCGATAGCACTTCGCCCTGCCAGGTTGCCAGCCCGATTTCTGCGAGATTGGCTGCAAATAGCGTTTGGCATAGGTTGATGAAAAACCCGTAGGGTTCACCAAAAAACTGCTGCCGTGCCACCGTTTCCCAGAACAAATCGTAGAAGATCGGGATCATTTGGGAATCCGTAGTGAACTGAGTGGTCACACCATGACGCTGACTCAACCGCAGATTGTAACGACCCTTGGGTTTCATGGCTGCCAGCCGTTCGGTATCCGTTGGGCGTAGGTCAATTAGCAGGGTTTCTGAAGGCAGCATGTCCATTGGAGCACGGACAAAGCCTTGGAGAAAGGCGGGTTTTTCGGTGAGTAGAGGTTCGATCCGAAGCGCGATCGCGCCCAGTGCTGCTGCTAACGTTTCGGCTTGCAGCAGCAGTAACGGCATCGCGATCGCTTCAAACCCTGGCAACACAAACGGTGCACCGGGAGCCGACAGTAAATTGGCTGTGTGGGGACGCGGGTAAAAATAGAAGATACTGCCGCCGACCAATTGATTCTCAGCCGCTTGATGCTCCACAAAAACGCCGTAGCGAAACACCTGATAGCCTTCCAGCGCCTTGAACTCTGACCATGCCCAGGATTGCATAAAACATCCAGTGGGGCTGTCTTGCAGCAGCGTATCCCAGCAGGCTCGATCGCAGTCGTCCAGTTGCCGTAATACCAGTCTGCCTTCACGAGTCGAAGCTTGCATCGAAGTTTGAGCCATCATTGATCATCGCGCCGCTTCGAGAGGTTCCAGAGCCACACGCCCCCAATCACCATCGTCCAGAAGCCCAGCCAGCCGAAATTCTCATCGTCGCCAGAAGAGCCATAGCTTGAGCCGCCACTAGAGTACGATCCTTTGGCAAAGACAGCATCAGGGGTGGTTGTGTTTGCCATCAAGAGCGTCACCATCAGCATGATCATAAGCTCGTTGGTGTGCTCAGAAACATAGGTAAACGGTTGTCCCGATCGCAGTTTTTCTTTCAACTGCCAGAGGTCTTGCGCAAGTTTGGGTGGCAATTCCTTTGCCCGCTCCAGCAAAGCTGTTAACAGTCGATCGCTCTCAATTTGCCCAAGCAGCGATCGAGCATACCCCAAGCCTTCCTCAGTCATTTTGGGCGTGTGGTAGTGGTGTTGCGCTGGCAGCAGTGGGTTAGGAAGTCGCGTCCGATCGGGTTGACGTAGCTGCTCTAGCCAGACGTGAACGATCGCATCCAGTTCGAGCAAATTTGGGGTTTCGACGAAGTAAGTTTCCGTCTCCTGCAAATCTAGGAAGTCTATAGACTCCAGCACCTTTGACGGTTCAGTAACAGCACCTGGATTGAGTAAATAATAGAGCAGGCAGGGAGATGCCAGCGTGTGAAGAGGAACCGTTTGGCGCAGTTCAGCCATCTCCCGGCGAATATGAAACACCTTAATCCAGTCGTTGGAAAGCGCTTGCAGGTTGTCAGGAAAGACCAGCGCTTCCAGTTCTGAGCGATCGATCGCCCCCTTAGATGCCAGCAAAAAGCCCCAATCGCCATACCCCTGCCGCCGAAAGGACGGAATACCCACTTGCATCGGTTTGGCATCCAATGTTGCCGATCGCACCGTTTGATACAAACACCAAAAGCCCAGCGTGCGTCGTTCGATCGATACCCCATTTGTACTCATCACGCCACCGCTTACCAGCACCCGTGCCACTTGCTCAAACCATTCGCGGCTATAAACTTGCGTGTCTTCGAGCGCGGTCGGGAAGGTAAAGTCGCAAATAACAGCATGAAAGCAGGCATCGGGTAACGCAGTGACGAAGGCAAAAGCCTCCTGGGTGTGAACCGAGACCCGATCGGCTCCCAACGTTGACCTGGATTCACCCGTCAAACTGCCCTGGTTATACGGCTTGAAAACGGTTCTGCCCAGTTCCAGCACCGCTGCACTGTAATCAACCAGAACAACCTCGCTAACCTGAGGAAAGCGCAGCGCATCCCGCGCGGCCAAGCCATCACCGCCGCCACAGATTAGTACCCGTAGGGGAGTATCAGGAAAACGCTGTGCGGCCAGGGCGATCGCGGGCACAACCAAATGCTCGTGATAAATCGCTTCGTCTGCCGTATCAAACTGCAAATCTCCATTGAGATAGAACGCAAGACCGTTGGCGGCATGTTCAATGAAAAGCGAAGTAGGCATGGGCGGTCAAATACCAAACATCATGAGCAGGAAACCAACAATCACCATGCCCCAGGCGATCACATATTCTTTGGCACGATCGGCGGAGATACCCGTTGAAGTGACTGACGTGTTAAAAGAACTGGCAAAGCCAACTCCCTGTTGAACCACAGCACCCTGTTGAACATCAGTGAAATCCTCCGGCTGGACTTCGCGGGTGGAATACACCACGAGCTTATTGTTCGGCCATGCCTCCAGCGCCAGGTTCCATAGGTAGGGTGCATCCCAGTAGTCCCAGGTTGTGCGGATGCGCGACTCACCATCGGATTCATAATTACCCTGCGTCTGTGACTCAAACTCGTAAGTGCGGTTATACATCCTCAGCGTTGGATACGGCTCACGGTGCGATCGCATGTCTGCCGCCAGAGTCATTGTCAAATCTCTGGCTGACTCTGGTTCATACAGCGCCGGATTCCGCACAGTTTCCGCCAGAAACCAATGCACTGGCCCATCCGGGTTGGCTGGATCAATCTCCCGCAGCAGGTAATACTCCTTTCCTGTCAGCGACTTCAGCAACCATTCCTCAGTTTCATAACCGTTGTCGTCGGTGTAGGTACTGTAGTCGTTGACCCGCCACTCAACACCGTGGTATTTCAGGCGATCGTTTGTTCGCAGTTGACGGAGTTGAGCTTCAGTAAAAGTAGACATTAGGGGGAATGGGGAGGCGAGGGGAAAGGCTAAAGGGGAAAGGCTAAAGGGGAAAGGCTGAAGGCAAAACTCAAAACTTTTATCCCACCACAAAGCGGAAGTAAGCTCCATCCCTCATCCCTGTCTTAAAACTCAAAACTTTTATTTTTTATTTTTTATCTTTATATCTTTTATTCTTCATCCTTTATTCTTCATCCTTCATCCTTTATCCTTTCTTCCTCATCCTTTATCTTTTATCCTTCATCCTTTATCCCTTCAACCCCAAATAACTCCAGCCCGATCGATCCCTTCTCCCAGTCAACATCAACGTCAACCGTTCGGCAAGGTTCTCCGCCTTGGGGAGGTTGTTCTGATGATAGTCGCAGACATGGATGTCTACAGAGACTTTGTTACATTCCGGCCAAACATGTAGGGCGACGTGAGATTCTTTCAGGATCAAAACGACTGAAACGCCCTGAGGTTCAAAGGTTGTGGCAAGATCTCCCACTGCGTCCAGTCCGGCTTGCTGAACGGCTTCTCTTAACAAACGCAGTAACTCAGTGCTGGAGGCTGTGGCGATCGCACCCGTCACAGGCAGGATGGCAGCAAGGTGGTGAGAATGAATCGTCACGCGTAGCGGCGTTTTGCAGCAGGCGTCTCGGCTCCAAAGGGTTCCAGCAGCAGGTAATGTAAGTGCTGGCGAAACGCTGGCTCCAGATATCGTTCACGCACAGAGTCCCAATGTGCCAAGGCTTCTGTCTGAGTTTGCTTCACGGCTGCCTCCAGATCACACAATTTGGAGTGCTTCGGTAAATACTTCGCCAGTAGCGTTTGCAAGACCTGGCTATCGTGCAACGTCCCTAGCTTGGATTGGATTGTTTTGATCTCTTTAATCCAGTCTTGAAACGCTTCGCTATAAAACGGCACAAAAAACTCGGCTTGATAGCGAACGTGCTTACAGGCTTTACGAAGATCATGCAGGTCTTCACTGGCAGCATCAGACGCATCTGCCTGCACAAGCCAGCCCGGATGCAAGAGTAGCGTCGAAAGCAGCGGGCTCAACAAATCTGGAATCAGTGGTAGTAAGCGTTGGGTTGCCAGCAGTGTGTAGCGGGGATGGCTCAGCCAGGCTTCGTAATCAATTTTTAAGTGCTGATAGCGCGATCGCGTCAAGGCATCCTCGACATCTGCAAAGGCTACACGCCGCTCTTTATTGAGTCCGGCAATAACCTCATCCAGCGATCGCTGCTCCGTTTCAGCAAGGTTGGGGCGGTAACGCTCCTTGAGATCTGCCGTCTGCACATCCAGATCGCGCAGTGTGCCCAGCACTCTAGAAAGTGAGCCAACCCGCTTTGCTGTTGCCGCTTTGGGGATGGCGATCGCCCGATCGAATACCTGAAGCGCGGTACGCAACCGACGAGTACCCACCCGCATGTCGTGGAGATGCTCTGGATTTTTGTCGGCGATGACTTTCTTTTCTTGTTTCACAACCGCCTGATACTGCTCACCTATTACCCTATGCGCAAACTCACCCAACGTGAGAGAGGGATCAATCTGGGGCGTTGCGATCGCCCGCTGCTTAGTTGGTTTCATAACATTAGATCGTTGAACTGATCTCAAGGATGCCGGAAGCAAATGCACCCGAACTATTAAGGAATTATATCTATTCTCACAAACGGCATCGCTCACAGACTGGATCGGCCTCTCTTATAACTTTAAGTTGTGTTAACAATTCACCTGGCAAATCTGGGGGGTTATCCGTATAATTTAAGGATGGTAAAGAAACGTAAATCTTTGCTCACAATTCAGATGCTGTTTCTCATTTTTAGTTAAACAAACCTGCAGCGTGAGCAAGGCTCTAAACCATTTAGTCCTCATTCTTTCATTGGAGCTTGCGCTATGACCATAGCTGTCGGGCGTGCGCCAGCAAGTCGGGGAGCGTTTGACGTTCTCGACGATTGGCTGAAGCGCGATC
>NZ_PVWK01000138.1 GCF_003003795.1 Stenomitos frigidus ULC18 | reverse complement strand
GATCGCGCTTCAGCCAATCGTCGAGAACGTCAAACGCTCCCCGACTTGCTGGCGCACGCCCGACAGCTATGGTCATAAGGTTAAATCCTCTAGCGTTACTAAAAGTGCAGACCCTCTATCGCAAGCGTTCTAGAGAGTGGACGGATTCATATGTCTATACATAATAGGAGAAATCAGAAATTTTACAAACCTACACGTACAGTCTCAGCAATCCTAAGCCCACCTCTTGATCGCCACACCTACTTGACAATCGGGCAGTCAATGGCTTCAGGTTGACGCACGATCGACCCCGAATGAGCACTTTTATGATAGATTCACGCAAAGAATCTAGGTAATTGTACTCTTAGAGAGCCTGATATTATCGATTTCTTTAAAATATCAGTTGTTTGACGCAAATAAATTGTCGATTTCCGACACAATATTAAATAAAACTTAATATCGCCTCATTTCTTTTGTTTCATTCCTCATTCCTCATCCTTCTTTATCTCCTCATCCTTCTTTATCTGTCTCATTTCTTTTGCTTCTTCATTGTCTTAAGCAGAGACGGTAGCCCACATCCGCTAAGATGAGAATCTGCTGATTGTTGTTGCTGGCTTCTGTTATGACTGCACAAACCACTGCTTCTGAAACGGGCGTTTTGCGTCAATTGGTGATTGGTTCTCGTCGCTTCAGCAACTACTGGTGGGCGGTGATTGTCTCCACTGGGTCGCTAGGTTTTTTGTTGGCTGGCATTTCGAGTTATCTCCACGTCAACCTGTTGCCGTTTTCTGACCCTACTAAGCTGGTGTTTATCCCGCAAGGCGTTGCTATGGGTTTCTACGGGCTAGCTGGAACCCTTTTTAGCCTGTACCTATGGTTGACTATCGTCTGGGATGTTGGCGGTGGCTACAACGAATTTGACAAGGGTAAGGGCAAAGTGACCATCTTTCGCTGGGGCTTTCCAGGGAAAAATCGCAAAATTGAGTTGGTCTGCAAAATCGATGATGTGCAGGCAGTTAAGGTGGATTTAAGAGAAGGGCTGAATCCTAAACGAACCCTCTCGCTGCGTGTCAAAAGCAAACGTGATGTGCCATTAACCCGAGTTGGCCAGCCCATGTCGCTTTCTCAGCTAGAGAATGAGGGCGCCGAACTTGCCCGCTTTTTGACTGTGCCTCTAGAAGGGCTTTAGGAGAAAGGTTAAAGGCTAGGAGGCTTAAAGCTAAGGGCTAGTCTTTACGCTCTCGTGTCATAATTGTCTGCTTTGGTTCAGATAGGTGAATTGATATGCTCAGGACTTTGCGACAATGGCTGGCCTTATTAGTCGTGACTAGCGCGATCGTGCTCGGTGGCTGTTTACCCCAGCAGGACTCTCAATCGTCTGCTGCCAGCCCTTCGCCGACGCAAACAGCATCGGCACCTGTGACTCCGGCAAGCAGTCTTCAACCATCCGGTATCCCTCGCTTAGAGGGTAAGGCAACTGTTGCGATCGTGGTTAAAGGGGGCACCATTACAGCGGAATTGGACGGCACGAACGCACCGATTACGGCAGGTAATTTTGTGGATTTGGTGCAGCGTGGTGTTTACAACGGGCTGGTTTTTCATCGAGTTGTGCGCGAACCACAGCCTTTTGTTGTTCAGGGTGGCGATCCGCAGAGCAAAAATCCCAATTTCCCGCCAGAGCAGTTGGGCACGGGTAGTTTTAATGATCCAGCAACGGGGCAGCCGCGCTATGTTCCACTTGAGATTATGCCAGTGGGAGCCAAGACCCCGGTTTATCATCAAACGCTTGATGCTGCTGGTGTGACAGCGAAACCGAAGCTGACTCATAAGCGTGGAGCGCTGGCAATGGCGCGATCGCAGCCGCCCGATTCAGCCTCTTCGCAGTTCTACATCACGCTTGCTAATGTCAATTTTTTGGATGGTAACTACGCTGTGTTTGGTTATGTGACAGAGGGAATGGAAACCGTTGACAAAATTCAGCAGGGCGATCGGATTGAGTCGGCGAAAGTTGTGAAGGGGTTAGAAAACCTGAAAACGGACGCAAAGAAAGGATAAAGGATAAAGGCTGAAGTCTAAAAGGGAAGGAAGAAACGGGACGCTCCAAGGACTTGTTAAAGAATAACTGCATACTTTTGGCTTAGCTATCAGCGGTCAGCTTTTCTCTAAGAATCGTGAATTAAATAAAACCGGCAAATGCCGAGGTTATTAAATGCTTGTTCCTAAGGGCTGGCCGCTGACCGCTGATGGCTGACCGCTACAGTCCATGACGTTATTTCTTTACAGCCCCCAAGTTGTAGCCTTTAGATTTTAGACTTCAGCCTTTCAATCTATGGATGTTGTTGTCACAGGCATTGGGCTAGTCTCAGCATTGGGTTCGCTGGAGATGACTTGGAAAGGCTTGTTGGCAGGTCAATCTGGAATTCAGAGGCAGCAGCCGTTCGTAGAGTTAGAGCCACGCCCCTTAGCGCTTGTTGCCACTCAACCATCCTCATTGGTAGCGCTGACTCAGCAAGTCGTCGCGGCGGCGCTAAAGGATGCGGGTCTACAACCACCGCTGACTGATTGTGGCGTTGTGGTCGGCTCCAGTCGAGGCAATCAGGCGCAATGGGAACTCTTAGCCAGCATACGGCTTTATAAGGAAATAACAGGAACGGCTCCACACCCCACACCCCACACCCCACCCTCCACACCCCTCCTAATCTGGCTCGACACTCTACCACATGCTGCCGCGATCGCCGCTGCTCGTCAGATTCAAACCACCGCAGTGGTGCAATCGCCAATGGCAGCCTGTGCTACTGGACTCTGGTCGATCGCGCAAGGCTTTGAGTTAATTCGCATGGGATACTGTGAGCGAGTGCTGGCAGGCGCTGTAGAAGCACCTATTACACCGCTTACGCTGGCGGGTTTTACACAAATGGGAGCCCTGGCGCAGACGGGAGCCTATCCCTTTGACCGCGATCGTGAAGGCCTGGTGCTGGCTGAAGGTGGCGCAGTGCTGGTTTTAGAAGCGGCGACGTTGGCTGCACGGAGAGGCGCAAACGTCTACGGTCGTGTTTTGGGTGCTGGGTTAACGGCCGATGCTGATCATGTCAGCGCACCAGCAGTGGACAATCGGGCAGCGATCGCGGCGGTCAAACAGTGCTTAACGCGTTCAGGCTTGGCGTTTGATGCGATTGATTATATTCACGCGCACGGCACAGCCACTACACTCAACGATCGCAATGAAGCGCACCTGATTCAATCACTGTTCCCGAAGGATGTGCCGATTAGTTCCACCAAAGGCGCGACTGGACATACGATCGGTGCATCGGGTGCGATCGGCGCTGCCTTCTGCTTGATGGCATTGAAACATCAGGTCTTACCACCTTGTGTTGGGCTGACGCAGCCAGAGTTTGCGCTCAATTTTGTTACGCAATCTGTGCCCAGTAGTCTTCAAACAGCACTTTGTTTAAGCTTTGGTTTTGGTGGTCAAAATGCCGCGATCGCCTTCGCGACCTGCCCAGACGCGTTAACCTGACAATAACCGCTACCAGCACTGTGCCATGACATTGACTGCACAAATCCTACCCTCATTACCCGGCAATCCTTTGGAGGGACTGCGACGGGTTGATGGCTTATGGCAGGCCTTGAGAGAGGGCAAAGAACCCGTACCAACGGTCGTACAGGAGAACGGTGACACGCTTGTTGCGATTGAGTGGGATGTGGTTATTTGTGGCGGCACGCTAGGAATCCTCCTGGGAGCCGCATTAGCCCAACGGGGATGGCGCGTGGCGTTGCTTGAACGCGGGATGCTACGAGGGCGTGAGCAGGAATGGAATATATCGCGTAAAGAATTGCAGGTGTTTGTCGAATTGTCACTGCTGACGGAGGCAGAGTTGGCGCAGGCGATTGCCACCTCCTATAACCCTTCTCGCATTGCCTTTCGAGGTAGCCCACCTGTACAGGTCAGGGATGTGCTCAACATCGGCGTTGATCCAGTGGTGCTGCTGGAAAGGCTGAAGCAAAAATTTCTCTCCTATGGTGGTCAACTGTTTGAGCAAACACCGTTTGATGGCGCGATCGTTCATCCCAACGGGGTCACAGTTAAAGCTGGAGAGCAGTGTTTCCAAACGCGTTTGCTGCTGGATGCGATGGGGCACTTGTCGCCGATCGTGCAGCAGTCGCGGCAAGGTAAAAAGCCCGATGCGGTGTGTCTGGTTGTCGGTACCTGTGCCGAAGGGATGCCCCGCAACGATTCGGGCGACCTGATTGCCACATTTACCCCAATCCAAAACCAGTGCCAATATTTCTGGGAAGCCTTTCCTGCCAGAGACGGGCGCACGACCTATCTCTTTACCTACTTGGATGCGCATCCCGATCGCCCTAGCCTGGAAACGCTCTTCGATGACTATTTCCGTTTCCTGCCGGACTACCAGAATGTGTCCTTAGAGCAACTTCAGTTCAAGCGCGCCTTGTTTGGCTTTTTCCCTTGCTACCGCCAAAGTCCGCTCAAGCCCCAGTGGAACTACATTCTGCCCATTGGTGATAGCAGTGGTGGTCAATCACCGCTTAGCTTTGGTGGGTTTGGTGCTATGGTGCGCCACTTAGCGCGACTCACCGGAGGTATCCACGAAGCGTTGCAGAGCGATACACTCAGGCGTGGAGCCTTAGCGCTATTGCAGCCGTACCAGCCTAATCTAGCCGTTACATGGCTCTTTCAGCGATCGATGAGTGTGGGCATCAACCAGTCGATCGACCCCAATCAGATTAACGAACTGCTGGCAACTGTGTTTCAGTCGATGGAAACGCTGGGCGATCCTGTTCTCAAACCTTTTCTGCAGGATGTGGTGCAGTTTCCCGCTCTTTTCCAGACCTTGATGCAAACAACACTCACTCATCCTGAGCTGGTGCTGAAGATTCTGCCGCACGTGGGGCTGCCGACACTCATTGAGTGGTTGTTTCACTACGCCAATCTTGCGGGTTATGCCGCTCTCTACCCGTTGGCGCGTATTTTAAAACCCTGGATGAAAACCTTTTCTCCAGTGCCGCAATACTATTACCATCGCTGGCTACAGGCGTTGGAGTATGGATCGGGACGAGATTATGGTGAATAAAGGCCAGTCTCTTGCGCGACAGTGTTTTCAGCGCGAAGTTGAGCAGCCGGATGAGCAGATACATCTGGAACGGGCAGCGCTTTATCTCGCTCAAGAGGACTATCCAGAGTTAGATGTGGAAGCCTATGTGAAGGCGCTGGATGCGCTGGCAGCAGCCGTGAAGGAACGATCGCCTCAATCCTCTTACCCACTTAAGATCATTCAAGCGATCAATCACTATCTTTACGATGAGTTGGGGTTTGTGGGCAATACAGCGGATTATTACGATCCGCGCAACAGCTTTCTCAACGAGGTGATCGATCGCCGCACAGGCATCCCGATTACGCTGTCTCTGGTGTATCTTGCGATCGCCCAACGAGTCGGACTGCCGATGGTCGGCATCAACATGCCGGGACATTTTTTGATTCGCCCTGTCATTGACGAGGCAGAAATTTGCGTTGATGCGTTTCATCAAGGCGAGATCCTGTTCCCGCAAGATTGTGAGGAGCGACTGGCTCAAGTTTACGGGCACCCAGTCGAGCTGAAGCCAGCGTTCCTACAAGCAGTAAGCAAGCGGCAGTACCTGGCACGCATGCTGACAAACTTGAAGGTCACTTACAGCAATCAGGGCAAGCTTGAGCAAACCTTGGCAGCGATCGATCGTCTCTTGCTCCTTTTTCCCGACACGCCGCTAGAGTTGCGCGATCGGGGTATCGTCTATTACCACCTCGATCGTGCTACTGAAGCACAACACGACTTGGAATCATATCTTACTCTCGTGCCCACTGCCATAGATGCCCCAGTGATTCAGAGACTCCTGAAAACCATCAAAAAAGGCGTTGTGTAACTTACTGTCTTGGAGCGTTTGCCAGGTTCCCGCTACGACATTGCTGCGCCCAATTGGATGCCCGTACGCCCTTGGACTGCAGTGTTTGCAACCGACTTCGGTAGGAGACTAACTGTGCCCGATAGCCTGCTTCACTTGTAGGAGCTGCGGCGATCGCAGTATTCACCAGTCGAATCGCCTGCTGCCAGTTTTGGGCACAGGTCGCTTGCTGTAAGGAGGCATCCAGATCTCCCTGCCCAGCTTGAAGCGGCGTTTGTGTTACTTGTGGTGTCGTGGGAGTGGTACGTGTAGCAGCCGTATTGGGTGTGGATTGAGGCTGTATCGGTGCTGCATTAGTCGTAGCGGGGCCAACAGGTGGTTGAGCGGTTGGTGCTACACCGCTACCTGGAATAATTTGAGGCGGGTAGAGCACGCTACTGGGTTGAGTGCCGTTTGAAGGGCCTGTGGATTGACCGTTGAGAGGGCTTTGAGTGCTTCCGCCAGTAGTGAGTGGGGGGGCGACCTGAGTCGTTCCCGTAGATTGTCCATTCACAAAGGTCTGTTCAGCACCGGGAACTTTTGTTGAAGAGGGTAAGCTGGGTGCTACCGCTTGCCCGCTGCCTGATGTCTGATTGCTACCCGTTGTTCCAGTGGTTGAGGGCGAAATTTGCACTGGTTGCCCATTGATTGTTTGAGTTGTGCCAGCCGTCCCTAACGACGATTGCCCTGTATTGGTAGACTGTCCGTTGGTTGTCTGAGCTGTGCCAGGCGACTGTGAGCCGACACCAGGCGACTGTGAGCCAACGCCAGGCGATTGTGAACCGACGCCGGGCGATTGTGAACCCACACCTGGAGTTTGTAGGTTGCTGCCTGGAGTCTGTAAATTACTACCGGGTGACGTATAAGATGACTGGCCTGTGACTGATTGACTGAAGACCATTTCAGACAGCAACAGGGGAGCGCAGATAACAGACAGCGAAGCGGTCAGGCGTAGCATGCGCATATAAAATTCCTCTCGTCTGAGCGATGTATAACGTCATGACGTGTGAGGATCGAGCATAGGCACTTTCAGTTAAATCATCGTCTACCAAAAGAGAGAATTAGGCTACGATTTGCAGTCGCGATCGCCCATGAGCCACACGGCATCCTCTAAACTAAACGAGGCGATCGACGAGCACAAGGAAAGAATCTGTAGCCGAGACACATCCTCGATCGAAGCCTTGCAATCCTCGAAGCTGTTTTCAATCCAACAACACCCAGTTACTTACGCGCAATGAGTCGGACAAAAACCTGGAAACAAGTCGGTATTTTCTCGCTGCTGGGCTTTTTGCTTAGTTGGCTGGTTAGCTGTGGCACGGGCGCACCGCCTGATGCCAACAATGGGCAAACCGCAGGCAAGCAAGAAGTCGAATTCTGGACGATGCAGCTTCAGCCTGATTTCA
Organism: Stenomitos frigidus ULC18; assembly: GCF_003003795.1. Lineage (GTDB taxonomy): Bacteria > Cyanobacteriota > Cyanobacteriia > Leptolyngbyales > Leptolyngbyaceae > Stenomitos > Stenomitos frigidus_A. Next base: position 23,748 of record NZ_PVWK01000138.1, on the reverse strand, counting down.
CCGACTATTTCAACAAGCTCATTGCCCAGTTTGAGCAAGAAAATCCGACAACCAAAATTCGATGGGTTGATGTGCCGTGGGCAGACATGCAGCGCAAAATTCTGACGGCTGTAACGGCTAAAACGGCTCCTGATGTGGTGAATCTGAATCCCGATTTTGCCTCCCAACTGGCACAGCGTAATGCCTGGATGCTCCTGGATGAGAAGGTTTCTCCGGCTGAACGACAGCAATATCTGCCGAATATTTGGAAAGCCAGTACGCTTAACGAGAAAAGTTTTGGCATTCCCTGGTATCTAACCACGCGAGTAGCCATTTACAACACGGCCTTGTTGCAGCAAGCGGGTGTCAGCAAGCCGCCTGCTACTTATGCTGAACTGGCTGCGATCGCCAAGCAAATTAAAGCTAAAACGGGTAAATACGCTTTCTTCACCACGGTTGTACCCGAAGACTCCGGCGAGGTGCTGGAGTCCTTTGTGCAGATGGGTGTGCAGTTGGTCGATGCAGAGGGCAAAGCGGCGTTCAACACGCCTAAAGGCAAGGCAGCGTTTCAGTTCTGGGTTGATTTGTACACAAACGGTTTGATGCCGAAGGAAGCACTCACAGAGGGCCATCGCCACGCGATCGACCTCTATCAGCAGGGACAAACCGCTATCCTTGCCTCCGGTGCAGAGTTCCTAAACACGATCGCCAAAAATGCGCCGACGATCGCCAAAGCCTCTGCCTCTGCGCCCCAGATTACCGGCGAGACGGGCAAGAAAAATGTCGCGGTCATGAATGTGGTCATTCCCAAAGATACTGATGTACCTGAAGCTGCGCTCAAGTTTGCGCTCTTCGTCACCAATGACACTAACCAGCTTTCCTTTGCCAAAGCTGCAAACGTGCTACCCTCTACGGTCAAAGCCTTACAGGACAGTTACTTTCAAACCGCACCCGCTGATGCTACACCGGTAGATAAAGCCCGTATCATCAGCGCTAAGCAGATGAAAGATGCAGAAGTGTTGATTCCAGCCATGAAGGACGTGAAACAGCTTCAAAAAGTGATCTACGATAATTTGCAGGCTGCCATGCTGGGGCAGAAAACAGTGGATCAGGCGATCGCCGAAGCCGCCGACCAGTGGAATCAACGCGCGTAAGCTTTTATCCTTGAGACTAACGACGGTTATTCAAGCAACACAATGGCAAAGCATACTCAGGCACACATTACCCGCACGATCGAGGCCAGCAAACCAGACTTCTTCAAGACCCGCACGAAAGAGCAGATGCATTACTACATGGGTGCCAAGCTCATCGAAATCGGTGTTGAACCCAAAGCGGCAATTTATCGCTGGTCAATGGAACCCAAGGGCAACAGCGAAATCTGGACGTATAGCGCTTATTGGGACGACTCGAAAGATAAATTGCTCCAGCAGGAAGGTGAGAGTTAAATGGTGAGAATCATCACAACAAATCTAGGAAACGATCTAGATCCATACGTGCCTGCTTCAAGATATGAGCTAACGTCGATTGCTTGACGGGTCGGCAGGGACAGTGATTTTGAGAACTTCACTGGGTAGTGCTTTTTCTAAGCGAATGTGGCTACCACGTTGGCGGACAACTGCCCATCCGTCTCTTTTTAATGCAGCAACAATCTGTACATAAGAAAGGCTGGGAACCTACTCACAAAACCAACTCTCTTACAATAGTGCCATCCTCAAAGGTAATCTCGTCTTCCAGTGGTTCCAGGTAGAGTTCGCTCGCTTCTTGAATGTTAGACAATGCGTCATCAATATTTTCGCCTTCACTAAGGCAACCAGGCAGCGATGGTACATAGACCGTGTAGCCACCTTCGTCACTTGGCTCTAAAACAACTCTTAGCCTCACATTCTTAACCAAGGGATGATATGCAGCAATCCAAATTGTAGCGAACCTTGACTGGAGATGGATGTCTGCCTCTAAAGTTAAAGCCCTTGAAGGCTCTATGGTCGAAGCACACTCTACTACTGAACCAATTTGCCTCAAAAAATTGCGATTTTTCCTGATGACAGCCGTATTACCAGAAGAGTGGAGTGGTAGATGCACCCTGATCAAATCCCTGGCTTCATGTCAGGGATTTTTTTGTTTCTAGCCGTCACCAGCAGCTTGAGAGTCGATCGCGCCAGAAATCACAAGAATCTTCCTGATGGCATCCGTATTACCAGAAGAGTGGAGTGGTAGATGCACCCTGATCAAATCCCTGGCTTCATGTCAGGGATTTTTTTGCTTTTTCAAACGTCTTTTAAGCGATCGCGTCCCAAGTTGGGCAGTCCTTTGCTTAAGCACGCACCCGATCGCCCATCGCAGCCAAAATCCCTTCAAACAATCGCATCCCGTCTGTTCCACCCAACAGCGAATCAGAGGCGCGTTCTGGGTGCGGCATCATGCCTAAAACATTACCTTTGCGGTTACAAATCCCAGCAATGTTGTTGAGTGAACCGTTGGGATTGCTGGATGGATCATTGCTGCCATCGGCTGTGGCGTAGCGGAACACGATTTGCCCATTGACTTCTAGCTCTGTCAGCGTGTCTGCATCGGCGTAGTAGTTGCCTTCACCATGCGCGATCGGCAATGTAATGACCGCTCCACTTTGATAGTGCTGCGTCCAGGGCAGATCGGTTCGTTCCACACGTAGGGGCACACGATCGCAGATGAAATGCAAATCTCGATTTCGCACCAGTGCGCCTGGTAATAATCCTGCTTCCGTCAACACTTGAAAGCCGTTGCAGATGCCCAGGACAAGTTTTCCCTGTTCCGCATGTTTGATCGTTGCCTGCATGGCTGGCGAGAAGCGGGCGATCGCCCCACACCGCAAATAATCCCCATAGCTAAAACCACCGGGAACGATGATGACATCCAAATCAGCCAAATCACTTTCCTCATGCCAGACCATGCGCGTGGGCTGCTGTAACAGCGATTGAGTAACATACGCCACGTCGCGATCGCAATTGGAACCGGGAAAGACAATCACCCCAAATTTAACCATAACGCTCTACTGCTCATCCAACGGGATGCCTGCTTGCTGAAACACTTGCTCTGCAGTGAATTTTAACCCCTCAAAGAGCGCATCTACACGTAACATCACCCTCGCCTGGAGAAAGCTTGAGACAGGCTTGCAACGTCAGTGAATGGTTGGCCTAGAGTACCATAGCCGCGATCGATGCGAACTAGCCCTCATTGTAGGTGAGCGCGGCTTGATGCAAGATCAACCAGTTGCCCTCTGGATCATAGGCATCGATTTCTCGTCCGTGAGACGCTGTCATGATCTCTCCTGGTGGAGGATAGCCGAGTTGCGTCAAATGCGCGATCGCGGCCTCCAGATCGTCCACGTCTAAGCACAGGCTCATGCCAGCGGGGTCTTGGGGAGTAGGGAGTGGGGCTTGAATCTCTCTGGGGTGAAAAATACCTAGATTCAACGTGGGTAGATGGAATTCAGCGTAAACGTTGGGGATGAGTACCGCTGGTTCCAGGCTCAAAAACTGGCGATAGAACAGCACTAACTTAGTAAACTGACGCGATGCCAGCGTGAGGCGAGCACCAGTACAGCGAAGTGGCATAACAGATTCCGGTAGAATAAGTCCAGCTTCAGATCTCAATGCAAAGGCAGACTTCGCTATGGTAGACCCTCCGAAATGGACACCGGAAGCCAAGGCAAAATTACAGAACATTCCGTTCTTTGTACGCACTCAAGCCAGAGAGCGAATCGAGCACCTGGCACGCGTCGCCGAACTGGATGTGATTACCGTTGAACTGGTTGAGCAAGCGCGGCTAGAGTTTGGGCAATAGACCATTACCGAACCAGGCGCTAGATTGTGCTCGGTCCACCAGACGAATCATCAAAATTGGTGTCGGATTCCCACCCAAATAGTATTCTAACCGCTCTCATGCCTGAAGGACCCGAAATTAAACAAGCCGCTGATGCTGTGGCACGCGCGATCGTGCAAAAACCGCTCATCAACATTTCGTTTGCCTTTGAACGACTGCAACCTTACGAAGACATTCTTGCCAAAGAACAGATTTGGGCAGTGCAAGCCAAGGGCAAAGCGATGCTGATTCGCTTCCAGAATCAGCTCAATATCTACAGCCATAACCAGCTTTACGGCAAGTGGTATATCAAAAAAGCCAATGCCTATCCCGTGACAAATCGCCAACTGCGACTGGCAATCCACACGCAAAAACAAGCTGCCCTGCTTTACAGTGCGTCAGACATTGATGTCATCACCGATGAGCAAATCGCCAGTCATCCCTTTCTCAGCCGCTTGGGGCCGGATGTACTGGACGACGCCACTACTGTCGAGCAAGTACAAGCACGCTTTTTAGAAAAACGCTTCTACCGTCGTGGGTTAATCAGTCTGCTGCTCGATCAAGGCTTTCTGTGTGGGTTAGGCAACTATCTGCGCAGTGAGGTTTTATTCGTTGCCAAGGTGAATCCGGCGCTACGACCCATCGATTGCACCGCAGAACAGATTCTAGCATTGGCGAACGGCGCGATCGCCGTCAGCCGCCGATCATATGTTACTAAAGGTATTACCAACGACCTGGCAATGGTCGCTCAACTCAAACAACAAGGCTATGGTCGCCAGCAGTATCGCTTTTACGTCTTCAACCGCGATGGCAAGCCCTGCTACCGCTGTGGCACAGAAATCGTGAAAGATATTGCTGGCGGTCGCCGCATTTACTATTGCCCTTACTGCCAGAAGCGATAAAGTGGCACCGCTTAAGCGATCAAGCTGGCATCGTCATCAAGGACGATCGCATACTCTGGTACGCCAGCGCGACGGATGGCTTGATCGCTGTCTGGGTTGAGTCCCACCAAGGATACGTGCTTTTCAAGGCGATGATATTTAGCCACGACTTTAGCGATCGCGACGGCTGCTGCATGATCCCATACGTGAGAGCGGCTAAAGTCAATCACAATGCGGTGCGGATCAGCGCTGTAGGTAAAGCGATCCAACAAACTAGCAGCAGAGCCAAAGAACAGTTGCCCTGACAACACGTAAAGCTTCGTACCATCCTGATCAACAGACGTGGTGATGCGCGTTTGGGCAAGCCGCCAGCCAAACATGAGCGTACTCAAAATCACGCCTGCAAGCACTCCTTGAGCTAAGTCATGGGTCAATAAGGCGATCGCGGCCGTAAAAGGCATGATGATCACTTCACCTAGCGGCATGGTGCGCAGACTCTTGAGGGAGCTAAAGTCAAATGTTTCAAACGACACCATAATCATGACGCCAATCAACGCTGCCATCGGAATCTGCTGTACGAGGTCCCGCAGGACAAAGATGGAAAACAGCAGGAAGGCTCCCGCGACGGCTGTTGATAACCGATGGCGACCGCCTGATCGCACGTTGATGATCGACTGACCGACCATGCCACAACCTGCCATACCACCCAAAAAGCCAGTCACCATGTTCGCAATGCCTTGACCCCGCACTTCTTTGTCTTTGGAACTGCGGGTATCCGTCAGGTCATCCAGCAGGGCAGCGGTCAGCAGTGATTCCAGCAAGCCCACGATCGCCAGCGTCAGTGCATAGGGCAGAATAATCGCCAGCGTTTCCAGTGAAAAGCTGACATTAGGCAGATGGAAGACAGGCAGGTTACGCGTGATTGCGCCAATATCACCCACTCGATGAATGGGTAGCTGAGCGACAATCGCGACAATGGTCATCGCCACAATGGCCACCAATGGCGACGGTACAACCTTCGTCAGGCGAGGGAAGACATACACAATGGCAAGTGTTGCGGCGACCATGACATAGGCCTGCCAGGACTCTCCTGGTAATTGCTGCACCTGTGCCACAAAAATTAAGATGCCCAGAGCATTCACAAAGCCTGAAATGACCGTTTGAGGGATGAAACTAAAGAAGCGTCCAAGCTTGAAAAGACCAATCAAAAATTGAATGATTCCTGTCAGAATCGTCGCCGCAAAGAGATACTCCACACCGTGCTTAGCGACTAATGTTGTCATCAGCAGCGCCATTGACCCCGTAGCGGCTGAGATCATGGCTGGGCGACCGCCTGCCAGCGCAATTACAACCGCCATGCTGAAGGAGGTGTAGAGCGCTACCATTGGGTTCACTTTGGCGATCGCGGCAAAGGCAAGCGACTCTGGAATCAACGCCAGAGCGACTGTAATGCCTGCTAGCACTTCAACTGGAATCGTTGAAAAAGGTAGCTTACGAGTCAGCCTGGATTTGAGCGAGCGCATACGCCCAACCGTGGCTTTGCTGGCACTCATTTTAATGGAAAGCATGCTAATCCCTGGAATGTTTTGGTGGCTTCTTAAATGGAACCAGGTGAATCGATGAGATTAGACGGATGCTAGCTTGTTAGCAGCGAAAACTGAATTGTCTACGTAGCCTTGCCGTAAGATTTGATGATTGCTTTACGCAAATCCGGTTTGATGTAAAGTTCTGACAAATCTGCTCACTCCAGCAGCCAGTCGCTACGTAAGTTTTCCTCCGTAAGGATGTTACAGGTGACGCCTCTGCTTCAGCTACGTCAAAGTACGCCAAAATGTTGCATCCTAGTAGGTATGCAACCTCAACCTTCGACGACTATTCCAGTGGGCATGCAGACTCTGTTCTACACCTGGCAGAACTATCGTTGTGCATACGATCGCCTAGCTCCCGATGGCTCACCAGACGGCGTGCCGCTACTCTTACTTCATCCGATCGGCGTAGGGCTATCGCGTACGTTTTGGCAGCGCTTTTGCAACGAGTGGTATCGCACAGGGCAGCGTAACCTGATTTATAATCCCGATTTGCTCGGTTGCGGCGAGAGTGCCATGCCACAGATTGCGTACTATCCGTTGGACTGGGCAAAGCAACTGCAGTACTTTCTGCAAACCGTCATTCAAACACCTGTTGTGCTGGTGGTGCAGGGAGCCTTGCTACCAGTGGCGATCGAACTCGCCCACCGACAACCGGATCTGATCCGAGGCTTAGTGATGAGTGGCCCACCCGCTCGCACATTGCTTGCCAAAGCCAACCCAGCCTGGCAACAGCGGGTCAGTTGGAATCTGTTCAATTCGCCGCTTGGTGGTGGGTTCTACCGCTATGCGAGACGATCGCAATTCCTCCAATCTTTTTCCATTCGCCAACTGTTCGCCACATCGGATGCCGTTGATTCAGAGTGGTTAGCAATGCTCAAGGAGGGATCGGCTGATTTGGCCAGCCGTCATGCAGTGTTCTCTTTTTTAGCGGGCTTCTGGCGACAGGACTATACCGCTAAGCTAGCTACGATCGCTCAGCCAACGTTGGTCGCGATGGGCGAACAGGCGTCTAGCATCAGTCGTAAAGGGAAGACAGAAACCCCAGACGAGCGGTTGCACGACTATCTGGCTTGCTTACCCAACAGTGAAGGCACGAAGCTTCCTGGACGCAATGTGCTGCCCTATGAAGCGACAACAGAGTTCGTACGGGCGATCGTGCCTTTTGTTGAGCGATTGAGCGGGTAGGGACGTGTTGAGTGTTGAGTCGAGATTCATGAGGCTGGGACGGCTGAGGTTAAGCATCTATGTTTTTTCATAAAGACGAGCAATTGGAAGCGTTGGGCGATCGCCTTCTGGACAAAGCTTGGGCGGAGTTTCCTGGTTTGGCTCGCAACCAGTTGGCGCTCACCTGGTTGGTATACGATCCCCCTGCTCCGGTAAATACGGGCGGTGCTTTGAGTGCCGAGGCCTTCTGGCAATATTCTCCGCGTGGTTTTAGCTATCGTGGCGTTGAGAGCATCTATCCTGCCAGCGTGGTCAAATTGTTTTACCTGGTGGCAATCCATGAATGGTTGGAGCAAGGCATGGTGCAAGCATCGCCTGAGTTAGAGCGAGCCATGAAAGATATGATTGTGGACTCCAGCAACGATGCGACTAGTCTGGCCGTAGACATGTTGACTGGCACCACAAGTGGCCCTGAGCTGCCTGTAGCGCCCTTCGAAACCTGGAAGCAGCAGCGAAATATTGTGAACCGCTACTTTCAGTCGCTCGCTTGGACGGAGCTAGACACTATTAATGTCAACCAAAAAACCTGGTGCGATGGTGCCTATGGGCGCGAACGGGCCTTTTTGGGCGAGTTGATGGATAACCGCAATCGGCTCACCACGACCGCTACGGCACGCTTGCTGCATAGCATTGTGGGCGGTGTGGCAACCTCAGCGACACGATCGCAGTCCATGATGCAACTCATGCAGCGATCGCTCAAACCCGATGACTTGGCGGCTGATCCAGAAAATCAGGTTACTGGTTTTCTCGGCGCGGGGCTACCGTTAGACGCGCAGCTTTGGTCGAAAGCAGGGCTAATGAGCCGTGTGCGCCACGATGCTGCCTATATTGAATTGCCCAATGCTCGCCCTTATTTGCTAGTCGTTTTTACAGAAGGCACTGCCCATAGTCAAAACGAAGCGATTCTCCCCTTTCTCTCACGGCAAGTGGTAGAAGCGGTTGCCTCTCTGTAGGGACGTGCTATGGAGCGTCCGATTCCATTGGCTTCGTCAAACTACATTGGTTCTGTCGGAAACGTAATGATGAACGTTGTCTGACCGTTTTCGCTCTCAGCGTGAATGCTGGCTCCCAAATGCTCAGTGAGCCGTTTGACCAGCGCTAAACCTAAGCCGGTACCACCATGCTTCCAGGGATCGCTGTTTGGAATGCGGTAAAACTTATCGAAGATACGGTCTAACTCGTTCTTGCCAAGCTCAACACCTGTGTTACGGACGTGAATTTGCAAGTGATTGCTCGTCGTGATTGTAAAGACACCGACTGTTTCACCTGGTGGTGTGTATTTGAATGCGTTGTGCAGCAGTTCAGTGAGAATGCGCTCCAGGTAAGAAAAGTCAGTGGTTAATGGCGGCAGACGGGACGGTACTTCCACCAGAAGAGTTTGCTGTTGGCTCTTAGCGCGATCGACAAATACGTTTGCAATGCCAGGAATCCAGCTTTGCAAATCTTTAGTGGTTAATGTTAAGGGATCGTCTCCAGACTCGACGCGAGAGAGATCCAACAAATTATTAATGAGATTGATTTCACGCTGACACTCATCCTGAAGCACCTTGAAATATTGGGAAATGCGGCTTGACTCGTGGTTGAAAACCCCCATTTGCTTAAACAGGATCTCCAGCATTTGAGTCGCCATTTTAATATTTGCCATGGGTGTCCTCAGTTCGTGGGAAACGGAACTGAGGAAATCGTCTTTAAGGTAGTTCAACTGCTCCAGGTTGCTTACCTGCGCCTGAATTTCTTGATAAAGGCGCGATTGGCGGAGGGCGATCGCGCACTGATTTGCCACTTGCTGTACCAGTCGAATCTCCGAATCGTCGAAGCACTGATCGCATGGTCGGAAAAGCCACATATCTCCTAAAATGCCCTGGTTGTCGATGAGAGGGCAACTCAAAATCGTAAACCGATGGCTTACTGCGCGGAATGCATCTAGTGGACTGCTAAGAGAACAAAATTGTATCCATTGTCCCTGTAGTGTTTGCTCGCCGATCGTTGACAGGGTTTCTAAGGAAATGACGGCCCCCTTCGCTGTCGCAAAATTGTCTGACCGAATGGCCTCATAGCAGATGGTGATTGTGCTGCATTCGGGGTCATAAAGACCAGTATCACAGCATAAAACGTCTAGCTCAGCCGCTAATTCTTGTACCGTTGTTTGCAGAATGTGACGTTCATCCAGGCTGTCACGCACCCGATCAGTAATGCGTTTCAATAGGGCTTCATAGTCAAGCGCTTTGCGAAGCTGTGCCGTACGTTCCTGCACCTGGTTTTCCAGGGTTTCGTTCAGCTGCCGCACCTGCTGATAAAGCTGAGACTGCTGAATTGCGATCGACAGTTGGTCAACGACGGCTCTAGCTAGTTCGACTTCTGCTTCTTGCCAGGGCTGTTGATGATCTCGAATCAGTGCCAGGCAGCCCCACAGCTTTGCCTCAAAATGTAGCGGTACTAAGAGCCATGTTCCTGGGAGAAACTGAGCATACTGACTGACCGTTGCATCGGGATGTTGGGCAACGTCTTCTAGCTGCACCACTTCCAGTTGTTTCAGTTGAGAGATCGGTTGATTGGCATCATCCGCAAACTCCATACCTGCAATACTGGTCAGCCGCACTTGGTAGTGACTATCCGAAACAACCTTCCAAACAGGACGTGCTGGTAAATATTGAATGATATCGGCACGGTCTGCCTGGAGCAACTGAGCAATTTCAGCGGTTGCTGTGCCAAACACAGTATCCAAATCCAGCGAATTTCGAATGGCTTGAATGACACGATTCAGGGCTTCTTCACGCTGGGCTCGGAGTTGCAGTTGGTCGTAGAAGCGGCGGCGATCAATGCCCTCCCGCTCATAGGCAGACGATCCGGACGGCAAAGGTTGAGTAGGCGCTTCAAGCCAGATATCTGGATCCACTGCTTGCAGCAAACTACGCTCTGTCAACACTCCCAACACTTGTCCAGTCTGATCCACAACGGGCAAGTGCTGAAGGCGGTGGTGTTGCATGACCTGCCACGCAGTGCTCAACGCTTCAGAATCTCTAAGGGTGATGGGCGATCGCGTCATGAAGTCTGCAATCGTTGTTGTTTCTGGGTCAACGCCCGTCGCGATCGCCCGCAAACAGTCCTGCTCTGTGCAAAGACCGACCAATTGCTGCTGTTCCAGCACCAGAACGCAACCTACCTGGCTTTGGCTCAAACGCTGAATCGCCTCCAGGATAGTCGCTCCTGGCTCTAGGGTAAGGGGTAGTTGGCACATCGCGTTGGCTGACGGAACCTGCATATGACCATAAAGTAAAGAGAAAACACCTGAAACGGTCATGGCTTTGCGCTAGTCTAGCCCCTGGGGAAGAAAAAACGGGCTAAGACGGTCAGACAACGGGCTGTAAGACCAATGTATGGACTGTAATTGTAATCCCATACAGCAAAGCAGGGGCAGAGGACTACACTTCAGCCCTGAGAAAAGTATCTCCGAACAGTACCTAGAGCCTAATGATACGCCCTTAGGACTTGTTAAAAAATAACTGCATACTTTTGGCTTAGCTATCAGCTATCAGCTATCAGCTTTTCTCTAATGGCTGACCGCTGACCGCTGATGGCTGACCGCTACAGTCCATGACGTTATTTCTTTACAGCCCCTTAGCCTCCTCCACAGTGGATTACTGTAGATTGCTGATCGACGGTTAAGTTGCAGCTAACCGTCACGTTGCGGGCACCCAGTTGTGAATGTGGTTACTAGCTTTGAAACTCTATAGACGATAGTTGAGCACCTACATTTGAACATTTACACCTACATTTGAACATCTACAGACGGTAACGTGCAAACGCTAAAGCGCAAAGTCTGTACTTGAATATGTCCTTGAAGTGGATGGTCTCGTCTTTGTTATGGTTTCTTGTGGACTTATAGTTTCTTGGACTGACACTGAATGTACTGATTCTGCTTGTGCTTTCGCTTCATTGCGTTTTCAAGAGGGCTGACTCCAGCGAGCGTGGATAGATCAACCAGGCTCGCTCATAGGGGTTTGTCAACGTCTGCACTAAGGGTGATAATTCGCTCAGCTCCTGTAGCCCTTTAGTTGTTTGGCATTTAATCCCACGCTGGTAGAGGGTATAGCCACGACTAAGCGACACCTGCAAGCCTGCGTAGTACGAAGCGTTACCGTGTGCAGTTGCAAGCCACTGATGCACCCTCTCTAAAAGGGCTTGACGTTCAGCCTCAGGCAAGTGAGTGACATCCAATGTTTTGGGCAGATCACGATCGATAAACCGTCGGCAAAGATCAGCTAAAAGTGGGTCCTTACTGGCTTGCCATCGCTGCAGGTGATACGTAAACACTCCATCATCGGCAGCGAGATACTGATCCAGAGGTAGGCGATCGCAGTGCCCAGATAACCATGCCGTAACGGTTGCGTCAGCGTCTAGATGTCCCTGCTGCAAAAGCTCACGAGCCCGTACAAATGCTTGCTGCAAGACCCAGCAGGCCGCAATATTTTTGGGATGGTTGTAAACCTGGGCATACATGAAATAGCGCACGATCAGGTAGTGCTCAACGGCGGTCATCCCCTTGCGTGCGACCACAAGTTGTTGCGTCACCGGGTCATAGCGCATCGCCATCAGAATCCGATCCAGGTCAATTCTGCCGTAGGATGCCCCGGTGAAATAGCTGTCACGCATCAAGTAGTCCAGGCGATCGCAATCAAGCTGACTCGAAACGAGCTGCCAGACGAGCGGAAGCGGATGCTTTTTGAGATAGACCTGAAGGATCTCCTCAAATAAATCAGGGCTAACCGCGTCTAGAGCCTCACGAATCGGTGCCGACTCTTGCAAAATGCGACCTGTCCAATGCTCATGGTTGCTGCCAAAGACTTCTTCTCCGGTATGGCTAAAAGGGCCGTGTCCAATATCGTGCAGTAGAGCAGCGCACAGCACCACGGCACGATAGTGCTGGAGTTGGGGATAGACGCTGGCTAACCGATCGAACGCCCGACGTGCGATCGCCACCACCCCAAGAGAGTGCGTAAACCGTGAACTTTCGGCTCCGTGAAATGTAAGACTGGCTGGGCCTAACTGCCGTACACGTCGCAGTCGCTGAAAAGCAGGCGTATCGATCAGGCGAATCAACAGGGCTTCGGTCGAGTCGCTACCGTCTAGGGCGATCGCGCCATGCAGTGGATCGTGGTAGGTTCGCTCTGTACTAAGCAGCACCGGCAATCATCGAATGGGTGGTCAACAATTCTACGGCGGCTTGATACTGGCGATCGGCAGGAGTGCCAACCTGCGCGCCTGTAATGGGTTTAAGCGACACGATCACGTCTGGTTTGATGCCTAGTTTATTGATATCAATGTGACCGGGCGTTTCATACTTTGCTACGGTGACAGCCAAACCCGAACCATCAGACAAATCAAACAATGATTGAATCAGCCCTTTCCCAAAGGTCTTTTCACCCAAGATAGTGGCGCGACCGTTGTCTTTCAGTGCTCCTGCCAGAATTTCGCTAGCGCTTGCTGTGCCCTGATTGACCAACACAATTAGGGGATCGTTTGTCAAGGCCTGCTCTGTCGCCTCAAAGCTACCTTGAATACCCTGACGATTCACCGTGTACACGATCGTTCCCTTGTTGAGCCAAAGACGAGCAATCTCAATGCCAGCCTGCAGCAGTCCCCCCGGATTATTGCGCAAGTCGAGAATATAGGAGTCTGCACCCTGCTTTTCCATGCGTTCGATGGCGTGGGCAAGCTCAACTGTTGCATTCGCATTAAACTGGCTCAAACGGATGTAGCCAATCTTGTCAGGCGCATCTTTACTTGCTGAAGCGGTGCTTGCTGCAGCTGGGTTGACTGGAGCTGGCTCCGATCGCAGCTCAGCATAGACCGGGTTCAGCTCGATGCGATCGCGCACTACTTCAAGGTCAAACGACGCTTCTTTGTCGCGCTGAATGGTTAGCGTCACCCGGCTACCAATCGTCCCACGCATGCGCCCTGCCGCTTCATCAAGCGTGAATGTTTCCGTTGGCGCACCGTCAATTTTCACAATGGTATCGGCTGGTTTAATGCCTGCCAGTGCCGCTGGAGAGCCCACAATGGGCGCAATGACACGCAGCTTGCCCGTTTCCGCATCAGATGCAATCTGCAGCCCAACACCCGTCAGCTCTCCTGACGTATTGGTTTGCAAGCTCCGATACTGCACAGGCTTCAGCAGCCGCGTAAATGGATCGTCCAAACCTGCCAGCATTTGCTGGATTGCTGCATAGGTTTGCTCGCGATCACCTAACGGTTGCTTAAACGCCTTTTGGCGCACAAGCCACCAATTTTGATGGTTGAATGTGTCATCAACGTACGCGCGATCGACCAACCGCCAAACTTCTGCCAGCAGTTTTTGCTCCTCGGTCAACGCCTGCGCCTGTGGCACTGACCAATGCAAGGCGATCAAAATTGCTAACAGAACCGCCGCCAGCCGTCTAGCCCAAGAGAGATGTTTGCTCATAGTGATTAATCTTAACGTCAGGAACGAAAAGTCGGCTACTCCGATCGTGCAATTGGGGCTCGATCCTGAGCTGGAATTAAAGTCAAAATAGCCTGTCTCTCCTGCCTCCTGCTTTTGCTTCGTCTTGATCGATTGATTGCATCCGTTTCATGATGGCTGCTTTAGAAAAGTTTATGCAAGCTTAAGGATCGCAAGCCTTGGACGCACTTGGTCACAAAGTGGGCAGATGCAAGTGCCGACAGACGCTAGGGTCAGAAGAATGATTCACTTTGCGCGTGAAATCCAGCCTACGTCTGTGTTACATTTTTTAGGAACAGCCATACATCTTTTAGGAATTCTTGCTTCATGTTCACTAAGCAGGTGACCGACTCGAAGGCATTCCAGTGGTTCGAGGAACGGCTAGAAATTCAGGCGCTCGCCGATGACATTTCTAGCAAGTATGTCCCTCCCCACGTAAACATTTTTTACTGTCTGGGCGGCATTACGCTGGTTTGCTTCCTCATCCAGTTTGCCACTGGTTTTGCAATGACGTTTTACTACAGACCAACCGTTGCTGAAGCGTTTGAATCCGTTCAATACCTCATGAACGAAGTCAGCTTTGGCTGGTTGATCCGCTCCATTCACCGCTGGTCTGCCAGCATGATGGTGCTGATGATGGTTTTACATACCTTCCGGGTTTATCTAACGGGCGGTTTCAAAAAGCCTCGTGAGCTGACCTGGGTAACAGGTGTTATCCTCGCTGTAATTACCGTCTCATTCGGTGTTACGGGCTATTCACTCCCTTGGGATCAAATCGGTTACTGGGCAGTCAAAATTGTCTCTGGTGTGCCTGAAGCGATTCCAGTCGTAGGCGTGCTAATTTCCGATTTGTTGCGCGGCGGTTCTAGCGTTGGACAGGCAACGTTGACCCGTTATTACAGTGCTCACACCTTCGTCTTGCCGTGGTTGATTGCAGTCTTTATGTTGCTGCACTTCCTGATGATTCGGAAGCAAGGTATTTCCGGTCCTTTGTAAGGCTTGATTGACCTATTTCGAGGTCAACCCTTTGATGGGGGTGATACTCGATTACGTTTTTTGCGTCCACCCCCTGCTGACTTCAGAAAAAAAGGAGAGCAACACTACTATGGCAACGGTTAAAAAACCGGATCTATCTGATCCTCAGTTGCGTGCCAAACTTGCCAAGGGTATGGGTCACAACTATTACGGTGAGCCTGCTTGGCCAAACGATTTGCTCTACATCTTCCCGGTTGTGATTCTGGGAACGATCGCGCTGAACGTTGGTCTGGCAGTTCTCGATCCAGCAACCGTTGGTGAGCCTGCTGATCCCTTCGCAACTCCGCTAGAAATCTTACCTGAATGGTATCTTTATCCCGTGTTTCAGATCCTACGCACTGTACCCAACAAGCTTTTGGGTGTGGTTGCAATGGCTTCAGTCCCACTGGGAATGATTGTGATTCCGTTCATTGAAAACGTCAACAAGTTTCAAAACCCCTTCCGCCGCCCAGTCGCTACTACTGTGTTCCTTTTTGGCACGCTGGTGACTCTCTGGCTTGGTATTGGCGCAACGTTTCCAATTGATAAATCGCTCACGCTTGGTTTGTTTTAGGACATTAGCTTGCCCTAGACCATTACCAGTTGACTGTGCTCAACACCTGTTAAATTCTCTTTGTGGCGGCTCGCTGTAGGAGAATTTGATGGGTGTTGTTTTATGTTTCAAGCGACGCAATCAAGCCAACAGAGCGGGTCTTCCAAGCAGGCCATTGATTGTTCGCAAACAACAGAACGGCGTTCTCATAGTAGGGATACCTACCCTAGCTGTGTAGGGAACTTCCATTAGGCACCGGGGCATTTTCTCAGTAGGATGGGAGTATTCAAGCCTACGTTGTGCAGGAGACTGCCGTGAACCAGGATAGCTTTAAGAATCTCCAAATTGGCTTTGCTGAAGTCAGCCGTCTACTTTTACCCTTTGCCATTATTTGGCTACTTGGTGCGATCGGTCTCGGTTGGCTCGTCAAATCACTTTTCATCCTGGTGGGGCTGATTCTCATTACACCAGTGATTGCCTTCTTTGGGCTGCGCTGGTGGCTGAAGCGCAACCTCATCCAGTCTGACTGTCCTGTATGCCATTACGAGTTTGTCAGTTTGAATCAGACGGAGTTTAGCTGCCCGAACTGTAGTGAAGCGTTGAAAGTGGAAAATGGGCGCTTCAGTCGGCTGACTCCACCCGGAACGATTGATGTGAGTGCAGTTGAGGTGCCTGCCCAAACCATTGAGGATTAGTTTGTTAGCGGAATGTGGCCCATAACGCTTGTATTCCGCTAAGGCGAAAGCGACGGTAGGAACGTTAGATGCAACGTTCCTACCGTCGCTTTGATCGGTCTTGGTAACTTAACTGCGCGAGATCGACAATGTATAGGGGTGTTGGCCCTTAGCACGATCGCCCACATACACCGAGTAAGTGCCTTTACTCCATCGTCCAGGAATCGTGATTTTCCCATTAGAGTAGCTGTCTGCTGGGACGCAGAAGTCTTGACCAGAGCTACTGCGGATTAGCAGGGCGGGCTCACCAGCGGCCTGAAGCGTGAACTGCAGATTAGCGTCTGCAGTGATCTGAACGACGTGATTTGGAGCCGGCGCAATCGAACCAGCGCAACCTTTACTATCTTGCTTGCTGCCACCCGATGTACCGTTGAATTGAACGGTTTGTGAGTTAGGAGTAATGGCAACCACTTGACTGAGTGCGACAGACGCAGTTCCCAACGCGAGCGCAGCAGCGATCGGGATGCCTAACCAATGTCTTAAAGCTTTCATTTGACTCATCTCCACCAACACCTGAAACACATTTAATACATTCAGTATTACAAGTAGCAGAGGAGATAACCGAATAAATGTACCTGTTTCTAGAGTGGCACTTGATTGGATGCTAGTCAGGCTGTCGGTATTGCTCAATCAAGCTGGGCAGATGGTCATAGCCGTCGACACCGATCAGGGCAATCAGTTCGGGTCGCAGTTGCGCTAAGGTTGCCGTAAAGGCATCGCCCATCTGCCCTTGGAGGATGGTCAAGAGCCCAGCAGGCTGTCGCCAATCGCGAGAAGCAATGCTTTCAAGGAGATACATCCCCAGGCAACCGGTGTAGACTGCTCGGTTCATCTCTTGCAAGCGATAGTAGGCTTCTGCTAAGTATGCCAGATTGAGTCCTTGCAGATAGAGATCGCCAGCGACCTGAGCGGCCTTAAATCCATCTGACAGGTAGACGATCGCAGCCTGGGGTTGCTCTAAAACGACATGGGCAATCCCCAAGCTGTTGAACGCAAATGCTTGACTCTGGCGGTCGCCCAACTGCTCAGCGAGTTTTAAGCCTTGCTGTAAATAGCTGATGGCAGCTTCGTAGACCTCCGGTTCGGCTTGCTCGACCTGTTGCGCTTGAAAGACTTCGCCATGACCCAAATTCACCAGAGCGTTAGCTTCACCCAACCGATCGCCCGACTGACGGCTGAGGATCAGCGCTCGTTGACTGTAATTGATCGCTTCGCTGTAGTTTTTCTGAGCAACGCAAGTACGGCTGAGGTGGTTGAGATTCGCAATTTCGCAGGGACGATCGCCCGCTTCTGAGGCAATGTCTCGTGCGATCGTGTGAAATTCTTTTGATCGCTCGAGTAGCCCTTGCGCTCGTTCCGAGGAGCCGATCAAGGTGAGAATGCGTGCTTTTTCTTGAGTGCCTTCTGCCCGTCGGAGCGGTTCATCGAGATAATTCACCACGCTCCGCAACTGGCTGCCCGGAAAGGAGGCAAATACGCCGCCATACAAAGGAAAGTAAGGACGCTGAGCGAACGATCGCAAAATCTGTAGCGTGACTTGAAAGGCTCCTTCTGAAAACTGGCTGCGATGGAACGAGTTGAGTGCGGTTGCCTGATCAAACCCGCGTGCCAGTTGTGACCAAAGAATAGAGAACGCCAGAAAAGTGGAAATCGATAACTTGGCACCTACTTTGGCATCGTAGACAAGGCGATCGAACCAGGCCACTAAGCCTTGTTGGATGTATTGCAAAAGAATGACTAATTCAACCCAGGTACTGCGATCGAAGGCAGACACGTGAGCAACGAAGTCGCTGGTGGGTTCGTTGAGCGATAGTGATCGAAACAATTGAAGCAGTAGGGGATTGGTCAATTGCTGTGCCCACACAGCCCACGGATTTCCCTGTCCTGGCGTACCAGCAAACCCAAGCGTTTGCCCCTGGTCATAGATCCAACTAACTAGATGGTCTTGGACGCGTTCCCATGTGGTCAACCCTTGGTGAATGCCTGCTGCCAACTGATGCAGTTCTTCCTGTACGTCGCCGCTACTGGCATCGCCCTGCTGCTTGAGTGCACTTGCAAGCTGTTTGAGTTGGCTAGTACTAAGGCATTGAGGCTGATTTGGATCGATCGCCCGCAAAAAAGCAGTGAGGCGTTGTGCGGATTCAGCCGTAATAATTTTTTGGATGACACTGGCGATCGCTTCTGTGGCTTGATTCAGTTGCTGCCAGCGCTCCCATTCGCCTTGAATTGTTTGCATGGCTCGACGGCTACGAGCGGCTTTTGCTTGCTTTAGCTCATCCGTTTCCGTATCCAACCGTACTTGTATAGTCTCAACCTGACTCTGCAAGACGCGTTCAAACAATTCGCCAGTCCCGGCAGCGACCCCTTCAACTAACAATTGATAGACCTGTTCCTTCGAACGAATATTGCCCTTCAGGGTCATCTGCACAATCTGGTCAATCAGCTGCTGATAGCGTTCGGAGGGAGGAAGAATCTCTGACATACAGACCAACTAGCAAAGTAAGGCAAACTTTTGGGGGCACTACTATGACATAACACGCCATCAAACCGGAATCGCAGCAATTTATGACGCCAGCGCCATCGATCGCTGGAAGGCACAATCATCTCATTTAAGCCGCTTCGGAGCGATAAACCTGAAGCGTTAACGCAGTCAGCACCAAGTCAGGTAAACGACGCTTCTTAATTCTAAATACATTCTCCAAACACCATCATGATCCCATCAGTGGGTAAATAAGTGATTCAATGCCGAAAAAGTGGGCTAAATTTAAGCATTGAACAAAGCCCTTGCTGGGTGGGTGTTAAGGAGTAACCACATGAACCTTCTCAAGCGTGTCGTTGCCAATCGGCAAACAACACAATTCTGGCGCGGCGGCTCCATGCTGTTAGGTGGCGCTGCACTTGCCGCCAGCATCATGCTGACCCCATCGTCAGCAACGGCACAGGCTGCCTACGGCAGCTATGTAGGGGCGGGTATCGCCGTTGGTTTAACCGATGGTGACGCAGGAGGAGAGCCCCAACGTACCTCAGGTGTGATTGCCGCTCGCTATAAGTTTCTCAAACTGCCGGTTTCGATCAGGACACAAGCATTAATTGGCAAACGCACCACACTCGTCCCAACCATTTCCTACGATCTACCGATCAATTGGCGCACAGATGCTTACTTGGGTGTGGGTGCGGCAGTCCCTCTGGACGACGATCGCACAACGCCGCTGGGCAACAAAACAAGCTTTGCCATTCAGCCAGGTATCGACTACGTTTTGCCCAATAGCCAGGCAGTGATCTTTGGTAATGCTGTCATTGCTTTCGATGCGTATCGCAAAGGAGGCAACACCGCCGCCTCAATTCAGGCTGGCGTTGGCTTAAGATTCTAACGTTAGCTGTCCGTGTTTTTGCGCAGGGGTGTATTCGCTCTTAGCGCTTTACATTGCTAGCAACATTCAACTGACTGACAAGGGAAAGCTTTGAAGTAGCCACTTTCTCTTAGCATAAGTGCGTGCGGTATTGGGATAGTACTGCACGCACTCGTACTTTGTGAACGATCGCACTGACTCATGTTGAGCCTCGCCAGCCTGCTCGCCTTCTACCTTGCTTGGAATCTGGGTGCCAATGACGTTGCCAACTCAATGGGCACATCGGTCGGGTCGAAAGCTGTAACCTTACGACAGGCGTTGGTCATTGCAGGCGTTCTGGAGTTTACGGGAGCTGTACTATTTGGGCAAGACGTCTCGACGACGTTAGCGACAAAACTGATTAACCCGGCTTCGTTTGCGCAAATGCCAGAGACATTGCTGGTGGGCATGGTTGCTGTGCTGCTTGCTTGTGGCGTTTGGCTAAACATTGCGACCAGCAGAGGCTTGCCCGTCTCGTCCTCCCATGCGGTAGTGGGCGCGATCGCTGGCGTTGCCTGTGTGGCGATCGGCCCCCAAGCTGTTGATTGGCAATCGCTAGGAGTGATCACGCTATCCTGGCTGGTCACACCGATTGTAAGCGGGGCGATCGCGGCATTGTTCTACAGCCAAATCAAACGCTGGATTCTTGACGAACCAGACGCGATCGTACAACTCGAAGAATGGATTCCCTGGCTCAGTGTGGCGCTATTGAGCTCTTTTGGCGTCCTTGTTCTCCCCACCATTGTGGAGCGGTTCTTGGGCGCGCCGTTACGATTGCCCACACACACCATTTCGCTCGTGATCGGGGCGATCGGGGCGATCGGTTTAACCTTTTTTAGTTGGCGTCACTTAACTGCGTCAGGAATAGTGGAAGCAGGGGAGGCGAGGGACTTAGAGGCAGCGGGGGGGAAAGGAACCGCAACTCAAACCTCCACTCTTCACCTCTCACCCCTCCCTCCTCCCTCCTCCCCCGTCGAAGCGCTCATGGCTCGCTTTCAACTTTTGAGTGCCTGCTTTGTTGCGTTTGCTCACGGGTCGAATGATGTGGGGAATGCAGTCGCACCGTTGGCCGCGATCGTATACATTCACCGTACAGGCACCGTTCCCGTAGAAGGCTTTCAGGTGCCACTGTGGATTTTAGTGCTAGGTGGTGTCGGCATTGTTGCAGGGCTGGCAGTTTGGGGCGAAAAGGTAATTGCCACGATCGGGGAAGGCATTATTCCACTACAGCCAAGCGGTGGTTTTTGCGCCGAACTCGCAACGGCGACTACTATTTTGTTGGCCTCGCGCCTGGGCTTGCCCGTTTCGACCTCCCACGCGCTGGTTGGTGGTGTGGTTGGTATCGGTTTGGTGCAGTCGATGAACGCGATTCGTCTACAAACCTTGAGCTCGATCGGGCTTGCCTGGGTCATTACGATACCTCTAGCCGCAGTCTTAGGAGCAACAATCTTTAGTCTCAGTCGTTGGTTACTACCGTTTCATTAAGACAAGCAGCGATCGCTTGAAATTTCGTTCTATCCTTTAGTCCATGCCTGAATGCTTGCTGTCACTGCTTAAACTTTTCTTCTCGTAGTGGCAGCTTTTCACTCCTTGCTTCAGCGTAGAAGGAACGGTCTAAACTTTTGGACACTTTGACGACAGTGCTTGACCGTAAATATGCTTCCTTGTAGTCAACTCAGCAGTCATGGATGTTCATCATTGCGCTACATTGCCTGTCTTCGTTTAAATTTTTTCACCTTTGCTTCATCGTTTCCCTCAATGCCGAGTAACGTAAGAACGGATGATTTGAATATGAAGCATTGGTTTAACAAGCAAATGGGGAATTCTTATCGCTATACGGTGATCAATGAGTATTGACACTGATGATTGGCAGATTGGAGGAAACCATTCATGGAGCAACCAGGCGATTCTCCGATGACTGAAGAGCGTTCTACGCGATCGAATACACCGTATGGGCAGTCAGAAACGGGGGCAGAAAGCGCTCGGACAGTTGAACGTGTCCTGCAAGCCGTTACTCAGGATCTTACCCACCTTCAGCAGGACGTCATTGGTCAGCTTTCGCGGGATGTTGCCCGTTTGCAAGCCGAAAAGCTACGGCTAATATCAGATATTGATAAGTTGCAGTCTTACTACCAGACACTGCAATCGCGACAGTTAGAAACCCTCTCGCAACAGCAAATCGCGCAACAGCAGCTTTGGGCAAAACAACTGGCTCAGGTGTTGGCCAGTCATCTGCAAGCGCTCATGATCCAGCGACTGAACCAGCTTGCCGGTACGCAACAAGGGCAATCTGCCTCGCCCGCTAATCCAGGTATGCCTCTGACGGCTGCCAATGGTCACAGTGATAACGCTCATCGTTTGCTGGCGTCCTTGGACTCTACCTTCAGCACCACCTTCAAAGCCTTACAGCAGGATTTGAATAGCTATCAGAGTTCGCTATCACAACAGCTTAACCGGATGCAAAGTCTGGAGCAGCAAGGCGAAGCCATTTTAGAAGCGTTGATTAATCGTCTGCGAGAACAACTTCAAACGGAAGCCAATCGCCCAGTTGCGCCTCACGTGTCTCGCGAGAATGCCTATCCTAGAGAAGCTGGGTATGCCGCAGAAGGCCCTTATCCCAGCGATAGCAGCTATCCATCGCCGCCAACAAATGGCAGTACCACTCAGCGACATCCATCACTGCCATCGCCATCGCCCTCCAGTCAGTCCTATCCGCCGCCCAGCAATTTCTATACTCAGCCACAATCACCACTGATCGCACGTCCTATTCCGCTAGAAGCACCGGGCGCGCCACTTCCCTTACCCACTACACCAAGGGGAGAACTGTCTCATTTTCAATTAGGGCTGGTGCTGGTACTTATCTCGACAGCGGCTCTGTCAATCCACAATGTCGTCGTGCGCATCATTGGGCGCGAGAGTGTGATTTTGGGCTGGCTGGGCGGCGGCCTGAAGCTCGGTGGCTTTATTCACCTGAGTTTAGGGAACTCGCTCCTCATCCTCTGGCTACGGATGCTAGTGGTGCTGCCGCTGATGGTGCCCGTGGCGATGTTTTTATACCCACCGGTGTGGCGAGATCTGAAGAAGTTTTTGACCGCTCCCGATCGTCGCCCCTTATTTAACGTAGTAGGGAGCGGGATGTTTCTGTTTCTATCGCAAGTGCTGATCTATATCGCCATTGGGCAGATTGGCGCTGGCCCAGCAGTGACAATTCTCTTTATGTATCCGATCGTGACAGTGCCGTTGGCGTGGTTTTTGTTTGGCGATCGCCCTACTCGCTTGCGTTGGCTCGTCATGTTCACGATTTTGCTGGGAGTGATTTTTACCGCTTTACCAGGCATCACGTCTGCGGGTAGTAACATGTCCGGGGGAGGCGCATTTATTGCGATCGCGTCAGGTATCGCGTTTGCGTTCTATCTCGTTTGTATGCAGCTTGGTTTCAAGAAGCTCCATCCGATTCCAGTGACGCTGATTCAGTTCTCAACTATCTTCGTGCTGTCTAGCGTCATCTTGACCTTTTTTCCGCCAACGGATGTCCAAGTCGATCAACCTGCTGGCTTTGTCGTAGGTGGTATTCTTCTCGGTGGCTTAACCTTGATTGGCTACTTGACCAATAACTTTGGTGTGCGCTACATGGGAGCAGCCTTGGCTTCCATTGTTGCCTCTAGTGGACCCGTGGTGACAGCGCTATTGGCGTTTTTGCTCATTAACAATCCACTGCAATGGATACAGGTTTTTGGCATTCTGCTGGTAACACTTGGGGTCGGGGCGCTGAGCTTTGAGCGGATGAAGCACCAACGGCAAGCAGTAGCAAGAGCAGCGAAGTCTTGAGCGCACTGGCGGAAGCCTTTAAATCGCTTCAAGTTACAGCCGTTTGCAAATGGGTCAGCTACAGTGCGTAAAGCCTTGCGGCATACAAGAAACGCGGAGCGAGTGCTTTGCACTTACATTTTCCTCGCAGGCGTGAGCGTCTCGCTCACACTCAAGGGACTAATACCGTTTTAATATGAAGCTGCGCCAAATAGGGCTTCGAGAATGAAATTGTAGGCGGTCAACGACGCAATCGTTTC
>NZ_PVWK01000119.1 GCF_003003795.1 Stenomitos frigidus ULC18 | reverse complement strand
AACAAGAGCTAGCGTCATTATTAACCTTACGTTTTCAATCCTTTAAAAAAGTGAATTCTATTCCCTGACAAGGTATAGAAGATCAGATGGTTTTTTTCTTGCCGAATGCTAACTCGGGCAGTTGGAGCGAATTTTCGCAAACAGATGTAACTCTGGTAGGGTTTGCGCTGCATCGCCCTCAACGCAGCTTTACAGAGCGCGATCGCCTCATCCTTAACCTCCTGCGCCCTCACTTATCCCAGGCATATGGCAATGCTCAACACTATCAACAACTGCAACAAGATTTGAACCAATTTCAGCAGTCCCTCAACCCTCTTGGTTTAGTGATTTTGAACACTGAAGGGCAGGTGCAGTGGATCACGCCCCAAGCCACAGCGTGGCTGGAAGCCTATTTCCCCAAACCCACTGGCTCTCTTCAACTTCCAGATCATTTATGGGCATGGGTCAAGCATCAAATCAATTGTTTCACTCAAAAAACAGACCTGCCAAAAGCCTGGTTGCCGCTCCGAATCGAACAGGATGGTAAGCAGTTGACGATTCGTTTGGTCGTTGAGCAGATGGCAGAGCGCTATCTGCTGCTGTTGGAAGAACAGACGCTATCGTTATTGGAGTCGCTAGAACTATTGGGATTGAGCCAGCGAGAAGCTGAGGTTTTAGTGCGGGTGATGCAAGGCAACGATAACAAAGCGATCGCAGCTCAACTGAGTGTTGGCAAAAGCACAGTCCGCAAGCACATGGAAAGCATCTTTCACAAATTGGGCGTACAAAGCCGCACAGAGGCGATCGCCCATGCATTGGAAAAACTTGGCATGCTCAATGCACTGCCACTCATTTAAGTTGAATTTGTCAAAGTCCTTTAGAAAGACCTATTCGCTAGGCTTTTTGATCCAACCGAATGGCCTGTTCCAACGCGGCTTTTTCTCTGGCTCGATCGGCATAGGGTTGCAGTCTGGCCGCATCCCAGCCAATGAGAAGGCGCAGATCGGCCAGGGTCATGCCTCGCATCAGCATTTCCACACACCAGGTTTGTTGGGTTTGCTCGATCGCGGGTGGTTGTCCGCTAAGGGTCAAAATACCATCACTGATCACCTGCCATTGCTGCTGCAGTTCAGCCGCCGACAAGGGCTGTCCAGACTGGTTTAGAAACATGGCTAGTTGATTGTCTTTGCGACTGCGGAGCCACTGAGTGAGGGGGTTGCGTGTGTAGGAGCCATAGCGTTTGCCCATGATCCATTGATTCACTGGCACCTGACGCACGGTTCCTTGCGTAATTTGCAGAAGCTGCTGGTGAGGATCGTTGATGTGGTGCGATCGTTCCAACCGACAAAGCTCTACCGCACTTAAGCCTGCACCAAAGAGAACATAGGCGATCGCATACTCTTGCAGTCCCAGTTTCTTGGCGTGTTGCAGGAGGGCATGGACTAATGGTGATGGCAAATCAGCCACTTTTTCGGCGATCGTAGCAAGCTCAAAGGGCACTAAACCCGAAAATTCTGGGCTGACGTCTGACGAGGGTGACACTGCACCCTGCAAAAACAAGGTCACGAGATTCTCCAGAAAATCATCCCGGTCTTGCCAAAGTTGATGGAACTCGCTGGTAAATTCAATGACGGCATACCCCAACAGCATGCCGTTGAGTAAACTCGCTAGTTTCTCGGCAGGGAGGTGAGTATTGAGTTGTCCTCGCTTGATCACCGTCTCAAAATATTTGGCAACGTAGCGATTGGCTTGCGTAAAGCCTCGACCGATCGCTTCTCGGTTTTTCGCCGGATACTGCCCTGCTTCACCAACGACCGATCGCACCACTGCAGGCACTTGATCCATAGCGGCTAAACAGGCAGTGGCATATTCTTTCAACGCCTGGTAAATGCTACTGGTCTGGTTTGCCTGTCGGATCAGCGTTTGCCCTAGATGAGCAAAAGCACCAGCATCTTCGATCACTGCCAGCAACAGCCCATGTTTATTACCAAAATGACGAAAGAGCGTGACCTCATTCACCTCCGCCAGTTCTGCAATTTGCCGCGTCGTTGTATCGGTGACACCCTGAACGGCAAACAACTCCAACGCTGCATGAATTAAACGCTGTCGAGTTGGGTTTCGTTGGGTAACCATAGGCAAAATGCAAGTAACACTTGCAGAATCTGAAATTCGCTGTTAGGCTACAGGTGTAAGTAACACTTGCATTCTCTCCTACTGTAACGGGTTCTTGGGCAGACGAGCCGCCAACTCACGCGTTGACTCACGCGTTAAAGGTGTCATCGCTTCGCTAGGAGTGTTGCTAGAGATTGCCTCGCGGGGTGTCTCGCCACTCACATGAGACAGTTTATAGAGGGAGTCAGCCTGCCAGTGCTGCAACATTGGACACTGGTTTGTTTCGGTCATCTCGACAAGGATTTTCATGACTTCTAATTCTCTTCAAACTGCCTCCGAGGGCAGGAAGCCGCTCGCGCTGAGTTGGACTAATGTGGTGTTTTTTGGAGCGTTTCATGCACTGGCGTTACTAGCGCCCTGGTTTTTCTCCTGGTCAGCGCTCGGCGTCACGCTGGTCTTGCACTGGCTCTTTGGCAGCATCGGCATTTGTTTGGGCTATCATCGCATGCTGACGCATCGTAGTTTCCATGTACCCAAATGGCTGGAACGGACGATCACGCTCATCGGTGCCTTAGCGCTACAGGGTGGGCCGACCTTCTGGGTCGCTGGACACCGCATGCATCATCTCTACACCGAAGATAACGAAAAAGATCCCTACTCGGCGCAAAAGGGGTTTTGGTGGAGCCACATGATGTGGTTGTTCTACCCACAAGACCGCTTTTTCGATCGCGAATCGTATCGTCAGTTTGCGCCTGATATTGATAAAGATCCGTTCTACCGCTTCTTAGATCGCTACTTCTTAATGCTCCAGATTCCCGTCGGCGTGGTGCTTTACCTGCTAGGCGGTTGGTCATTCGTTATCTATGGTGTGTTTCTCAGAGCGGTCTTGCTCTGGCACAGCACCTGGTTGATCAACTCGGCAAGCCACATGAGCGGCTATCGCACGTTTGAGCCTGATGATAATTCGCGTAACCTTTGGTGGGCAGCGGTTTTGACCTACGGCGAAGGCTGGCACAACAACCACCACGCGTATCCCAATGTGGCAAAGGCAGGGTTGAAATGGTGGGAAATTGATATGACCTGGTGGTCTATTAGCGTCCTTAGAAGTCTGGGCTTAGCGAAGAGAATTGTGATGCCGCCTACCAACTAAAGGTAGTCTCTTGGGAAACCATCTTGGCTAATCCTCACAGGCAATAG
Organism: Stenomitos frigidus ULC18; assembly: GCF_003003795.1. Lineage (GTDB taxonomy): Bacteria > Cyanobacteriota > Cyanobacteriia > Leptolyngbyales > Leptolyngbyaceae > Stenomitos > Stenomitos frigidus_A. The sequence goes on along the minus strand of NZ_PVWK01000119.1, from coordinate 28,963 downwards.
ACATTAAAAGAGGGGGCGATCGCATAACGATCGCCCCCTCTCTATGGGCACAGAAACCCGGTTTCTTTTACCTCTAGACTTTTGCGAGTTCTGGGGTTGGGCGCTTGCTGTTGCGGATGCCTGCGATCGCTGCAGCATAGTCGGGTGCATTGAAGACCGCAGAACCAGCAACGATAGCGTTTGCGCCTGCTTCGAGCACTTGCCAGGTGTTGTTTACCTTTAAGCCACCGTCTACTTCAATCCAGGGATCGAGTCCCCGCTCATCGCACATTTGACGCAGTTGGCGAATTTTGGGCAAGACACCAGGGATAAAGCTCTGTCCGCCAAAGCCAGGGTTAACGCTCATGATCAGAACTAGATCGCAAAGCTCAAGCACATATTCGATTAGCTCTAGAGGGCTGCCGGGATTTAGAACAACACCCGCTTTTTTACCCAATTCTTTGATTTGTCCCAGTGTGCGGTGTAGGTGCGGCGACGCATTATGTTCGCAGTGAACATAGATATGATCAGCTCCGGCTTTGGCAAAGTCTTCAACGTACTTCTCTGGTTCAACGATCATCAGATGCACGTCAAGCGGCTTCGTCGTGATTGGACGGATCGCTTCTACAATCAAGGGTCCAATCGTTATATTAGGAACAAACCGACCATCCATCACGTCTACATGGATCCAATCGGCTCCGGCAGCATCAACTGCCCGAATTTCATCACCCAAGCGGCTGAAGTCGGCTGATAGAATCGAGGGAGCAATGACAATCGGCTTTTTACTGGATGGCGTTTGGGTCATGGCTGGCGGGGTCTCCTAACGGCGCTGTAATGTAGTTAGTTTAACAAAGTGTGATTCAAGTCCCTAGTCTTGTGGAGAAACCTTCGTGGCGCGGCGGCAAGTTTTGAGGCGACAGGTGCCAAGAACCTTGGTTTGGTTCAGTGGCGGAGTAAGCGCGATCGTCTTAGGCACAACTGCTGCATTGGGTGGTGCACCGCAGTCGACCTCGATCGGTGAAGCAGGCATTGATGCGCTACGGCTACACATACAGCCCTACAACTTAATTGGACGCAAAATTGCGATCGGGCAAGTGGAGATTGGGCGTCCCGGTCAGTTTGGCATTGACAAAGCGGTGACACACAACCGCACGGTACCCCTGACGCGCGTCTTCTTCCGCGATTCGCCCGCTCGTATGAATGCCAACGTGGATGGTCACGCTCAGAACGTTGCCAGCATTATGATTAGCGCTGCGAAGGGGCTGCAGGGAGTGGCACCGGGAGCGCGATTGTATTCATCAGCGGCAGGAACGCCCAAGCGCTATGGGCAACCAGAAGAATGTCTGTCGGCTCAGTATGTTGCCGAACAAAACGGTGGCGACGTACGAGCCATCAACTTTAGCTTTGGGGAAGCGCTGCGCCAAGATCCTCGACCTAACGCAACGCTGGATGGTAACGCGCTACTCACTCAATGTATCGATTGGTCTACCCGTGTGCACAACGTCCTGTACGTCATTGCAGGCAACCAGGGCAAAGGCGGGATTTCGATCCCGACCGATAACTTCAACGGGATCAACGTTGCCTTTACCACGCGGCTAGACGGCGTGTTTCGCAAGCTTGATTTTGCGAATTTAGGCGATGCCTCCGGGTCGGGATCGGCGATCGCAGGGATTGAAAGCAATATTGGCCCTCGCCGCGCGATCGGGCTGGTAGCGCCTGGTAACGATGTGAGTTTAGTCACTTTAAACGGCAATCTCACGACCTCCAGTGGCACTAGCTTTGCGGCTCCTCACGTCACGGCAACCGTCGCGTTGCTGCAAGAGTATGGCGATCGCCAGCTACGCCAAAGCTGTAAGCAACCGGGGTGTTCGCTTCCCTGGACGCTGGATGCTCGGCGTGAGCAAGTCATGAAAGCGGTACTGCTCAACTCAGCTGATAAAATTAAAGATACTGGTGATGGGCTGGCTTTAGGCATGAGCCGCACCATTTTAGATAAGAACAACCGCAGTTGGCTTGAGTCCGATGCGTACAGCGATCGCAAACTCCCTTTAGATACGCAAATGGGAGTGGGTCAACTTAATGCCTTTCGAGCCTATCAGCAGTTTAGCGCCGGCCAATACCTGCCAGGAGCAGCAGTGCCTGCGATCGGGTGGGATTATCGGACGGTAGAGGTAAAGGCGAAAGGCGAAAGGATCAAGGAGAAAGGCGAAGAAGTAGAAGACAGAAAGGAGAAAGGCGAAGCGAAAAAGGTAGAAGCTGACGCACCATCGTTTCGGGACTATGTGCTGGAAAAACCATTGCAACAAGGGAGTTTTGTCTCGGCAACGCTGGTGTGGAATCGTCTGGTGGATCTGGTTGACAAGAATGACGACCGCGAATTTGACATCGGCGAGAGCTTTCACGATCGTGGCTTGAATACCCTCACGCTCTACTTAATGCGTGTCGAGGATACTGATGTCAGTCAAAGCATCTGGTCAGGCATCAGCGATGTGGATAGCGTGCAGCACATCTTTCATCCGGTGCCCGCCACGGGACGTTACAAACTTCGCGTCCAGTTTCAGCGTCAGGTGAATGAACCCATCCAGCCTTATGCGCTTGCCTGGTGGACAGTGCCTGCCCGTTGAATGTGGTCGGGGCTATGGCATTGCCATAGCCCTACAGCTTTATTTGGCTTGAGCGACGATCGACCGATGGCGTGGACTATTAAACGTCACCGTTGGTTGCGTGAACCCAGCAGAGGCGATCGCGCCTTCCAAATCCAGCGAAAAGTACTCATCCAAATATGGTTCCGTACTTTTCAGCAGCGTCATCACATAAGGCGGCAACTTAGCGAACAGCTCCGATCGTGGGTTCATGTCCATAATCGCGAAATGCCCACCCAGGCGTAGCAAACGACGTGCTTCTCGAATGATGTCAATAGCAGCGCTTTGCGGCAGCTCATGGAAGAGCAAACAGGCAGACACTAGATCAAACGAGGCATCGGGTAAGCCTGTGGCTTCAGCGGCGGCGTGGAGCCACAGCGGAGAGCTTTGAATTTTGAGTGATGAGTTTTGAGTTAAATCTCCGGCTTCCCCGGCTTCCCTTGCTTCCTCCGCACCCCGACGACTCCCAACTCCCAACTCCCGACTCTCTGAACCTTCCCTTACCTCCCCTCGATACTTCGCCACTGCCAAAAAATACGGCGATAAGTCCAAGCCCGTAATCTGCGCCTTGGGGAAGGTCTCTTGCAGGGCAAACGTACTCATACCCACGCTACAGCCAATGTCCAAAATGTTGGTAGGTGCTGTGGGCAATTGGGCCTTCAAGACAGCATGATAGGTTTGCCGCAAGCGAGCATCACCTTGTGCACCTGCATCCTGCCAGATCCGCGCATGAGCAGCGTAAGCGGCAACTTCGACTTCCAAAGCCGGATTCCAGCCCAAATTACCTTCGTCATACGCGTGGAACGAGGTCACGTAGTAGTTTGGGTAGGTCAGGTCAGGCTGCTGCACTTGCGCCAAGTCATCGTCCCAGGCTCGCGATCGCAGCGCTTCTACTTCTTTTGTCCAATAGACCCCAACGGATTCGGCTCGCTTGATCATCATCTGACGCGCTTGCTGCTTTGCCAGCTTTGCCAGCGGTTTAACCGCAAGCAGGCCATTAATGAGACGAGCAGCGAGATTTGGCGCAAAACTTGTAGCCGTCATGAGTACGATAATAAAAGGTTTGATTGAGTTGAATTGATTATCTCAGGTGTCGGGACGGTTGAGGCGAGTACGATCGCTTGCTAAAGCAACAACCTTAACGATCGAGACAATCGAGACGCGGTACACAGGTTACGCTGAAAAGGCGCATTCACAGTCCTGCAAGACTAGAGTTAGTCCTCCAAGCACAGATTCCCCCAGTCACAGAGCATCCCATTTATGCCACATGTCTATTTTGATCCTGCAACCAATGGCCATAAGTCCTTTGAGCTGCCTGGTGCAAAACCCCACTACAACCCCGATCGCCCTGGACAAGTTGAGCACATTTTTCTGGATCTGAGCCTTGATATTCCCAACCAGCGCTACGAGGGCACCTGCACGATTCGGCTCAATCCGGTGCGTGATGGGATTGATCGGCTGACGTTGGATGCAGTCAATTTGACGATCGCGTCTGTGCACGTGGGCAAGACGCAACAAACATTTGACTATGATGGCGAACAGCTACACATTCAATTAGAGCCTACGACGCAAGCAGGGAAGCCGATTGAAGTGGCGATCGCCTACAGCGTCAACAAACCCCAACGTGGCATCTACTTCATTGCACCCGACAAGCACTATCCCAATAAACCGGTTCAGGTGTGGACTCAAGGCGAAGACGAAGATTCGCGCTTCTGGTTTCCCTGCTTTGACTATCCTGGGCAGTTGGCAACGTCTGAAATTCGGGTGCGTGTCCCCAAGCAGCTCATGGCAATTTCAAACGGTGAGTTGGTCAAGACCGAGGCTGATGGTGACGACAAGATCTACCACTGGCACCAAAAACAAGTGCATCCCACCTACTTGATGACGCTGGCAGTTGGCGATTTTGCTGAACTGCAAGATGAGTGGAAGGGCAAGCCCGTTACTTACTATGTCGAGAAAGGCAAAGAGCAGGAAGCCCGCATTAGCATGGGCAAAACGCCCCAGATGATCGAGTTCTTCAGTGAAAAATACGGCTATGCCTATCCGTATCCCAAGTACGCTCAGGTCTGCGTTGATGACTTCATCTTTGGTGGCATGGAGAATACTTCCACCACGCTGCTCACCGATCGCTGCCTACTGGATGAACGCGCGGCGTTAGACAACCGCAATACCGAAAGCCTGGTGGCCCACGAACTGGCGCATCAATGGTTCGGCGATCTGGTTGTCATCAAGCACTGGTCGCACGCCTGGCTGAAGGAAGGCATGGCGTCCTACTCAGAAATCATGTGGACGGATCATGAATACGGTGCGGAAGATGCTGCCTACTATCGTCTTGGCGAAGCTCGCAGCTATCTAGATGAAGACAGTTCTCGCTATCGTCGTCCGATCGTCACGCATGTCTACCGTGAAGCGATCGAACTCTACGATCGCCACCTTTACGAAAAAGGTGCCTGTGTCTATCACATGATCCGTGCGGAGCTAGGGGACGACTTATTCTGGAAAGCAGTGGCGACGTTTGTGAACGACAACGCACACAAAACAGTCGAGACCGTTGATCTACTCAGGGCGATCGAAAAAGCCAGCGGACGTAACCTCCTGTTCCTCTTCGATCAATACGTTTATCGTGGCGGACACCCCGATTACAAAGTGGCTTACTCCTGGGATACCAGCAGCAATCTCGCCAAAGTCACCGTCACTCAAACGCAAGCCAAAGACGGCAACGGTAGCCAGAATGAATTGTTTGATCTCAAAGTGCCGATCGGGTTTGGCTACATCAGTGAGGAGAGAGGAGAGAGGAGGGAGGGGCAAGAACGCCAAAACGATTCACACCTCACACCTCACACCTCACACCTCACACTCTTCCCCGTCCGCATCTACGAACGAGAGCAAACCTTCTACTTCCCTCTAGAGAAAAAGCCAGACTTCGTTAGCTTTGATGTTGGCAACCACATGCTCAAAACGGTCACGCTGGAGTATCCCGTCCCGGAACTCAAAGCCCAGTTGCAGTCTGATCCCGATCCTTTAGCGCGGATTGTTGCTGCTGAAATGCTGGCAAAGAAAGGTGGACTGGAAGCTGTAAACGCCCTCACTGAAGCACTAACAGCCGAGCACTTCTGGGGTGTACGCGTCGAAATCGCCAAAAATCTGGCTACAGTCAAACTCGATCAAGCCTTTAGTGGGCTCCTGGTAGGACTCAACGACGTCGATGCGCGAGTGCGCCGAGCCACGATCGAAGCGCTGGCAACGATTAAGACCAACGACAGCTACAAGGCAATCAAGCCCATTGCTGAAAAAGGCGACGCCAGCTACTACGTTGAAGCGGCTGCTATACGGGCGCTTGGCAGTATTCTCACCTCCAGCTTAGGCGAAACGAAAGAAGAGAAAGTGCTGAAGCTACTAAAGTCAGTGCTGAAAGAGCGCCAGGGTTGGAATGAAGTGGTGAGATCGGGCGCGATCGGTGCCCTGAGCCAAATGAAAACCTCCGAAACCGCTTTGGACTTAATCCTGGAATACACGGTGCCCGTTACACCCCAGGCATTACGCCTGTCTGCCATCCGCGCGTTGGGTGCCATTTCTACCGGACAAAGCAACAGCAATTTAGAACGGATTCTCGATCGCCTGCAAGAGCTGTCACGCGAAACGTTCTTCCTGACGCAAGTAGCGGTAGCCGTTTCACTGGGGCAGATGGAAACTGCACGGGCGATCGGCATTCTGCAAGCCCTCGCAGACCAAACGCCTGACGGGCGTGTGCGTCGCATTGCGGAAGAAGCCGTCCAGCGCGTGCAAAAGAACGTTGGTTCTGACAAAGCTGTCAAACAAATTCGTGAAGAATTGGATCAACTGAAGCAAGAGAACCAGGAGCTTAGGAGCCGGCTGGAGAATCTAGAAGCGAAAACGAAATAATGTGGTTGTGGTTAGACCTCCGAAGTCTTCAAGACTTCGGAGGTCTGAAGGGAAAGAGTTGCTGTGAATCAGACTATTCAGACTTTGTTGGGGCTTTCAGTTTGTTTGAATGCTCTATTCATTTCATTGGGCGTTTGGATCATTCTCAAGCGTGGTGGTTTGTCTTATCTGGCAACAAGAGTACCGCTACTGAGAAAGCTTGGAATTAAGAGCACTCAGGGATCGCCCTTTAACTTCCCTTATTACGATCATCGTAAAAGTCAACTTTCCTTACTACCCGTTAACGCATCCAACATCATTTTTTTAGGAGACAGCATCACGGATGAAGGCGAATGGGCTGAACTGCTCAATAATCCAGCTATCCGCAATCGTGGTATTTCCAGCGATACAACGATCGGCGTTCTCGATCGCTTACAGGACATCATTGCACCACGGCCACAGAAAATCTTTTTGATGATTGGTGTCAATGATTTATCCAATCTCGGACGATCGCCCGCTGACGTGGTTCAGACCCATAAAGAAATTCTCACTCAAATACGTGAGCAATCGCCACAAACCAACGTCTTTATCCAGAGCGTTTTGCCCATTCATCCAAGCCTATTTCTAGGCTTTGTGACGAACAGCAATATTCAAACCTTAAACGAACAACTCCAGCGCTTAGCCAACGAATTTTCCTACCCCTACATTAATTTGCATGCTCATTTTTTGGGTGCTCATCATCAGCTAGATGCACAGTACACATCCGATGGGATTCACTTAAACGGTATAGCCTATCAACGTTGGGCAAAACTTATTGAACCCCATGTACTCCCATAAAAGCCGACTGCTGCTAGCTGACTGCTGGTAGCCAGCCGCTAACGATTTAACAGAGTTGGATAAACTAAACATGCAGTGTAGGGTAAGGTGTCAGGATCGCAAGTCAACCTACTTAAAGGCTTTCTATGGTTTCCTCCACGCTTACAACCAGTCCTGCGCTGATTCCTGAATTGATTGATGATCTGCCCAACATTTCAGGCTGGGAGGCGGATGTACAGGCAGTAACGAGCGAGAATTATCCCGTTTTTTTGCCCACGACCAATCTGCGGTTAGACGATCTTTCGGCTACGTTTGCGATCGCGCTGCACATGCATCAACCAACCGTTCCAACAGGCTATAACGGTGCGCCGATCGGTCATTTGCAGTACATGTTTGAGCACTCTGGCGAAGGCGATAACCACAACGCAGGTACCTTTGCCTGGTGCTATTCCCGTATGGGCGACTTTATCCCCGAACTGGTCGCCAATGGTTGCAATCCTCGCGTCATGCTGGACTACTCTGGCAATTTGCTGTGGGGACTGCGACAAATGGGGCGCGGCGACGTGCTGGACAACCTGAAGCGGATTACCTGCGATCCCACCTATCAGCCCTATGTCGAGTGGCTGGGAACCATGTGGAGCCATTCAGTCGTGCCCTCGACGCCGATCCCAGACATTAAACTACACATTCAGGCGTGGCAACACTATTTTGCTGCAGTCTTCGGTTGGGAAGCGTTGGCACGCGTGAAAGGCTTCTCGCCGCCAGAAATGCATTTGCCCAATCAACCGGATACGCTCTACGAATTTGTCAAAGCGTTGAAAGAGTGCGGCTACCGTTGGCTGTTGGTGCAAGAACACTCAGTCGAAACCCTGCAAGGAGAACCGCTCCAGGACAAACATCTGCCCCATCAGCTTGTAGCGCGAAACTCGTCTGGGGAAACCGTCAGCATCACAGTGCTGATCAAAACGCAGGGTTCGGATACCAAGCTCGTCGCGCAGATGCAGCCCTATTACGAAGCAAAGACGCTGTCGCGTCGATCGCTCAACGGCATCTCGATTCCCCCGATCGTGTCGCAAATTGGCGATGGTGAAAACGGTGGCGTCATGATGAACGAGTTTCCGCCTGCCTTCAAACAAGCCTGGCATCAGATGGCACAGAACGGTGGTAAATCTGGAGTCCTTGGCGTGAACGGGACAGAATATCTGGAATTACTGGAAGCAGCAGGCGTGAAGTCGGAAGCTTTTCCAACCTGTCAGGCGATCGCACAACACCAACTCTGGCAGCGCGTCTCACCCGAAAACACAACACCAGACGCAGTAGCAGCGGCGATCGCGGCCATTCAGCAAGAGAACCCCAACTTTCATATGGAAGGTTCCTCCTGGACGAACGATCGCAGTTGGGTCAAGGATTACGACAATGTGCTGACGCCCATGAACCAACTCAGCGCTCACTTTCACCAGACGTTCGATCCACTACTGCAAGCTACACCTGAGTCAAGCCAAACACCTATCACGCAAACCCCTCGCTACCGCAAAGCATTGCTATACAACCTGCTGCTGCAAACAAGCTGCTTCCGCTATTGGGGTCAGGGAGCCTGGACAGATTATGCCCGCGAGTTTTACCAGCAAGGAGAAGCGGCGATCGGGTAAGAGATGAGGAATGGTTTTGAGTTTTGAGTTTTGAATTTTGAGTTCATGCCCCCCTTGCCTCCTCTTGCCTTCCCCTAGCTCCCTTTACAAACTGCAATCACAACTACCAAAATCGCAGCTGCCACAATCCAAACCACTACAATCGAGTCCATTGCAATCGGCAGCACCACAGTCCATTGCACTCCAGTCAGCGCTGGAACAGTCGATCGCATCACATCCTAAACTGGCGCAGTCCAACGCATCGCAATTCCAGTCTGAGCAGTTGTTCTGATTTGTTGTCTCTGTCGATTCACCGTTGGTCACGATCGGAGGTTTCTTAAAACTGCCGCCGCCAATCCGTTCACGTTGGTGCTTCTGCGTCTCGTCAGCTTCGGCATCGCTGTCTGGCTCAATGGCATCGTTGTCTAACGGTTCATCCTGCATCGCCCACCCGGGCTGAGGCTGAGAGCGACTGGAATGTCTGTAAAAAGACGTTACAGGCAAAACAGAACCATCTTCTTGCGGCTTAGCCTGACAGTGGAGCTTGGTTTTGTGCAGCCTAGCTTTAAGGACTTGATTGGCCGCTTTACATGCCTGAAACCGCTGCTGGATGAGTGGGAACGCCTGCCCAAGACCGCCTTCTAAAATCGTGCGCTTAGTGTATTGAGAGCAGGATTCACTGCGATGCAACACGCGGTAGGCACAGGAAAAGCCTTTCCTAGGAGAGATCTGTTTTTGGTAGCCAGCAATCAGAGTTGAAGCCATGCGGCGAGTCAGGCTATCAATAGAGTGCTGCGATCGACGCTGTGAAATCTCTGTCGTTTGCATAGTAGTTTGCATAAACGCTGGCTCTCCAGCGGCGTGGAAGTTTACATGCTGTAACTTAAATTCGTAATTGTTTAGGTAAAGCTTGAGTTTTCTATGTTTTTCTCTGACCGTACTCCTGACTGGGTTACATATAATGAACGTGAACAAGTGCTTAGCGCTTGACTTCACCGTACTAACTTCAGTGAGCTAATGTTTGATTTCAGCAATCTGCTTGAGTTTTCCCACAATCACTGCATCGCTATCTGTGCCGCGTTAGTGCCTGCTAACGTACTTTCTACCTTTTACGCGATCGTGCTTGTGTGGCTACAGCGTCCTGTGAGTCAGGTTTGGCAGGTCTCTGGACTGGCAAGCGTCTTTGCCCTTTTGATGGTGTTACATGTGCTCACCTGGTTCATTATCGGTGTTGTGATGGTGCCAACCTTTGTGTTGCTGTCCTTAGGAGGCGTCTGTCTGAGCATCAATTTGTGGGTCATCCTGCATCCTCAGAGTTTACGTCGGTTTCTCGACATCCTCGGTCGCCGTTTAGGTACTTTGCGGACAGGCACTGCATCACTCTCATGATTGTGTCGTTAAAGCGTATCTTTCAGGGTTGATTCCAGATCCTCCAAACGCTTGTAAGGTGAATGTAGGGAGCGAATGGAGAAAAAATCATGAGTTTTCATAAGATCGTGGTTGCTCTTGACGACTCCGAACTGAGCAAAGCGGTTTTCAATCAAGCGATTACATTGGCCCAGAACAATAAGGCAAGCCTGCTTTTATATAGCGGTCTCGCTGATCTGACGCTTGTTCCACCAACCAACCTGACCGCAGAGATCGGCTTGTTTCCCCAGGAAATAATGGGCAGCACTACCTACCAGGCACAACAGGCTAACCTTGAGCATCAGACTGAAACAGCAAAAAGTTTGCTTCAGCAGTATGAAGCAGCCGCGCAGCAGCTTGGGTTGCAAGTGCAAACAGCCTTTGAAGTGGGTGACATTGAAGCGTTGCTGTGTGCCACGGCTCAAGATTGGGGTGCAGACCTGATTGTGGTCGGGCGGCGAGGACGCAAGGGATTATCAGAAGCCTTATTGGGTAGCGTGAGTAACTACGCTGTGCACAATGCTCATTGTTCAGTGCTGGTCGTACAGGGTGAGACTGAACCGCACGCTTAAAAGGCTGGTTGTGTTCCACACATGTGGCTCATTGCGTATGGAACGTTTACATGTAATGTTCTATTGGCAAACCGGTTTGCTTCGCACCAATTAGACGCGATCGCGAATTTAGATCTAGAGTAAAACTGCTACCTTTTCTATGACTGCATGACTGATTCTTCTGAAGACAACGCATCCGATCGCGCTGGCAGTTCTGATCCGGCTAAGGTCGGTAAGGATGAGATTGCTTCAGAGGAGGCATCTTGGCTCGCAGCAGAAGCTGAGTTGGAGACCCCTACTGGTAAGTCGGGCGATCAAGAACCATCTCAAAAGGACACTGCTGGACAACGCTATCATGCTGGACAACGCATAGTAGACCCAACAGTTCCCCTCATGATGGTGGAGACAGCCTTTTTAGCGAGTGCCGCCAGCCTTGTATTTTTGGTGAATTATTACTTTCCGATCGGTCCTTTACTGAGGCTCTTCTTCTCCATTCCGATCGCGCTGACTTATTTGCGCTGGGGCAGTCGTGCTGCCTGGATGGGTGCGTTAGTCTCTGGTTTGCTACTTAGCGTGCTGATGGGGCCTGCGCGCAGCATTCTCTTTGTAATGCCCTATGGCTTGATGGGTGTGGCATTCGGTGTGCTCTGGCGACGAGGTGCTCAATGGAGTTTCTCGATCGGTATTGGTAGCATTCTCGGTTCGCTAGGGTTTTTCTTTCGCATCTGGCTCGTCTCCCTGCTGCTGGGCGATGACCTTTGGCTCTATGCCACCACTCAAACAACCGATTTACTGGAGTGGCTGTTTATTAAGCTCGGCTTTTTGTCTCAGCCCAGCCTTGAACTGGTGCAGGCGGCGATCGTTGCCATGATTGTCCTCAATAACATTGTCTATGTGTTTGTCGTCCACCTTGTTGCCTGGCTGCTGCTAGACCGTTTAGGCAATCCCATTCCCAGGCCGCCGAAGTGGGTGCAGGTATTGATGGACTATGAGTGAGAGAGATAAAGAATAAAGGAGAAAGGATAAGAAGGAGAAAGTGTAAGGAATGCAGGATGAAGGCATAGTTGAAGAACGGGAGGGAAACGAGCATTCTGTGTCTCCACTTCTTTGCGCCTCTGCCTCCTATCCTCTCGTTCGTGTTTACACTCAAAAGCTGCAGGGAGAGCGCTGGTTAGAGCGGCATCAAGGACAGCTGCCTGTTTTTGCTTGTGTGTTGGGTTTCACAGAAACGGGGCTTTTACCGGGAATTTCGGCAGCGGGCGCAACGCCAGCCGATCGCCAGTACACCGCGATCGCGGATGCCGAGTTTTTATACCACGGGCCACAAACACATCCGGCCTATCCTCTACCACCCCTTATAGTGGGCGCATCGCCAGCCCTGATTTCTCGTGCCATTCTTGCAGGGCAGCAGATTCCGCTTTACCTTTTTAATGCTGGCCTACCGTCTCCACCCGCTGTACCGGCGATCGACTTGCATGGTGTCCCTGCCAGCTGCGTGAGCCAAGGCAAAGCAATGGCACTACCGATCGTTGAGCGCTTACTGCAACAAGGCTTACTCTGGGGCGAAAAATTAGCGGCGACAGAACCGGGCTACCTCATTCTGGGGGAATGTGTGGTTGGCGGTACCACAACAGCGCTGGCGGTCTTGGCAGGCTTAGGTATCGCAGCAGCAGGCAAGGTGAACAGTAGCCATCCTGACTGCAACCATGACCAAAAATGGTCACTGGTACAAGCAGGCTTGCAGCGTTCCGGTCTATGGACATTGAGCCTGGAGGAGGAAAAGACAGATCCCACACCCCACACCCCACATCCCACACCCCTTCAAATCGTTGCAGCCGTCGGTGATCCCATGCAGATTGTCGTTGCTGGAATGGCGATCGCGGCAAGCCGAACCTGTGGCGTTTTGTTGGCAGGTGGCACCCAGATGCTGGCAGTGTACGCCTTGCTAAGGGCGATCGCAGACTCCCATTACCTGGCATGGCAACCCGATCAAATTGTCGTTGGTACCACTCGCTGGGTCGCCGACGATCGCACCGGGGATACGGTTGGCCTGGCAAAGCTGGTGGGTGATGTCCCTCTGCTAGCCACTCAGCTTAGCTTTGCCTCATCACGCTACGAACAGTTACGGGCGTATGAACAGGGCTTTGTTAAAGAAGGCGTTGGTGCGGGAGGCTGCGCGATCGCTGCTTGCCTCTACAAGCACTGGAGTCAAGCTGAATTGTTGGAAGCGATCGAAACACTAGCCGAGCAGCACCAGCAGCTGAGCCGACGACGCTTGAAACACCACAACTAGGTGTCGCTCAGCTGCTAGAAATCACCATCTAGCAGTGGATGAAGCATTGACGAGTGATGGCTGACCTCACCCCAAACAATGAGATGACTGCTTAGGATTGCAGATTTAACAAGGCCGAGAATTTGTCTTGATGGAGGGGATGACCGTGCGCCCCCTACGGAGGAATGGCGGAGTTATTTAATTCTGCTTCCTTAGCAAGTACATAGAATCAGTCATTTAACAATACGAGGTAGGGCTTGGCATTGCCAAGCCCTACCTCATGTACTCGATTACTAGCTGTGGATTCGTCTAGAAAGCAACTGCTCTTCTAGTGCGGCAATTCTGTTGTAAGCAGCAGTCAATTGTGCCGTCAGACGTTGCACTTGAACTTCTGGAGCAAGCTGTCTTTCGCCGCTGTGAGCCGTTGAATCGATACCCGTGTGATCAGCCAGAACATCTTTGTGTTCCATACTGGAATCAAGACCAGCATATTGCTGATAGGAACGATAGTGATTCGTTGAGCCGCTGTCAGAGTGCTGCAGTTGATCGGCTCCAAACTTGCACTCAGTGGCTACATCCGACAGTTTGCTGCTGAGCTGCTCAATAAGTTGATATAAAGCATCAACTTTCTTACTCATGAGATTGATCTGCTGTTGCAGGGTATCCATTCAGTGCCCCAATTCGCCCTAACGTCTGGCAGCTATTCTAAAGAGTTCTTTGCGTTAATCGAGGTTATTCCTGAATCATTTAACCTTTGAATTTCGTAGCCGAGAGGGTATAGGATGCGCTCAAGCTGCGTCAAACGAGTTTAGAGCCCATTTTCACGCAAGGGCTAAACTGCAAAAACCCGATTAATTTCTACGCATTCTCATGCATTATGCAGAGAAACGCACGATCTCACCCTACGGTTTCGCTGCCTGCGTCCTCAATCTGTGAGTGCACGCTAAAGCAGATGATTGCTTACAAAATGGTTTGATTTTAGGCATGGATTGCTGTTAATAACAGGCATTCATCTCGCGTTAATTTTACATAGTGGGCAATGGCTGAGGCTTGCGTTGCCGTGTAAAGATCACTTGCTTGCTGTGGATTAATGCCTTCACTGATGACTGATCGCCACCAACTTTTTCTGTGTTGCAGGTCATGGAGGCTTGCTATAGTTAGTTTGAAGCAATGAGCAGCGGAGGAGAGGCAAACTCTTAGTAGCGCTCCCTCGATCGAGTCGGTAGTAATTTCTACAACAACAATTGCTAAAAAAGGGTTTATTCAGTCAGGTTTTTAACGAGAAATGCTAAACTTTCAAGATTTTTTTACCACCTGCACAGGGCTGTGGACCACTGAGAGAACCTACCATTCCACGCTGCGCGGTGAGGTTGAACGGTCGTACACAGAGTTCCGCGTCGATTCACTGACGACCGCAGACAAGCAACAGATCCTCTCGTCTCAATCCAGCGCGGCGATCCAAGCACTACCTTTAGACACGGTAAAGCTAGCAGATGAGGAGACTCTTTGCCCTGGTTTTGCGATCGCGTTTGACACCCGTTCCGAAAAAGGTGAGCAGGTTTCCATGAGCCTCAAAGCGTTGTTTGTTCCCGATCACTACCTCACGATCACACAGCCAGTGGCTACCCCACCACTGCCGATCGCGGCGCAGGTTGTGGCGGAACCATTGGGAGAAGCGATCCAGGGCTTTTATCTCCGCGATGAGGGGTATTCCGAAGTGGGCGCGATTGCGGGGCGTTTTACCTACCAGCCGACTCGCCAGACGCTTGAAATGACCACCTATTATCGGCGATCAGTTGCAGTCGATCAGATGCGCATCATTGCCCCTGATCTGCGGCTTCGGACGATTGTCACCTACCAACGGCCCGAAGCCAATGAGCCACCCACCATCATTGATCTCGTTGGGTTTGGTGTTGAACGCAAGCAGGTGGCATAGCTTCATGAACCGTCTTTCGACTCAGCCCTCACACACCACACTCCATCCCTTCAATCGCCGTTCTTTTCTGACAGGTGCGATCGGTCTTACCCTTAGTAATCTCCTTATGGGGTGCTCTGGGCAAAACGGCCAGACGCTTAGTTTACGTGTGCTCAATGGCTCAATTCCACCACAGCTTGTAGTGGCGTTTCGTAAGTATCTGCAACAAACTTCGACCGCTGGAGCCCTGGATGTCGCGATCGAGCCACAGTTGTTACAGCTCTTTGAACAACTGCAAACCTGGAAGCGTCAAGGACAGGTGAATGCGTCCGGTTGGTTCAGTTGGGTTCCGTTCGTTGGCAAGCGTACCAGTACTGCCGTGCCCGATCTGGTCACGCTGGGTGATTACTGGCTAGAAAAAGCCATCCAACAAGAGTTGATTCAGCCACTCGACCCAACGCAGTGGCAAGGATGGGAACAGCTACCGTCCGAATGGCAAGCACTGGTGACAAGGAGAGCATCGGCAGAAACACCCGTTCGCGTCTGGGCAGCACCGTATCGTTGGGGTAGTACCGTCATTGCTTATCGCCAAGATATTTTCAAAGAGAAGGGATTGCAGCCACCAACAGATTGGTCAGACTTGTGGCGATCGGATCTGCGAGGACACCTCTCTCTCCTGGATCAACCGCGTGAAGTCATCGGTTTAACGCTTAAAAAACTGGGGAAATCTTACAACACTACCAACTTACAGGCAGTGTCTCAGCTGAAGGCTGAATTAACAGCGCTGAATCAGCAAGTCAAGCTTTACAGCTCCGATGCCTACCTGCAACCATTGCTGCTAGGCGATACCTGGCTCGCTGTTGGGTGGTCAACAGACATTTTGCCGTTGACTCAACGCAATCAAACCATTGCAGCCATCGTACCCAAAGCAGGCACTGCGCTGTGGGCCGATCTTTGGGTACGTCCCACTGCCGCCAGGCCTGAACTCTCTTCTCTGATCGCTCATTGGATCAGCTTTTGTTGGCGTCCTGAAATCGCAACGCAGCTCTCACTAATCAGTCGAGCCGCTTCGCCAGCTGTGCTAGAAATGCCTCTAGCAAACTTGCCTGACGCCTTGCGCCAAAACTCGTTGCTCTTACCAGTTGCTGCCATCCGGCAGTCAAGCGAATTTCTCAAACCGCTCGATCGCGCTACGGCTGAAGAATATCAAGCGCTTTGGCAGCACCTGCGCCAGGTTGTCTAGAGCCACCTCTGAGGCCTCCTTTGCCTGAAGAATCGAGCAAAATGCTACAGGCAATGGCGTTTATGTCAAAGGGCACGCGATCAGACGGGTTTGCTCGCTCGGCTAGCTGCCTTTTTTGCAAAGCGTCAATGCTGACGTTGCTGAAGTCACAAGTCGAAGCGCCTAACAGCGTTGCCTGTCCATCAAACACCCGGACGTTGTAACCATAATCACGAGCGGCTTCGCCAAACACGTGAATAAATGCATAGCGATCAAGGTAATCAAGCAAACTCCAAAACTGTCGATTGACCACCAGATCAACGCGACCAGGGCGATTGCCACTGTTGGGATACGCTAGCCAATCTGCCAGAAGTTTACTGCCGTAGGCATCTTCGCTGGCAATCTGGGTTTGCAGCCACCAAAGGCTGGGAATTGTCAGTCGAGTCAGAGAAATACGAGCGGCTGTGATCAATCCGGCCGGGGTCTTGGCTGGATCCAAAGCGTCCAGATCCAGAGGCTCCCGATCAGGCTGGAGATTGGCACTAGCATCAGAAGGAGTGACCTCAGCCGCGATCGCGCTGTCGTGCACGCTGGCAACACAGCCGAAACTTGCAGTGACAGTAAACACGGCAATCGAGACCGCTGGCAGCAGTTTTCTCAACGGTCTATCGCCTTTGATCCACAAACGTTTATAGATAGTATCGGCTGTCGTGCCACTCATTGCGTTGGGCTGCTGCATTGCCTCGTTTACGCCAGGTCACTTCTCCACGGGCGGTGCGGATCAGGGCGTTTTCAACTCCATCCACTACGTTACGCCAGGACAGTTCTTCCTGTCCTAATAATTCTTTCAATTCTTGCAATACCACCTGTGACTCTTGCTCGGCACCAATTTTTAGCGGCACAACCGCTCGAAGGGGGTCTCGCTGTACAGCTGCGATCGCCTGTCGCACGGCTGCCAAAATCTGGTTGCCCAACTCTCGTCGTGCTCGAATAACTTGCTGCTCCCAGCCTTTTTCACTTGTGGCGTAAAGCGCCGGTAGACGATTCAACGCATAGGCAATGACTTCTGCCTTGTTAACATAGCTGCTCACCTTTGCAGGCAACTTCTGAAGCTGTTTCTCAACTTCTTCAACAACTAGAGACTCCATAACGTTACGGTAAGTCTGGGCAGGTTTGTGCTGCATAGTACTCATGACGATTTCCAGGAACGAAAGGGCTAAGCAGGAGCTTAAAAGTGACAAAGAGTTTTCTCAGTGACTTGAGGCGGTGTGAAAATCAATCAGTTTAGATATGTAGTATATCTTAGCTGCCACTGAGACATCCACCATGACTAGTCATGAAGTCTATTTGCTCACAAAACTTGGTAAAGGCGGAGGCAATTCTTTGTTAGAAAAAATAACAGCTCAAACGGATAATGTTCAAGCATATCTGTAACAAAGCTGTTGCGAACTTACCCTGCCATTTGCCGCTTGCTTCCCGTACAATCTATAGCCCTAAAGTCTAAAGCCCCAAAGCTGTACAGTCTTTCGTTAGCCTACGATGCGTCTCCACCACGTGCCGTTCTCAAACGGACACTGGCTTGTTCTTTGGTTGGTAGTTTCTAGGCGGTTATTTTGGCGATCGCGCTATAAGAACGACGTAACATTGCATATAGGTAGCGTCGCTGTTCTAAGGCATGTAGTGCAATAAATGCCAAAAATGTGTAGCTCAACCAAAAGTGTGCACTGCGACCGAATTCAGCCAACCCTTTATCGGCACCAACCAGGGGCGGTAGAATAATATTTGTGCCCCAAAGAACTACATCTTTGGCATTAGCATTTGAAAAGAGATAGCCACTTAGTGGGACGAGCAGCATGAACGTGTAAAGTGCGACATGAAGTGCAAACATTCGCCACCAGCGAAGCGTGGTTTTGGGCAAGCGACGTCGATATTTGTGCAGCACCACGCTCAGCAGCACCGAAATTCTTGCCAACAGTAAACTCATCACGACCACGCCCAGCGTTTTGTGTAAACCGTAGAGCGATCCCCGGTAAGAGACTTCTCTGGATAGACCGGTCATATAAAGCCCGCTTGCAAACAGCAAGAGATAGAACGCTGCCATCAGCCAATGCACAAACCATAAGCGTTGAGCGGTGGTTTTATTGCGCTTGGGCGTAGGCGAGCTGTCGGACTGCTGAGTCGTGGGCATGGGTTAACTCCTTGGATTAACAATGATTTGACGCCATGATGTGTGCATCGGTTCAACAAGAACGACGCAAAAACCGAATTTCTCGGCGAGGCTCTTGAGTCTGAGGAACAAGAATTTAATCACTCCCACATTCCCCGTAGGGGCGCAGGCCATGCGCCCTTACCTGCCGACTAATGCTTGAGCGATCGCGTCTAAGTTGGAAACGCTCCCGGACTAACCGATAGGGTGATGTTCTGACCACCCCGATTGATTTGAATGGGTAAGCTGGTACCAATCTTGCTGGCTTCAACCACCTGCTGCACATCGTCCGCTGTCTTCACCGATCGCCCATTTACAGCCTGGATCACATCCCCAGCTTTTAGTCCAGCACTGGCAGCAGGCGAACTGCGAGCAATACCGACGATCACAACACCCTGGTCGGCTTTGACGGTCACACCCAATTCAGAATCTTGGTTCAATGCGTCTTTGGTAGCGGCGGTAAGGTTGGTCATTTGAACACCGAGATAGGGGTGTTCGGCTTTACCGCTGGCGATCAACTGGTTGGCGACTCGCTGCGCCTGATTGATTGGGATCGCAAAGCCCAGCCCCTGAGCACCCCCGATGATGGCAGTATTCATGCCAATGACCTGCCCTTTTTGATTTAGCAACGGTCCACCAGAGTTACCAGGATTAATGGCTGCATCGGTCTGGATGAAACTGACGCGCTTGTCAGGTGCCCCGATCGTGCCGCTAGAGCGTCCCGTGCCGCTGATGATCCCAGCCGTTACGGTATTATCTAGACCAAGCGGATTGCCGATCGCGATCGCCCATTCACCCGGCTTAATTTGTTCCGAGTTACCGATCGCCACAGCTGGTAAGTTTGTTGCCTGAATTTTCACCACAGCGACATCCGTCAGTTCATCTTTACCCAATACCTTCCCTGCGAGCTCGCGCCCATCTTTCAACGTGACGGTCACGCTGCTAGCACCATCGACAACATGAGCGTTCGTCAACACCAGACCGTCCGCCTTGATGATGAAACCAGAGCCCGTGCCCCGTACAACTCGATTCGCTTGGGTCCTTCGACTCCTGAGGGTGCGAGAAGAATCAATACGGACAACAGCAGCACCCGTTTTGTCTACCACTGCCGAAATAAAGTTGTCATCAGGACTTGTCACTGGCTTGGATAGCACTGGCGCTGTTGGCATCTGTGCCGCGGGTACCTGTGCTATGGACTGGGTAGCTGGCTGCTGCGTTTGAGAGGCATTGGTTGGCAGAAACTGCGTACCGACGAGCAATCCACCTAAAGCACCCATAGAAAAGAGTGAGAGCGCTTTAACGGAAGGCTTAAAGGAAGAAGGGTGAGACATGGCACGGTTCCTAATGAAAGAAATGCTTGTTTTTACTTGTCTTTGCTTGGACTTGTCTTTGCTTGGACTTGTCTTTGCTTGGGTTGATCAACCTGATGCTCCTGCGCGATCGACCCAGCCGATGCACTATCGCAACCCCAGGGCTTCAACGCAATTCAATGGTGCGATCGCCGACCACGACTTGCTCTGCCCACAACTCATAGGCGCTGCGATGATCCCGATAGCCAAGCAGGCTAATGTGTTGCCCAACATGGAGTACCCCGCCTAACAAATCAGGCTGCTGCAACTGTGACGATGGCGGCAAAATGATTACCCAGACGTGATCTCTAGACGTTACCTGTAGTGTGGCGTGGAGATTGTTGTACTTAATCTGTCGAATTTCACCCGCTAGATTCAGCAGTTGCTCGTGATCAGAAGCGCTCTCATACTCATCAGCACTGGCGGGATCAGCGTCAGCGGCCAGAAAAGTAGCGATCGACGCTGCTGTGATAGCGGCATCGATCAGTCCTTGTTTAGACATGGCTTGAAAGCTCCTACTGCTGTGCTAGAAAAAGCGTTAGCTGTTAGGGATTAGCTAGCAGCTAACGGCTGATCGCTTCAGTTGTGTAACCGTCTCGCAAATCTGGGTTTGGTGTCTAAAGTTGTTGTGTATCAACTCTCCAAACCCATGCTCTTAGTGTGACGAGCGAATATGACACAAACATGTCAGCACGCGATCGCAGTCAGCTCAGCGCTAAACCCTTGAAAATTCTGGCGTTTTGTGAATAATCTTGAACTTAACCGGTCTTGAACCTAACCTGGCATCACGTCTGCTTTCGTGGCGCTTTGATTAACTGCTCAAAAGGAATGGCGCATGAACGCAGCCGAACAGGCAACCTCTCTGGAAAGAACCAGCAAAATCGCAGCGGCGGCCAATCTCTTCAAAACCGCATTCCCTGATGCCAGGTCAGATCTGAAGCCCTGGGTGAACGATCCCGACACGCAAGAACTGATTGACCCTGAGTCGATCGACATCGGGTTTCACTTTCCTGGTTTTTCGCGCCTGCTTCAAAGTCGGAGTCTTTTATTGCAAATCCGCTTTTACGAAGATCGGCAAACAGGCGAAAAGCGAGCGATCGGCGCTGAAATTGCAGGTTTTGACCACCGTGGCAAGCAGTGGTGGCTTTCAACCATTGAAAACTGGACGTTTGAAGGCAACAGCTACCCCACACAGGAAATGGGGGAGAAACTGAAAGCCTTTCTTAGAAGTGTTTTGGAGTTATTTAGTGGTCAGTAGCCAGTCGTCAGTGGGCCTTTGGCAGTAGCCAGTGGTTAGGACAAAAAACTCAAAACTCTCTAGCGCAATGGCACGAAGCGCTACTCAAAACTCAAAACTCAAAATTCAAAACTCTCTAGCGTAGAGACTCTGGCATCCAAGAAACGCGAAGCGTGTCCAACGGACTCAGCGGCGCAAAGCGCTACGCAAAAATCAAAAATCAAAACTCAAACCCAGTCCTTATCCCTCATACCGTCTGCTTACTGAATCCGACAGCGCTTGTCCGATCGCAATTCTTGGCAGTCGATGCTTGAAGCCACAGAGAATTTCCCAGGAAATCGTCCCCAACGTAGCTGCCCAATCATCGGCTGAAATCGACTGGTTGCCGTCTTGCCCCAGTAGTGTGACGACTTCCCCTTCCTGCAGATCAGGAACAGTACTGACATCCAGCATGATTTGATCCATCGTTACTGCGCCAATCTGCGCTACTCGTTGCCCTCTGACCAGCACTTCCATGCTGTTCGACAAATTACGCGGTACTCCGTCGGCATACCCGATCGCGACTACAGCAAGGCACATTTCCCGATCTGCCACAAACCGATGTCCGTAGCTAACACCTGTCCCTGCCGCAATGGTCTTCACCTGAGTGACTCGGGCTTTTACCTGTAGAGCGGTCTTGAGTTTCGCAGTGGCTCCCAAATGGGCTGCCGGATAGAGTCCATAGATCGCCAAGCCGACTCTCACCAGGTCATAGTGGAAGGTCGGATCGGACAGGGTACCACCAGAGTTTGCTAGATGTAGACAGGGTGGGTGAATGCCACAGGCTCTAATTTGAGCAATAGCAGTTTCAAAGCGCTGTTGCTGCTGTCGGGCGATCGTTTGGTCTGGATCTTCTGCCGTTGCCAGATGAGAATAAACGCTGGCAAGCTTGAGATGCGGTAAACGTTGTACCAGTTGTGCAAAAGCGGCGGCCTCTTGCCATGCAGTGCCCAGACGCGACATGCCAGTGTCTAGCTTGAGATGCACTGGTAAGGGATCAGACTGTGGGCGTTCTGCCAGCACTTCGGCAAAAATGAGCGCTTGGCGAGGCGTGCAAAGCGTCGGTTGGAGCTTCCAATGGGCGATCGCCCGAATTTGCTCTGGTGTATGGTTCGCGCCCAGCACCAAAACAGGCGCATGAATGCCAGCTTCACGGAGTTCAATGCCTTCTGGGATCGTGGCAACACCTAGCCAGGTCGCTCCTGCTTGCAGTGCTGTCTGCGCGACAGTGGTGGCTCCATGGCCATAGGCATCAGCTTTGACAACCGCCATCAGTGCCGTCTGGTTTGATAACAAGCGACAAATTTGCTGAACATTGTGGGCGATCGCGCTCAAGTTCACCTCAACCCACGCCCGCTCCCGCGGCATCAACGCCATACTTGGACTTTGCTCCCAACTCAACATTGCGATCGACTCCTCCTACACCATGAAAGCGGTCAGCGATCAGCCGTCAGCGGTCAGCTACAAATAAGAGGTTTGGCTCCTGACTCCTGAGCACTTTCAATAAGTGAACAAAACCTTAGCAGCTTTTTACGCTTAACAAAACAGTTTGCGATCGATAGTCGCGCTCTAGGACAGCAGAAGGTACGAGGCTAAAGCTAAAGGCTAAAGGCTAAAGGTACTGACATGTGACATTAGCCCCTTTGCTTAGTGCATTACGTTAACGGCACCCTAAGTGGACAACGTTGTTTGTCGATACAGCTAAAGGCCAGATCTGTTAGTTGTTAGAAAAAGCTGACCGCTGACCGCTGACCGCTGCTGACCGCTGACGGCTGACGGCTGACCGCTGACCGCTGAATCAACTCAAAACTTTCCCCTTTCCCCCACTCCCCTTTCCCTACTGCTGCGCCTTCGAGTCCTTACGTTGCGGCTCAGGTAAGAAAAAGGTTAGTTCGCCATCCTGCATGCGCGTCTGTCCACCTAGCGCCAAAATTTCCCGTTTGGCTCGTGCCTGAGTGGTCTTATCGTGGGCAGCCCCTGCCTGATAGTAGATTGACATCCAGGCCTGGAATCGCACGGGAACGCTGTTAGGGTCTCGACGCAAAAACTCGGCTGTCTGCTGAAAGAGGGGCGCTAGCGCTTGATAGGGTGTTCCTTGCACCCATTTTTCGGCCATTTCGTGGGAGTGGATGGAGGCTGGCACATCGCCCAATAGCAGCAGTTGATCTAAACCTTTGAAGCGCCACACCTGAAATGCTTTGGGGCTAACTTGGGGCGATAAGGCAGCGGTACCTCGATCCATCAGCTTCACGGCTGTCTGCGGATCACCCAGTTGGTAAGAGATACTACCGGAAAGAAAGAGGTAAATATCAACGAAGCGTGGGTCTAACCGCGTGATGATATCGAAATATTGTGGACTGAGGGCATAGCCCGTCTTGGCGCGAACGTCATTGTCTCCGTAATACTGCAAAAAGTTCAGAAACGTCCAATCTGCGATCAGATTACTAAACCCCAAGGTTGGTAGTTGCTTAATCAGGCGTAGTTTGACCGCTTCCTGTTGTTCTGCTTGCTTGGGGTCAGATTGCCACATCGACGGGCGTGCCAGTTGTGATCGCTGCAGCACAATCACTCCAGTCAACGCTGAAAGTACGATCGCCCCACTTAGCAACGATCGCCACCCGTTTGCCTTAACTCCCGCGCTTTTTGCTTCCATTATTCACCCGTATCGCTGCTACACGCGTACTCTCACATGTTTAGTTGTCCCGCTTTCAAGGGCTCGTAGCTCGCGGCTTAAAAAAAATTTACAAAAAACTATAGAACTTAAAGCAAGGCTTTAGCAAAGTTAATACAACTACCCCTATGCCAATTTATTGAGATTCGGTTAGATTGGCTGAAAGGTTTCAGTCTAAATCTCACTAGGGTGTTTGCATGAGCGTAGGTTAAGTGTTGAGAATGCTTGGCAAACTGTCATCCATGCGGTGGACTGTCGCCATGCTACTTGAGTATGCTGGATTCACAACTAGTTGGGATCGCTTAACTTCTCTGTTGCTGTTTGATGAGTGTTGTACATGTTATGGATCGCCTTCAGTTAGCCTGGCTGCCGTAGCGCGTCTCTCTGTATATTTCCAAGCCACTTCATTTATCTTTACCCTCAATGAACCGACTATTAAAGCGCTTTCCCTTGCTTCAAGTTGCTCTCTGTGGTGGGGCTGTCGCTACCACGGCGGCAATATCACTCTTTGGTCCGGGTCTCAGTCGCGTACGTGCGGCACTGCAAGAAAGTCCGAAGACCGTGATTGATGAAGCCTGGCAGATTGTGAACCGTGAATACGTTGACGGCACCTTTAATCAAACAGACTGGCAGGAAGTTCGGAAATCACTGTTGGGCAAAAATTACTCGTCGCGCGAACAAGCCTATCTAGCACTGCGATCGGCTCTAGAGAAGCTCAATGATCCCTACACTCGCTTCATGGATCCAAAGCAATATGAAGCGTTGAGTAATCAAACCTCTGGCGAGTTGTCTGGGGTTGGTATTCGACTGGAGGTCAGTGAGCAAACTAAAGTGCTGACAGTGGTGGAGCCAATCGAAAATTCACCGGCGCTCAAAGCAGGGATTCAAGCAGGCGACCAGATTTTAGCGATCGACGGTAAGCTGACGAAAGGCATGACTGTTGAGGATGCTTCTACCCTGATTCGTGGCGATGTCGGTACCAAAGTGAAGCTTGAGATTGGGCGACAAGGCAAAGAAAGCTCGATGTTGGCGCTGACGCGTGCTCGTATCGAGTTACCCACTGTGCGGTACTCACTAAAGCAAGAAGGCACCCAACGCATCGGCTACATTCGCTTAAATGAGTTTAGTGCCCATGCGGCCGACCAGATGCGTCGAGCCATTCAGGATTTGGGTAATCAGAAAGTGGAAGGCTATGTCCTCGATCTGCGGGGCAATCCCGGCGGGTTGCTGCAAGCGAGCATCGATATTAGCCGGATGTGGATGGATAAAGGGTCGATTGTCCGCACGGTCGATCGCAAGGGCAACAACGAGGATATTGCGAATAATCGGACGTCTCTCACTAAACTGCCACTCGTTGTTTTAGTCGATGGCAATTCGGCCAGCTCCAGCGAAATTTTGACAGGTGCGCTGAAAGATAATGGACGCGCAACCGTAGTGGGTAGCCAAACTTTTGGTAAAGCGCTGGTGCAGTCGGTGCATTCCCTCTCTGATGGATCAGGGCTGGCCGTCACAATCGCCCATTACTACACACCCAAGGGAACTGATATCAGCCATAAAGGCATCACGCCAGATGTCAAGATTGACCTGAGTGATGAACAGCGTCAAAAACTGGCATCTAACCCCAAACTCTTGGCGACTAAAGAAGATCCTCAGTACGCTCGTGCCCTCGCCACTCTGCAAAAAGTTGCATTGACAGCCCCTGCCTCTACAGTGCAACAGGCGAGTCAAAGCCAGAAATAACGGCATCGGATCGATCGTTAGCGGTACGTAGGGTGTGAGCAACGCAAGCTCGTATCCTGCGTCCCTTTTTTTCGTCGTTATCATTGGGGTGCGATCGAGCGCTTAAGGACTACCCGCCTGGATCTGGCTCACCAGGTGCCTCAGTTCTGGCAAAATCAATGCCTGCATGGCAAGGGTTACGGCCCCTGTAGACCCAGGCACCGAGAAGACGAGCTGGCTACCGTAAACACCCGCGATCGCTCGCGAAGCCATTGCCCGTGAGCCAATTTCTTGATAACTCAGCGAACGAAAGAGTTCCCCAAAACCGGGCAGGGTCTTTTCTAACAGTATTGCGAGCGCGTCATAGGTGGTGTCTCTTGGTGCAATGCCCGTACCACCATTGACGATGACGGCTGCTAGCCCAACCTGGTGACTCAACTGTTGTAAGGCTGCTTGAATCTGTGCAGGCTCATCTTTAACGATGGTATACGCCATGACGTGATGCCCTGCATCATGCAACAGTTGCTGGATTAACTGCCCGCTGCGATCGGTATCCACTGTGCGGGTATCACTAACAGTAATCACCGCACAATGAATAGCTGGAGCGGCAGTGTCAGGATGAGGAGTAACCGCCATTGGTTGTCAAATCGACTTAGTGCTTGAGCCCGATTACGGTTAGGCTTTGTTAAATTCTAGCCCGTGGTCTTCGCCATATCGCTGCATGAAGCGCATAAAGCGATCCCACTCTGCAGCCGATTTGATCACGTAGGTTGCTTCTAAAGCATCGGGTTGACCGTTAATAAACTTGGCGTTGACCTCTCGAGTCACTAACTCACCTTCCTCGTCAACCAGATACATCCCAGTAATACTTTCAGTACTGCTGCCACTGAGTGCTTTCGGATTTTGGAAGTAGAAAATGGCTTTGCCGTTGCTACCATCGCGAGCACGGGTCAAGCTAACATCAGGCACTACATCCTCATCAATACCTCTAGAAAATTGAATTTGAGCCATAATTCTCAGTCAGCAATTGTATTGTGCAAAACACTATTCTCCCACGTCGCGGCAAGTAGACAAACCAGGCTCTCAAAAAAAGTTAAGTAGGGGCGGTATAGCCTGTGGCATCCAAGAAACGCGAACCGCCTTTACTTACCTTTACTTAACCTTCGCGAAGTTTTTCTAGTACGCTACGGTCTTCTAGTGTGGAAGTATCGCCCGAAATTTCAACACCACTGGCCAGGTCACGCAGCAGCCGACGCATAATTTTACCAGAACGCGTTTTGGGTAGGGCATCGGCAAAGCGAATTTCACCCGGACGGGCGATCGCGCCAATTTCCTGCACCACATGCTGCTTGAGTTCCCTGAGCAACTCATCGCTGGGGCTGTATGTTCCTTCAAGCGTGACAAACGCCACAATGTCTTGCCCTTTAAGCTCATCGGGTTTACCGACCACTGCCGCTTCAGCAACGCTTGGGTGGGACACCAACGCAGACTCAATTTCCATTGTGCCGAGGCGATGTCCAGCGACATTGATGACGTCATCGACGCGGCCCATGATCCAATAATAGCCATCTTCATCACGACGGGCACCGTCCCCTGCAAAGTAGATGTACTGACCATCCTGGGGTGGAATGTGCTCCCAATAGGTACGACGGAAGCGATCGGGATCACCATATATCGTTCGCATCATACCGGGCCACGGATACCTCACTGCCAGGTAGCCACCTTCATTCGCACCAACAGAATGTCCTTCCAGGTCAATCACATCGGCCAGAATGCCAGGGAACGGTAGCGTGGCTGAACCAGGTTTTGTCGGAATAGCACCCGGTAAGGCGGTGATCATAATGCCACCGGTTTCGGTTTGCCACCAGGTATCGACGATCGGGCAGCGTCCCCCGCCAATCACTTGCTGATACCAGATCCAGGATTCTGGGTTAATGGGTTCGCCAACGGTGCCCAGTAACCGCAACGAGGATAGATCGCGGGCGTTAGGATGCTCGTTACCCATCTTGATAAAAGCGCGAATGGCCGTAGGGGCGGTGTAGAAAACATTGACACCATGTTTTTCAATCACATCCCAGAAGCAACCAGGATTAGAGGCACGGGGCGCACCTTCATACATCACCGTGGTTGCGCCGTTTGACAGTGGGCCATAGACAATGTAGCTGTGTCCAGTAATCCAGCCGACGTCAGCTGTACACCAATAAACGTCAGTGTCTTGCAGGTCAAAAATCCACTTGGTGGTGATGTGGGTGTAAAGGTTGTAGCCGCCTGTAGTGTGGACGACGCCTTTGGGTTTGCCCGTACTGCCAGAGGTGTAGAGAATGAAGAGCAGGTCTTCGCTATCCATTGGCTCAGCGGGACAATTGGCAGAGACTTGTGACTGGAGTTCGTGCCACCAGTAGTCACGATCGCCCTGCATTAACACACCCTGTCCTGTGCGCTTCACCACTAGCGTTGCCGAGACGCTAGGAACGCTACCATCTGCCAGCGCTTTGTCTACCTGGTCTTTCAAGGGCACGATCGCGTCTTTCCGCCAGCCACCATCGGCTGTAACGACCACTTTTACCTGCCCGTCGATCAGGCGATCGCGCAAGGCCTCAGCACTAAAACCGCCAAACACAACAGTATGTGCCGCACCAATCCGGGCACACGCCAGCATGGCGATCGCCGCTTCAGGAATCATCGGCATATAAATACCGACGCGATCGCCCTTTTGCACACCCAGATGCTTTAACGCATTGGCAAACTGACAGACTTCTCGGTGCAGTTGAGCGTAGGTGAACGTGCGCGAGTCTCCTGGCTCCCCTTCCCAAATTAAGGCGGCTTTGTTGCGTCGCCAGGTGGTGAGATGGCGATCGAGGCAGTTATGAGAAATGTTCAGCTTGCCATTAACAAACCACTTCGCAAACGGCGGTTGCCAATCCAGTACCGCATCCCATTTCTGAAACCAGTCCAGTTCTGTTTCTGCCAGTTCCGCCCAGAAGGTTTGCGGATCCGCTTTTGCCTTCTCATACAGACGCTGATAGTCAGCCAGGCTCTTGATATGAGCGCTTTGGGAGAATGCTGCCGGTGGCTGAAATAAGCGCTTTTCTTGCAGGATCGATTCGATAGTCGGCTGTGACATGACGTGTTAAGTGACCGAGGCTATGCTCTCAAACAATATTGTTCCAGCATACCGACTTACAGCCCCATCACTCTCATCTGTTTGCATTTGTTGAGGGCGACAAGGAAGAAAGGCTAAAAGCCGAAAGACGTTGTTAGGGACAGGCGCAGAAATAAAGTGCCAGTCAATCACGAATTTTGTTAGAGGCATGCCTCTAAGCTGGGATACGATTTGTTTGCAAGTCCCTTAGGATCGTGGATTTATTAAGATGTAATTCTACATCTGTCTCTGTAAGCTAGAAAGAGATGAGTCACGCGTGAAATGA
>NZ_PVWK01000120.1 GCF_003003795.1 Stenomitos frigidus ULC18 | reverse complement strand
AACGCTTGTGCCTTACTTTTTGCAAGAACATAAGAATATTCTAGAAGCTTGGGTAAATTCTTTGCCAGAAATCTCCTTACTGGATGGCTTGCTGAAAAACACTTCCGCCATTCAACCAGACACCATTCACGGGGATACCCATGCGCAAAGTACAACGGTCTTTGGACTGTCTTACCTCTTAGGCATCACTTTGATGCCACGGATTCGCGGCTGGCAAGACCTCAAGTTCTACCGGAGCGATCCGTCCATCCGCTACACCCACATCGACAAACTGTTCTCCCACAGCGTGAACTGGACTCTGATCAAAACGCACCTCCCGGACATGTTACGGGTCACGCTGTCGATCAAGGCGGGCAAGATTGCCGCTTCAACGATCCTCCGGAAATTGGGCACCAATAGTGCGAAGAACAAGCTTTACCAGGCATTTCAAGAGTTGGGCTATGCCGTTAGAACGGGCTTTCTACTCCAGTACATCCATGAGCCTGACCTCCGGGCGGTCATTCAGGCAGCCACCAACAAGAGTGAGTCTTTCAATGGCTTCTTGCAGTGGTTAGCCTTTGGTGGTGACGGTGTCATTGCCACTAACAATCGTGATGAGCAGCGCAAACGGGTGAAGTACAACCATTTAGTGGCTAACTGTTTGATTTTCTACAACGTCTTCGAGCTCAGTCGCATCCTCCATGAACTGCTGCAGGAGGGCATGAAGATTGAACCAGAAGCCATTGCGGCGCTCAGTCCTTATTGGACGCAACACATTAATCGGTTTGGTCGTTACAGTTTGGACATGGATCGCTGTCCTCCCCCCATTAACTTTGGTCTCCCTGTCGTCTCTCCAAAGTCATCCGATGGCTGATTTTTGAGGGAAATCGCTGTCTGTAAACACTTCCTAGCAAACGTTTCAGGCGATGTGGTACTTAATTGCCAGGAACGGTGTCGTACCCCATGAACAGTCAGATCCGCTTGTTGATCGCCCTCTAGATTGAGCGATCGCATCACGACTCGTCCCTCGACTGGTTGCTTAAAGATGCCAGTCATGACAGGCTTTCCTTTCCAACTCACTTCACGCGGCACGCCCACGCAAACAGAAATTAGTTTCATTGAGCAACCCCTTCAACGATGACTCCCTGAAACTCTACCGCACCTTCGCGCAATTTTTTGATAGCAGCGTACTCATTGGAATGCCAGTAGTCGAGAAAGGTTTGACGCGACGGCCATGCAAAGATTGCTGATTGCAAGGCTGTAGCGCTGCCTTCGATCACTTCGGGAGTTCCTTGAGCGAGCAAGCGTCCGCCACGCTGGTTAATCAGCGGCATCACCGCCTGAAAGTACGCCATGAAGCGATCGGCATCGGTAATTTTGAGCGAAACGACAAAGTAAACGGTCATGTGTGTGTCTCCTTCAGATCTAAACCAATAGCGGAAAAAGTGCCTAAAGCAAGGGTGGAAAAGGCGACCTTAGCAACCGACTTTGTCGAAACTAGCTTGACGAAGCAGGTTGCCAGGTGCTCATGGACTAGGCAAGGTGAGCAGGAAGAAAACGGCGGATGTGAGCGGCGATCGCCTCGCCCTCTTCATCCAGGACAAAATGCCCCGTATCGAGGAGATGCACCTCAATCGTTTTCAGATCCCGCTGAAAGGCATGGGCACCCTCTGGACCAAAAAACGGATCATTTTTGCCCCAAACAATCAGGGTTGGTGGTTGGTGGGTGTGGAAGTACTCATGCCACTGGGGATACTGCTCCAGATTTGCCCGGTAGTTGTAGAACAGTTCCAGTTGAGCCGCCGCATTTTCTGGACGATCCAGGAAGGATTGATCGAGATTCCAGTTGTCGGGGTTGATATTTTGGCGATCGCGCACCCCAGCCGTGTAGAAGAAAATCGTTGTATCCCGCTTGAGGAAAGCGCGCACTGGGGCTTCGGTGGCTGCTGAGCGATCGCTCCATAGATCACGAAAGGCTTGCCATGCAGGAGTTAAGCCTTCTTCATAGGCATTGCCATTCTGCACAATCAACGCTTGAATCCATTCAGGATGACGGGTGGCAATCCGAAACCCAACGGGTGCGCCGTAATCCTGAACATACAAGCTGAAGCGAGTTAATCCCAAAGCCTGGAGGAAATGCTCAGTAATGTCAGCGAGATGATCAAAGCTGTATTCAAATTGATCAATTGGCGGTGTATCGCTGTTGCCAAAACCGGGGTAATCGGGCGCAATCAGATGAAATTGATCAGATAGCTCGGTGATCAATTCTCGATACATGTGTGATGAAGCCGGATAGCCATGCAGTAGCACGATCGTCGGATTCTCCTTTGAACCTGCTTCGCGGTAGAAGATATTCAAGCCGTCAATCGAAATGGTGTTGTAGGTCGTCATGATCTTGCTCCTTGTGTTGTGAACATGTGTGTTTTGAACAGAATTTGCCTTTCAAGGCAGGTTGAAAACGCTTGACCGTGATGCCTTAATTTGCTGCAATGCACCACACCCTTTTGGTCTCAGATGCTTCTCAAACCCATTGGGCGAGCTGCGGTTTGCTTGGTTTTGAACAGAAACTCCATCAGCCAGAGACCCAAGAATCTGGGAGTGAACGCCGCAGACGCATAGATCACCTTGCCCAGGAGACCTGCTACTACACTGGGTCGGCGAGCTGCCAAACCGCGCAGCCCAACCCTGGCGACCTGTTCCGCACTTAATGTGGAATGCAGTAGATTGAAGAGCTGAAGCGCACGAGAATTGAGAATTTCCGCTTCTTGCCCAAACGCCGTCGCCGTTGAGGGTGGGTGTAGACAGGAAACGACGACGTTGAAGCGTTTCATCTCCTGATAAAGGGCGATGGAAAAGTTGGTGACAAACGCCTTGGTGGCGCTGTAAACCCCAAAAAAGGGCACTGGTTCGCAAGCCAAGACAGCAGACACATTGAGAATGTAGCCCGTGCGGCGACTTTTCATGTAGCCAGCCGCCCAGTGACTCAGATGAGTCAGACTCACCATGTTGAGTTGACACATGTCATGCAGCCGCGACCAGGGTTGATCAACCGTATAGCCAGAGGCACCAACGCCAGCATTGTTGATCAAAACTTCAACGGGATAGGGCAACCGCTCTAATTGGTGAATTAACTCGTCGCAAGCTTCAGCGTTAGACAAATCGGTACCAATCACCTGAATGTAGTCTGTGAGCGGTGTCAGTTCTTGCTTAACGCTTTCCAGTTGCCTCACGTCTCTGGCAACCAATACCAATCTTGCACCTTGCTTTGCTAGCAATTTGGCAAAGGCATAACCAATGCCGCCTGATGCTCCGGTAATCACTGCCAAGCGTGCTTTAAATGCGGCTTTCATCAATTTACTCCTTGTGGGTTGTGGCGCTCCGCTCCGTCTTTACCAAACGTTCGGTATAAATCTAAATTACCGAACGTTTGGTATACTGTCAAGTAGGAACGCAAAACTTCTTTGAGGGCAGCCCATGACAAAAGCAGAAGTTATTCCCCAGTTGATGGGAGTTTTTCAGCGCTATGGTTACGAAGGCGCCAGCATTACCCGCTTTTCGGAAGCGACTGGGTTGAAGCGAGCCAGTCTCTATCACTACTTCCCAAACGGGAAAGAGGAGATGGCAACGGTAGTACTGGATTACATTACACAGGCTTTAAAGGAGCAGTTGCTTGCGCCGTTAGACAGCGATCGCCCACCCATTGAGCGCCTTCGTGCGATGAATCAAAACATTGATGCGTTTTATCAACATGGGCAGCAAGATTGTCTCTTGGCGCTTTTCAGCATGGGGGAGGCACACGAACTGTTTCAAGCGCGTGTGGAGCAAGCACTGAAGCTTTGGATTGATCGTTTGGCAGCCGTGCTCGTTGAGGCAGGCATTACACCCACGATTGCCCATCAACGGGCTGAAGAGGCGCTTGTACAAATTCAAGGGGCGCTCGTGCTCACACGAGGATTGAATAGTACAGCCACGTTTGAACGACTATTGAAACAAAGCCCAGAAAGGTTACTGCGCCATGAGTGAGTGTGCGTCGTCAAGGGCAGCTTTTTTCGTTCGAGCGCCGCTGTGAAACCAACGCTAACCATGATTGACACTTAGGATAGGCAATGCACTTGTGTGAAGCGGTTGTCAGACTAGCAAGGATAGCGGGTGGAATGTAGTTCCCCTAAGCTGGTTAGCCCCAAAGGCTCACCCGTCGTTAATCACACAGGCACCTGGTAGGAAATAATGAAGCAAGGTATGGAAAATAATCATGAAACTCTACGCCGATTTTAGTCAACGAGTAGTGGTATTGAGTGAGGCTCTGCCCTGGGTGGACTCTCCAATGCCAGGTGTGCAGCGACGCATGCTGGAGCGGGATGGCGAAGAAGTGGCACGGGCAACTTCGATCGTCCGTTATGCGCCCGACAGCCATTTCTCGGCACATACTCACGGCGGTGGGGAAGAGTTTCTCGTCTTAGACGGCGTTTTTTCGGATGAACAGGGCGATTACCCTGCTGGCACCTATATCCGTAATCCTGTCGGATCAACGCATACGCCGTTTAGCAGCGATGGCTGCACGATTTTGGTGAAGCTGTGGCAAATGCATCCTCAGGATCAGCAGCGAGTGGTCATTTATACCACTCAGGCTGTCTGGCGACCTGGTTTAGTCGAGGGTTTACGGGTGCTGCCGCTCCATACCTATGGCACAGAGCATATAGCCCTGGTGCAGTGGGCACCTGGTACTCAGTTTCAGCCGCATCGTCATGGTGGGGGTGAAGAGATTTTTGTTTTAGAGGGCACATTTGAAGATGAATTTGGTTCTTATCCCAAAGGCTCCTGGCTACGCAATCCGAGTGGGAGTCGGCACACCCCATTTAGTCACTCAGGCTGTCTCATCTATGTCAAAACTGGACATTTGCCTGCTATCGCCAGCCCTACGGCAACAGAGTCAATGTTAACGAAGTGATCAACGGCTCATTGAATGGAACGAATAAGATGATCGAGTCGATGAAGTGCATACCTGGTTGATTGGAGGAGATGAATGAGGCTTGGCGATCGTGAAACACTGGTCGAAGGCATGGACGGCAACCTTACGGTATCGCAACTAGATGAGGGTAGCGTGTTTGCGATCGTCTTTCCAACGCAATTTCAAAGAAACTAACGGCTCCGTTCACCCGCGCAAACAAACTCTCGAACTCAACCAGCCGACTTGATACGGTCGGGTGCAACGGAATTGTTAGACCGTTCGGTAAGAGCTTGCATCATTATTCCAGCCCTGTTTATGTCTAAACTAATAAACTTTCAATAAAAGTGAATATCTCGTCTTTGTCCTCAGTGGGATTACTCATTAAATAAGGAATGCTTAATTCATCCCTAATGTATTCAGCATAAAGGATTTCCTGTTCCTGAAAAGACTCCAACAAGGACAAATCGTGTCTGATACTATCCCTTGAATTTAAACGAGCATAAATATTTTCAGGTTTGTCAATCAAGACAAGAATTGCGCTAGGGGCAATGCCCTCATAAGTTGAGTACGGAATTCTAGTGATTTCATTATCCTTGTTTAAAAGACAGAAATGTCCATCGAGTAAGTACCAATTTGTACTATTCAAGTATTTATTTAACGCTACTACCAGATAGTCTTGATTCCCAGCTATATTTTCAACTTGTTTACTCCGAAGATGCTCCTCTTCTTTCTCTTTGGCAATCAAATTACTCGCTGAAAAATGTTCAATGCTAAATCTAGCCACTAGATTATTGCAAAGTGTTGTTTTACCAACGCCATGTACTCCGGCGACAAAAATTATTCTACGTTGCCTCATATAATTTATTTTCTTGATAGGCTTTTGAATTGATCAAATAACATCTTTATTCTTGCCTATATATAGAGGGCTAGCCTTGTTATTTTCTGTCAGCCACGCTATATAACCATCTACATCAGGTCCTCCAATATTTATAGCTAACTCTATACCAAAGAGTGCAAGAATCAAGTAGCCTTCTTGATGCGGTGTGAAAAGCAGATCGTACTCATAGACCACTTTATGCGACTTTCCACTGAGGTCGATACATTTGTCATTAACGTTGTAAATTGTTCTTGTATGGTATGCCCACTCTTGAGGTTGTCCTAACCGAGCATAATTACGAATAGGATCAAAGTCAGGTTCATCAATGAGATGATCAAGCCCTCCTAGAGTCTTTAAAAGACGCTGAGCAAGTACCTCTACAGCAACTTTTGCTAAGAATCGTGACACCAAATTAGCTTGCTCAGGCAACTTACCAGTAGGCACAATCAGAAAACCATTTTTTTCATTGATAATTTTATTAAAAACTTCTGTCTCAACTCTGATAAATGCTTTAACGTCGCCCTCTCCTTGCGGAGAAACTTGCACGGGATGTTTACCATTCATATAACCTACAGTAAAAGGTATATTACCTCTCTTGTTAGGAATGAACTGAAAGCTTCTTAATTCTGTAATACCAGATGAGTCCAGAAAAGGCTTTTCTACTTTTCTGGCAAAATAATTGTTGCACTTGTCGCAGACAACCCCGCGCGGTAAAACTTGCTTCGTATTACCAAGCGATTCAGGAATTATATGCTCTACACTACGAGAGCTATCGGAAGAATTTTTGCAGAAAATACATCGCATACGAATTTGGAGTAGACAGGTGGTTAATTATCAAAGGTTCAGATTAAGCCAATCTATTCTAAGGTAGTAATAAACTTAACTGTTCGCCCAATCGCTCCTCTTGCATCAATTGATTTCTTCCCTTATGAAGTGCATCAAGCCACTCAGCTTGAATGTACCAATCCTCACGCCAGTTGATTGTGGCTTGCGGTGGTACAAATCCCGAACAAAGTTTTTGTATTTGTTTTAGAGACAGTGCAGGGAAGGAAAAACTTTGATGTATTAAAGTACCGTATGCAAACTCGCAGCTCTCGAAATAAACGTCATAGAACTCTTTGTCTACTCCCATAATGTGACGATACTGGTTCCACATTTTAGAAGGAGATAAAGATATAGTCTTATCCGCTATAAAGCCTCCTTTTATAACAGAATCAGGAGTAGTTTCATATAGAAGAACAAGATCGCCTAATTCCATACCGATTGGGCGCTTTCTTAACTCAATCTTCTTGTTGCCAGCAATAATACGTTCAGCATAAACCTGTTTGATACTGAGTGCCTTAATATGCTTATCCTGCATAAATACCTCCAAGTTCAACGGCTCTTCCATAACGTTCTAAGGAAATACTATGCATAGTTTGTGGTGTTCCATTCAGGACACCATTGCTTAATAAGTCATTTCGACTGATTGCTTGACGAAGTGGCATGAGGAAGTCAAACTCAACAGCATGTCGAGTCTGTGCTTCTCCACCAATCTGCTCTAATGTAAGAACGCCTCTTACACCTAAATCACTGTAGAGTTGAGCAGGTGTTCCAATATATCGATTGACGATTCTGGCGATCGCTACAACACCAGATATAGGACGGCTAGCATAAAACAATATCGATGCCCCTCTCATATCATCTTGAATACAAGTGGGCTTGCCGTAATAAACTGTCTTGCCAGCTTGAAATATTTGAATTAGAAACTGAGGACGAATTGGTATAACGTAAGCCGTTCGAGGGGCATAGATTGATTCTGCGGGATATGTCAGATTGAGCCAGGAATGAAAAGAGCAACGATGAACAGAATTTGCATCTGAGTCTAGTAACTCGATAGTTGCATCGTTGTATTGAATCTGTGTGACTTCCTTTCTACCTTCAGGATCATAAGAAGACCCAATAATCGATGGAAATAAATATTTCGCCTTATTTATAACATCTAAATTGTTTGTATCAGGATCATAAAATAGTAGCTTCGTTAAAAACCATTCTGGTTGATGACCTTCGCGTTCGTATATCTCACGCCCTATACCTTCTACCCAAAAGCCATAACGTTCAAAGAATGGAATAAGCTCAACTCTAGCTGTAGTAACAAAAGCTCTTCTAATTCTCTCTGATTTCCACTGTTCAAATCAGGTTAAAATCAGGTTTCTCCCAATACCACTGCGTCGAAAATCTTGATAAACATAGAGAGTTGATAATTTAGCTATTCCACGACTTTTAGGTTTCCAAATTGCAACGCCAATAGCTTGTCTATCTCTGTAAGCTACATTGAAGACAGTACTTGAATCGCTCATTGTTCTGTCTAGCCATTGAGGGAAACCAGGATAGAGAGGAGATAGTTCACTATCAAGCATCCTAACTAACTCAGTCTCACGTCTAAATTCGCTACCGCTTAACTTTTTCACTCCAAATGCAGCAACAACAGACTCAAACGAGTCTCCCTCAATATCTCTTCGTCCCCCGACCAGTTCTGAGAAATCGTCGAAAATTACAGCACGATAAAGTTTATTTACAAAATCTTGTAATTCTTGTCGACTAGGGAACCTAAACCACTCAATACCAGGTGCCTCTGAGACATGGTATCCCTTCGCTGTCAACTGAAAATGAATTATTGACTCTACACGCTCATCCGGAATTTTAATTGCACCTAATAAATAAGGCTCTTCTGGATGCGAGGTTCTGATCTGTGCGCGTATACGCTGCCATGCCAATTCCGTAGGATCAGCATCAATACTTCCAGAGGTTCTACCAATTTTTACCCTCGGTTGCTCTCTTAAATATGAAGGAAATGAATAAATGTAAAGAACGACCTGGGTTTCCATAACTTAGTTGGACTGACTACAAGCTGCCGCAGCCTACTGTGCAGGAATAAGCAAAGGGGGTAGTGGGTTATTATAGCCAACTTACGGACTTTAGGCGCAATCGCCCCTAAACAATTTCCAAACAACGCCCGAACCAAAAACTTACGCCTACTTGAGTATTGCAACTCACAGGCAACCTTTCGCTACGCCCCAACAAGAGAATTGTCGGTCTAACGATTAATAGACGGAAAGTTTCTGCCTAAGATCCCGCAGTGGGTGGATAGGCAGAATGATTCAGCATAACGCCTCAAATTTAGTGCTTGGGTAGAATCTTTCCGCATCATACGCTGCTGAAGGTGGATAGGCAGAATCTTTCCATATCTTTTCCAGATTGTATGCCAACGGGAAGCGGCTTGCATAGTCAAAAGATTTGGTACGGGGGCGCTGTGAGGTGAAACCTCTTTGTCACTGTTAGACCTCGGATGAGTGCGGTGTGCCTAACTTGAAAGAGCCTGCTTGAGAAAGTCAATAAACCGTTTAATCTAGATCAGAGCATTTGCAGGCAATACGTTGTAAGCCATAGGCTATAGCACTGACGATCTCATGAGGAAACCACAAGATGCCACTTAAACTTTACGATTTAGCGGGCGCAGAAGACGATCGCCGCTTTAGTCCCCCTTGCTGGCAAGTCAAAATGGCGCTTAAGCACAAAGGGTTGGCGGTCGAAACCATTCCCTGGCGGTTTACCGAGAAAGACGCGATCGCCTTTTCGGGTCAGGGGCGAGTACCTGTTTTGATGGATGGTGATACGACAGTGACAGATAGTTGGGAAATTGTGCGCTACCTGGAAACAACGTATGCCGATCGCCCCAGTTTGTTTGGTGGCACGATGGGCGAGTCAGGCGCTTTATTCATCAAGTTCTGGTGCCTTCAAGCCATCAATCCACTCATCTTTCAAATTATTCTTCCAGACTTATTGCAGCATTTGCATGAGAAGGATCAAGCGTACTTTCGTGAAAGTCGGGAGCGGATGCTTGGTATGACGTTAGAGGATGCGGCTGCACCGCATGATGCCACTATCACTGCACTGCGAACCGCGCTAACGCCACTGAGACAAGTACTGGCACGTCAGCTTTATCTGAGTGGTGAGCAGCCTTCTTTTGCCGATTATGTGGTGTTGGCTCAATTTCAATGGGCGAGGTCAGTTTGTCCCATCCAGTTGCTGGCTCAAGATGATCCCGTTTATCAGTGGCGCGATCGCTTGCTGGATGCGTTCGATAGTTATGCACGCGGTGCCTTGGGTTATCCAGTCTAACCAGTTGATGCTTCAATTTTTAGATTAACTGCCATTCAAAGCAGCGATGTGGCGATCGCCAACGGCTACATCACTGGCGTTGTGCAACTGTTTGTCCAGGTGTCTGGGTTGCTGCAAGGTCGATCGCCGCAAGTAATCGACCTTGCAGCTTAAAGCCGTTTACTGTCAAGATTCCTCGCGGACAAGACGGATATCAGCTTCTCTTTCAACGTAAGTCCACTCTTCGGATGCTCGGAGTTGAGCAACTAAATCATCAAAAGCGGCAGTGTCAGAGGCTGTGTATTCAAACCACGTCAGAAAATCGAATGGCTCCTGTTCTCCTAAGTCTCGGCAGTGATGCAGTCGGCGTGCAACAGCGGGCAAATATTTCATCCCGATCGCAACATGCTGAGAACACTCCTCAAGAATCCTTCGCCGCTCATCTTGTGGTAAAACCCACCATGACGGCTTCTTGCGAATCGGGATCAGTGCCGCACAAATTGCCTCAGGGCGACCAAGACCTGCTTGTTTAGCGACGAGTTGGTCTTTCTCCAGTCGGGTCACATAGCGTTCATTACTCGTAATGCCGCGCAGACACCATTTGGCATCCGCAGTTGTTGAGTCAGTTGAGCCGCTCGCCACCGTTAGTCTGGTTGCCTCCGGTAGCGAATCTCCGAAAACTGCTGTCATGCTGACAATTTGCCAGGGTCCGGTGTCTCCACCGCTAAAGGTAAATAGTCGATTACTCATTGCTAATTCCAAATTTCTCTCATACACTCAACGACCAACGGAACGGATCTTGTTCATTCCATCTCAATCGATTCAGGTCATTCGATCGTTCTCTGTCGTTTAAGGCTCAAAATTAGAGCTAAAAGCTCTGGCTTGAGGACAGTGAGTTAAATGTTATCACTACAACTTCGATCGCAATCTAAGAAGTGACTGAGTTGCGGCTGAGAAATTTATCAGGCTAAATTTAGGGAAGATGTCGTTTCGTTTCAGAGGAGTTTCAGTGCTGCCTGGGATTCTGTAGCCATTGAGCCGCTTGGGTTCACCCAAAAAGGATTTTGTCAGTATTCAATAGTTGTCAGGAGGAACCCATGAAATACCTATACAACAAAGCCAATGATGCACCTTCTCTTATTGCTCTACATACGATGTGGTAGTGGCTGTGAAGAGTGGCAAAGTGACTGCCTTCGCACCGAGTGAAGTGAAGTAAGACGCATCATTGAGGCACAAAGATTTAAAGTCGAGTTTGTCTTGACGAATTAGATTGCTGCCAAGTCTGCCGCTATGGATGAGCGATCGCCGGAGCGAGTGCGGTCTTGACCTGTGCTTTGTGTCAATGAGCCTCAATCAAAGGTAAAAGCCTCAGGCTCCCTTAAGCGTCTTCTCATTTAGAGCTTGTAGCTTCGTATGGAGTAGGATTACTGCCATTTTTTGATTGATGACAAATCGACCTTGCTTCCAAATGGTTGATTCAAGGATGATTTCTTAAATCGATTTCCTAGCCTTTGTAACCGGTGTCGATTGAAGGAAGAATCATTGCATGAATAGTTTCCTCGGTAAAATCATTGAAGTTTCTCCCCAATACTCAACGTTGGTTGAGTTGATTCGTTTTCGTGCCAGTCATAATACGTCTCGAACTGCATTTACGTTCTTGATTGACGGTGAGAGTGAGAGCGTCAGTCTATCTTATGCAGACCTTGATCGAAAAGCGCGGGCGATCGCCGCTCAACTTCAGCAAATCTGTGTGGTTGGAGAGCGAGCGTTAATCCTTTATCCGCCTGGATTAGATTACATTGCTACTTTGTTTGGGTGTTTATACGCGGGAGTAGTAGCGGTGCCTGCCTATCCACCTCGGAACACCCGTAATGTTCCTCGCATTGCGACGATCACGAAAGACGCTGAAGTAGCTTTAATCCTCACGCCAGAAGCAAGTCTAGCTAAAAACCAGTCTGTTTGGAGCCAGATGGATCATGCAAAAGCCATTCACTGGCTGGCGACAGATACCATTTCACCGTCTTTAGCGACTGATTGGCAGGAAATTACAATACATCCTGACACGTTGGCAGTGTTGCAATACACCTCAGGGTCAACGTCCCTTCCCAAAGGGGTAATGCTCACCCACGGTAATTTGCTTCATAACCTATCGTTGATTTCTACCAGTTTTCAAACGCATCCTCAAAGCCAGGGTGTCATTTGGCTACCGCCTTACCATGATATGGGGCTGATCGGTGGCATTCTGCAACCGCTTTATGCTGGGTTTCCAGTTACGCTGATGTCGCCCGTGACATTTCTGCAACGCCCCCTGCGCTGGCTTCAGGCAATTTCTCAAGCGAAAGCGACGGTTAGCGGTGGTCCGAATTTCGCCTATGAATTGTGCATTCGTAAAACGACTCCTGAGCAGCGATTGGAGTTGGATCTCAGCGGTTGGGAGATTGCTTTCAACGGGGCTGAACCGATCCATGCTGGAACGCTCGATCGTTTTGCGGAAGCATTTGCACCCTCTGGGTTTCGTCGAGAAGCGTTCTACCCCTGTTATGGCTTGGCAGAGGCGACACTCATTGTTACAGGTGGTCGAAAGGCTGAACCACCCGTTGTGAAAGCATTTCAGAAAGCGAGGTTAACGCAGAACCAGGCGATCGCTTCGATTGGTGAAGACAGTCAGACGCTGGTAAGCTGTGGTCGCACGTTGCCAACGCAGGCGGTTGTGATTGTTGATCCTGAAACACTAACACCCTGTCAACCGGAGCAAGTTGGAGAAATCTGGGTAACAGGAAACAGTGTGGCTCAAGGGTATTGGAAGCAACCAGAGCAAACGAAAGCGACTTTTCAGGCACGTCTCAACGATCAGGATGATGTTCATTTTTTACGCACCGGAGACCTGGGCTTTTTACAAAATAGCGAGTTGTTTGTTACCGGGCGATTGAAAGATTTGATGATTATGCGGGGACGCAATTACTACCCGCAGGACATTGAATGGACGGTCGATCGCAGCCATGTATCGTTGCAATCTGGCTGTAGTGCCGCTTTTGCGGTGGAAGCAGCGGGTGAAGAACGGCTGGTCATTGTGCGAGAAATTGATCGGCACGATCGCGATCCGGTTCTTTTAGAGGAAATGATCGCAGCCATTCGTCGGGCGGTGGCGGAGCAACATGACCTGGAAGTATATGGCATTATCCTTGTGAAATTGGGCAGTATCCCAAAGACTTCCAGCGGCAAGATCCAGCACTTTGCCTGCCGGGAGGCGTTTCTGACAGAGCAGTTACCCATTATTCATCAGTCAATTCAAATCATTTCAGTGCAGGGACGATCGGCAGATTCCGATGGACGGTTTAAACAACCTCTTTCTGTCCCATCTGGATTACCACCCGAAAAAACAAGTCGAGAGATTCAAACCTGGTTGATCGCTCGCCTTGCCGAGAAATTGGGTGTTTCAGCCAGCGCGATCGATATCCATCAACCGCTTGCAGCCTATGGCTTGGGGTCATTGGCAGCGGTCAGTCTTGCAGGAGAATTGGAAGATTGGTTGGAGTGCCGCTTATCTCCCACCGTGATCTATGACTATCCGACGATCGCTGCCCTTGCTCAAGCACTGGCGATTGATCATACTGCTATAAATTCAAATGCGAAACAGCAGTCAGAAGCCAATCGCGATACCATTCAATCTGTCACTGAATCGACCGATGATATTGCCATCATCGGCATTGGCTGTCGCTTTCCCGGTTCAGATAGTCCAGAGGCATTCTGGCAGTTAATTCAATTTGGAAAGGATGCGATTCAGAGCGTTCCGCGCGATCGCTGGCGGTCTCAGGTTGAACCATCAGCAGCCAACAAGCTTAGCAACGTTCAGGGCGGTTTCTTAGACCAGATTGATGGTTTCGATTCGCAGTTTTTTGGCATCGCGCCTCGTGAGGCAGACCGGATCGATCCCCAACATCGCTTGTTGATGGAAGTGGCATGGGAAGCGTTAGAAGCGGCTGGACAATCGATCGCTCAACTGGCTGGCAGTGAGACGGGCGTGTTTATGGGCATCAGCAGTCAGGATTACGCCCAGTTGCAGTCACATACGGCTGAGGCTAGCGCTTATACCGCAACGGGCAACGCGCACAGTATGGCGGCGAATCGTCTCTCTTACCTGCTGAACTTCCAGGGTCCGAGCATGGCAGTTGATACAGCCTGCTCATCTTCCCTGGTTGCTGTGCATCTGGCGTGTCAGAGTTTGCGAACCGGGGAGTGCGATTTGGCATTGGTAGGCGGAGTTAATCTGATGTTGTCACCAACGCTCACGATCGCGCTTTCCCAAGCAGGTATGTTATCACCAGACGGGCGATGTAAAACGTTTGATGCCAGTGCCGATGGTTATGGGCGAGGCGAAGGTTGTGGTGTCGTGGTACTCAAGCCGCTGAAGCGTGCGATCGAAGCAGGGGATACCATTCTCGCGGTCATTAAGGGATCAGCCGTCAACCAGGATGGTTTGAGCAATGGCTTAACAGCTCCCAATGGTTTAGCGCAACAACGAGTGATGCAAAAAGCGCTGCAAAAGGCAGGGGTTAGACCGGATGAGATTGGTTATGTGGAAGCACATGGCACGGGTACGGCTCTGGGCGATCCAATTGAGCTAAGCGCTTTGAAGGCAGTGTTGATGGACGGACGATCGCCGGAGCAACGATGTGCGATCGGTTCCGTCAAAACTAACATCGGGCATTTGGAAGCGGCGGCTGGTATTGCAGGGTTGATCAAAACAGTCCTTGCCCTCCAACACCGTCAGATTCCACCCCATCTGCATTTAGAAACGTTGAATCCCAAAATTTCTCTGGAAGAAACGCCCTTTTGGATTCCCACGGCTCTTGTTTCCTGGGCGGGCGATCGACGCTTGGCGGGAGTTAGTTCCTTTGGCTTTGGCGGCACAAATGCCCATGTCGTCTTGTCAGAAGCGCCCCCTACAGACATTGAGCGCAAACAAGCACCAACCATGCCACTTGCTCAACTACTACCATTGTCTGCACGCAGTCCAGTGGCGTTGCAGGCACTCGCTCTCAGCTATCGATCGTTTCTCTTGTCTGAGACTGCCAGAAGGCTTCCCTTATCAGACATCTGCTATACCGCCAGTGTGCGTCGCAGCCATCATCCGTATCGTCTGCCCGTGGTTGGTCACTCGCACACAGAAATGGTGGAACATCTGGATGCGTTTCTACAAGATGCCAACTCAATCGAGGAACCTATTGACTCCAGTCGTCAGTCTCACTCCTTGAATCAGCCCCCCATTGTCTTTGTCTTCTCCGGACAGGGACCGCAGTGGTGGGCGATGGGAAGGGAACTGCTGGAGCGGGAACCCGTTTTTCAAGCAGCGTTGCAGCAGTGTGATGCGTTGTTCTATGACTGTGCGAGCTGGTCGTTGCTCCATGAATTGACTGCTGATGAAGCGTCATCTCGGTTACAGGAAACCGCGATCGCCCAACCCATCTTGTTTGCCCTACAAGTCGCGCTGGCAGCCCTCTGGCAGTCCTGGGGCGTTGTGCCGGAGGCAGTGGTGGGGCACAGTATGGGCGAAGTGGCGGCAGCGTATGTGTCGGGGGCATTGAATTTGCCCGATGCGGTACAGGTGATTTTCCATCGCAGTCGGCTGTTACAACGGTTGGCTGGAAGCGGCAGGATGGCAACGGTGGATCTCCCTCTCGCTGCGGTCAAACCATTGCTGCAAGACCATCCCAACCTATCGATCGCCGCTGTCAATAGTCCCACCGCAACGGTCTTGTCGGGAGATGTTATTGCGCTGGAAAGCCTGGCGCAGACCCTGGAACAGCAGAACATTACCTGTCGCTTTTTGCCCGTCAACTATGCGTTCCATAGCTGGCAGGTCGATCCGCTCCAGGATGAATTAGTTCACGCGTTGCAAGCGATTCAACCACGTCCTATTACCGTGTCGTTATTCTCAACAGTGACCGGGCAACGGGTGGATGGGCAAAC
The DNA here is from genome assembly GCF_003003795.1 of Stenomitos frigidus ULC18. Taxonomy (GTDB): domain Bacteria; phylum Cyanobacteriota; class Cyanobacteriia; order Leptolyngbyales; family Leptolyngbyaceae; genus Stenomitos; species Stenomitos frigidus_A. Next base: position 16,357 of record NZ_PVWK01000120.1, on the reverse strand, counting down.
GCTGGATGCGTCTTACTGGAGCCGTAATTTGCGATCGCCTGTGTTGTTTCAGGCTGCAATGGAAGCACTCATTCAAACCGAGCCTTCATGGTTTGTTGAAATCGGTCCCCATCCCGTTTTAAGAACGGCGATCGCCCAATGCCTCCAACCGCACCAGCGATTAGGCATGATGCTGCCCAGTTTGCGGCGAGGGCAACCAGAGCGAGCCACTTTGCTGCAATCCCTCGGAGTGCTGTATCGCCAGGGATATCCCGTTGCCTGGAACCGCCTGTATCCTACGGGGCAGTGCGTTTCTTTACCCACTTATCCCTGGCAGCGGCAACGACATTGGTTCTCACCCATCAGCGAATCGTTGATTCCAGTGACGGCACTCAAGACAGCAGCGCAACCGGAGGTTCAGTGCAGGCAGTCGTTGGCACCGGAAGCCACTAGCGACAAACCATTCACCAATAAACCATTGACGCAAGATGCATTGACACAAGATCAGTTGTGGTCTTTGCCAGTGGGCGATCGCCTAAACACATTGGAATCCTACTTTCAACAACGCGTCAGCCGTGTGTTGGGGATGGCAGCCAAATTACCGATCCACGAACCGCTCTGCAACGTGGGATTGGATTCCTTAATGGTGGTGGAACTCAAACACGGCATTGAAACTGATCTGAATCTGAGCCTGAGTATGACTGAGTTTCTGCACTGTCCGACGGTGGCTCAATTGGCAAGTCGAGTGCTGGCTCAACTAGCGCCACCCGTTGCCAGCGTGAACGTTTGTTGGGAGGAAGGGGCGCTATGACGGTTGATGCTTTGTTAGCAACATTGCGCCAGCAGCAGGTGCAGCTTTGGGTTGAGGGCGACCAGCTACGTTATCGCGCTCCTCAGGGGACTTTGACAGAGGCATTGCGCGATGCCCTTGTGCGTCAAAAGCAGGAAATTATGACGCGGTTGCAACAATCGCCGCGATCGCCGCAACTCACACTTGACCTAGCCCAACAACATCAACCCTTTCCCCTCAATGATATTCAGCAGGCGTACTGGCTTGGTCGCGGTGGAAACTTTGAAATTGGCAATGTATCCACTCATGTTTATCTGGAAATTGACTGCCGAGACCTGGATGTACCACGACTCAACCATGCGTGGAGACAGGTGATTAAACGCCACGCTATGCTCCGGGCGATCGTTCATCCCAACGGTCAGCAGCAAATCCTCGAAACGGTGCCTCCTTACGAAATAGTGGTTCTGGATCTGCGTGCCGAAAGTGAAGCAGCGATCGCGGCTCAACTCAACGCCCTTCGCCAGCGGATGTCCCATCAGGTGCGCCAACCGGATCACTATCCCTTATTTGAAATTCGTGCCAGCCGTTTAGAGACCCATTCCACACGCTTACACATCAGCATTGATGGCTTAATTGTGGATGGTCGCAGTCTGTTTCTGTTGTTTCAGAATTGGGCGGAGTGGTATCAAAATCCGGCTTTATCTCTGCCACCGTTGCCGCTTTCTTTTCGAGACTATGTGCTGGCAGAAGCCGCGCTTCAGGACTCGCCAACTACGCAGGCAGACCTTGCCTATTGGCGCGATCGCCTGCCCACCCTGCCGCCAGCACCAGAGCTGCCGCTGGCGAAAACTCCTGGTACTGTTACTCATCCCCAGTTTGTGCGGCAAAGCGATCGGCTGGATGCGGCTACCTGGAACCGACTCAAAACCCATGCCAAAGAGAAAGGCTTGACTCCTTCCGGGGTTTTATTAGCCGCCTACGCACAGGTTTTAGCCACCTGGAGTAAGCATCTTCAGTTCACGTTGAATGTCACGCTCTCCAATCGGCTTCCACTCCATCCCCAGGTCAATGACCTTGTCGGTGTGTTTTCCTCCATCAATCTCCTGGCGGTGGATTATGCCCCATCGGATACCTTTGCCGATCGTGCCCTGCGACTGCAACAGCAGCTTTGGCAAGATTTAGACCACCACCAACTGAGTGGGATTCGGGTACTGCGAGAACTGGCTCATCTGAGGCAAACAGGCGTGAGCGCTCAGATGCCTGTGGTGTTTACCAGTACGTTATTGGATTTATCCCAATTGGGGTGGATGGGAGAAATTGTCTACTGGATTACGCAAACGCCCCAGGTCTGGCTCGATTGTCAGGTCTACGAACAGCACGGGGGGCTAGTGTTTAGCTGGGATGCGGTAGAGGATCTGTTTCCAGCGGGACTTCTGCAAGCCATGTTTGGAGCCTACCAGACGTTATTGCGGCAACTGGCAGATCAACCCGAAACTTGGCAGCAATCCTCTATAGCGTTGCTTCCGATCGATCAACTGCAACAGCGCGATGCGATCAATGCAACCGCAACGACTATTCCTGATGAGCTATTGCACACCCTATTCAATCGTCGAGCCCCGCAGCAACCGGAGCAGATTGCCGTCATTGCGGGCGATCTCACCCTGACCTATGGTGAACTCCACGAGCAATCGCATCAAATTGGCTACTGGTTGCGCCAGCGAGGGGCGCAACCCAACCAACTGGTGGCTGTCGTCATGGAGAAAGGCTGGGAACAGATTGTTGCCGTTTTAGGCGTGTTGCAGGCGGGTGCTGCTTACCTGCCGATCGATCCAGCCTTGCCTCTAGAGCGTCTGCACTATGTCTTGACTGATGGGGAAGTCAACTTGGTGCTGACCCAATCGCACTTGCGAGACACACTGAATTTGCCCGATTCCATTCAGTGTTTGTGTGTGGATGCAGACGACCTGGAAGCGATGGATAGCCCCCTGGAAGCGATTCAGCACCCAGATGACCTTGCTTATGTGATCTACACCTCCGGTTCAACAGGAACCCCTAAAGGCGTGATGATTGCCCACCGAGGCGTGGTGAATGCGATCGCCGCAACTAATCAACGCTTTGAAGTCACCGCTGCCGATCGCGTCTTAGCGTTAACCGCTCTACATCACGATATGTCGGTCTATGACCTTTTCGGCATTCTGGCGGCAGGGGGAGCGATCGTCCTGCCAGAAGCAGTTTCTCAACGCGACCCAGTCCATTGGTTGGAGTTGATGCATCGCCACCAGATCACCCTCTGGAATTCGGTGCCCGCCATGATGGAAATGTTGTTGGAATCGCTTTCTGGGAACACTTTACGAAACCAGCCAACGATACCGAATTCACTACGGCTGGCATTTTTGGGCGGCGATTGGATTCCCTTATCGCTACCAGAACGTCTTCATGCGTTGGTTGAAACGGTTCAACTGGTGAGCGTTGGTGGTCCCACAGAAACGACATTGTGGAATATTTGGTATCCAGTTGAGCAAGTTGATCCAACGTGGAAAAGTATTCCTTATGGTCGCCCGATCGCCAACACCCGTTACTACGTTCTCAATGAAAAGCTGGAACCCTGTCCGGTTTGGGTTCCTGGTCAGCTTTACTGTGCTGGAGTTGGTTTAGCAAAAGGCTACTGGCGCGATCCAGAGAAAACCAATGCCCGTTTTATCCACCATCCCCAGTTGGGACGATTGTATGCAACGGGGGATCTGGGTCGCTACCTGCCCAATGGAAACCTGGAATTTTTGGGCAGACAGGATTTTCAAATCAAAATCAATGGTTTCCGCATTGAACCGGGTGAAATTGAGACAGCGTTGAGCCAACATCCCCTGGTGCAATCAGCCGTTGTTGTTGTAGCAGCGCCATCAGACGTTAAAAAAGCTTTGATTGCCTACATTGTTCTGAAAAATCAGCTTTCTGCTGCGAATAAAAATGACGGAGATTATGCCGATTGGGAAGAACAGTTCCGCCAAGCGCTCTCTCGCCAGTTGCCTGCTCACATGGTGCCCTCCAGCTTTGTACTGCTGGATCAGTTGCCGCTGACTGCCAATGGCAAAGTCGATCGCCAGTCCCTTGCAAAACTTGAAAGACACTTTTCAAAAGCAGTTCAGGCTGATGATACACCTCGCAATCCAACAGCAGCACAACTTGCAGCAATTTGGGAAGAATTGCTTGGTTTAGAACACGTCAGCATTCACGCCAACTTTTTTCAACTGGGTGGCAACTCGTTGCTGGCGGTGCAACTGGTCAACCGCATCGCTCATGCGTTTCAGGTTGAATTACCGCTGAGTCGCTTGTTTGAATCGCCGACGATCGCCGCCCTTTCGCCCATCGTGGAGCAGTTGCAAACCCATGCCGCTGATGGGATGCTTGACACCGCACTAGACTTAGCCTCTGAAGCCGTTCTGGATGCGAGTATTCGTCCAGGAAACGATTCGGTACGTTCTGTCACCCAGCCGCAAGCCATTCTACTCACAGGTGCAACTGGCTATCTGGGAGCGTTTCTTCTGTATGAACTGCTCCGACGAACTAATGCAACAATTTACTGTCTGGTACGGTCTGACACGATCGCCGCTGGAAGCAACCGGTTGCAGGCAAATCTAGAGTTTTACGCGCTTTGGGATGAAGCCTTTAGCGATCGCATCATTCCTGTGCTGGGAGATCTGTCCCAATTACTATTGGGGCTGACACCAGAACGGTTTGGACAACTGGCAAATGATATTGATGTCATTTATCACAATGGCGCACAGGTCAACTTTACCTATCCCTATTTGGCTTTGAAAGCTGCCAATGTTCTGGGTACACAGGAGGTTTTGAGACTGGCAGCGCAGCAGAAAACGAAACCTGTTCACTTCGTCTCAACGACCCATGTCTTTCCTGCCGATCCAAATACAGAGGCTCAGACCATTTGGGAGAGGATGATACCCGATCGTGCACAGAATCTCCCTACAGGGTATGTCCAGAGTAAATGGGTTGCAGAGCAACTGCTTGCGATCGCCCGCGAACGAGGGCTGCCTGTCTCCATCTACCGCCCGTCCTTTATTGTGGGTCATCAGGAAACCGGGGCAGGAAATGCTCAGGATTTACTCTTTCGCCTGATCAACGGTTGCATCCAACTAGGAATTGCACCTGATATAGACCTGTCATTCAACATTGTTCCGGTTGATTACGTCAGTCAGGCGATCGTCCATCTTTCCACCCAGGCAGAAGCATCGGGAAAGACCTTCCATTTAGTCAATCCTCATCACATTGCGATCGGTTGGAAGCAGATTCTGCACTGGCTTCAGTCATTAGGCTATGCCATTCAGCCGATCGCGTATGCTCAATGGCTGGCTGCACTGCAAGCGATGGGCGATCGGCTTGCAGACAACGCCCTTTACCCGCTCCTACCCGTGTTTTCAGCAGCCAGCAAAAAACCTTCAACTGCCCTATTCAATTTAAGCCATGAGCTTCAGTTTGATTGTCAAAATACCCGTTCAGGTCTCGCTGATACAACGCTCAACTGCCCAGCGATCGATGTGGATTGGTTGAGCCACTATCTTTCCTTTTTCATCGATCGCAACCTCCTAACCCCTAACTTCTGACTCATCCCTCATCCCTCATCCCTCATCCCTTATCCTTCATCCCTTCTGCTTCCTTCTAACAACCAACAACCAACAACTCCCTCATGAGACTAAACCCTAAAGACGCTGCCAAGCCCTTCCACGTTGAAGATGTTCACGGTCAGTCGATCGCCTTGCAAGACTACGCAGGTAAAAAGCTGCTGCTGGCATTCTTCCGCCATGCCGCCTGCCCTCTCTGCAATTTGCGTGTTCATCAACTGATTCAGTCCTATCCGGCACTGCAAGCCAATGGGGTTGAGATTCTTGCCTTCTTTGAATCGCCGCAAGATAAGATTCTGAAATACGTGGGCAAACAGGATGCCCCCTTTCCGATCGTTGCCGATCCTACGCTGAAGATTTACAGACTGTATGGTGTGGAAACATCTGTCATCGGAATGTTGCGAGGCTTGTTTCGGTTCGCAGATTTTTCGGAAGCTGCCCGTAAAGACCTCATGTTTTTCAATCCTCACAATGACATTGCCTTACTGCCAGCGGACTTTCTAATCAATCCCGATTTGTCCATTCACACTGCCTATTACGGTCGAGATATTGGCGATCATTTGGATCTGTCAGTGATCCATGCGTTTGCGGGCTTGAATGCAGCATCACGCGCGATCGCCTGAACTGCGTTCATCATATTGAAGCCATTGAATTAGCCCCAATCTCTTTAGGGGCGGGTTTATACGAACAACTTTGGCATACACAATCAAACTATTAAACCCGCCCTTACGCGATTACCCAATTGTTCAATCCACCGCTTAAAACGCTTGCATCATCATGTTGGATCGCCAGATAGTCTCCCCAGTAGATAATTCAAACGGATCATTTTTTGCCTGGATGGGGCGTGTTTCTTATCGCTACCGCTGGCTTGTCATCGCCATTTGGAGCGCCTTACTCATACTCAGTTTGCTGCTTGCACCCCGGTTGGAGCATGTTCTTAAAGGGCTGGGTGTTGTCTATGAACAAGGGGCAGCAGGGCAGGCAGAGCAATTACTCAAGCAGGAATTGAATCTGGAAACCAATGCACTGGTCACGATTTTCCAGAGTCCGGTTGGCGAACCATTGGCATCGCACCGAGGGGAGATTGAGCAAACCCTGGATCAGATTCAACGGTTGGATGGAGTGAAAACGATCGCCCGTGCCAGTGACCATCCCGAATATCGCACTGCCAATGGACAAACAGAGTACAGCACCATCAGCCTGAGCGTTGAAGATACTCAGGCATTTCCGGTGATTGAGCAGATTGAACAGCGCCTGAAGCAACACTCGAATCCATCGTTGCAAACCTTTCTCACTGGGGAACCTGTGATCGATCGCGATGGACAACATCTGACTCAGATGGATTTACGGCGTGTTGAACTATTGGCGCTTCCCTTAACCCTCGTCACGCTTCTATTTGTCTTTGGCTCAGTGGTGGCGGCGGCGCTTCCCATTGTGATGGGTGTGATGGCGGTTGCGGTCACCTCTGGGGTACTGGCAATCATTACCGTACAGGTGGATATCTCGGTGCTGGCGCTCAACCTGACCACAATGTTGGGTTTGGGGCTGGGCATTGACTACTCGTTGTTGATCGTCAGTCGCTTTCGGGAAGAACTGCACCCGGAGGCTGTGGAGCAGAGTGTGATTCGCACAGTGGATGCGGCTGGACGAGCCGTGTTCTTTTCAGGGCTGACGGTTGGCATTGGACTCTTGAGCCTGTTGTGCTTTCCTGTATTGCTGTTGCGATCGCTCGGTCTTGCTGGCGCGATCGTCGTGTTCGTTTCCGTCGCTGCTGCCTTAACGCTGGTGCCTGCTCTGCTCGGTCTGGTCGGCGCAGGCATTAACCGTTGGCGCATTGTGCCACCCTCATCTTTGCGGTCGGGCATCTGGGGCACGATCGCTCGTAGCACCATGAAGCACAGCATTGCAGCAGTGGCATTTGTTACGGCTCTCATTTTCGTGCTAAGTTCACCCTTTCAGCACGCCCGTTTTGGTCTGGGAGACTATAGCATTCTGCCCCAGCACGTTCCCTCACGGCAGGGCGTTGAGGTTCTGCAACAGGCATTTGGCGTGGGGGAAACTGTCCCAATTTTGCTGGCAGTGAGTGCCGCCACGCCTGGAGAGCTGATCCTGTCTAAGCCTCATGTCGCGACCCTGTTTCAACTGGTCAACGACTTGAAACGTGATCCGCGAGTGGAGGATGTTTACAGTCTGTTTAATCTCGACCCAACGTTGAATCTGGCAGCGTATCAGCAACTCTATGGGCGACTAGCGCAGTTACCACCTGCTCTGGCAACAGCGGTCAAGAACCTCAGCAGTCCCTCGACCACGTTAATCATTGTCAAAAGTCGGACGGGTAGCAACAATGACGACTCCAGAGCGCTGGTGGAAAAGCTGCGGAGTCTGTCGCCAGCGGGACTGCACCTGCAAGTGGGTGGCGCGATCGCTCGTCAGCTAGACACGATTCAGGTTGTGAGGCAGCGGTTTCCACTGGTCTTGGCTGCCATGCTGATGGTTACGTTTGTGGTGCTCTGTTTGTTGCTCAGCTCAGTGGTGCTGCCGCTTAAAGCGATCGTGATGAATTTGCTCTCAATGGGCGCATCCTTCGGCTTGCTGGTGTTTGTGTTTCAGGAAGGGCATTTGCACGAGTGGTTGAACTTTACCCCACTGGGTTATCTCGATACGCTGATTGCGGTGACGATGTTTTGCGTGTTGTTTGGGCTGAGTATGGATTACGAGGTGTTTTTGCTGTGTCGTATTAAAGAGGCATACGATCGCACTCAGAATAATCATCTCAGCGTGGTGGAAGGAGTGGAGCGCACCGGGGGCATTATTACGAGTGCGGCACTCCTGCTGATCCTGGTGACAGGAGCCTTTGCCCTGACCAGCTTAGTGACTGTCAAAGCGTTGGGATTGGGCATTGCGCTGGGTGTCTTGATTGATGCCACGCTGATCCGCACGCTCCTCGTCCCTGCCACAATGCGGCTGATGGGACGCTGGAACTGGTGGTCACCCAGGTTTCTCAGGCTCGATCGCTTCCAGTTCAAGGTTGATTAATAGCTGCATTGGAACGTGGGCATTTCTCGCTCAAGCGTTGTTTGCGGGAAACACTAAAACGAGTGCGCGATCGATTGAAATGCAAAAGCAGATAGTCAAAATGAGTCAGCAAAGAGCCTTTTTGTTTACGGAAAACACTAAAATGAGTGCGCGATGTACTGAAATGAGTAAGCAAACCGCAGTTTGAGAAAGCAAATAACCGTTTTGCTTGCGGAAAACACCCAAATGAGTGCGCGATCGATTGAAATGCAAAAGCAAACAGGCAAAATGAGAAAGCAAAGAGCCTTTTTGCTTGCGGAAACTACTGAAATGGGAAAGCGAATGGACAAAATGAGAAGGCAAACAGCCATTTTGCCTATTGAATCAGCCGTAAAAAGCAAGCGATCGCCCCATACGCTTCTTCATCAGATTCAAATGTTTTGTTGATGTCAGGCAAGAAAAACTCAAACCATTCGCAGAGTCACCTCGAATACCACGATCGCCGTGCTTGAGCTGAATGACATCTCATAACCGATCGAGCAGTTTCCTTGGGCGCTCTTGCATAGCGAGTGTAGAGGCGAACTGTACGGTGTATCTCATAACATACGCGATCGTGCCCATAGTAAACCTGAAAATATGCGGAAAGATTCTGCCTATCCACCTTCAGCAGGGTATGATGCGGAAAGATTCTACCTAAGCGCTAGATTTGGGGTGTTATGCCGAACCATTCTGCCTATCCACCCACTGTGGGATTGCAGAAATTTTCAGCTTATTAATAGTTAGACCGCTAATCTCTTGAGAGGTGATCAGTGGCACTGCTCTCGAAAAACGAGTTTTTGTAGCCGTTTGAAGAATTTTAAGTTAGTGTGTATTAGATTTTCCCCCTTTTCTGCCTAGCACCATATGCCGCTTCCGATACTCACCGATATCGAAGATGTAAAAACTGTGATTGATTACCTCCGTACAAAACCTACAGGGGCTAATCTATCTGAAGCTAAAGCAATTCTGGACAAGAAGTTTTTAGATCATCGTAAGATGTCGGCTTATCAAGCGTGGGGGTTTATTACACGGGAAGGAGAGCGCATTAAACTCTCGAATCGTGGTTGGGAGCTAGCACGTAAGACTAAAGCTCCTGAAGTCCTCTTTCTAGAGGCTGTTGATAGTATTGTTCCCTATCGCTCCGCTATCGAATGGATGTTTCACCGTAGCCTTGAAACAGCAACGAACGTAGATGTAGCGGCATTCTGGCATGAGCATCACTCTGATGAAAACGCTACAGATAACGAGAACACTCTTAAGGATCAAGCAGTTTGTTTTTTCCGCCTTGTCGAAGGTGCAATGCTTGGTACACTAACTATCGGTCGCCGTGGTCAGCCAACTCGCATCAGTATCAATAGAGACAGGCTTAGAGGACACATAGAAGAAGGTCCGTCTGCTCCTCCTTGGCAAGAACCATCTAGGCAGGCAGATGAGTGGGTATCTAATACCACTGAGGATTCAGATTTGCCGGGTGAACCTCTAAAGCCTGTATCACCTGAACCAATCGTTTCCTCAGAAGGGGACGTACTCCCAGACCTTCAAGGAAAGGGTAATGAAGCTCAAGCTAGTGAGCGGCTACGAGTGTTCATATCACATGGTAGGGATACTGATTTCGTCTCGCAGGTAGAGACAATGCTAGAGCTTGCAGATATTGAGAGTGAAGTTGCTGTCAAAGAAGAGACAACAGCAATTCCTGTTCCTGACAAGGTGTTTAGTGCGATGCGCCGTTGCCAAGCTGGAATTATCATTGTTTCTGCTGAACAAATCCACTCTGGAGAGGTGAGTAGAGAACCTCGAATTAATGAGAATGTATTAATTGAAATTGGCGCTGCTTTTGTACTTTACGATCGCCGTGTCGTCTTATTATGGGACAAAAGATTACCCGTTCCATCAAACTTGCAAGGATTGTATCGGTGCGAGTTTGAGGGTGAAGAACTAAGCTGGAGCACAGGAATGAAGCTTATGAAAGCAATTAAAGAATTCAAAAAAGTTTAGAGCTTCTATAGAAATTTCTTCGGTTTTCACTCTATGACCAACCTTAATAGATTCTAGAACAACGCTTTATGAATAGTCAGGGGCTTTTCAAACGCATAACTATTACTCTCAGAAAGCAACCTCTTAAAGTATTTACATATGCATTCGTTGTTTATGCAACCATTTGGACTATCTTAGAACCTCTTATCGGAATTGTTCCAAATGCAAGTAGGTATTTCTCAGGGGAAATCAAATTTATTTCCTTAATACTTATCAGCGTGTTGATTGGAGCCTACAGAAGCGCCATACCTCAAGAAGCAAACCTAAAGTATGGAAATTCCAACATTAAAATCGTCTTTGGCGATTTATTTTCATTTGATGGAATCAAAGTAATTCCTGTCAGTAGATTCTTTCATGAAACTCAGGTCATACCAGCAAGTTTACAAGGTAAGCTCATTCAAAAATTTGCACAGAGCGGAGAAGGTTCTAAGGGATTTGAGACTTATGAAAAAATAATTGCAGATTCGTTACACACTGAAAGTTTCCAAGAGGTATTTAGGGATGAAACTCAACAGAATGAAAGATTCTATCCTCTAGGAACTACTGTACTTCTATCTTTAGATGGTCAACCTTATATTTTATTTTCTTTAACAGAAACAGAATTAAAAGGATATATACCTGGTGATAATTGTAACGCCTTAAAGATGTGGATTGCTTTGGAAGCTTTTTGGAAGAAAGCACGTATCTACGCTAGAGGAAACCCTATTAATATTCCACTAATTGGAAGTGGAGTAACAGGAATTAGATTGGATTCAATTCACCTATTAGAACTTAACTTATTGGCAATAGCAAATTCACTTGAGGAAGGAGGAAAAATCACTACTGAAGAGATACGAATAATCCTACATTCAAAATATCTGGAAGATATTGACTTGAGTAAGTTTCAAGATATTTGGGGATAATACAGAGCGACCTAACAATTCAAATGCATGCGGACAGTTAGAAGCTACTGGTGTTGAATTAAAGGGTGTCTACTGCCGCTGATTTGATTCGTTAAGGGGTTAAAGTGCCTGCAACTACGATCGCAGGTTTTATTTTTGTAGCTACGTTTCTCAACCACTATGCCTTAACTCCCCTAAACGGGATTTAGTGTGAGAAGCGATATAAAATTCATCCAAATTATCTCAACAACCCCAACTCTCTGAGTGTCGTTGGTCCAACCACACCATCGACCGCCAAGCGTCCAGTTGCCTGCTGAAACTGCCTGACCGCTCTCTCGGTTGCCATATCAAAAACACCAGTGACGTTTAGATTCACCCGGACAATCGACGATTGCAGTAACGCCCGCTGAACTGCTGTCACATCATCACCTTGTAGCCGAGGTTCCTGAAGCTGGAGCGATCGCCGGAAAGCAGGCAGAAAACCATTGATCGGTGAATTCGCTAAGCGTGTTGCGGTTTGCGGTCCATACACGCCATCTTCAGGAATGCGATCGCCGGGATGGAATTGATTCCACAACCGCTGAAACGCCCTCACGCCAATGCGACCCAGATCGCGACGGGTAGCAGCAGGAAACACATAATCATAATGGGGAAAGTCGAAATCTCGTCCCAGCCTGATCCAGTTATGCTGTTGAAAATACGGCTGCCAACCATCTGGATCTTCCACATCCAACGCCAAACCACTTTCATGATTACTGGAACCAGGAACCGCAGCAGCCGTAATGCCAAACAAGCCGCGCTCAAATTGCTGACGTAACAGGTATTGCTGCACAACCGTGCGATAGGCTGAATTCACCACTAACGTTGTTCCCCGTTCACGGAGCGCAATTTGCAGCGACATTCTTGCAGACGCTTGCATAAACGGATTAATTTGATTGCCCTCAACATTCACTCTGAGATCGTCAAACCGCACCAGGCTATTGGGCGCGATCGCATTAACCACCGCAATAATTTGTAGATTTAAACCGCGTACCAACCCGGTTTCACCTCTGGCGATCACATCTCTCACGTTCATGCTGCGCTCTTCATTCTGCCAGTGACATTAGTAATCTACAAGAAATTTTCATGGGTCTAGCAACTGATGGTGTCTCAAACTTGTAGCAGAGTGGTTTAGCTTCTCTGCTTTGCTGCACTTGACCTTAAGCGTCTCTCCCGCAAGTGGCTTTAGCGCTCAGAGGTGCCAGCCCGACCGCGATAGATTTCCATCAAGGTCTTCAGCTCAGCCATCATGGTCTTCAAGTCAGCGATGATCGCCAACTGCTGCCGATGGATGTCTTGTACTGTCGCCGCCTTGCCTTGTTCTATCACCGCACTTCTTTTCGGTACAAGGGTGTCGAAACGTGACTGACTCAGCGTTTCAAGTCTTGTTAGTATGACCTGCTGCTGTTTGTATAAATCAGCCATGGTTGGAGTCTGTCCTTCTGGCAGCGATGTGAGTGCCTTCATCTCTGCTAGCATCGCTTTCATCTGTGCCATTAAGGTCTGGATTTCATCAGTCAACACCTTCTGTTCACGAAACATTTGCTCGATCGTCGCCGAGTTAGCCTGGGCAATTGTATGGGACTGAGCAATTGTAGTTGGTGTTGTTGTTGCCCCAACCGGGATCGTAGTAGCCAGAATCAGTAAGCCAGACAACAGACCGTAAGCAAGTTTTTTCATGGGAAATCTCCTTGTAGGCAATGGATTAACGTTCTTTGCCCATTGAAACCACTAATCGCCTTGATTGAAATGGACGATAGAGCCATCTTACGGAGTCTGCATGAGAAGACGCTTAAAAAAGCACGAGGCTGGCATAAGAGCACCATGCATGTGCTTTGATTGCACATTTCTCAGTTAATGCTTAACCATTTCCCAGTCTCGTTCTGACTCGACTGCTCAGAATAGAGGGTGTGAGGACAGTTCAGCCATGCAAGTGCAAAAGCACCAAAAATTCTCATAGCGCATTCAGAGGGTCTTCAGGGTTTTCTCAGGTCTATCTTACAAGCTTGCTTTAATGATGCAGCGATCGCTCGCTCATGCAGTGATTGTTTGAACGTCAGCTTGTATTAGCCCAGTGCAGGACACCTTAATGGCACCGTCTCAATTTGGTAAGAAGCGTTTTCCTGCATCCCTCTGGCAGAGAGTTTCCCGCATTCAGCTTGCCACGCTGGTCATGGTAGGGGTTGTAGTGCTAGCGGCTGGTATTGTTGCAGCCTGGTTTGCTGGGCAGGGCACAACGAATCAGATTTTTCAGCAACTGAATCAGTGGCAGGAACACCCACCCATGTGGGTAGAAGCGCCGATGATGGTGGGGAAATATTTGCTGTTTTGGACAGTTGCATTGCTACTGGTGGTGCTGGCAGTGATGCAACTGTCCCCTCGTCCGCGCCCCTGGTCTAGAAACCTGGTGGTGGGTATTCTGGCTGTGCTGACGGTTCGTTATTTGACCTGGCGATCGCTCTCCACACTCAACCTCAGTACGCCGCTGAATGGAGTATTCAGTCTCAGTTTATTTTTTCTAGAATTGCTGCTGTTGCTGGGCGGCATGATTCAACTGGTTCTGCTGTTGCGAGTCCGCGATCGCCGACCGGAAGCCGATCGCTTTGCCAGGGATGTGGTGAGTGGTGGCTTTACGCCAACGGTGGATATTCTGATTCCCACGTATAACGAACCGCCTCTCATTCTGCGCCGCACCATTATTGGCTGTCAGGCGTTGACCTATGAAGCGAAAACGATTTACGTATTGGATGACACGCGAAGACCTGAAATCGCCGCTTTGGCAGCAGAATTAGGCTGTGAATATGTGACTCGACCGGACAACGATCACGCGAAAGCGGGCAATCTCAATCATGCCATTGCCCGTACAGAGGGTGAATTGATTGTCGTCTTCGATGCTGACTTTGTGCCGACCAAAAACTTTTTGACCCGTACCGTTGGGTTCTTTCAAGAGGCACAGGTTGGGTTGGTGCAAACGCCCCAATCGTTTTACAATCCTGACCCGATCGCTCGCAATCTGGGTTTAGAACAGATTCTCACGCCTGAAGAAGAGGTCTTTTATCGTCAGATTCAACCAATGCGGGATGGTGCCGGAGGGGTTATTTGTTCTGGTACCTCGTTTGTTGTCCGGCGATCGGCGTTGATGGAAACAGGATGCTTTGTCACCGAGTCCCTCAGCGAAGACTTCTTCACTGGCATTCGGTTAACGGCACGAGGCTATCGTTTGCTTTATCTCAACGAGAAGTTGAGCGCAGGCTTGGCGGCTGAAAGTATTGCGGATCAAGCATTACAGCGTATTCGCTGGGCACAGGGAACGCTGCAAGCCTTTTTTGTGCAAGCCAATCCGCTTACCATTCCCGGTCTGAATCTCCTGCAACGACTCGCTTACCTGGAAGGATTACTGCACTGGTTCACGAGCCTTTCCCGTGTTGGCTTTCTGCTAATGCCCCTGGCGTATGCGTTCCTGGGTGTGATTCCGCTGCGGGCAACAGGTGCGGATATTCTCTATTTCTTTGTGCCCTATTACGTCGTGAATCTCAGCGTTTTTTCCTGGCTCAACCACCGATCGCGATCGGCATTATTGGCAGATATCTACTCCTTAGTGTTGTGTTTTCCACTCGCGTTAACGGTCATTCAAAGTATGCTAAATCCCTTTGGCAAAGGCTTTAAGGTCACACCCAAAGGAACATCAAGCGATCGCTTTGCGTTCAATTGGCAGTTAGCCTTACCGCTCATTGTTGTGTTTGTTGCCAGTGCGTTTAGCCTGTGGACAAGCCTGGGCATTGGTCTATCGATCGGGATGTGGCAACCAGGTATATCACCTGTCATGGCTGAAAAGATGAAGGGTTTTGATCTGGGGTTGATCTGGAGTCTCTACAATCTCTTGACGCTCGCAATCTCTCTCCTCGTGCTGTTGGATGTGCCTCGCCCTAGCCTTTATGAATGGTTTGACCTGCGACGAACCGTGCGGTTGCAGATGGGTGAACACACGTTTTGGGGTTCTACCACTGCCATCTCGGAAGTTGGTTTAGAGGCGATTCTGACTCAAGCGGGCTTGCCAATGGTTGACCAATGTATAAGCAGCCAAAACGCCCAACCTGATGCAAACACACTGGTGGAGTTGGAAATTCTGGAAGATGGCTTGGTGCTTCAGGGCAAGGCAATCTACACAGATATACATGATGAATTTTCTACAGTGCGAATCATGTTTGAGCCAGTCAACCTTAAGCAACAACGTCGTTTGGTAGAAATGTTGTTTTGTCGTCCTGGGCAGTGGAAGAGCCGCTGTTCTCCTGGAGAGTTGCGATCGCTCTGGCTGTTGTTTAGAATCTTACTGAAACCACGCGTGCTGTTCGATCGTCATGCCGCTGTCAGTGTCGTCGCTGTAGCAAAGGGTTAACGTTTTCAAGCACCCACCACAAACAGTCAACAAAGATCTCTCAGCGGTCGGTGTGCATTGGGGTTAGTAAGACCCGCCCTTGTACCGACTGTCTGCGCGTTGCCACCTCATACTATTCAGTGTGCGGCGTGATCGCCTACGTGAGCGAAGGGGGATCCCACGACCACAGTCTATGGCTTAGCCTACATTCAACACTTTGCGGAACACAACCTTATCATCACCCGCCGCGTAAAAGTCTCGGATGCGCGCCTCCTTCTCGTAGCCGCACTTCGCGTAAAATTTCCGTGTGCGCTCGTAGCTCGGCAATCCCGATGTCTCAACCAGTAACACCCGCTGGCTGCTCGCCTGCAATGCTTTTTCCACATGCTGTATCAGCGCCGTTCCGCGTCCCTGTCCCTGACAGTCAGGTCGCACGGCAATCATGTACAAATACCACGTCCGATCCGCCATCAAATCTGGCGCATAGTAGGCTAGGCACTGGTTCCGCTGAGTGAGGAGGCATAAAGTCCTGATATTGCTATCTTACAGGGAGACAGCCGTCTGCCAACCT
>NZ_PVWK01000122.1 GCF_003003795.1 Stenomitos frigidus ULC18 | reverse complement strand
CAGGCAAGAGTGTCTCATCTACGACCAGGCTTAGTTTGCCTCAGGGACGTTCCAGCGTTCACTCAATCTGACGGTTCCTGCATCATTTTTGCTGAAAGCTGCGCTTACACACAAGGGACGTTCCATGCAACGTCCCTACAGGCAGTCAGCGTCGCCGATTAAACCAACCAAACAGATTGATATCTCCTTGCATTCGTTGCAACTCCGCTTGATTTGCTTCTGCTGTGCGATGGTACCAATCACAATGCCGCTCAAAGTCTTCGCGATGCTCCACTTCCCGGTAAAAGTCACGGGTCAGCGCGTAGGCAACGATCGCCTCTGAAAGGGGTTGAGGGGCGATCACAAACCACCGAAGATGATTAAGCATTAGCTATTCTGTAGTGGACATAAGACGACAGCGTCTGACTACATTCTAAGAACACGCTCAAGAAATTCGGGATACTGCAGCAACTCTTCTCCCTAAGCGTTGCTGCTGGATATTAGGACTTCGCCCTTCAGCATCCGTTGAGCGGCATCGAGAAGGGCTTCTTCTAGATAGGGCTTCGTGAAGTAGCCGCTGGCTCCAAGAGAGACTGCCATTTGACGGTGACGATCAGCACCGCGCGAGGTCAGCATCGCGATCGGTAGATGGCTGAGGTTGGGATCTTTTTGAATGCGTGAGAGCAGTTCTAACCCGTCCATGCGAGGCATTTCGATGTCGCAGAACACGATGTCGCAGGGTAGCCCAGCGCGAAGTTTCTCCCAGGCTTCCTGACCATCTCTCGCTTGCTCCACTCGGTAGCCAACCTTGTTAAAGGTCATCGATAGCAGCTCGCGTACTGTAATGGAGTCGTCCACAATGAGTACGGTTGGCTCCGTTTTGGCGATCGGCGCTTCCTGAATCATGCTGACGCCACCCTGCTCCCACAGCGAGCCGCCTACATCCTTGCGGATGCGACCCATTGAGAGATCGATCAGTTCCAGCACGTCGGCGATCGGCATGATGCGACCATCCCCCAGTACGGTTGCCCCTGCCACTCCAACGGGTTTGGGAATCGGACCTTCCAGTTGCTTGATCACAATCTCCTGTTCGCCCAATACCTGATCAACCTGGAGCGCGAGGAAGTTTCCAGCACTGCGTAGAACGACGATCGACACAATATCGTCTTCCTGGTTGCCGCCGTAAACGTTGCCTCGGCCGAGGTGACGGCTGTAAGCCAACAGTTCATTCAGCGGACGTAATGGCAGCAGTGAGTCACGCCAGGGGATGCAGGCTTGCCCTTCAGCGTTGGTTTGAATCCGTTCTTTGGGAACATCCAGCATGTCCTCTACCCCATCCATCGGGAAGGCAATGCGGGCGCGATCACTGATGCAGCACAGCGCTTTTGAGATACTTAGCGTCAGCGGCAGGCGAATCGTAAAGGTTGTGCCCTTGCCGTAAGTGGAATCTGTGTTAATTGCACCCCGAATCTCGCTCAGGCTAGTACGCACCACATCCATGCCAACGCCCCGCCCTGAAAAGTCATCCGCCTGATCCTTGGTGCTGAACCCAGCATGGAAAAGCAAGTCATAGACATCCAGACGTGTCATCGTTTTGGCGTCGGTTGACGTAATCAATCCCTTCTCGATCGCTTTCGCTTTAACGCGCTCGATATCAATACCTGCGCCATCGTCAGACACTGAGATAATAGTTTGATTCCCTTGATGGAAGGCACGAATGGTAATGCGTCCAGCGGGTGGCTTGCCTGCAGCACGACGCACCTCTGGCGACTCAATGCCGTGCGTAATGGCATTATTCACCAAATGGGTCATCGGGTCGTAGAGCTGCTCCAGAATCATCTTATCGATCAGCGTCTCGCGACCTTCCACACTCAGTTCGGCTTGCTTGCCTACCTTCATGGCAATGTCACGTACCGCACGCGGCAGACGATCGGCAGTTTGGGCAAACGGCACCATGCGCGATCGGGTCAGACCTTCCTGTAGCTGAGTCGTTACCTGGCGGAACATCCGGGTCACCTGATCCGTTTCATCCACGATGAATTCAATGTCAGACGCCGATTCACGCACTCGCACGATCAGCTCAATCATTTCCTGCGAGAGACTATGGAAACCTGTAAAGCGATCCATTTCCAGGGGATCATATTCAATGCCAGTCGCATTTGCCGTTTGAGCAAACACGCCACTTTCACGTGCCGATGGGTTTGGCGCAGCGAAGACACCCCGATGACTCTGACGACTGGCAAGTAGAGAGCTTTCCAGGAGCGATCGTTCATACAAATCCTGCATCCGCTGCCCCACGTCGCTCAGTTGCTGCACCTGGTAGAGCAAATTATCGAGGGACTGACGTAGGCGTTCCTGGTCTTCCTCAAGGCTGTTCCGGTTGACCACTAGTTCCCCAACCAGATTGCTCAGGTTATCCAGATGCTTGACCGGCACCCGCATCGTCTGTTCACTGAAGACTCTCCCTGGCCGGGTCGGACGGCGATTCTGTGCCGAAACGCTACTACGGGCAAGCTTCACTGTGGGCGAACCGCCCATTTTTTCTTCAGCATCCTTCAATAAATCATCCAGATCATCAAACTCAGAGACGCGTACTGACGCAGCATCAGACAGAGGCGCGGAGACGCTGTCTGTCTCGAGCGATTCGCCCTGCAAAAGTGATTCAAGGTCGGAAAAGTCACCCAATGGCGATGAGCCAGTGGCACCAAACGCCAGCATGCCCCCTGCCGCTGCCCCGAGCGCCCCAAGGCCTAATGCAGATGCCTCTGCATCAGATGCTTCATTCAGCATGTCATCCAAACCACTCAAAGCATCGGCGTCTGAGGTCTCTTGATCCAGAAACGCTTCTAAACCAGAAAAATCGTCATCGGCTGTAGACTCTGAATTCAGACTGGTCAGATCGCCAAAAGCATTGGCTTCGTCATCCAACAAATTGTCGAACGCAGCATTGTCTAAGGCAGAAGACGCTTCTATGTCATCTGATTGCTGTCCTTCATCAAGGAATTGGTCAAACGTTTCAAACGTATTTGTTGATGCTGTAGAGGGCGAATCATCCAGTAAGTCGTCGAGATCGAGCAAACTATCGCTGGTTGCATTTTCGGCGCTGCTTGTGCCCCAATCGAAATCCTCAAACGCGCCTGAGTCTGTAGTCGCCGCTTCTGCAGATGGTGAGTCAAACCCTAAAGCATCGAAATCAGAACTCTCAAACTCTAGCGAAAAGTCATTATTACTGCTGGTTTCTGCGGCGATCCCGTTGTGATCATTGCGATCGTCATCGAACGTGAGTCGATCATCGCTAAAGTCGAGGCTATCCTCGGTCGTCTGTAAACCAAACAACTCGTCGCCAAAGTCCAGGCTATCTTCACTTGCGGCGGTTGGCGATGTGTCGCTATAGCCCAGATCGAAACCGTCTAGATCGATGCTGCCCACGTTATCCAACCCAAGTGGATCGTCGTTAACGCTTGCTTCATCAGCAGCAACGTTTGTGGGGGCACTTAGATTGGCTGCTGTTTCGATGTCGGTTGAGGCAAAGAGGTCGTCAGCCGTAGTAGCTAACTGCTCGTCAGTTGCTTCGTTATCTGTCACGCTAGCGAATTCGTTTGAGATAAACGAGAGCGCACTTAGATCTAAGTCTTCGTCTGAGGTCGCGATCGAGTCCAGGTCATCCAGACGATCCAAATCGCCAAGACCCAGTAAATCATCGCTGAGTGTGGCTGCCGTACCGTCTGAAGGCGCGTTTGGGGAAACACCAATCGTGAGTAAGTCCTCTGGCAGTTCCAACCCTCCATCGTCATGGTTTGGTTCGTCAAAGAACGAGTCAAAGGCATCCGTATCGAACGCTTCAGCTGCGCTGCCCGTCTGTGCGCCGGTCAAATCATCAAAGGCATCAGGTAACGACTCTGACGAAGCATCGAAACCTAAGGAATTAAAGTCAGGCAGATCCTCGAACGCATCGTTCAGCGAGTCAGTCTGGGTGTCCGCGTCTGCTTCTTCAGCGAACGGGGCTTCCAGAAAGCGTACTGGATCAGTTGACGGCTTGGAGCGATCTGACGTCAACCAGGAATCTGAAACATCCAGTAGATTGGTATCCAGAGCATTATCAGTAGCTAAGTCGTTGAAATCAATGTCTAACTCATCGGTTAAGGCAGCGGTTGTGGATGCCATCTCGGTCTGAGCGAAATCAAGATCGTCAAGATCAAGGCTTAGCTCATCTGCTTTGGGAGTGCCCCAAGCCGCAGCTTGCTGTTGGGGCGCTTCTAAACCTGCCCATGGATCAGGAAGATCGGTTGAAAAGACTGTGACAGGATCATTGCGAAGCACTTCATCAGAGGAGAGTGGTTGATCGACTGCCTCAAAGTCAGCCTCTGCTCGAAGCGATTTGGCAGCATCGTCTGCTAGCAGTGAAGCGAACGATGGGTCAAGCCCATCATCCATCAGTTCTTCTACCAATGGGTCTGAGAATGAGGGAGTCGATGACTCAGCCGTTGTTGATTCCAGCAGGCTAGTGAAGTCGAGATCGTCCTGATCAGACAATTCTTCGATCGCATCGGTGCTGTCATGATCATCGCCAAAAAGATCATCGTCAAAACTACCTGCATCAGCTTGCTGCACTGAGGATGGAACGATCGCATCATCCATGAGTGATGGCGTAGGCTGTTCCGGCAGCGGGATTGGATTGACCTCTTCCCAAGGGTCTACGATAGCGGCTACAGCCTCACTAGGGGCAGTGGGCGTCGTCAGGCTCTGATCGTCTGGTGCATTGACGAAAGGATTATCCAGTTCGTCCAACTTGAGGTCTACAGGCGCAGCCGGATCGCTTTGGGGCGCGGAGAACGTGAGGTCTTGCTCCCCGTCCATGTCGGCGAAGAGATCACCCAAATCATCCAGGGGCGAACCAGATGTAGACGCTGGCTCAAAATCAAGCCCATCAGTGTCAGAGCTGGTTTCAGCATCCAAGTTCAAGGCGTTAAAGACATCATCAAAGTCAACGCCCGGCTCATGCCCGCTCCCAGCATCCGTGGAGGCAGTCAAGTCAGTAGCATCGGACCCTGCAAAGAGATCGTTCAGGTCATGCGGGTCATTGCTGGTGTCTGAGAAGGCGCTATCGCTCTCGACCGCTAAGAGATCTGATGGCAGTGCATCATCGCTGAAAAGATCGGTGAGCGCATCCTGGGAAGAGGTTGATGCTGCCTCCTGGCCAATCTCTGCTTCATCAAAGAGGAGATCGGAAAAATCGGCCGCATCATCAGAAGTAGAGGCGTCTGAGCTGACGGCAAGCGTGGCTGACGCATCTGTAATGATTTCCTCCTCTTGCCACGTCGAACCCAGATCGGGCACCTCACCCTCAAACAAGTCAGCAAGGCTGTTCAATTCTGCCATCCCGACTTCAGGCCCATGCTGATCGATCGGAGCCTCTGTCGTAGGCGCTGTGTCAAAACTATCGTTCAAAACGATTTCAGGTTCGGGTTCATCTAGCTCTGCAAACAAGGCATCAGCAGTCGTTGCTGGTTGGGGTTCTGTGAGCCAATCAGCATCTTCTGTGCCTGCCAGTAGAGCGGCAATGTCGTCTGAAACCAAGGAAATCGGCTGTAGCGCTTGCAGTTGAGCGCAAGGCACGATGTCAGAGGCACGACCAGAGAGAACTAGTTCCTGAGCCTGCTTGATATCTCTAATGATGATGGGTGCCAGTGTTCGATACGCATTGTTGGGATGCGCGATCGCCGCTCTTGCCATTTCGACGAGTTGGCACCAGCCTGACAAATCAAACTGTTCGCCGATGCTGATCAGATGGTGACACAGATCTTGAAGCTGTTGACGGTTAGCCGCGTCCACCTCTGGCTGCTTAAATAATTGCAGCATCTCGCGCAGTCGCAACGGAATATCGTTTTGAAAGAGTAGAATGAACGCGCTGTCCTGTTGAGCTGGCGATGATCCGACCGGAGCGCTGGCCGCGATCGGTTGATCGGTCTGGACAGCTGGCGTGGGGATGACGTTACTTGCTAGGACAGTCAGATGGGTTTCTAGCTCTTCAAAAACGTGTTCGACGCCAGCCACCGTTGCATTAGCCGTTTCATCCGTCAAGCCAAACGGCCCTTGTAGCTGCCCTACCAGTTCTTGTAACGCATCAAAGACTTGCAGGAAGAGGCTTTCAAGCTTTTGGTCAACCTTGATTGGCGACTCTTTGAGTATTTTGAAGTAGTCTTCTAGCCGATGGGAAACTTGCTGAATGCTATTCAAGCCCAGCATCGCTGCACCACCTTTGACGGAGTGGGCTGCCCGAAACAGTTCGTTGACCATTTCCTGGTCTTCAATGGTGCTCTGTAGATTGAGCAATCCTTGCTCGATCGTGTTGAGGTGGTCTTTTGCCTCCTCAATGAAGTAGCCCATGATTCGCTGTTGCTGTTCAGGCTGCATGGCAGTGTCCCATTCCTTTGGAAAGTATGATTGCTACCGAGACGGGTCAGTCGCTGTGAAATCGATCGCTTAGGGATGTTGAGAAGGAATTTTCAGTAGCAGCAGACGCGCTTTGACGTTGCAAGCTCCAGACTCAAGTGCCAGTAGCGAGAAAATGTTGATACCTCTCGCTTGAGAGGATGACACCGTTCTGGATTGCTCTACTGTACCTGATACACCTAAAATTGACACCCGCAGCAAAGCTCTCCTGATATACGGCTATTTGCGCTCAATGGTTTCGACTCGGAACCGTTCCACAGAAGTGAGCAAGTCGCGGGCAACACCTACCAGGTTTTGCAGCGAACCGGACACTCGCTGTGCCTCTTGAGAGGTTTCTTGGGCAGTCAACTCAACAGATTGCATCACCTGTGCTACGGCACGGGAGGTTTCGGTCTGTTCAACCGTATCCGCTGTAATCGATCGCACCAGCACATCAATCCGATTGGACACTTGAATGATATCTTCGAGCGATCGCTTCGCCTGCTCAGCCAAGCGCGTGCCCTCAATCACCTGCTGCGTCCCTTCTTCCATGGCCGTCATGACGGAACCCGTTTCACCCTGAATTTGCAACACAATTTGTTCGATTTCTTTTGACGCTTTGGCAGCTCGGTCAGCCAGCTGTCGCACTTCGTCAGCCACAATCGCAAACCCACGACCCGCTTCCCCTGCCCGTGCTGCCTCAATACTAGCGTTGAGTGCCAGCAAGTTTGTACGGGAGGCAATTTGAGAAATCAACGCCACAATTTTAGAAATCTCTTGAGACGATTCTGCTAGTCGCTTCACCTTGCGGGTTGTCTCAGCTACCGTTTCACGAATTTCGAGAATACCTGCCACTGTTCGTTCTACCGCTTCACCACCTTTGAGGGCGGTTGCCGATGCCGATCGTGCCACTTCCTCTGCTTCACGAGCGCTTTCTGCCACCCGTTGAATCGAGTCAGTCATTACCTGTACTGAGTTCAGCGTGACGGCAAGTTCTTCTGCCTGCCGGAGCGCATCAGACGACAAACTGCGAGCAAACATTTCATTGTCAGTGGAGCCTTTGCTTACTTGTCGCGCGGCCACCTTCACCTGTTGCACAATTTCACGCAGGTTTTGAATTGTCAGGTTGAACGAGTCAGCTACAGCTCCCAGTACGTCGGCAGTAACTTCTGCCTGCACGGTCAAGTCGCCACGCGCTGCGCCCTCCACATCGTCGAGCAGACGAATTACCTGCCGCTGTAGATCTTCCTTCGCTTGCTCTTGCTCTTCGGCTTTGCGCTGCGCTTCGCTCGTGGTTGTCAAAATGACTCGCGCCATCTGGTTGAAACCGGTTGACAGATGACCAAACTCATCCTCGGTATAAACCGTGGCGCGAGCATTTAAGTTGCCTTGAGAAACCGAGTTGAACTGGGCTTGCAAGTCATCGGTAGACTGTCTGATTTTCTTAGCGGTAAATTGCCCCACAGCAAACGCGGCCATACCGCCAGACAAACCGCCCACTAGAGCCATGGCCCAGCCAGTGCTTTGCAGCCGCGAGATCACGGCACTGGAGAGTTCTTTTTCCTGTGCCGTGGCGTTGGCAGAGGTACCAGGAAGAGTGCTGGTAGAGATGAGGTTGACGACTGCAACTGCTACAGCAGAGAAGATCCCAGCTGTAATCGCGGTGTAAAACTGCTTGCGCTCAATGGGGGCATTCTCTAGGAACGCTAGTGCTCCTTGCTCAACGCTAGAGGTGGGTTCAAGCGTTTGCTGGTCATTTTGGGTAAAGGTCGGCACCTGGTCAGAGGTGCTGGAGATACTAAAAACTTCATCATCTGAAATAGTAGAGTGGCTCCCACCATTACTGAAGTCCATGGAGTCAAAATCACGACTGGTCGCTCCACTCGCTAGCGCTGCTCCACCCGCTAGCGCTGTCCCGCCCGCTAACGCTGCGCCACCGGGCAAGTCAAAGCCTGTCCCAACAGCAGGACTTGTAAAGCCCGCAGAATTATCGGATAGATCAAAATCGGCAAGGTTACCGAGATCGTCAAATTCGTCAAACTCATCCAGAAAGTCGGCACTCGTCTGCCCGATGCCGCCTGCTGGGCTAGTGGTGCGATCGCCGTAGGCAGTGTCTACTGGCTCTTGCGTAAACCCACTGGCAGGCCCAAAAGTTTGATCGTCCTCGTACGCCCCGGTACTACCCATGAAGAGTGTTTCATCTTCGCTGAGACGGGGAGGAGGAGTGCGGGTTTGGCTCGGTAATTCGGTCGTACGATCGCCCATCAGGCTATCGCTTTCTCCAAGGTAGGGTGGCGGATCGATCGGGGCTTCCTCTGGGAAGTCCAATGGCGCAAAAGCGTCATCGAAATCATCTAAAGCGGATGCGAACTGATCATCAGGGGACGCCCCTATGCCATAGTCCGGAGCACCGTAGTCAAACTGACTTGGTGTGTCGCTCCTGTCAAGCGGCGCTTCGGCTGACGGTTGGAAGAAGGATTCATCCGGGGGAGACTGTAGCCCTGCAGCATCAACCGAGAATGGATCAGAGGGGATATCAAGGTCGTCTAGCTGATCGGATTCTTCTTGTAGGTAGGTGCTGTTGGCAAACGGGTTGGAGAAAGGCTCTTGGTCTGGAGGAGCCGCAAAGTTCTGCCCATAGGCATTGGCTGACGGACTGAAATTTGGGTCTAAATTTGGGTCAAAATCAAGGTCGTCGGCACCAAAGGCATTGTCAAACTCGTCATCCAGCCCCAGCGAATCACCGTTTTGCCAATTGTTCGCGGCTGCATAGTCAGGCTCGGCTGGGGCATACGCATCCGACGCGATCGCCGCATCAAAATTGTCTGCCTCGTTATTGCCGCTGTCAGATTGGCTGTTGATGTAAGCTAAGCCATCGTTGGCATAATTGATAAACTCTTGATCGGCTGTGAGCCCCAGGACTGACTGGTATTGGTCTCTGGCGATCGCGAACTGCTGTAGCCCGTAGCAGTAAACGTGACCACGCAGCAGAGACGCGCTGGGGTCTTCAGGAAATTCTTTGACGAGGCGATCGACGATTTCGGCAGCCTCTTGATAGTTGCCCTGCACGTAGGCTTTTTGAGCTTGCTGGTATTCCTGTGCGTATTCAGTGCCTGATGCCATTTGCCTCCTCCCAGTTGCGTATTGAGTGCTGTAGCCTAGGCATAGCGGAGGGATTGTGATGTACGGAACGGCTGCTGCCGACACCAAACTCAATCCGCGTGACTCGTTCCTCAGTTTTACTGCTAGTTCTCAGTTTTTTCACGTCGATTTCTCTCCTAGGCTGCCCAACGTGCTGACCGCAAAATAGCGATTTGATCGAGCAACCGCAAAAACTTGTTCGCCTGAGCATCTAAAACCCACTCACCGCGCAGAAACGGCGCGACACTATCGGGAACGTTGGTTGACATCTGTACCTCCTCAATATCCAACCAATCCATACCAACGATGCGATCGACCGCTAAACCTAGCATAATGTCTTGGTCTTCTACCGCGATGACTTGAACTTCTGGTTTATCTGTGTTCAATGGTGTTGGATCACCGAGAAATTGACCGAGATCTGCTACCCAAACGACGCGCCCTCGTACGTTAAGCGTACCCAAAAGCAGTGGCGAAACATTGGGCACGGGCGTAATCCGATCGGGCGACGGTGACAACACTTCCCGAATGCCGGTTGCAGGCAGTGCAAATTCATGTCCTGACGTGATGTAGAACCGCAAGTGCAACTCGCCCTCAGGGCTCTCTAACTCCTGAAATTCGGGAGCCTGATCCTGCCCTCTACCCGTTAAAAAGTCTGGATTACCAACCATAAGCCGTTTGCCTCAACCCCGCAACAATTGCTTCACTGTGCCCACTAATTCGGTTGGCTGAAACGGTTTGGCGATGTAGGCATCGGCTCCTTGTTTCATGCCCCAATAGCGATCGAACTCTTCTCCCTTGGACGAACACATGACCACTGGCACATCCTGAGTCTTGGGATCGGCTTTGAGTCGACGGCAGACTTCGTAGCCATTCATGCGCGGCATGACGATATCCAGCACGACAAGATCAGGTCGGTGTCCTTGAATTTGCTCTAAGGCCTCAACGCCATCCCCCGCCACCGTCACACTTAGGCCACTGCCCTTTAAGAGATCGGTAATCATCTCTCGTTGGGTCACGCTATCTTCCACGACTAGAACTGTACTCATCTTCTTTTCCCTGCTTGCCGACCAAAACGTTAACGGGAAGACCCAACGCTACTCATCTAATGTCACTCTAAAACTGTGTAATCCATAAAGTATCCTCGATCTCGCGCTAAATGGATGCGGATGATGTCGAGTTAGCGTCATTTGCATCTATTTCTAACCCGTCGCCATTTATATTCGCTCGTGTTTTGCTTGGTCGATCGCTGTGCTGGTTGCCGATACCGATGTATTTTTCAACTAACATTAAAAGCTCACTTTCACCAAATGGTTTAGTCAAATAGTCGGTGGCGCCAACCATTTTTGCTTTTACGCGATCGATAAAGCCATCTTTGCCGGTCAGCATGACGATCGGGAGTTGGCGAAAGGCCGTTGACTTCCGCAGCATGGCGCAGATTTCGTACCCATCTAGTTCGGGCATCGCAATATCACAGAGGATGAGATCAGGTTTGAGTTGGAAGACAAGGCTGAGTGCTTTCAAAGGGTTACCGATCGCGGTTGCTTCATAGCCGTGCTGCTGCAAAATGTGTTCTACCGTCTCACGAACGCTCACGCCATCGTCAATACAAACAACGCGTAACTTCCTGGCTTCTTGATGAAGTCCAAACTCTTTGGATCGAAAGGGTTTGAAACCGCTGCCGTTTTCCTTTTCTTGGGCGCTTTCCTGAGCCGTACTGTAGACAAGCTGAATCATACCTTTCTGTACATAAGGATAGATTGCCCTTGCCACCGTTAAACTATCTCGGTTTAAATAACGTGCAATCTGGCGAATCGAAGTCTTGCCATCTGCATAGCGATCTAAGGCCGCCAATGTGCGTTTTGAGAGCGTTTCTTGCAGTGTGGTGAGATCCGCGATCGCGGGGCACTGATCGGGTGACTGGATATGGGGATGAAACTGCTTCCATTCCTGCACCTGTGTCATTGTTTTGGCTAGCAATGGCGTCACCTCCAGGGTGGTCAACTGTGGTGACAGCGCTGGACCAAGCTCAAAAATAAAGGACCCTTGATGCAGGCTCAGCAGGTCAAACAGCGTTTCATGCACCATGCTCTGAATAATGCTGCGACCTTGGGCTGGTGTGAGGGTGTGGTTCTCAAGCAGAGCCCATAAGTAGCCATACTCTGGAGCATTGGTTGTCGCGATCGACGGCACCACCAGATGGCTGAGCGTTGCTTCTGCCCGATAACGCCGCAAATAATCTGACAGGCGAGACAGGTTGGTGGCACGATCGGCTGCATACACAATCTGCCCATTCAAAAAGAAAACAAACCAGTATTGTTCTGCTAGCGCTTTCGAGGTTCGCACATCTTGCACATAAATCACGCCGGGGTTGCCCATGCCACTTGGCTGCGACGGGTAGGCTTCGACAAAAAGCTCGCCTGTGCGCTGCCCCAACTCAATGAGTTGCAGAATGCTACGAATGTCAATTTCATTCAACTTACCCTGCATGAAACTCCAGCCTTTTCCTCAAACGCTTTGAACTCGTTTCGATTCAGGCATCTTCCCAAGCAGACTTTGCTTGGCAAATCAAGCAGCCTTTGCTCGGCAAAGAATTTCTGATGTGCCAACAGCGTACTGGCAGATACAACTTTTATACTCTCCTTGATGCCGTTATCGATAGAATCTCTCAGTTTTCTGCTTCGCTGCTGCCTGATTTGCGATCGCAACCGTTCCTCCTCTACGATCTGCTTGGTACCGATGTTGCCTTACAGTCATTAAAAAAGAGACGAGTGGGCTGTGCACGACAGACGCCCATGCTTTACAGTTCTTTATGGTTGTCTCTTGAGGCAATGCTAAATTAGAGTCCAGTAAACGCCAACTAAATTAATGGCATGATTAATGGCATGTTGCTGCACTAATGGTATAGTGCTGCTTTCCCAGAAGCGTTCGCTTTTTTAACTGTCTTTCTACCAGTGCACTTTAAGCGTTGCAGAGACATGATATTTCCTAGAGAGACTGGCAAAGCGAGTGCATACCAACCTCCATTTAGGGCTGCTTGGTCACAGGCTGAGCTGATTGACGAGGAACTAAAAGACGGTAGGGCTGTCACCGTAAAAGGTTGGCGTGCTGTGAAGGGAAAACTCGTTTTGGAAGGCAACGCACTGGCAGACAAGAAGCGGTTTGTACGATCGCGATTTGTCGCAAAGATTGTTTTGCCAGGTTTGTCTCACTACACTAGGTCTAATGGTGTTTGACTGGACCGTTGAAAATTAGACTGTCAAAATTAGACTGTCAAAAGCGATCGATATTGCGCATAGACACAGAAGAGGATTATCAGCGTGCTGTATCTAGCAGAAGTACAAAAGAAAAGTGGTGGCTTGCTGGGCGGCGGGAAAGCAGAGCTAAAACTGCTTGCCTGCCAGCGGTCTGAACAAAGCTGGAGCGCTGTGCCGGGTGAAGAAGTGGTGGGCTGTGATGAGGCAAATAACTACAATGGTGGTGCCCTTGTCTTAGTTGATCTGACGGCAAATAAGCAGGTGCAGCGCGTTCAGGAAGCAGGTCGGCAGCTGGTCAGTATCCTCCAAAACTTTTCGCGTCTGCAAGAAAAATTTAAGACACAGGAAGAAGAAATTGAGCAGTGGAAGCAATCGCTGACCTATCAAAGCCAGGAGCTCAACCGTCGGGAAATGGAGATGGAAGCCCGGCGTGAGCAGCTCCAGCAGATGGAGGACGACTTTGAGCAACTAGAGCAGCAGCGTCAGGAAGTAGAAACGCTGCGGGATGAAGTGACCCAACAGCGAGACGAATTTGAACGCAACCGCCAGGAACTGGAAGGTGCCTGGGATCATCTCCGGGGCGAAATGCGTCGCCTGGAAGAGCGTCAAGCAGAGTTTCAGCAGACCGCGTTTCTCGACGATGATCAGGCGCGCACGATTCATGATTTGCTGAATCGCTTAGCGGAGGCTGTACCTCCAACCGATTCAGTACGCGAGCAATTGAATGCCTCCTTTGAGATTCTGACCCAGCAGCAAAATACGCTGAATCAGCAGTGGCAAAATTTGGAGCAGCAGCGCTTAACCGTGCAACAGCTTCAAGGCGACGCCGATCGCCAAACTCAAGAGATACAGCAACGCTGGCAAGAGTGGAGCCAGGCACAAGAGTCCCTGGAGCAAGGACGAGCTGAGCTAAAAGTTCAGCAGACATCACTCAACGTGCGCCAAGAGTATGCCCGGATGCTGGGGGTACAAATTCACAATCAAGAGGATTTGCATCAGCACCTCTACGGCTTAGCAGACACATCAGACAAGGTTAAAATTGGGCAGAAAATAGACGTTGAAGCGCTCGAAAAGCTCTCAGTGGATGAGTTGCAAAAGGTGGTCAGCGATCTAGAGCGCGATTTGCAGAAGCTCTCTCAGTTCGTCGAGAGTCAAGAAGAAGAACTGCGTTATAAGCAACAAGAGATCGACGAGCTGCAGGCGAAAATCCAGGCAGCCAATGAGTACGATCGCCTCAACCTGGAAAACGAACTGGCAGACGAGCAAGACGGCTACCAGATGCTCAACGAAACCCTGGTGGGGCAGCGACGGAACCTGAGAGAACGCGACGGCCTACTTAGCCAGCACCGAGCTGTCTTACAACGTCGTCAAGGCAATGTCGATCCAAATGGGCAAGAGAACGACATTGATCTTGGACCGATTCTCAGCCAAATCGAAGCGCAACGGCAACAGCAGGTAGAAGAATTGCAAAAGTTGGAAAGCCAGATTGAGCAAATGCGTGGCGCGATCGACCAGGCACAAGGCATGGTCAATACCCAAGCAACCGAACAAGAAAACAAGCGCAACGAGCTCAAACAGCTAGAGCAAGCCCTACTCGATCGTCGTTCCGCTGCCGCCGAAACCTGGGGACGCGTGAACCTTTACCAGGAAATGCTCCAACCGATTCAAGACAACGTGGATGGGTTGCGTCAACGACTGGAAGGTATTGCTGGTACGATGCCGCAGTTCCAAGAGGCAGGAGAACAGCAGGGGCAGGCGATCGACGAAATGCGCCAAATCCTTGCAAACCTCACCAGCACCCCAGAACTCGCCGCATCCTAAGAGACGTTTTATCAAAAGCGCTAAGGCTGGATAGCGTTGAAGCGCGATACGAAACAGCATTAACCATTTTGAATCTTTAGCACTACCGTCAAAAAATTAAAGATCGGTCAACCTGACGCATTTTTTTTCTCAGCTTGCCAGAAGCACTATGATTCAAAATAACGACATACCCTTGAATCGGAAACTCTAAATTCTTAACGAGTAGGTCAACTAGTTTTTGATCGGCCTCCCCGCCGCCAATTAACCCTTTCTTACGGACAATGCCTAGAACACAGATGTGTTCTTCGGGGAAGTAAGTAACCACTTTCTCGACCAGGTAAGCTTCTTTAATCTGTACATAGTTAGATAGTTGCTGTTGGAGTACCTTGAGCGCGTAGGCTGTTAAAGTGTGGGGTTGAAAGCTGTCCTGATCGGTCACGATGGCTCTTTCCTGTTGAGCTTTCAGCAGAAGCTGATAGTGCTGCTCAGCGCGATCGCGATATTTTTGCGCTTCCTCCGCTTGACCTTGCTGCCAGTAGAAACCGTACACTAGCTCACAGCCATCGATGACCCAATGTATTCTTTGTGCGATGCCCTTTTCTATATAAGCAATGCCAGCTTCATCCTGCTGCTGTAGCAAGATTTGCCCCAAGGTATAGTTTGCTTCTGCGTGATCTGGCTGAATGGCTAACACTTTCTGCAATAAGGGCAGCGCTGCTTCCTGTCCCCGCAATTCAGATGTGTAATAGGCCTGCTCCCATATTTCTTCTCCAGTCAGTGCTTTCACCAAGGCGTTTTGCTCCAACGCTTGCAGTTTGCCTTGAGTTTCCTGTAGATAGGCATAGCGTTGTCGCCAAGGTGTCGATGTCGCTTCTTTCCAGTCTCGATTGAACTGCTCAGCGAACTGTTGTAACGCTTTTCCCAGAAGCTGTTCTGCGGCACTGCTTTGTAACGTTGCTGGTTGAGCTAGCGTATATGCTTGAATCGCTGAATAACCCAGCGATTTCAGTCGATCGGTAAGGCAAGGATGTGTGTCTGCATTATTGGTTGTGCGTGCAAGAGCTTGCTCCAACCACTGCTGGTTGAGGTCTTCAGCAAGCGGACGACGCAAAACCGTCAGCATTGAGGAGTAAACATCAGCTGGTGGGTCAGCCTGATGTTCCACCTGCTGGTGGATATGGCTCCAGAAAGAGTCTTCCAGAAAACGAGCTTTTACTGCTACGTTAATGAGCGCCTCAGCCGCAGTGTGGGCCCCAGCAAGTTGGGCAGCACAGCGATCGGCTTCGTACTCATCCATCCTTGCCAGGGTAAAGGAGTAGGCATTAAAGGCAGGCCAATACCAATTGAGAAAACGATTAAACAAAACTTCTGCGCCATGTTGATCGTTCTGGTGTAGCCGCTCATAAATTTGCAGCCAGGTTTTGCGGATGCGATAAATCCATGCCGCAAAGCGGGAATGGTTACCAGAGAGATGTCCTAACTCATGCGCCAGAATCGCTTTAAATTGCCCTAGAGATAAGGACTGAAGCAGGGGAAGTCCCAAAAGTAAATAGTTTTCCTGCCAGCCAAAGATACCCAATCGGGGAATTTGAACCACAGCAGCGTTGAATTCTTGATTCAACAGAATGTTGTGGAATTTGGGAGCCTGGAGTGCCGTAGTCACCTCATCGACCAGCGCAAACAAAGGAGGCGCTTGATGACGACTGAGCTTCAACCCTTCTGGCGGTGGGACTACTACCCAAAGCGATCGCGCAATCACCCATGCGGGAATGGCTAACAGAACTCCAAATTTGAGAATATAAATATTGACATTGACGTAATGACTAACAACGATAAAAAAGATGACTAGCCCGACTAATGCCAAGAGCCCTAAAAGAACCAAAAAGAGATAGGCATACCCCAAAGCAGCAAGCAGGGCAACTCGCAAACGGTAACGTCCAGGATGTTTCTTTGAGAAGGCTTCTAGCTTCTTAACTAGGGCATCAAACTGCTCTTGCGTAATTGCCATAAAAATAACTGTGCTGACTGCATCAAGCTTATTTATCCCAGGCTGTAGGCTGTAGACTTCCTTTGGTAGTGCCCCCAAGGGTTATTTTTAATCAGCCGCTATCTCGCTTTCACTACAGACGTTCAGCCTATCCCCTCAAACCTCACAACACAATCTCTTGCCCTTTTTCTGTAAACTGCACTGATTTGATTTGCCACTGAGCATTATCGATCAGCGTTTTACGGATGCCGCCAAAGAGAGCAAGTTGTTCGCAGCTGGAGAGCGAATGGAAACTTCGCTTGGTGTTTGCTGGCAGGCGGAGATCAACGATCGCCCGATTTCCCTCTTTACTGACCCGATAGCCCGCGATGCTGAAATCGCCGCTATCGGTTTCTTCTAACACTTTGGCGATCGCACCTTCGAGGGATTGTTTCGCCGTAAGTGTCATCTTTCGGGGTACCAAATCTCTGCATAAACTATCGACTTTATAGACATTAATCGTCGTTTGCGGGGTCGTGGGTGTCGTCAGGCGATCGACCGAAGCACTGGGAGACGCTGCTGGTGGGCTGTCGATCGACGCAGGAGTGCTAGGTGATGGGCTGGTGGGACTAATAGACGCAGGGCGTTCATCGACCGGTGTTTGCGGAGTGCTACAACTGCTTAAACTCAGCACTGTCAGACTTATTAGGCACGTCTTTAAGTAGGCGTTAGCGGCGTTCATAGCTAGATGGCTGTAATTCTATGGGTGGATTTTTAATGAAGTGCCCTTCTTTACATTGTGTACTGTGTTGATAGGCGTTAGCATAGGCTCAGCGGTACCTATTGCTGGTATCGATGTCGCATTTTGTGGATTTCATGGACCCCAGTCCATCACCTTACAGTAATATCCTCCCCTAACCTGGCGAGTCTTCATCTCCCAGCGAGGGGGAGATTTAGGAGACGCTATGCTAACCCAGGAAGGTCGTGCTTCGCTGTCGGATATTGCCGACTTGAATCGTTTGAAGTTGGAGCTGAACCAGCTTCAGCCTGTTGATATTGGCGATTACGTTGCCGACTTGCCACCCGAACAACGTGCAATCGCCTTTCGGCTCTTGAACAAAGGTCAGGCAACGGAAGTCTTTGAGTATCTGGATCAGGAAGTGCGTGAGGAGCTGATTGGGTATCTGCACGATGCTCAGGTGTGTCAGCTTGTGGAAGCAATGCGACCGGACGATCGTGCGGAGCTGTTTGATGAGCTACCTGCTGGCGTGGTCAGACGGTTAATCCAGCAGCTTAGCCCGGTAGAGCGGCAGGCTACCGCTACCATTCTAGGCTACCCAGAAGGCACTGCCGGACGGGTGATGACCACAGAATATGTGCGGATGCGTCAAGGTTTGACGGTTTCTCAAGCCCTGAGCAAGATCCGTCTGAATGACCAGGACAAGGAGACGGTTTACTACGCGTATGTAACGGATGACAATCGTAAGCTGGTACAGGTAGTTTCACTGCGGCAACTGGTATTTTCGCTGCCAGATGCGCTCATCAAGGACATTGCGAGCGATCGCGTTCTGAAAGTTCGTACTGACACCGCTCAAGAAGAAGTGGCGCAACTGATGAAGCGCTATGACTTACTGGCATTACCTGTGGTTGATCGCGAGGATCGTCTGGTTGGCATCATCACGATCGATGATGTGATCGACATTTTAGAAGAGGAAGCGACCGAAGATATTCAGCGCTTGGCAGGGGTGGGCAATGGTGATGAATCGTCACTCTCTCGCCCACTGGAAAAGCTACGGAATCGGTTGCCCTGGTTGCTGGGCATCATGGCGCTTTATATCGGTGCTTCTAGCGCGATCGCGCCTTTTCAGAAGACAATTGCGGCGGTTCCCGTCTTGGCAGTCATCATGCCGCTGTTCTCCAATACGGGTGGGACAGTTGGCATTCAGGCGTTGACCGTAACCATTCGATCGCTGGGTGTGGGTGAAGTCACTCCGCAAGATACGCTCAAAATTCTCAAAAAAGAACTGCTGGCGGGCGTAGGAGCAGCGTTAGCGTTGGGTCTTACGATGGTGCTACTGGCATTGATTTGGACACCCCCACAGGAACGTTGGGTCGCGTTAGTGGCAGGCTTTGTGATGGCAGCGAACACGCTTGTTGCTGTAACTCTGGGCACGCTGCTGCCAATGGGATTGAAACGACTCAAGCTCGATCCAGCGCTTGTGAGTGGACCGTTAGTCACCACCATGCTGGACACGATCGGGTTTATTCTCTTCCTTACGCTCATTACCATCACGTTGCGGTTTGTTTCACCGTAAGGGCGATTCCTACCGCTATATCACCCATCGCTAAACCGCTCCGCTTCACGTCTTGCCCTGCAGATCCCTGGTGTTTCGCCCCTAAGCCAAGTAAAATACAACCTGCGACGATCGCCCACAGGCAAATGACATGGATTATCGAGAGGCGGGTGTAGACGTTGAAGCGGGGCGAGCGTTTGTACAGCGCATCCGCAGCATGGTGAATAGCACAACGCGACCAGAGGTTTTGGGCAACTTTGGTGGTTTTAGTGGGCTGTTTCAGCTTCCTTCTGGTTACCGAGAGCCTGTACTGGTTTCCGGCACCGATGGGGTGGGCACAAAGCTCAAGCTAGCCCATAGTCTCGATCGCCACGAAACCGTTGGCATTGATCTCGTCGCCATGTGCGTGAACGATGTCCTCACTTGTGGTGCTGAACCGCTCTTTTTTCTGGATTATCTGGCAACCGGAAAACTACACTCAGAGCAATTAGCGCAAGTCGTGTCAGGTATTACAGACGGGTGCCGTCAGGCGGGGTGTGCGCTACTGGGTGGTGAAACGGCAGAAATGCCAGGGTTCTATCAGCCTGGAGAATATGATTTGGCGGGCTTCTGCGTCGGCATTGTGGAGAAAGATCAGATCTTGAATGGATCGCACGTCCAGATCGGTGATGTCGCGATCGGTCTCGCCAGTCAGGGTGTCCACAGCAATGGCTTTAGTCTAGTGCGTAAGATCGTGAGCGATCGCGGTTTTGACTGGAGCGATCGTCCCGACGTGCTTGGCGGTAAAAGCCTGGGTGATACCCTGCTCACACCAACACAGATTTATGTGAAGCCCATTCTAGGAGCGCTGAAAAAGGGTCTACTCATTCACGGGATGGCGCACATTACAGGTGGCGGCTTACCCGAAAATCTGCCGCGCTGCTTAGCTAAAGGACAAGCTGTGAAACTCGATCCAAACGCTTGGACAGTGCCGCCTATTTTTCACTGGTTAGCCACCGAAGGGAATGTCACGCCGTCCGCTATGTTCAATACCTTCAACATGGGCATTGGGTTTACCGTGTTAGTGCCACCAGAACAGGCAACTGCTACGATCGACTACTTTGCCTCACAAAGCCTGGTCGCATGGGCGATCGGCGAAGTCATTCCTGGTAGTGGCGTTGTGGGAGTACCGGAGTAGCCCTGTGCCACAACCTCGCAAAAAGTTTGCCCAACACTGGCTCCGCAGCGAAAAAGCCCTGAGCAGTATTGTTAATGCTGCAGAACTATCGAACACCGATCGCGTCCTCGAAATAGGTCCCGGTACAGGCATCCTCACCCGACAATTGTTGGCGCTAGCTCAAGCCGTTGTTGCTGTGGAAATCGATCGCGATTTATGTGAGCTATTAGTGAAAAAGTTCGGTAAAGTCGATCATTTTTTGCTGCTGCAAGACGACTTTCTCATTACCGATCTCGATCGCCTACTGATACCATCCCCTGCGTTTCAAACCCCCAACAAAGTCGTTGCCAATATTCCGTACAACATCACGGGACCGATTATTGAAAAACTGCTGGGCACGATCGCCGCTCCAAACCCACACCCTTTTGACGCGATCGTCCTCCTGGTACAAAAAGAAGTCGCCCTGCGCCTTTGCAGTAAGCCCGGTTCAACCCATTTTGGTGCACTGTCCGTGCGCGTGCAATATCTCGCAGAATGCCAATTTATTTGCGATGTCCCTGCCAAAGCCTTCCAGCCCCCACCCAAAGTCGATTCTGCTGTCATTCGTCTGCGTCCTCGCCCCGTGATCACCCCTGCCCAGAACCCCCGCCATCTGGAAACGATCGTCAAGGCAGGCTTTGCCAGCAAACGCAAAATGCTACGCAATAATCTGAAAAGTCTAGTGGAGGGCGATCGGCTTACTCAACTGCTAGAACAGCTCAACGTCAATCCTCAAGTTCGCGCCGAAGACCTGAGTGTGGAACAGTGGATTGCGCTTAGCAACGAACTTCAGGAGAGAGGAGAGAGGTGGGAGGTGGGAGGTGAGAGGTGAGAGGTGGGAGGTGAGAGGTGAGAGGGGTCAGAATCAACTCAAAACTTTTAGCCTTTAGCCTTTAGCCTTTAGCCTTTCACCCCTCACTCCTCTCTTCCAACTCAAAACTCAAAACTCAAAACTTTCCTCACCCCTCACTCCTCACCTCTTCCTCCCCATGCGTTCCTACTCCCTCATTGCTCCTGCCAAGATCAATCTCTATTTAGAAATTCTGGG
This sequence comes from Stenomitos frigidus ULC18, assembly GCF_003003795.1. GTDB lineage: Bacteria > Cyanobacteriota > Cyanobacteriia > Leptolyngbyales > Leptolyngbyaceae > Stenomitos > Stenomitos frigidus_A. The sequence goes on along the minus strand of NZ_PVWK01000122.1, from coordinate 11,267 downwards.
TGACCACTTGAGTGGCGAAATCCCGCAACCGGATGGGTTTCACGAAATGGTGATGGTGCTGCAAAGTGTGAGCCTGACAGATCAAATTGACCTCCGTGCTAGTGGTACCGACGCCATCCGTGTTCACTGTACGCATCCTCAAGTGCCGAATGACGCGAGCAACTTGGCATACAAGGCAGCGGCGCTTATGGTGAAACGCTTTCCAGACTGTTTTGCTCGCTATGGCGGCGTGGAGATTACTATTCATAAACAGATTCCAGTGGGCGCCGGTTTAGCAGGTGGGTCGAGTAATGCGGCTGCCGTGTTGGTGGGGTTGGACTTGCTCTGGGAACTGGGCTTAACACGAGACGAATTACAGGAGTTAGGAGCGGTTTTAGGTTCGGATGTGCCGTTTTGCATTGCGGGAGGCACGGCTCTTGCCACTGGTCGGGGCGAACAGCTTGATGTCTTACCTGCACTGCCCAATCTTTATGTGGTGCTGGCGAAGTATCGCAGCCTATCGGTTTCGACTGCCTGGGCCTATACAACCTATCGGCAAACGTTTGGTGATTCGTATGTGCGCCGATCGGATGACCTGGAAGAACGCCGACAACATGTTCATGCAAGCCCTATGTTGACCGCGATCGCGCAACGAGACGGCACCAAAATCGGTCAACGGCTGCGCAATGATCTGGAAAAAGTGGTGTTGCCCGAACATCCTCAAGTCTTGCAGCTACGCGAAGCCTTTCAGCAGGCAAAACCGCTTGGCACGATGATGTCTGGTTCGGGTCCCACCGTTTTTGCCCTGGCAGAATCCCAGACACACGCAGAACAGATACAGGCACAGGTGAAAGGAGCGATCGCCAACTCTGACCTGGAATTTTGGATCGCAAAATTTAACCCGTCTGGTATTCAGATAGTAGAGTAAAGAGACTAAGGAATGAGAATTTAATAAAACCGACAATTTTGTAGGGGCTTAGCATTCGGGTAAAAGCGCTTGCCGTAGCCGAAGGCAACCCTGCCGAATGCTAAGCCCTTACCGTGAGGATGACCGATGTTATTTAATTCACGCTCCTAAGGGCATTTAGATTGCAGATTAAACGTCCCTCCTGTAATCGTTCACGTCACCAAGCTACTAACCCATTCGTTTTATGACTGAGCCAACACTGTCTGATCCAGTTGTGCAGGTTTCTAAAGAAGGCGCACCCTCACCCAGTCCGATCCGGTGTTTGGGTGGTTCGATCGTCGCTGGTGGCATCGCGATCGTCCTGTATAGACTGACTAGCGCGATCGCGATCGCCTTTGCAGCCAAACCACTTCACACTGATAATTTCACCACTCAGCGCATTTCGGCTGCTGTGCGGACGTTAGTCGTGGGCTTGAGTTCATTGGGCACTGGCATTTTTGCACTGGCAGCGTTTGGTCTCTTTGCGTTGGGCATCCAACTGTTGCTGAAACGCCCAAAAGAACAAGCAACACCACCCGCAGATTCCTAAATTCGTGGTGCTAGATTCTTCTATCAGCAGTGAGATTTCGAACGTATCCGTCTGCGTCATCCCAGAAGACTCAACCACCGTTCTTTTGGTTCAGGATGAGTAAATAGACACCCGTAATAATTTTATAAAAGCAGCTTTTTCTAACGTTTACCGACGCTTTTACTAATTTTTCTGGGTCTAACTTTAAAGAATGAGTAGGATTTTTATCTCACCTCACGTTAGCCACAAACAAGCGGCACTACTAAGCCTTTAGCGCTGTAACAGCCTTTCTCAAGTTTCCTTGATGTTCTGCCAAGAGCCGATCGCCTGCTTCTTTCCCTAGTCCTGTCCAGTGCATCAAGAGTGCCAACTTGACTTTGCGTTCACTCTGCTCCAGCAAATATCCGGCATCCTCTCGGCTTAAGTCAGTCAGGTCTTGCAAAATGCGGAGGGCGCGATCGTGCAGCTTCTTGTTGGTAACGGCTACATCGACCATGCGATTGCCATACACCTTGCCCAACTGCACCATCACACCTGTAGAGAGGATATTGAGTGCAAGCTTGGTGGCTGTACCTGCTTTGAGACGTGTTGATCCTGCCAGTACTTCGGGGCCGACCAGCAAGCGAATATCTACATCAACCTGAGCGCTGACCTGATCGGCAGGTACGCAGGCAATGAAAACCGTTGTGGCTCCACGTTGACGGGCTGCCTGCAATGCACCGTGGACGTAAGGTGTCGTGCCGCCTGCGGTGATGCCCACAACGACATCCAGTACAGTGACATGCCGATGGGCGATCGCTGCTGCCCCATCATCGGCCCGATCCTCCAGTCCTTCTGAGCTGCGAACTAACGCTCCAGCGCCCCCGGCAATAATCCCCTGCACTTGCTCCGGGTCAGAGCAAAACGTAGGTGGGCATTCTGCTGCATCCAACACACCCAAGCGCCCGCTCGTGCCTGCTCCCACGTAAAACAGCCGCCCGCCTTGTTGCAGTGCTTTGGCGGCACGATCGACCGCGGTCGCTAAGGGTTGTCGTGCCTGAGCGATCGCCGCGATCGTCTGAGCATCTTCCTGATTAAACAGATCAACCAACTCTAGTGTTGTTAACTGATCGAGATTGTGGCTGTTTGGATTGGCTTGCTCCGTCAGTAGATGTCCCCGTTCGTCTAAATTCGGCATAGGGATAAACAATAAACAATCAAGCAGGGCTTACGAAAAAGCTTTTAAATTTGCCCTCTGGTTCCCAATTTAGGGGAGCCGAGCTTCTTAAAGCCCCCAAAATATAGCCCTTCCCGAGCATTCAAGAAAGGGGGTTTGGGGGCAAATGCGTAAATCTTATGTAACGATAAAAGACATCCGAATTGAGACTTTAGCGTTTAGCTTTTATCCTTTCTACAACAACCCTTCCAGTTTGCGGCGCATGCGTTCCAATTCTGTCTCTGCCTCTGCGTCTGTCTCTGCCTCTGCGTCTGACTGTCCCTCTGTCTGAGAGACGACTTGCCAGTCTGTTTCTTCCAGATTGGTTTCGGGAGGGGCTAGCAGCAGACGCTCGTCATCGGTCTGAGGCACAAAACCAGCGGGCACAAACCGACTCTCGTAACCAGCACCTTCACAAAACTTCTCGATCTCAGCCTGCTCCATCGCTTCGACGGTTGGCACCAGGAAATCTTGTGCTTCCAGTAAGAGGGCATAGCGGGTCGCGTCGTCTTCCTGTTCGAAGATCAGCACCAGGTTACGATCGCCAATCCGGATGGAGTGAAGGCCTTCGTTTTCTGTGCCCGCGTTAAAGAGTAAAACAAACACCTGCATGGCTGGAGATTTCTACTTGAGATTATTCTTCGATCTTAAGGTTAGTCGCTAGTGGTCAACAATGAAGGGTAATGTCAGGACTTAGGTATGCGAGGCCTGAAAACACTTGGCAGCTCCTACTCAACCCTGAAAAAGCGACACTTTTGCACGGCTCCCCTCGGTATCGATCAACTTCACATTCACCTTAATTATCCGTAACCATTCAGTGATAAGCTAAGCAGTGGCAATTTAATAGTGGCAATTTAAGTTCAAGACTGCATTCCGGTATGAAATCGTTCCCGGTGTGCGATCGCTGAATCATGATACCTAAGTTACTGAGGCTAAATCACAGAGTAAGGCGCGAGCATGGTCACCACCACAGAAAAAACACACATTGGCTACATTACGCAGATCATTGGTCCCGTTCTGGACGTTAAATTTCCTAGTGGCAAGTTGCCAGCTATTTACAATGCTTTGACCATCCGAGCCACCAACGCAGCAGGGCAAGAGGTCGCTGTTACCGGTGAAGTGCAACAATTGCTTGGTGACGGTCAGGTGCGCGCAGTAGCAATGAGCACCACAGATGGGCTCGTTCGTGGCATGGAAGTGGTTGATACGGGTGCTCCAATCAGCGTTCCCGTCGGCGCAGCAACCCTGGGTCGAATTTTTAACGTTCTGGGTGAGCCAGTAGACAACAAAGGCCCCGTGGATTCCAGCGAAACGTCGCCGATTCACCGCTCGGCACCCAAACTGACTGATTTGGAAACGACGCCTTCCGTCTTCGAGACAGGCATCAAGGTGATTGACCTGCTCACCCCCTACCGTCGAGGCGGCAAGATTGGTTTGTTTGGCGGTGCTGGTGTGGGCAAAACCGTCATCATGATGGAATTGATCAACAACATCGCGACTAACCACGGTGGCGTGTCTGTGTTTGGTGGCGTGGGCGAACGCACCCGTGAAGGGAATGACCTTTACAACGAAATGATGGAGTCGGGCGTCATCAACAAAGACAATCTGAGCGAGTCGAAGATTGCTCTGGTGTATGGTCAGATGAACGAACCGCCCGGAGCCAGAATGCGCGTCGGTCTGTCTGCTTTGACGATGGCTGAGTACTTCCGAGATGTGAACAAGCAGGATGTACTGCTGTTTATCGACAATATTTTCCGGTTTGTACAAGCCGGTTCTGAAGTGTCTGCGCTGCTGGGACGGATGCCGTCTGCGGTAGGCTACCAGCCAACCTTGGGTACGGATGTGGGTGACCTGCAAGAGCGGATTACGTCCACGACCGAAGGTTCGATTACCTCTGTACAGGCCGTTTATGTTCCTGCGGATGACTTGACTGACCCCGCACCTGCAACGACCTTTGCTCACCTGGATGGTACAACGGTGCTGTCTCGTGGTCTGGCATCGAAAGGCATTTACCCTGCGGTTGACCCGCTGGATTCGACCTCGACGATGTTGCAGCCCGCGATCGTCGGCAACGACCATTACGACACTGCACGCGCAGTGCAGTCTACCCTACAGCGTTACAAGGAACTGCAAGATATCATTGCCATCCTGGGTCTGGATGAATTGTCTGAGGACGATCGCCTGGTTGTAGCACGGGCTCGCAGAATTGAGCGCTTCCTGTCGCAGCCCTTCTTTGTGGCTGAAGTCTTTACGGGGTCTCCTGGCAAATACGTCACCCTCGAGAAGACCATTAGTGGCTTCAAGAAGATCCTTGCGGGTGAACTGGATGAGCTGCCTGAGCAGGCATTCTACCTGGTGGGCGACATTGATGAAGCGATCGCTAAAGGCGAGAAGCTGAAGGCAGACAACAAGTAAGAAGTCGTTAGTTGTTGGTTGTTAGTTGTTGGCAACGGTCTAACAACTAAACAACTAACAACCAAACACTCTTTCGATTCATTGCTCTGGCTTTAGGAGACTTTCTTATGACATTAACTGTTCGTGTAGTGGCACCAGACAAGACAGTTTGGGATGCCGAAGCAGAAGAAGTGATTCTTCCCAGTACGACGGGACAACTCGGAATTTTGACCGGACATGCACCTTTGTTGACGGCATTGGACACGGGTGTGATGCGCGTTCGCTCGGATAAAACGTGGATTCCGATCGCGCTGCTGGGCGGATTTGCCGAAGTTGAAAATAATGAAGTCACGGTTCTGGTGAATGCAGCCGAACGGGGCGACACGATTGACAAGGCAAAGGCGCAAGCTGCGTTTACTGAAGCTGAAGCCAAATACAATCAGTCTCTGCAAGGCGACGATCGCTCTGTTCGCATCAAGGCAACCCAAGCCTTTAAGCGTGCACGTGCCCGTCTCCAAGCTGCAGGTGGTAACGCTTAAAGCTGTGATTGGTTAGAAAACAGCGTTGTTTTTGAATCATTAGGAAGCGATCGCTCGAGCGATCGCTTTTGTCGTTGTAGTGACTTAAGAATTTCTTCCAAGTTGGACACGCAGCAAGCGTAAGATAGTGAAGGCGTGACTGGACTTCGGCGATCGTGAAAGCAATTTCCCTTCTTGGCTCAACTGGCTCCATTGGCACTCAAACGCTCGATATTGTTGCCCAGCATCCAGACCAATTTCGCATTGTGGGGCTGGCTGCAGGACGAAATGTGGCACTCCTGGCACAGCAAATTCGTCAGTTTCGTCCCGAGATCGTGGCAATCTGCGAAACCGAAGGTCTGTCTGATCTGAAAGCGGCGATTGCCGATCTCGATCCACAACCCATTCTCCTTGCAGGCGAGGCTGGAGTGATTGAGGTTGCCCGTTGGAGTACAGCCGATATTGTCGTGACGGGCATTGTTGGTTGTGCTGGACTGTTACCGACGATCGCTGCGATCGAAGCAGGCAAAGACATTGCGTTGGCAAATAAGGAAACGTTGATTGCAGGTGCGCCGGTCGTGCTGCCTCTCATTCAGAAGCATGGCGTAAAACTGCTGCCTGCTGATTCTGAACACTCCGCCATCTTTCAGTGTTTGCAAGGAGTGCCGAAAGGTGGGCTGCGCCGGATTCTGCTCACAGCCTCTGGTGGCTCGTTTCGTGATTTGCCTGTCGAGAAGCTGGCGCATGTCACCGTTGCCGATGCCTTAAAGCATCCCAATTGGACAATGGGACGGAAGATTACGATCGACTCCGCTACCTTGATGAACAAGGGGTTAGAAGTCATTGAAGCGCACTATTTATTTGGGGCGGCTTATGACCAGATCGCGATCGTCATCCACCCCCAGAGCATTATTCATTCGCTCATTGAGTTGCAGGACACCTCTGTGCTGGCGCAATTAGGCTGGGCAGATATGCGCTTACCGTTACTTTATGCACTGTCCTATCCAGAACGCATTGCGACGAACTGGGAACCACTGGACTTGGTGAAGGTCGGTACGTTGACATTTCGCGAACCCGATCACCAAAAATATCCCTGTATGCAGCTCGCTTATGCAGCCGGTCGGGCTGGAGGCTGCATGCCCGCGGTTTTGAATGCGGCCAACGAGCAGGCAGTCGCACTGTTTCTAGATGAGAAAATTACCTTTCTCGATATTCCTCGCTTGATTGAACAGGTGTGCGATCGCTATCAAAGCCACAATCGACCTGACCCCAGCCTGGATGACATTCTCGCGGCCGATCGCTGGGCACGCGAAGAAATTCTCACTACCAGTCAAGCACCAACGCCGCTGCTGTCGGTTGGGTAACAAGGCGTCTTTAGCAGCTGGTTGTTAAGGTGTTGCTAGCTTGACCAAAGCCTCTTTCACAGCAGGTGGTAGCTGGCGCATGATCTTGCCTTTTTCGCGATCGACAGCGACTAGCGCTACACGCGCTGTTACAAACAGCTCCTGTCCATCTGTGGATTGGATTTGATAATCCCAATTGACGCGCACTCCCTCCATGTCTGCCATACGGGTTCGCACAACGGCTGACACACCCATTTGGATTGGCTGATGATAGCGAATAGACAGTTCTACTACCGGCAAGTCGCACCCCAATGCCACAAGATCAGCGAATTCGATGCCGATCGAGCGTAAACATTCAACCCTGGCTTCCTCCATCCAGGTAAGGTAGGAACCATGCCAGACGATGCCTGCATAGTCAGTGTGGTGTGGTTGCGCTCTGACCAAATACTCAAACCAGTTTCCAGGCGAAACCTGCAGTGGATTTTGGATGGCTCCAGTGGACGGTAATTGACGTTGATCGGGGTGGTCGTTCGTCATAGAATCAGATGGTCTCGCGATCGCTTTTGTATTATTTTATATCAATCGATCGGCCACTTGTTTACGTTAGTTAATCTAACAAGCTTTTTCATTTTTAAAAGTTAGCAATCAGCTCCTTGTAGCACTCTCAATCAACCTTCAATCGGATAGGAGTGAGCCTCATAGGGCTTAGCTGCAAGGGTTAAAAGAGGCTAGCGTTTAGTAGAATATTACAAAGTGTATCCTTAGAATTATCGCTAGAACTCTGAGAACTGAGTCTGATCTACTTGATATCTCTTCATGTTTTTGAACGCAACAATGAGTAACGACAATCATCAGTTTGTCGAACATTAAAGGTAAAATTTTAACTGTAAAGAGTCGATCAAGCATCACTTTGATTGCTTAACCTTCAGCCTGTTAGTGATGCGCCGATCGCGATCGCAATATTGCACTCCGCCGGTTACTTAACTCTGATGGCTAGAAACTCTGAGCTGTTTTTAATGGAAATCGTGAGGCACCTCCATGATTGAAAAGATTCTTCTGGCTGATTCTGGAACCGGACAGTCTGAGGAAATGTTCAAAGCTCTGGCAAGTATTCCTTCCATGCAAAGAGCATCCGTAACGATTCTGCATGTCGTACCGCCTCAGGTGACTGCTGCTGAAATGGATGAGCAGCGTGAGAAAGGGGGCCAAATCTTAGCAAATGCGATTCAAGCTCTTGATCTTGATTCCACACGTGTCTCTGGGCTACTCCGAGAAGGTGATCCCAAGGATGTTGTTTGTAAAGTCGCTGACGAAATTGACGCAGATTTGATCATCATGGGCTCTAGAGGCTTGCAGCGTCTAGTCTCCATCCTGGAGAATTCTGTGAGCCAATACGTCTTTCAACTTTCATCCCATCCAATGTTGTTGGTGAGAGACGACATCTATATTAAGAAGATCAACCGCGTTATGGTCGCGCTAGACAAGTCTGAAGCTGCGAGCCAAAGCCTTAAGCTGGCTCTGTTCCTACTGCGTGACCTCAAAGGTGCAGAACTCATCCTCACGCACATTGTTCAAGACCTGAGCGGTAAATCTTACTGTGAAAGTGGTGAGGTGTCTGAACATGACCCGGTTTTCGCAACCGCTGTAGCAGAAGCGAAACGACTGGGTATTGCCTACCGTTGCCTGTCTTGTGTTGGCAAACCTGCTGAAGAACTGTGTCGCTTGGCCGATGAGCTAAACGTCGGCTTGCTGTTGCTTGGTTCGCCCGATCGCCGTCCGACCGTCGCTAAAGGCTTGCCTGATCTCGATCGACTGCTGGGCACATCGCTCTCTGACTATGTGCGGGTGCACGCGAATTGTCCTGTTTTGTTAGCACGCACTAGCTAGCGGCCCCAAACGACGGTATAACCTGTATCGCACAGCAAACGCTGGGTGTTAAAGTCAGACAAGTGATTTTCAACATTCAGCGTTTGTTTTAGGACTTCTGCCGTTCTACGTAGTAGAACGATTCTCCAGTGCCCTGTAAGAACTTAGCCGAATCTTTACGCCCTTCCGCGACCTTTCTTTGCAGTTGTGGAGTTATGCTTTCGGTAACACGGAACGCCTGACGCCTTTGCCGCTGTCTGAGAGGGTTTAGAGCAAATCGCTTCCGTACAAGTTCTGACTAATTAGGAGTTGCTGGACTAGAATGATGACCTCTACTGCACCAACACTCACCCGCACACCGACCCTGACAACAAACGTCACTAATCTTCTTGCTAAACAGTGGCACGGACCGCATTCCCAACCACTCTTGAACGGTGAAGTTTTGTTGAAGACCCAACCGCATTCTGCGTGGGGTGGTGCAGTAACGGCGCAGATGTATCTGCCTCTAGAACGGGCGATCGCGTGGCGACAGTTGACAGACTACCCACGGTGGGTTCACTTTTTTCCTGCCTTAACCCGAAGCGAAATACTCCACCCAAATGATGGTCGGCTGTGCAACCGAGAAGTCCCGGATGGCTGCAAGCGTCTGTACCAAGTAGCGAGTAAAGCTTTTTTGTTTCTGACGGCGCAAGTGGACATCTATTTAAAGGTCATCGAGACCGCACAGCAGCAGATTCAATTTCGGCTAGAGTCCGGGAGCTTTCACGATTTTGCGGCTGACCTGACGTTGCAAGATTATGGTGCCGGTACACTGCTGACGTATTCTGTGCAGGCAACGCCTACTATTCCAGTCCCTTCAATGTTGATTCAACAGGCGATTCAGATGGATCTGCCAGCTAATTTGCGTACTATGCGCCAAGTACTTTGCCGCTAGTGCTGGGTTTGCTCAGGCAACTATACGGCATTATGCTGCTGTTATGTGGTTACGGAACACGCTTAGTCAGTTTCTCGAATGGCGTAAGCCCGGCAACGGTTGGCTGGATGTGCGCCTGTAGCTGTTCCACGAAAGACATGCTTTGTTGAGCACTTAGAATTGCTCAGAATAAAATGTAATTTTAATTACTTAACCTTTTCTTTACTCATGCGCGGTAGCGTTAGTGCAGATGTGTTAAGTTGCAGGATTTATGATTTTCTCTCTAAAAGCAGCCCGTTGGGCGTTCTCGGCTTCAGCGATCGCCTTGGTGACCGGTCTGGCAGCCTGCGCGCCTCAAACGACGACAAACACCCCTCCCAGTGAAAACACTAGCGCTAGCCCCGCAGCTTCTTCCGCTGCTGGCGGCACTGTTTCGATCAGTGGTGCTGGTGCAACGGCTCCTAACCCGCTGTATCAGCGCTGGTTTCAGGAATACAACAAAATTAATCCAAACGTTCAAATTAGCTATGACTCCGTTGGTAGCGGTGCTGGTGTAAAGCGCTATCTCGATCAAACGGTTGATTTTGGCGCGACTGACTCTGCGTTGAAGGCCGATGAAAAAGCTAAATTGGCGGCAGATCGCGGCAAGCCTGTGCAGGTGCCAACAACCGGCTTATTCGTTGTGTTTGCTTACAACTTGGATGGTGTGACTGATCTGAAACTGTCTCGTTCGACTTTCTGTGGCATCGTCGACGGTTCGATCAAGACATGGAATGATCCTAAGCTTGCTAAAGACAATGCTGGTGCTAAACTACCCGCCACTCCGGTTACGTTTGTCCACCGCTCTGATGGCAGCGGTACGACCTCGATCTTTACCCACCACATTGAAAAGGCTTGCCCAAACTGGAAGGCGGGTGCTGGTAAAACGGTTGAATGGCCTGTAGGAACAGGTGCAAAGGGTAACGAAGGCGTAACAGCTCAAATTCAGCAGACGAAGGGTGCGATCGGCTACACCGAATATTCCTACGCCAAAGAAAATAAGCTAGCAATGGCATCGGTGCAAAACAAATCGGGTGCATTCATTACACCAGCGCCAGAAGCTGCTGCAAAAGCGCTAGAAGGAGCGAAAATTCCTGATGATTTTGCGCTAAAAGTGCCTGATCCTGAGCAGAAGGATGCTTACCCGATCGTTAGCTTGACCTGGGTGTTGCTGTATGAAAACCCCAAAGATCCGGCGAAAGCGAAAGCATTCAACGAGTTCTTGAAGTGGTCGTTGAAAGATGGCAAGCAGTACGCTACTGAGCTTGGCTACATTCCTCTGCCTGAAGATCTTTCCACCAAGGTAACGACGGCTGTTGACACGATCAAAGTCAGCGCTACTAAGTAGTGTTAACCCGCTAGCTGGAATGATCAGCAGCTAATGAGTTAAACCATTCTGGCCACCCTTTCGGATGGGTGATTGATGGTTTCAATGATGCTGATGTCTGACGTTCAGGAATCCTCCTAGTGGTCTGTCAATTAATTGTTGACGGGTCACAAGGGGGTAAAGTTGAGAAGGATTCCCTTGCCTTCAATTGAATGACG
>NZ_PVWK01000016.1 GCF_003003795.1 Stenomitos frigidus ULC18 | reverse complement strand
ATTCGGGAACTGCGAAAGCGGGACTGAATGTTGGCCTGACGCCATGTCGCTTTACGTACTTTTGCGTAAAAGAACCCATTCCCGCACTTAACCTCAACTCCATCTTGCTAGTGAGTGCTAAACACGGTGTCCTGGCGAAGGTCTGGGGACCCGTGCTCTGTCAGGATGGGGGTCGCCTGGTGCTGCAAGTCGGTGGCAACGTCTTTCCCGTCACTCAAACCGGCAACACCTTCACCTGTGGTCAACTCACCGGACAGTTAGCCTTCACACCCACACGCTTTGCCCGCTCATCGAGTCCCAGACCGCTCCAAGCGTCCCCACTCTCGATTCAGGGGCAACCAGTGTCCTGACCTGCGGCAGTTGGCTCCCTTCTTGGACCGGTATCGCGAAGGTAGTGTCTGGGGTTCTGCCCGCTGTCCTGGGACTAGCGCCCATCCTTACCCCCAAAGCTGTACCTCGCTGAGTGTGCATCTAGAGACGGGCGGTTTCATCTCTTCTGTAAGTGTGACAGGAGCGCGGTTTATCGGGCTGCCCTCGCCTTAGCGCAGCAGCGGGGCTTCGTGCCCGTCGTAGAGCTAGTCAGAGTGCTTACAGAACTCGCCATGGCTCCCACTCCCACACACCCCACCCCGACTGACTGTTCAGGGTGCCCTTTACCCACCGACCCTGATGTCTACCCAAGCAGAGACCACAGACACGTTCACGTCCTTACAGACAAACCAGCCCTCACCATTCATTGATCGGGCAATCATAAACTTGCTGGCGCGGATTAGCAGCTTCTCGGATGACCACTTTGATACAGCCTTTGTGATTTTGGACGAGTCAGAGCTGAAAAGTCTGGTCGTTTTGCTGCTCCAGCATTGGACTGACCACCTGGATGGACGACTCTTGGCAGGGTACTTACTGGTGCTCCGGGAAGGTAAGACAAACCCTGGCTCACAACAAGCAGATGACGCACTCTAAATGTTGGAGTTGTACTCGGCAAGCGGGCTTTACCGTGGCTTCAGCAAACACCGGAAACCTTTAAGGTTCAGAGCAGCAAAAGCACGAGGCGATCGCGATCAGGTAAAACCCTATGACTCAGTTTAAGGAACCACTGCCGCAGCTTACCTCACCAGTCACGTCTCTAGACTGGAGTCAAACAAAACTAGTGGCTATAAAAACTGAGTAGCGTAGGCAGTGCTAGCGATACCAGTACCAGGAGCAAACTGAACAGCAAGCCTACGCGGCTTTGTCTGATTCCAGCGGCGAACCAAGCTGCGGCTGACAATCCGTAAAAGTCAGTGAGTCAGGATCGAGAAAATCTGCCAATGCCATTTCCAGCACTAGTTCAATGCTGTAATCAATTTGCTTCGCATGATTTAAGTAGGCATCACGGATGTGATCTGGCAATACGGCCAGCAGCATTAACGCGGCATCACGACTTAAATGCTTTTTATTCGTTTGTTGGAGCGCCTGCATGATCACGTCCTCTAGTTTCTACTAGGATACTGTGCATTATACGGGGGTTTTGTGGCATGGATAAGGATGCCTTCTAGCTCATCTCCTAATTTTAGAACATCTGCCATCATCAGCGGTATAAACGAAATGGCAATGTCCCGATGATCGTAATTGTCTAGCCATGCCCAGGTGCAAGCTTTGTGTCCCCCTCTAAACCGCTCACGCAGCTTTTTGGCTTTGCCCAAATAGAGTAAGCCATGCTCTCGATGCCTGACTGCATACAACCCGGGTGCTAATGGTAGAGAGCGAAACTCACGGGTAATTGATGCACACGATTCAAACGGTAACTCTACAAGTGTTTGCAGTAAAGCATTAGCCTGCTCCTCTAGCTCATTCAAAATCGACCCTCAAGTTCTTCCACCTTTCCCTATAATCAAAGCTAAAACGCGTCGGAGGTTAACGCACGCAGATCTGCCAGTAAGCGCTCTAACTTCTTTTGTTTTTTTGGATCATCCCAAACCTTCGTTTTCTTAACAAGACGAAAAACATCGTCTACCTGATGTTTAAGCGGTAAAGCTTCAGCGATCACAGGCTCTATCTTAAGACTAGCAATGCGTTCTCTGATTTGCGTTAGAGAAAGGTCTTGAATGATTGCCTCTTTCAGTATCTCCTGACGTTGACCTTCGTCTTTAACACGGGCAATGGCTTGAGCCTTCGTATAGGCAATGTGACCATGACGTAAAGCCTCCAAAATCTCTGTGGGTAGATTCAACAATGAGAGCCGATTAGTGACAAAAGACTCCCAGTTTATGCCAACTTGAGCAAAAACTTTTTCGACAGTCTCATTGAACATAACGTTATGTTCAGCGTCACGAGCAGGTCTTCCTTGTGCCTCATTCCGCATTCTGTAAAGCAAGGAGACCACAGACTCTCTGGACTTACCCATCTCTAGCTCTAGAAGTTGTAAAATCCCCTCAGCCTCCTCTACAGGATTTAGATCTTCCCGTTGAAGGTTTTCAATCAGCGCGATTTGCAGCGCTTCCGTATCTGCCAACTCCCGAATTACAACCGGGACTTCTGCCAGCTTTGCACTCTGAGCAGCTCTAAATCGCCGCTCCCCGGCAACCAATTCATACAGTCCGCTAGGCAGAGGACGAACTAACAAAGGTTCTAAAATACCGTGTTCCACGACCGATAATGTCAGCTGTTCCATCTTTTGAGGATCAAAGTAGCGCCTGGGTTGCTGACTTGGTAGCGCGAGCTTCGCTAGAGGAATCGCGGTTGGTAAGGCAGTTGTTCCCGTTGCAGCCGCTTGCTCCGGGTTCCCAAACAGCAAATCTAATCCTTTAATTTGTCTGCCGTAGGGTTCACTTCGCTTAGGGGTCATTTCAGTGCTCTCAAGCCTTTTGAGATTGTTCGGAGTGTTGGAAGAATAGAGTGCCGGGGGCTATAAAGTTCTAGAGGCATCAGCTTCTCTGAGGCATCAGCGAATGCAGTCGAGCGCGGAATCGGAGGGTAGATCTTAGCAAGACTAGCTAATTGCTCTTGAATCGCTCCAAGGGTACGCTCATCTTGAGCATTCCTTTTGTCAAACATGGTTGGAATAAAGCCAGCAATTTGCAGTTTTGGGTTATGCCCAGATGAACGAATCCGTGAGATTGTTCCCAGCAGTTTTTCGGTTCCCACAAAAGCCTTGAACTGCGTTTGGATGGGGACGAGTACGTGAGTTGCCGCCACTAAGCTAATAAAACTAAGCAGACCTAAGCTTGGCGGACAATCAATTAGAACAAAATCATACTGACCTATAAGTGGTTCCAGAGCCCGCTTGAGTCGTATTTCTCGGTTAGGCATTCCTGGTAATTCAAGTTCTGCCGCACTCAAATTCAGGTTCGCTGGAATGAGACTCATTCCATGAATGTTGTCAATGACAGGTGCTGGAGAATCGCCCACAACGGACTCATAGATAGACGACTCTAGCTCTTCAGACTCCAATCCCATAAAGGTTGTAAGCGAAGCTTGTGGGTCCATATCCACAAGAAGGACACGACCATCCTTCTTAAAAGTAGATAAGGAATAACCCAAATTTAGAACCAGAGATGTTTTTCCAACACCCCCAGCTTGATTAAACAGCGCAATGACCTTTCCCATTTACTCCAACGCCATTTACCCTGCCTGAAGCATACCGTACTCATGAATGCTTATTTGCAGATAAAAGGGTACTCCGTTTTCACAAGTAGCTACAGCAGCAAATCAACAGTCTGATGATAAGAGAAGTTGGGGTCACATCGTAGCGAAGCAGAGCACTTGCTAGCAGAGAACCGGATCAGTTGCCCTTTCTCTCTCTTCTACAACTAACAGGTTCAGCATCAAAACGGAGTTAAACATCGAGTGTGGCAACAACACAACGAGCTAGAGATCGCTAGAGAGTCAGAACACCAGCACATCCAAATCTGTCTATAGAGGCTGCCACTTTGCTTGACCACAAGTACACTATTTCAAAGATATTGGAGTTGGAGACTGATGCATCAATTTGTCGACACTTGGGAACACGCTGAAAAAGAGCAGCACACGCGACTGCTCTCGGAGTTGAAACGTGAGCTTGTAGCGAAGCGACGGGCGGAGCAAGCGCAGGCATTGCCTCTCACAGCGCAGCCGCCAATGGAGACCCTGCCAGTGAAACGGCCAGTGATCAAGTGCCAAACACCTAGCTAAAAGCAGGCGTGCAGACTCGACTGAGCACCACCGATCGTTCTGTACAAGACAAGGGCCTGTGCTGGCGTCTAGAGCAGTGACCGCAGTATGGACACAAACAACGATCCCCACACTGACACGGCACCCCTAAGCAAACAGAGCGCGGCGGCAGTAGGTTGGCACCAAACCGGTTGCAAACAGCGGCATTAGAGCGTCAACTCAGGCTGCCTTGAGACCCAAACGCCGTAGAACGTAGGCTGGAATCGCCAGCTTCACCTGTGCCAGCACCTCTGAATCGCCAGCCGCTGTCGCCAGCAGCGCTTGCACGTCCGCTAATGCCTCTGGAGTCAGCCAGTCATCGCCTTGGGGTTCTGGATCACCCACGGGTTTATCTACTCTCTCTAGGCTGGGTGATCCAGCCTCTTCCAAGTCCAGACGCTGCGCTTGCAGGCGGTGACGCCTGGCTTCCCGGCACTCCAGTACCGCGACAAGCTGTCCCCAATGCTCCTGGTCTAAGGTGTAGGTGCGGAGTTTCTCCCCTTCATAGCCCGGTAACGACCGCGACCACCGTCGTGTCAATTTGATGCCTAACTGCGCGAGGAGTTGATGCACTACCTGGGTATCGCTCATCGCCTCGTTAATCGTGAAATGGAGCGCGACTTTAATTTGAGCGGCTAACGCTCTGGCGGCAGCGGCATACGGCTGCAAGTCATAGCAGCACCACTGCCACCCCTCCCGCAGTTTGGCGATTAACTGGTCGATGCCGATCGACACCAGCAACCAGCGTCGGAGGGGCGTGTTGGCAATGTCCCATGGGCAATAGCCTTGCTTCCAGTTGGCTTGTTTTTCGAGTGCTCTGGCGGTACGGTCGAGCGCCACATCAGGGAACAGCAGCGCTTCAAGGGACAGGATTTCACCCCGTCTGCGTCCCTCCTTGTCCCAGAGGCAATCGTCAACCGTCAGCGTTTCCAGGTCGTAGAAGTCCAGTAGGTACCACTTCTGAATGGCGGTATGCTCTTCAGGACTCAGACCTTCCTTTTGCTCCAGTGCCAGCACTTCGGTATAGGTAAGCGTCGCTATAGCGACCAAGGCTTCGGCGTCTAACAGTTGCAGGTCGGCTCTGGTCTGCGCCAGCAATGTCTTCAGTGCCGGATCACTCGCGCGGTCTTCGATTGTCAGCGTGTTACCCTCAAACCGGAGGCGCACCAGGAGCGCTTCTCGTAAGCACCGCATCGAGCGGTTCTGCTCGGCAGCCAACTGGCAGTACAGCCTGATATGCGGATCGGAGCGCCAATCCAGTGCATTGATACCGTCTACGATATCTTCTTTCAAGCTGGACCGGAGGAGTTGTACCGTGGCCGTGGTCTGAGACTGCAAGTGCGATTGCACTTCGAGAGGGTGTACCGAGCGGCTGACTTTAGCAAAGTTAGAGCCTGCTTTGGCACACCAGACTACCCGCTCGACTGGCTCACGGACCCGACTCAAGGCTTGACTCATATCGGCATCCGTGGCGCTCACCCCAGTAAAGATGCCGTAGACCTGAGACACAACGCCCCGACACTCAATCGAAACGCCTGTCGCCACAGACGGCGAACAGAGAATGATATCGTAGTCGCCGCGTGTCAGCACCACGTCCGGCGTTTGCATGAACTCCCGCTCACATTCACCCCCGGTCGTTTCGCTATTTAGCAGCAACACCCGTTGCTCTGAGTACTGTTGGGTGATCAAACGATGCAGCGCTTTGCTGGTGGCTTTGCTGTCGGTGGCGACAAACAAAACTTGACCCGGTGTTTGTTGGGCGATCGCAGTCAGCAGCTCACTCGTAATTGCAGTCCGATCGGGTGCGGCTAAGAAACGGCAGGCGTAAGCCTCTGGCTCAAAGTCGTTCTTGACCAGGAAAACAGGCTGACCATCCCCCCGTAAGGACTGGAGATAGTGCAGCGTGGCATTGTCTAAGTCAGCATCGGCAATGATGACTCGTTTCGCATTTTTCACCAGTGCGCGGAAGCGTGCCAGCAAGGCTGGACGTTTGCCGTCACGGGCACAGGTTGAGCTGGTGAGTAAATGGCGGACGAGCTGCACCGCTTCATCCAGCACTAGGTCGCACCCAACAAAGTGGTCGGGGTCGAGGCTGAGCAAGCCATCCACGCACGAGCCGATCCGCCGCGTGTAGCCCGACTCATGGATATATTGCCCTTTGACTTTATCCAGGTCGCTCCGATAGTGCAGTTCGGTGCGCTTACAGAGGTTATTCGCTAAGGCAATGCGATGGGTGATCAACAGTACCCGTTCCTGTCCCGCTACCAAAGTCGCAATCAACTTGGTTTTCCCAGTACCCTTCGCCGAACAGATAGCGATCAGGCCCTCGGCGGGGAGTTGGGTGACGTCGAGCTTAGACAGATCGCCTATATGCACCTGCAGATTGACCGGATAGGTAAGTTTCTGTTCCAGTCGCTGCCAAATTTGCCATTGGCTCAGGGGTAGCGCGTTAGCGTAGGCAGTCTCCCAGGCGGCAACACCCGACTGCACAATCAGGTCATCCAGCCCTTTCCCTTGTTGATTGCCCCAACTGGCGATCGTCACCACGCAGCCTTGTGCTACCAACAGCCCACCTAAGCGGGACTGTGCGATGTTGACTCGCCGCCGTGTCTTTTCACTGGCATCCGCATCAAAAGCCAAGGTGATGGAGCGACCCGAGAACGTAAACCGAGCCAAGTCGGGAATGAGCGTGGGTGGCATCGGGTTGCCTAGCGGATCTTTGGTGCGATACCCGCCGTGACAGCCGTAGAGTGCCAAGGTCACAAACCCTTGACTGAAGCCAGCCAGCCCCTTTTTGCCGCCTTCGGTGATGATGAGGGGGATTTCTGGGTGTTGCTCCAGCCAGTTCCAGAAAGAGCCGTCTAGGGGGACAGGGATCTTATAGCGATCGGCAATCCGTTGGCGAATGGCAGCAGGGACGGGCGGTAAGTAGGCTCTGGCACCATTGCCGACGGGCGTTTCGTATTTCTGTGCCTTCCCTTTGTCATCCGTGCGTGGGGTGCTGAGTTTGGCTTGCCAGGTGAAATCATCTTCGTGGAGCATTAGGGCCGCGTACAGCGTCTCCCGTGCTTGGTTGCCAAAGCGAGTGAGGTGCCAGTGGAGTGCCTCATGGATCGGGTAGGCAACGTCCCCACCGTCAAAGGTTTCGGTGTCGCTGACCAGTGCGATCGCTGCCTCAAACAGGGCTAGGGCGATTGCACTGCCGTCAATAAATTCGGAGTGAATCGTCTGGCTGAAGGTTCGAAAGGATTGATGGTTAGGAGTTTCTCCAGAGCGCAGGTGATGGCTGCTAACAGTATGAGCAAAACCAAAGGACTGAGACAGTGCCTTCATACAGCACCTTCCAGAGGTTGTAAGGCGCTGCACTGAAGGCTCGAAATTTTTACGGTGGCAGGTTCTGATTGGAGCGCAGCGAGTGCTGGAGCCTGCTCCTGTGATTGCAACAGCGCTGCCTGATCTGGAGCTTGCAACAACTCTAAGAGTGGTGGTTTGATGTGGTCAAATCGCGCTTCGAGTGTGGGCGCTAACATCTGAAATTTCTGAGGTGTGGTCATTTGCGGTTCCTTCCGAAGAGTGTAGGAACCGGGATGAACCCGCTGTCATCAAGTTGAAGCAGAGGGACATAAATGTCTCCTCAAAAATCGCTGAAAACCAGTGTTGGCAGCGATTTTGCTTCATCCTGATGCAATACTGCAAAAAAGCAGCATATACTGTAAATGAATCGGTCGGCAAAACCAAATCATCTTGTTGGGGTTACACCCCGGCTAAAGTTTTTCCAAAACCCTCGTGTCGCAGCTCGTGACAGGGGGTTTTAGCCGTTATTAGGGTTATCTGCTTTAGCTAACCAGGCTTTGATAAACGGTATTAGTTGTTCTTCCTCCATGATGAAAAGGGAAACTCTGTTGCGGACAGACAGAACTTTCTGATCGCCGATCATGGCATACAAATGTTCTGAATGCTTGCCAAGTTTGGTTTTCCCAGTCAGTACCAGCAATTTTACCGCTGGTCTGTTTTTGTCTCTGGACGACTGACCAAACAAGTCTTGTCGATTCTTCCGCAGCCAAAACTCCTGCAAGGCAAAGCGCCGGAACAGGTCTACCTGCCAGGTCTTAAACCCACCGCGCTTACGGCGTAAGCACAACCCCTCCTTCTGCTCATTGAAAAAGATCGTCGATTCCCCGTTGGATCGTAAACCGATCGTAAACACGGCTTTGGGAGGGTTGGGAAACCGCACAAATAGATCAAGAGAGCCGTTATCAGGTACCTCCAAGCGGGGGGTAATAATAATCTCTTGACGCTCAAACGCATCTAAAAGACGGCCCATATTGAGGTAGATCTGGCTGGTCTTTTGAAGCTGAGTGCCTGTAATTCCCAGTAGAGGCAGAGAACCCAGAAGGAGAATCGGATTGGCAAGAGTAAGCCCTGCAAGGAACGAAATACCAGCGCCCCTACAACCGTTGGTCAAGCGCTCTCGTTCTTGTTCCAGTTGTTTCCATGCCTCTCTGTTATGGAGCAAAACAGGCAGATCGGCATAGTTTGAAGATGAATTCTGTAATGCGTACATTGTCTACCTACTTGCTGTAAGCCTGCTTTAATAACTCTTCTTAGGTTGTGAAGCGGCCATAAACATGCCGAATGGCATCTGCGTTGATCTTGTCTGCTAAGTAATCCAACGCTTCTGACAGATTAGAACCGTTTAGAGGCGATTGATCAACTCGCTCCGACAAGAGAAGGGCGTGAATTTCAAGACCTTGAACGGTTGAAATTTGCACAATTTCTGGGACGAATCCCTGTGTTCTGGCAAACTCAAAAACTGTAGCGTGGTCAGCTAACCCCAGGTTAATCGATAGCTGGTGCTCACCTAGACTGGGAATATACTTAACTGTTCTAATTCCCTTTACTAATGTCGCTGTCGCTGTCATTTGGCGTTGTCTCGCTTCTAAACCAACAGATAAATCGGTAGGTGTTGCTATAAGGGGTCTTGGTTGCTTGAGTTACTAGCAAGACCTGTGTTAAGGGGTTATTTACCGCAATCTCCTCACATTTCCGCTCTGCGGCTTTTTGGTCAGTTGCCCTAACTTCAAGTTCCCACTCCTCAAAATGCTCAGGGTCATGCAGCATTGGCGTGATAGCCCTTTACTTGTTTTGCTGCGTTACAGAAGGTTTTTGCTGTTCTGGTTGCCAATCATCCATTTCTCTTTCCAAGAGATAGCCAATGAGATTTGACAGAGACCGTCCTTCGCCCTCTGCTCTTTTGTTCAACTTTTCTGCGAGTTGATCACTGACGCTTGCAAAAACCTTCTTCGCCACTTTTTCCATTCAGCTTTTATCTCCTTTGATAGTAGCTGTAATCTGCTCAATTGAAGCAAACTCCAGTTCATGGTTGCATATATTCTGCTATATGCTACCTTGAGTCTTAAGGAAACGGATCAAAAGATTCCAATTTCGCTCGAAACCGCAGTCTTTCTTTTCAAGGTCAAAACCTATGCAGCACACCGATTTTCAGGGGGGTGAAGCCCCTAGCTTTGCTATGTCCGCAGTACTCCCGGATGATTCCGAAACCACACTTCCGGATGCCGATCAAGACAACAAACGGAACGAAACGGATGACTTCCGTACCTGGAATTGGGGCGAGGCTGCAACCGCTATTGGCATTAACGAAAGCACGTTACGCAAGGTTTGGTGGGAAGACGCTTTAGAACCTGCCTTTCGCCACTGCCCTATATCCTTGCGAGTCGTAGCGCGCACGGTCAAGAAGTCAGGACGCCAGCTGGAAGAGTTCACCGCGTTTGGGCTTCAAGTGCTGCAAGCCTACAAAACCGCCAAAGGCACTAACGATAGAACGGCTGAACGCTTCTTGGCAGAGGCAAAAGCAAGCTATCCGGCTGTGGAGGAGCCCACTCACTCAACATCAGAACAGCAGCCCAAGCAGTCTCTGAAGGTGAGCGTTGAATCTGGTAACCACCAGATCGTATTGGCTGCTCCAGTACTGGCTCAAACTTATACCTTGGAAGGCTTACGCAAAGGCGAATCGCTCCAGTTTGAAGACCCCTTGGCGATCGCCGCACAGTTTCTGGTCATTGCCGATCAGGTGCAAGCAGCGATGGAGTCAGACATTGATCAACGCGAACAAAAACTCGTCGAAACTCGGCAGGCAAAGGATGCGGTTGCGGCGAAAGCACAGGAGTTGAAACTAGAGCAACGCTTCTACAAAGCGCGCGCCCATTTCATTGACACGGCACAGACGCACGAAACCCAGAGCCTGCAAGAGACCTTGAGCACCTTACAAGCCTTGGGAAAGCCCCCAGAGCCGAATCCTTTCACCACTGGCGACTGATTATCCCGGCACTGATCACCCTGCTGACGGTTGTAGCGATCGCCCTGGCGTTCAGTCCCGGTCGCACCGACCAACGGCCCCACCCCAAGACCACCCACACTCCTTAAACCCACCCCCTACTTGCACCGGGTGCCCATGTAACAGGGCCACAGCCTTACCCCTTATGGATACTTTTCTCACTATCCTCTTCCAACGCTGCTCCAACGGCTTCCTGGAGGCTGTTAACGCCGTCTCGTTTAACCTGCTGCAGCAACGGGAACGCATCATCTGGGAGGACACTCACCCGCGTGCCCGGTGGCGTTACTTCACGGTGCGTCGCCACACGTTGCCTGCTCCAGCGGGTACGGCGACGACAGCCACAACGAGGGCTAGACGCCTGCCTACCAGCCGCTTGGTCTTACTGGCGACGCTGTTGGTGCTGCTGGGCTCTTGGTTGAGTCGTGCTTTGGGTCGGGTGGGGTGCCCGACGATTTACCTGCAACCGGTACCGCACCGTCCCGGTGACACCGTGGATTTCTCCCTCCCTTCTGACCACGAAAGCCCCTCCCCGCAATCGGTCAAACCAACCACCACCAGGCCCACACCGGCAAAACCCGGTACTCACCCTTCAACCCACTAAGGCTATGACTACGCCACAAAGCCCCACAGAAGGGCAGTTCTTCACCCTTCAACCCGTCCCACCACCCCAGCCGCAAGCCAAGACCCACTGGGGTTTGCCGTTGGCACTAGGACTGCTGACAATCCCACTGCTCATGTTCGGTTTTGGTTTTGCACAACAGCAGCAACCGACGCCCAAGCCTGCAGCTACAGCTTCAATGGAGCCGTCACCGACACCAGACGCAACACCACAGCAGACCGCTATGACTGTGCAAACCACTGCGACAGAGCCTTTTGAGTCTACGGAGGCAGCACTCTCGTTTACACCTCAACGCGACGGTGCGACGTTACCGATTGCGCGTGTGCACTGTCCTGGCAGAGCGGCTAACTTTCGAGCGGCACCGAGCCTGCACAGCCAGATTAACGGCATCCTACAAAACGGTGATTTAGTCGAACTAACCACTGAGCGACGAGTGCTCCAGGACGGTGTTATCTGGGTGCCCGTGCGCTTTCGCGGTCAAGCCGGTTGGCTTGCGAACAACTTTATTGGCGGTCAAACCCATGCTCAACCCTAAGCTTTTACCACCACCAACGCAGACTGAGCCCTCGAAACTGGCTGTGTGGGCGGATCAGAGCGGTGCCCCGTACCTGGTCAAATATCAACCAGACGGCAGTACGACTTTCACGCCACTGGAAACGGCACTGGCTCAGGCGCAACGACAAAGCACTACCCCGACAGAGCGCGTGACGACTGACCGTGACCCGCTAAACGTCTTCCTGCTGGGCCTTGTGGTGGTGCTGGGGTTCGTACTGGGTGGCTACTGCCTTGGCTTTCTGGCGGGGGCAGCGGGTCAGCGTGTCGTTGTCGTCCCCCGTTCACCTGTCTGCGACATCCATCGCAGCAGTTTTCTGTTCTGGTCTTCTGAAAATAAGGAGTGCAACTAATGTCCGCACCAAGAGCCAAAGGCTACAACAGCAGCCCCAAGGGCATCCAGTCCCACATTCTGCCCCATGCCGGTGCCTTAACGGAACGCGCGACCCGCTACTTCGGCATCGACCTGGCGCGCTTGCCTCAAATGGGTGACAACGAACTCGCTCTGTTCGCCGATCGCGCCACTGCCATGACTCGCCTGAAGGAGATTCTGCCGATTTTAGAGAAGCACTTCACCACGCTCATTGAAGGGCAAGTCGAGTACGAACAGTTTGTCCAACGGGTCTTAAAGCAAGTCGAAAAAGGCTCCAAACAGATTGATAAGAGCTTGCTCGATGCATGGCTGCTCTCCAAAGGCTACGACAAGCACCTGCAACTGCTAAACCAGAAAGCAGGGCATGGGATGCAGAAGCTAGAGGCGGAATACCGCTCTGAATACGACTTGAATCGTCTCGACTTCCAAAGCGCGATCAAACTCATCCACCTGCGGCATCAGAACCGTGCCAAAGCGATCGGCGAGAAAGTCCCTCAGGCGCAGCGTCAGATGCAGGTGCAGGAGGGCTTGCGGCGGCAGGCCGAAACCCGCAAAGAACTGCTGACCTATGGCACCGCTGGCAAGCCTGGGAAAGGCTTCTGGCATGGTGTCAAAGACTTCTTTCGGGTGTGAGGTAAACCATGTTTGACCCCTACGATTCACCCCTGCTGCTCCCACCATCCGATGGCTACTACGAACCAGAAGCAGCACCCGAACCGGATCGCATCGATTATGCCCTGGAAGGCGTCAGCCGCTTTATGGGACTGTTTGCGCTAGGCATCACTGTCACCTTGATCGCTCGCTGGATAACGGCGCTGCTGCCCTTTTACTGGCTTGGGGCGATCGCCTGCATCCTTTCCCTGGCATTACCTGCTTACCTTTCGCGCAGTGCCCGTTTGTTAGCCATCGCGATCGCTCTCGCCGTCGCCCTCTTCACAGGCTGGTTTGACCAGCTCGCCCACACCAGTCAACAGGTGCAACAGCAAGTGCAGCAACAGGTGCAGGAGGTTTTACGGTGAAAGACCTCTATCTGCCTCAGATTGTCGGGCTACTGGCGGCTGGCATGACCAGCACGGCTCTCGCCGTCAGTGGCTACCTGCATCAACCAGAGACGTTTCGTTTTCTGGGTACTCAACTGACTTACCAGGCGGCTTATCGCAAGATTCCGCTGTCGCTGATGGGGACTGGGCTGTGCGTGTCCGCTTGGCTGCTCACCCAGACGCGACGCGATTACCGTCGCCAGTATGAAGAGTGGGAGCGCCAAACGCTCCTGAAGCAAGGGCAGCTGCAGGCGATCGCCCATCACGCGGAACTGGAGGGCTATCAACAGGTGGCTCAATTACAGGCGGCCGAACGACTCTACCCCCAGATGGCTCCCTATCTGTCAGAGGTCCAAGACGCCGACTATCAGGACGTGACAGCGCCATCACAGCCGCAGGCTATCCCGCAGCCTGTGGCATCAACCGCTGCGCCTGGGCAACCAGGTGTGCCTGTCACTCCCGCGTCTGATCCAACGGCTGACCCGACGGCTTACCTGCAAAACTTCCTGGAATATCCAGGGCTACTGTTTGGCGGCATGGGTGCCGGGAAGAGTTGGACGGCACGTTACCTGGTGATGCAGAAAGTCCGTGCGGGGCACCAAGTCGTCGTGCTAGACCCTCATGCTGCTAACCACGAATGGCAAGGCATCCGGCATATCGGTGCCGGGATGGATTACCGGGCGATCGCGGAGTTCTTGCGGTGGTATCTCGACGAAATCGAGCGTCGGTATCAGGAGTTCAATCGCTCTGGCTTAACCGAGGAAGACTGGCAGGAGTCGTTACGGCAGCAGCAGCGCATTACCAGCGTGGTGTCGGAAGAAATGACCAACTGGGCCGATCGCCTGCCGGGTGACATCGGTAGTAAGTTCTTCAAGTCCGCGATGAGTGACAGTCGCAAAGTGCTGATGCCACCGTTGTTTGTCGCGCACGATCGCACCTTGTCAGCCTTGGGTGACGCGAAAGGCATTGCCCGGTTACGGGATGCCGCCCTGCTCGAATTGGAGCTGATTCCGACCATCCACCCCACCACTCGTAAGCCGGTCTCCAGTGGGAAGGGCAAGTTGAAACTGCCGGGTCACGCTGAATGGCTGGCAGTGGAACTGCCCCAGATTGAACGCAAGCTCACAGATTTCACGCAGTGGACCCAGCCACAAACGCAACCTGTGCCACCAACGTCACCCAAAACGCCAACAGTACAGCGAAACCAAGTGCCTGATTTTCGCACTCAAGTAGTGGGTTTCTTGCAGGATTGCTGGCACGCAGAAACACCGGCAGACGAGTCAACTTCTACCCGCAGCCGCCTCGATGCTTTACCGGCTAGCGACCTGAAAGACTTAGCACTCTACCTGCGTAAAAAGAAGGAGCTTGCTGTCAGAACAGTCAAGCAAAACTGGGGTCAAAGCAAGTCCTTGAACTCTGAGCAAGTGGACGAGCTTTTGTTGGAGCTCATGAAGCTCAACCTGATTGAAACTTACTCACCCGTCACTTCACGCGCGGAGTGGGTGCGGTGGGTGGAAACCTAGGCGCAGTAGGCTTCCCTACACCCCAAAAGTGAAAGGCGTCACTTTGCACGTCAGTTAAACAACACTGCACCCGTCATTCACCCGTCACGTTACCCGTCACTTTTGTAGAGGCTTTCGCTAACACTATGTTTCAGCCATCCAATCCTGTGATCGTGCAAATTCGTCGAGAGTTGAGAGGCAAGCTACCAGACGAATGGCTGGAGGAAGTAGTCTCCATTCTGGAGTACCAATTGAGCTACCAAACGGTTGACGAACTGCCTACCAATGATTTGTTGAAACTAAGGCTTGGAGCTGGGTTTAGTGCGACCTTAAAGACCGCGCTGACGCAGACAGTGAACCCCACAGTGCAAGCAGAGACTCTGCCACCCGCTACTCAGGTTCGGTTACGGCTGCCTTGGCAGTAAAATCGGCTTGCACTTCTCATACACCTCAACCTCGTACTCACTGTCGGGTTTTTTTTTGCGTTTGGTTAGCCTGCAAGTCAAGCCACAGCCACAAACTTTAAGGGCAAAACGTTTGTCCCCAGGTTGGGCGCTTTCCCGTTCTTGTGGGTTCAAGACATTCAAATGTCTTTACCTGTCCGTCAGGTAGCAAACCTAGAAAGACCAGATTGTCTGAGCGGTCAACAGCAAAGGTCACCATACTCACGGTGTCACAAGCATGAATAACGTCAGTTGCAAGTGCTGTCATAAACTTAGGCGAATTTATGATTGTGAGTGCTGCTGTTCCCTGAAATGCAAAAGTGTAGCCGGTTGGTCGAGTTCGGGGGTAATCTGCATAACTTTGGGTGACATCATTGCTAGTTACCCCGACTTTGAGCTGCCGTCCTGACTCAAGGCGCTTTTGAGCATTGGCTAGAGCAGCCTTACAACTGGGAGTTACGGGTGGAGAGACCATCTCTTGTGCCTGTACTTGAATCGTCAGTCCCAGCAAAGCCGTGAGAGAGAGGAAGCCAGCAGTCAGTTGACGCATAAGTGAGGTCTGAAGGGTGCTTGAAGTTAGCTCTAGCTTTCCCAACTCGCGGTCTGATTCACTGAAGGCTTCAGTCCCTCTATGGAGACGGCTGTGGCTCAGAGCGATCGCAACGTCGCGGGACTAGGGAGAATAAATTGCAAAGCTTCGCAAAAACTTTCTTGCTCCAGCAGCGCGAGACTAACCTCTGCAAAGTGCTTTGGTACATTTGTCCTATTCATTGTTTCAAGGTAGAGTGAGCACGGCTAATGGGTTGTATACCCCCGCGTATGGGAGCCTTCAATCCGGTTGAGGGCTTCTTTCTCTTTGGGTCGATCGTGGGGTTTGAGGCTCTGTGGCACCTTTCTACCTTCTGGCGGCTCAACCCCTTGGTGCATGATCTATAGCGGCTGGCGGTTGTGGTCTGCCTGCTTGTTCTGCTTGAGTGCTTCTGTGCATGACCATGTCCAATAAAACCGCAATCTGCTTGGCATCCTGAAACAGCCGTGCTTTTTCGTGAGGTATCAAGTATCGCCCTAAGCCCTGGCTCAGCATCACCTCGAACTCGCCTGAAAGCAGAATATTGCCATCCATTATCGTCTTGCTGAGGCTCCAATGTCTGTAACGTAACAGTGTGGCGCAGCACGCGTGGACCAGTGGTTTGAGTTGCTCGTCTAAGTCTTCGTACATGTCGGCAGCAATCACCTCATTCAAAACGAAGTCAATGCCAGCACCGTGTAACTCAAAGCGGAACAAAAAAAGAGACACGTCATTGCCAGCGAGATTTTGCCTTTGCTTGCCTTGCTTCACTGCCGTCAGACCCTATTGTGCCGTATAGACAAGACTCCATTGCAGTGGAAGACCACAACCAGGAGGAGAGCAGCAACCATGACTAACCCACCACCCAACCAGCAAGCAACCCAATCCCTAACCATACAGTCAGCAGGACTTTCAGCGCTTCAGCCCTGCTTTAGGGTAAAGTCACTACGACTCTGACGGTATTGTAGCCACTCAGACGTACCCTAAATGATCAGGCAAGACCACTCACAAGCTCAGCCCCTTACCCAGGGGACGTGCAAGCAGTGGGACTCAGGTTAGGGTAACGGTGCTTCATGCTCTGACGGTGTTGCAGGCGCTTGGCGTACCCTAAGAGCAGGCTTGTCCACAGCCCACCCCCAAGCCCCAACCCACAACCAGAGTGCGATCGTCAGCTTAGGGTAAGGGTGATGCCTATTGATCTAGCCTTCCAGCGCGATCGCCGTACCCTAACAGAGCACCCCACAAGCCCAAACCACATAACCAGAGGGGTATGAAGCCCCAGTTTAGGGTAAAAGTAGCGCCCACATGGACAGCCTTCTAGCCACTCAGACGTACCCTAAACGACCAGCCACACCAAGCAAGCAGCGAGAGGATCGGGCAGTTTAGGGTCACAGTGCAGACGTGCTGCTGCTGTTGCAACTATTCCCCGTACCCTAAAGTGCAACTCACCCACAGAGCAGCCTTCTCTTAGAGGACTAGTGGCATGTGCAGCCCTTCCTCTGACAGCTTAGGGTCACAGTGCTGACCGCTGCGTGAGTGTTACAGCCCACAGACAGACCCTCAACTCAAACCCACAACCAGAGTGCGATCGTCAGCTTAGGGTAAAGTGCTGACCGCTACGTGAGCCTTGCAGAGCCATCCCATACCCTAGAGCCCAATACACTTGTCACCCACCCATCCCTTGACAGCCGGGCACAGCACCCAGCCATACGCCCTATCGCTCCAGCACTAAGGAAGACCAACCCCCCAGCCCCCTCGCCCTGGCACGGCTACCCTATCACCATTCTGGAAGATCAACTGAGCTATCAAACGGTTGATGAGTTGGCGACAAATGACTTGTTGAAGCTCAGTCTCGCAACCGGTTTGAGCCCGACCTTAAAGACAGCCCTGACGCAGACAGTGAACCCCACGTTGCCGTCAGCAGACACACTGCCCGAAACACAAACTCGGTTGCGCTTGCCTTGGCAGTGAAGTATGGTAGTCAGCTCCGTTTTAGGATTGAGTCGAGTTACGTACGCAATAGTGCTACAGGACTGTAAGGCTTAAAAGCTTGTGGCCTGAGCTATCTCAATTAGTTCAAAGCCGCGCGAGCCAGCGCTTCAGTCCTGGTTGAAAGAGCTTTTTAAGCTTTCGTGGCACTGTTCTGCACTGACCGCAGCCCCCCCCAATCGGGATAAAAAGGCTAAGTTTCTGAAACTAGAGAATTTGTCGATGTAGGGTGGGAAAGACTTTAGCCTTTCCTTGAGTAAGCCATACTATGTCTGACCAGCCCCAGCACCCCATTGGTCTCGCCGAGTTAATTCAACAGGTCAAGCAAGAACTTCTTGCCACTGTCCCTGGCAAAACGAAAGAGGCTCCCATTCTCCTTGTGAGCTCGGTAGAAGTCGAGGTTCAGGTGACGGTCAAGCGAGAGGGTAAAGCGGGTATCAAAATCGATGTTGTGGCTGTGGGCGGCGGCGAGTTAGGCGGTGGACTCAGTCGCGACGAGGTGCATAAGGTCAAAATCACCTTGTCCCCACTGTTTGATCGAGAACGCTTGCTAGAGTTTTACCAGACGTTGCAAGCGGATCAGGTGCCTGCGGCTGTGAAGCAAAGTATGGAAGCCCTCTTCAAAGGTGAAGACGGTAATCCGGCAGACCAGTTTTGAAGCGTTCAGTAGGTTGAGATGAGTGGAATGGAACTGTTAGAGCTGACGCTTACCCCGCTGGATGAACAAAGGTTTTGGGCGATCGCTACCCGTGTGCCCAATGGCATTGGCGATGCCTCAACCGAGTGCCTCTTACCCTTCTGGGTGGATGGGCAGGACTGGAGAAGAACTGTCATCAAGGTGCTAGAGAGTAGCCAAGGCTTTCGTGCTGAGCACTATCCTGAACCGGGAGAACAAGACTGGCTGGAGCAGTCAGGGCTGCTACTTCCCGATCGCCAGCGCTTTCATCCTGCTTATCTTGAACAGGTTGGGCAGTCCCTTTACCGCTCTTTATTTCCTCCCGATCGCGACCTCAAACAAGTATTCCTGCATTCCTTACGGTTAGCCGAGCAGCGCGATGCCGACTTGCATCTGCGATTGAAGTTTGCAGCCACTTCTGTTAAGCGCTCGCGCTTGGCTGACTATCCCTGGGAACTGCTTCACGACGGGCAGCGGTTTCTACTGCACCAGAAAGTCCGACTGTCTCGCTACATTGCCTACGATGCTTCCCCACCGCGCCTCCCGACCCAGCAGACCCTTCGGGTGCTGTTGCTCTCAGCCCGACCACAAGGGCTGCCCCAA
Source organism: Stenomitos frigidus ULC18 (assembly GCF_003003795.1). Classification (GTDB taxonomy): domain Bacteria; phylum Cyanobacteriota; class Cyanobacteriia; order Leptolyngbyales; family Leptolyngbyaceae; genus Stenomitos; species Stenomitos frigidus_A. The sequence continues at coordinate 13,858 of NZ_PVWK01000016.1, read as the reverse complement.
TTGACTCTAGAGGAACAGCAGTCGATCCAGCTTGGGTTGCAACGAGCACAGGAGACTGGCTTAGTGCAGTTACATATCCTACCGTCAGCCACCCGCAAAGTCCTCAATCGCTATCTAACGGATTGCTCGCCTGAGCAACTGCCACAGGTGTTGCACTTTGATGGCCATGGCGTGTTTGGTAAACGCTGTACCAACGCGGGGTGTCTGACCCTTCACGCCGGGATTAAGGTCGAGTCCTGTCGTGCCTGTGGACAAACCTTGCCAGCCCCACAAGGTTATTTGGCTTTTGAGACAGAGCAAGGGCAAGCAGACTATCAGAGCGCTAATCAGGTGGCGGCTTTGTTGCAGCCCTACCCAATCGCCCTGGTGGTGCTGAGTGCCTGTCAATCGGGGATGACAGTCGCAGGTGATTCGGTCTTTAATGGTATGGCGCAAAACCTGATTGACCAGCGGCTCCCAGCGGTAGTGGCGATGCAGTACTCGGTGCAGGCTGCTGCTGCCTGTGAGTTCGCCGAGCAGTTTTATCGAGTGCTAGGTAGCAAGAAGACTCTCTTGATGGCTCTGAATCAAGGTATCCGGGAAATGGATGTGGAGGGGAATCAATGGTATCGTCCGGTGCTTTACTTGCGTTGGCAGGATAATGAAGGGGGGCAGTTGTTTGTGGAGACATTGATGCCGTCGGAGTCTGTCACTCCAACCTTAGAAGGTGAGACTAAAGTGCCCGAGCCATTGATTGAGGCAGAAAATTCTGTTAAGCCAGTTCAGACACTTCGGCTGAAATATTTGCAAAGCAAACGTACCAATTTTGAGCAACAGCTTGACATGGTTCAATCAGAAATTGAAGCGCTGACTGATGTAACACTCAAAGGACAGTACGAAAACCGTTTGAATCTTCTATTCAAGCAGATTGAGCAGGTTGACCAAGAGATTCAGAAGATTAGGCAAGGGAACTGATGAGTAGTCACCCTAAATTGGCGTACTTGCAATCAAAACGTGCTGAGCTTAAGAAAAAACTCGACATCGCTCAAGCTGAGCTTACAGCCCTGACTGATGTAACGATCAAAGACCAATATGAAAACCGTCTGAACCTCTTGTTCACAGAGATTGGGCAGGTTGACCAAGCGATTGAGAGCTTGCAAGGATCTCTCCATCAAAGGAAAATCGATCATCTGATTGAGATTCTGCAATCCAGTAGCAGCCAACGGCAGTTGGACACGATGCGGGCTGCTTATCTAAACGTTTTGAAGCATCGAGCAGGGAAGATTCAGCACAATCCCACCCTGCCAGATGAGATGATCACTCAGTTATTACGACTGCCCAAAGGTCATTTTGACTACGGGGCGCTAGAAGAGTTCGTTGCTCATCTAGTGCTTAAACTTCAGGAAGTGGATGTGATAGCAGCGTTGCAACGGTGGGGTGAGGAACAACTAGACAAGCGGTGGGCTGACCTCTTACAGCACGTAGAGCAACAACAGACTCAGCAGTCTCAACAGACGCAGCCTGCTTTACTGGTTGTAATCAACCGCAGTGACCAAGCTTCTACCCAAGCAGAATCTGAGACCTACTACCAAATTAAGGCTTGGTTCGTTCGTGATACCCAAGACTATCAGGCTCATCAGCAAGGTATTATCCCCATCATGATGGCTGAGATGACTGGCGATGAAACGTATGCCCAGTCGAATTTGCCGCATGAACTGCCGAAACTTATTTCTGGGTTTCTAGTTGAAAGCAGCCATTTGTTTGATAGTGACCCAGAGTTACATGTCTGTTTGCCTGTAGAACTCATGAATCATGACGTTGATCTCTGGCAATTAGAGGATGGCGGACCGATTAAACCGTTTCTGGGTCGTCGTTATAAGGTCGTTCTGCGTTGTACTGAGCGTTGGAGCCGTAGCTATAAGCAAGAGAAGATGTGGAAGCAAAAGTGGAAACAGCATCAGTCTTTATTAGAGAAGAGCGCCCGTGATGCTTTCATTGAAGGAGATGATGATGATTTAGAAACTCTTTACTACAATCTGCTTGAAGATGAGGTGGTTGGTTTGAAGGTCAAGCAAGCTCCCACTTGTGTTGGAGCAAATAGCCTCTTTGGAGTGCTTTTACAAGCAGGTATACCGATCGCGATCTGGGGTCGTTCAAATCTCACAAGCACGACTAACGATGTCGAGTTAGCGCGGATACTGAGTCTATGCCCCTTAAGAAGCCTACTTCACACCGTCAAAGAAGAGCGTCAAAAGGCTCGTAAAGCAGCCTTTGATGATCACATTGGTCATCACCTATCCCTGCTGTGGGATGACCCATATTTGGTGCCCCCGAAATCTGCCTGAGCGAAGAATGCTATGAGTCACCCACCTGAAGATTGGAAGTTGTTTCAAGGGGATAACCGAGCACCCCACGACGCGATCGCGGCCTTACCCGATGCTCCACCCTGGCGACCCTTTGGGAAAGACCCGAACCCGGGTGTCAGTCGCCGCAAACGTCGGGGTGAAACGTTTCAATCGCAGCCAGAAGAAGTTGAAATGGTCAATGCGGCGCTGTACTTACGGCGACCGCTGTTGATCACAGGCAAGCCAGGAACGGGCAAATCCTCTTTGGCTTATGCGGTGGCTCAGGAGTTAAAGCTGGGTGAAGTGCTCTACTGGCCGATTACGACCCGCACCACACTGAAAGATGGTCTTTATACTTACGATGCCATTGGTCGTTTGCAAGAGGTGAAGCAATCAGAAGCCAGGGGCGACTATACCGAAGATCCACAAAAAATAGCCGACTATATTACCTTGGGTCCTTTGGGGACTGCCCTGCTGGAGTCACCCTCCCCCCGTGTGCTGATCATTGATGAGATTGATAAGAGCGATATTGATCTACCCAATGACCTGCTGACCATTTTTGAGGAAGGTCGGTTTGAAATTCCAGAGTTGGCGCGACTGGAAAAAGATAGTGATGACCCCAACCAAAAACCAGACCAGATCGAAGTAAAGGTTCGTACGGCTTACATCGATGAAGCCGAAACCACCTACGTAGAAAAGAAAGTCAAACTTAGGGGGGGACGCATCACCTGTCAGGAGTTTCCTCTGGTCATCTTGACCAGCAACGGTGAGCGCGATTTTCCGCCTGCCTTTCTGCGCCGCTGTTTGCGTTTGAATATGCGCGACCCCGATCGCGTCCAGTTGGAGCGCATTATCAACGCTCATCTCGAGCATTGCAATCTCTCAGACAGTCAAGTGAGCGATCTGATTGACAGCTTTCTCAAACGCCGGGATAAAGGGAGAGAACAACTTTCGACCGATCAACTGCTGAACGCCCTCTTTATGATTATCCGCCAGCGAGATTGGGTGGGCGATGAAAAAGAGAGCTTGCTTGACCACTTGCTAGCGCCGTTGGATCGTCTCTTAGAGGTCAAACCCAAAGAGCGTGCATCAGAGCCTAAAAGCAAATGATCAGTCAGCTCATCGTGATGTTGCAGCAAAATGGTCTGCTTCTGAGCGATCAGGAGATTGCTGCCTTCAGCGAGGCTCAATCTTTATTGCATGACGAAGACATTGCCGATGCGCTCTGGTTAGCCTCTAAGCTTGGTGGCGCTTACGCGGTCAATGAGGTAGACAAGGCAGATGCAGCAGACTCTGGTGCAGGGGCAGCCATTCCGGTCATTGACGATACCACCGTTGCAGCCGAACCTCAATCGTTTGTCTCTGCCTATATGCCCCGGACGGCTAAGCCGGATACCACATTAGCCGAAACGCCAGAACAGGGTTTACCCATTCAGGTGCAAGCGGCTCCGGCGCTGGCTCATCCCCGTGACATTGCTCGATCGCTGCGCCCTTTGATGCGGAAAGTGCCTTCTTTGACACGATCAGAACTTGATGAATTGGCTACCGTGAATCGTATTGCGGAACGGGATCTTTGGTTGCCTATTCTCAAGCCTTCGCCTGAGCGCTGGTTTGATCTGGAACTGGTGATCGAAGCGTCTAAATTTAGCTTTATTTGGCAAGACACTCTGGATGAATTTCAACAACTGCTGGAATGCCAGGGAGCCTTTCGCAATGTGCGTACCTGGTCTGTCAAAGAATCCGCTACGGGTCAACCCCAGCTAGTAGCCAAGCCGCAGCGACGTGCAGGCATTGAACAAGATCTGCCTTTACGAAGCCACAAAGAACTGGTTGATACCTCTGGACGTCGGTTGGTGCTGTTTGTCAGTGATTGCCGTTCTCAACTTTGGCAGCAAGGACAGATCCATGATTGGTTAGCCCTCTGGGGACAGCATGGACCGACAGCGATCGTGCAGCTCTTGCCCGAACGCTTATGGAGTCAAAGTGAACTGGATGTAGGCTTTTCTGTGCAGGTGAGTTCATTGTTACCGGGTGCCCCAAACCCAAAGCTGCAAGTCAAAGAACTGCCTGTTCGTACCGAAATTGCGCCCGTGGAGACGTTAACAGTCCCTATTGTGACGCTGACTGCGAGTGCCCTCAAGCAATGGGCTTTAGTGGTTGCAGCGGCGGGTCGCCAGCGATCGCCAGCGCGCTTGTTTGACCGCTCCTGGGTAACCGATCCAGAACGCGATCGCTCCAGAGCAGTCATCCGACCAAAATCTGCTAGGGAACGGGTAGAGCTGTTTATGGCAACAGCCTCTCCCCTGGCTCAACGTTTAGCGAGCCTCATGGCAGCCGTTCCCGTTGAGCTGCCCGTAGTGCATCTGATTCAGCAAGAATTGCTGGAGGCTGTGCAGCCCGTGCATATTGCCGAGGTGTATTCTAGCGGACTGCTAGAAGAAATTTACCCAAACCCAGTTAAGCCAGCTCAAGCAAAGCCAGATGCCTCTGTGCGCTACGACTTTGTTCAAGATGTGCGGGGGTTATTGAATGAGATCACGCCGCTAGATGAAACCCTGGGGGTGCTTGAAGCCTTATCTAAGCGCATTGCTAGAACTCTGGGCTTTGAAATCAGGAGCTTTACGGCTCTCCTCTCCCCCAAGGCTGATTGGACTCAGGAAGCAAAGGCTGCCATCCTGCCCTTTGCCCAAATTGCGACAGAAGTGCTCCATCGGCTCGGTGGTGATTATGCTGAACTAGCGCAATTAGTCGAAGATGATGCCCAAGGGCGTTCCGACTGGATTCAACCCTTAGAGACTGATCCTGTCTTCCCAGACTTAGCCATCCTTACTTTTACGACCGCCCAACTGTTCGAGACTGCTCCAGCATCCCCATTTCCGCCCTTGCAGACTCAATCAGTGGAAGTAGTGACGATCGTCCTTGAAGAGGACATAGCAGACACTCAACCAATCTCCGATTGGCAACTACTGGAGTTTGAGGTGGCAACGCTGGAACGGCAGACAGACCAGCCGCAAACTGGCTTCTTCCGCAATCTCTTCCAGCGTGGCGAACAGCGCAGTGAATGGGTCATCCGCAAACAGCGACAACAGCGGGTAGGGCTGCTAATCGAGCCGCTGACTGCCAGGGTGGAACTGGAGATGGTGCTGCTACCAGTCGGCACCTTTGTGATGGGATCACCGGAAGCGGAGCCGGAGCGTAGCGCTGCTGAAGGTCCACAACACACGGTCAGTCTTGAAAGCTTTCTGATGGGTCGCTATCCGGTCACACAGGCGCAATGGAGAGCGGTGGCAGCAATGCCACAGATTAACCGACGCTTGGAGCCTGATCCGTCTCTCTTCAAAGGCAATAAGCGCCCGGTGGAGCGGGTGTCGTGGGAAGAGGCGGTTGAGTTTTGCGATCGAGTCTCTGCTCACACAGGACGAGCCTATCGCTTACCCACCGAAGCTGAATGGGAATATGCCTGTCGTGCTGGCACCACAACACCCTTTCACTTTGGGGAGACGATTACCACTGACTTAGTAAACTACAACGGTGACTACACTTACGCGAATAGTCCTAAAGGTAAAGCTCGTAAGGAAACCACCGCTGTGGATGCCTTCGGTATCGCGAATGCGTTTGGGTTGTGCGACATGCATGGCAACGTGTGGGAGTGGTGTCAGGATCACTGGCATGAAAACTATAAGGGTGCACCGACTGACGGCAGTGCCTGGTTAACGGATGATAAAAGGGCAAATCGTGTACCACGCGGCGGTTCCTGGCTCAACAATCCGAGGCATTGCCGTTCTGCCTCTCGCAGCTTCAATGCGCCCGACAGCCGCGACGACGCTGTCGGTTTTCGAGTGGTTTGTTCTGCCCCGTAGCTTGCTTCCCGAAGGGTGGACTCTGTAGCACTCTTTCCTTTTGCCCTCTTGCTCTTTTCGCGCGAAGCGCGTCGCATTGTACTTTTACTTTAAGGTCATTTCAAGACTATGGCGATCGCTCAAGACCAAAACCCCAAACTCACGCTCCAGCGCCGTCGCCTGTCGGTGCAGTTCTTTATGGAGAGGCTCAATGATGCGGTTGCGATCGAGATGATGCAAATTCCCGCAGGCACCTTCTTGATGGGTTCGCCAGAGGCTGAATTGGAGCGATTTAGCTCAGAAAGTCCGCAGCATGAGGTTACTCTTGCCACGTTCTTTATGGGGAAGTATCCCATCACCCAGGTGCAGTGGAGAGCGGTGGCAACACTGCCACAAGTCAGCCGCGTACTGGAGTCAGATCCCTCTGGTTTCAAAGGCGATCAGCGCCCGGTAGAGTATGTGTCGTGGGAAGAAGCGGTGGAGTTCTGCGATCGCCTCTCTGCCCATACAGGACGAGAGTATCGCCTTCCGACTGAAGCCGAGTGGGAGTATGCTTGTCGAGCCGGAACGACCACTCCCTTTCACTTTGGGGAGACGATTACCACTGAATTGGCAAACTACCGAGGCACGGATAACGAGCAACTGAAGTGGTCAGGCTCTTATGGACAGGGACCCAAGGGTGAGTATCGAGAGGAAACTACTCCGGTAGACCATTTTGGGATTGCCAATGCCTTTGGCTTGTGCGACCTGCACGGCAATGTCTGGGAATGGTGTTTTGACCAATGGCATGAGAGCTATAAGGGTGCTCCCAGTAATGGCAATGCGTGGCTTGCAGAGGGAGATGAAACCAGACGGGTAGTACGCGGCGGTGCCTGGATCAACAGTCCGGGGCATTGCCGTTCTGCCTCTCGCTTCTTCAATGCGCCCGGCTACCGCGACGACTCTGTCGGTTTTCGAGTGGTTTGTTCTGCCCCGAGGACTCTGTAGCACTCTATTCTTTTGCTCTCTTGCCCTTTTCGCGCGAAGCGCTGATCGATTTTTGACCGCCTTTTTATGGAGGCAGGCTCTGCCATGATTGAAAAACATTAATATTTGCTGAAAGTTCAGCCGGTCATCCTGGGAGGCTGTTACAAGTAGCGGATTCAAGCCATCCGAAACACCGTGAACGAGCTTCCCATTATTCAAAAGACCCACGACCTGATCAAATGGTACGTGCCAATCCTCAATCGGCTGCCGAGGGATCATAAGTTCATGCTGGGCGACCGTATTATCGCCGGTCTGTACGATTTGCTGGAAGGTCTCATTCGCGTCCGCTATGCCAAAGAAAAGCTCTCCCGTCTGGCAGACCTCAATACCCAACTCGACCTCTTGCGCCATCAGACCCGCCTCCTGCTCGACTTTCAGCTCCTTTCGGATCAACGTTATGCCTATGTGAGTCAGCTGGTGAATACGATCGGCACAGACTTAGGCGGCTGGATCAAGCAACAACGGCAGCAGCAACCCGCATGAAGCGCTACGGTCAGCTCTGGTCAAAAATTGTGGCATTCGAGGACTTGCTGCAAGCATCTCGGCAGGCTCAGCAAGGCAAGCGCTACCGCCCCAACGTGCTGGCATTTAACGACAACCTGGCTCAAGAACTGCTGCAACTCCAGTCAGAACTGACGGCACAGACCTATACACCCGGCGGTTATCGCACCTTCAGGATTCGCGACCCCAAATCGCGCTTGATTTCGGCAGCGCCGTATCGCGATAGAGTGGTGCATCACGCCCTCTGCAATGTCATTGTGCCTTTGATCGATCGCACCTTCATCGCAGACACCTACGCCAATCGATTGGGCTATGGCACCCACCGTGCCCTGAAGCGCTTTACCCACTTTGCCCGTAAGAGTCGTTACATCTTGCAAGGCGATATCCGTAAATACTTTCCCAATCTGGATCATGATCTCTTGAAAGCTGCTTTGAGACAGAAAATCAAATGTCCAGAAACCCTCTGGCTGATCGATCGCATCATTGACGGCAGCAATCCTCAGGGTGAAGATACCGAATACTTTCCAGGCGATGACTTGCTGACACCGCTTGAGCGTCGTAAGGGCTTACCCATCGGTAACCTGACCAGCCAGTTCTTTGCCAATGTTTACCTGAATGGCTTTGACCACTTCGTGAAAGAGCAGCTTCAAGCCAAGCAGTATTTGCGCTACGTCGATGACTTTTCGTTGTTCTCAAACGATCGCCCCTTTCTGGAAAATGCATGGAGCGCGATCGCAGACTATCTGACCACTCTACGCCTGAAGCTGCATCCCATCAAAAGCCAACTATTTGAAACGCGCTACGGCGCAAACTTTGTGGGGTTTCGCATCCTGCCAGACCGCATTCGTGTCCGCAGCGACAACCTGAGACGGGCACGGCAGCGACTCCGACAACTCCAGCAAGACTACACCACCGGGCAGGTTTCCCTGGAGCACCTCATTCAGCGTCTCCAAAGCTGGGAAGCCCATCTGCTGCACGGCGATACCCATCGGCTGCGTCGTCAAATCGGCGATCGCTGGCGCTTCACTCCGCCGCCAGAACCACTCTCCGTAAAGATTCTGGCACCGCTAGAGCCTGATTGGGAAGTCTAGCGGTATCCTACAAACGGGATTGGTCGGCAAACGCGGCGGTTCCTGGATCAACAATCCGAGGCATTGCCGTTCTGCCTCTCGCAACAACAATGCGCCCGACAACCGCAACAACAATATCGGTTTTCGAGTGGTTTGTTCTGCCCCGAGTACTCTTCAGTGCCAGAACTGGCAGATGGGATATCTGCCGGGAGTGCGAGAAGAGTCCAGACTGGTTCCAGTGATGCGCTTATTTTGGCTTTTAGCTCTCATAGTGGCATCCGAAAATCAAACTGAGTCAGGTAGCTTGGTAAGCGTTGCTGAAGTGTTGCCTGACTCACCCCAATGTAGGGCAGTCTTGCATGGCAGAACTCATCCTCCGTAAAGAACGCAAACAAGCTCGCTATTTTACCGAACCGCTGGGAGACGCGATCGGGTTAGAGATGATTCTGGTGCCGTCTGGCACCTTTGTGATGGGTTCGCCAGACGATGAACCAGAACGCCGCGAAGCTGAAGGACCGCCCCATGAAGTGAGTATCTCCAGCTTTTTTATGGGACGTTACCCCATCACTCAGGCACAGTGGAGCTTTGTGGCAGCATTGGCTCCAGCGAGTCAGGAAGTAGAGCTCGACCCCTCCAGCTTTAAGGGGGATACGCGCCCGGTTGAAAATGTGTCCTGGTACAACGCGGTGGAGTTTTGCGATCGGCTGGCGAAGCACACGGGTAGACCGTATCGCTTAGCCTCTGAAGCCGAGTGGGAATACGCCTGTCGAGCTGGTACCACCACACCCTTCTACTTTGGCAAAACCCTGACTACCGAACTAGCAAACTACAACGGCAACTACACCTACAATGACGGTCCCGAAGGCGAGTATCGAGAAGAGACTACGACTATAGACCAGTTTGAAATCGCGAATGCCTTTGGACTAAGTGATATGCATGGCAATGTGTGGGAGTGGTGTCGGGATCATTGGCATGATCACTATGAAGATGCTCCGACTGACGGCAGTGCCTGGTTAACCGAAGATGAAAGTGCAAATCGTGTACTACGCGGCGGTTCCTGGTTCTACGATCCGGGGCATTGCCGTTCTGCCTCTCGCAACCTCGATGCGCCCGACGACCGCGACGACGCTTTCGGTTTTCGGGTGGTTTGTTCTGCCCCGAGGACTCTGTAGCACTCTATTCTTTTGCCCTCTTGCCCTCTTCGCGCGTAGCGCGTCGAATTGCACCGCTCTTTTGAAGCCTTGCACAACGTTTACGCCGCATGGAACAAGTTGATTCTCAACCCGCTTTTGCCACAGAGATGGCGGGTGAGTTCTTAGGTGTGGCAAGTAAAAAAATACAAACGTTTGCAGAAAACGAGAGAGCCAGAGCGCTAAGACAAGAAGCCGCAAACCCTTGCCCACAGGCAGAACTTCCTCTATCCTTTTGCCGTCCCACACGCCTCGCTTTCTCAATCCCGTGCGTTGCCCCTGTACTCCTCACAATCACCCCTCTTTTTACACCCAACGGCACACCCATAAGCTTGGTGATCAAGTCATGTACTTGCGTCCATGAAAGGTCACATACTCCAGCCTGCTCACGGTGATGAAGCGCGACTCAAGCACTACTATGATGCCCCCCAACGACCAAGAATAAGCCATATGGAGCGTCGCTGTGAAGCCAGAGAGACTCTAATTCCCGTCTGTTTTCAGCATCGGCTTACTGCTAGCGGCGGCTGTCGTAGTGGTCTGCACAGGGGCACTTTTGGTCTCACCAACGACCGCTGGATTGGGGTTGTCTGGAGTCTTATAAGTGGGCAGCGTTTCTGCTTCCTGTGTTCTGGTAGCCTGCATCTGATCGTAGAGTTCCTTCAGTTGGCGGGCTGAGATCTTCACGCGTCGTTTCGTGAAAACAGTGGCAATATCGGTAAAACTATAGCCCAGGTCTACGGCTGTTTTCAGTTCCGTGTAACTCTGGAGCACAATCTGTTCGGGTGATGTCCTTTTGGGCTTTTGGTTCATCAGCTTGAGATCGGTAATGGCTCCTGCTAAATCCTCCTCCTCAGATGTCTCTAGTGGGAGTGGGGTCTGCCCTTTAGGTTTGGTCATGGGTAGTGCTCTCTGCGTCAGTGTGTTTTTAACGTGCCCAAAGCAGCACGGCAACTAACAGGAAGCAGAGCAGTAGAGGCGATGAGACCGATCGTGTTCGCCCTGTGTGCAGCCAATATTGCGGCTCTGGCAATGGCAGACTAAGCAACTGAAACAGGGCTGTGATCGTACCGCCGTGTTTGGGCACACTAAGGGTGTTTGCCGTGTTGGCGAGCTATGTGGCGTATGACATCACGGCTCGCCCAAGGGGTGCAACCCCCTTGGAGAACCCCCGTCCCTCGTCCTCCGACCCCCCATGCTAGACCCTGAAAGTAAGCTAGATCACGAAGCATACCTGACCGCACTCGAGCAACTTATGGCTCCCGTGCTGCCACCGCTGCTGGCCACCGAAAGGTTGAGCTGTCGGGTGCCCTCAAAAGAACATCAAGCCTTGAAGGTTTGGTGCAAGGCGCAGGGTCTCCCACTCTCTGACTATGTGCGTGCCCGACTCTATGATCAACCACTGCCCAAACGCCCACACAAAGAGCGCGTCTCACCACTAGAGCAGCATGTGCTTGTGGCACTCAATCGCCTTGGCAACAACCTCAATCAAACGGTGCGACGACTGTACCGACAGGAGCACCCTAGCCTCAACGAAGTAGACCGAGAACTCCTCCAAACAATCCAAGCCCAACTCAAAGACATCCAGCGCCAACTACGGACAGAGTAAGCCCATGACCATCGCCAAAATTCACCAAAACAGTTCGGCGAGAGCCACGCTGGGTTATGTGCTGACGAAGCCAGGTGCCAGCGTCATTGGTGGTAATGCGGCTGATTGGGTTGAGCGTGATGCTCTGACAGAGGCGCAGCGAGACGCACTCCTGGAAGACACTATCGCCCTCTTTGACCTGGCGGCTGCACTGAATCCAATCAAGCAGCCGGTCTACCACATTGCCCTCTCCCTACCCCCCCACGAAACCCTGGACGATGAGGCGTTCAGCGAGCTGTCTGATCAGTATTTAGCGGGCTTGATTCTGAGTGCCGTGCAGCCTGCTTTACTCAAGCAATCAAATGACATCCAACTGGCGGCGGCGATCGAGTGTTTTCGCCAGGAAGAGTTGCCCAAGTACTTTTATGTGATCGTCCGCCATACCGATGCGCCGCACCCACATGTGCATCTGGTGGTCGCTAAAATCAACCTGGAAACCACGAAAGCGATTCCCACATCCTTCGATCGCTACCGTTCCCAAATTGTGTTGCGCTCGTTGGAACGTCAGCATGGGTTGAGCGTGCAAGCGAATAGTTGGGAGGTGGATCGCAAAGCCGAGTCCACGCAGCAAGCCCAAGCCGAGATCAAGACGGGACAGCCCAGTGTCCATAAACGGCTTCAAGCCGTCCTCGATGCGGCGGCGGCTCGTAGCCAAACGGTGCCCGCTTTTATAGAGCAAGCCCAGGCGCGTGGGGTTGAGGTACAGATGCAATTTACCCGCACCGGCAAGAGCAAAGGCATCTCCTATAGTCTGGATGGTGTTGCGTTTAGCGGTCATGCCTTAGGGACTCGTTATAGCTTCAAAGAAGGTGATCCAGGACTGGTGAGACATCTGGGTTTGAGCTATGCACCAGAGCGTGATCGGGTGTTGATCCAGACCCTGTGTCGGCGTCCAGTGGCGAGTGCAACACCACCTCAAATTGACTCACCGGACTCGACTCAAAGGCTAGCGATGGAGCACCAAAGACTACGCGCGCTGGCCTTGCAACAGCAAGCAGAAGCGGCAGCAGACGAAGACGAACGGCAAGCCAAAACGGACTCCTTTGTACCACTAGCAAGTCAGCTTGAAAGCAGTCCGATCGCCCCGACTGAGCCAGCACCGATCTCACCTCCCTGGGTGGGGCGATCCGACTCCGCACTGGAGCCGTTGCCAGTCGTTGCAGAGGCTCTTCAGCCGCCCCTGTCACTACCCACTACAGTCGTGCTGGAGACCGCCGCAACGGCGACCCAAGCACCACCAGTGCTCAGTCAGCCCTTGCCCCCTGGCTTGCCTCCGGCTCCCCCAACGCCGACTGTGCCACCAGCCCACGCATCGCAGCCAGACATACCCCTCCCCCCAGCAGCAAGACGCTTGGCAAGTGTGCCACCGCCACCCCACCATCAGCCCCAGATGACACTCACGCCCACAGACAACCCAGACCCAAGCGTGCCCGTCGCAGCGGAGCCAGCGCCCTTAGAACGAGCGGCTTGGGGACGAGACATCGTGGCCGTGATCAAGTTAGCCTTGTTCGTGGCTCAGCAAACCAAACATGAGGGTACGCGCTATCGGTTTGCTGACGACGGTCAGACGTTGAGACTAGAGGCAATGGATGGGCGCGGTCTCCTGGTGCAATTACAAGGTGAGCGGTTGTGGGTGAGTCCACAGCTCACCGCTGCGGACCACCAGTATTTCCAAGCACAGCGGGCACCGTTAGCCGCGTTGCAGAAGCAAGGACCAACACGAGTCAAGCCCACAGTGGACAAGCGCAAAAAGGGACAGGAGGGTCGTTGATCCCAACGTGAGCCGTCCCGCTGCCGTCGGCCGTTAAAGTCTGTACCGGGTGCAGCCAGCCATGCAGTTCCGCAAGCTCTCCGCCCCAGCTTGTCCGCCTCTCCTGACGGTGGCAACTGGTCTCGTTAGTGGCACCGCTCTACCACTCAGCCACGGGTCGTGCTCGTGCTCGCCTCAGACCCTCCAGGCTTCGGGTGCCGCCGTGCTCGTGTTTGAGTCGTACCAGGGGCTGGTCAAACGGGGGCAGCCGAGCGATGGGTGCAATGTGCTGTGGTCGGGTCGGTTTGCCCTGGCAGCCTTTGGGCATCCTAACGACATGGCTTACTCCATTCTCCGCTTTGGCAAACTGAAGTCAGCGGGTCAAATCAAAGCGTCGCAAGGACACTGTACCCGCACCCGTGAGACGCCCAATGCTGGGTTCCTTGACGCAAAGGTACGTAAAGCGACATGCCCCTGCGAGGAAAGGCGCTAAGATCCACCGTTTACATGGGT
>NZ_PVWK01000021.1 GCF_003003795.1 Stenomitos frigidus ULC18 | reverse complement strand
ACGATTTCGGTTTCCCTCGAAATTGGCTCATTCATGAACCGTTACATACCTGAGCTTTGTAACCCTCAGCTACTTATATCAAGTATAAAAAGTGAGGAAAATCTTCCTTGGACTGATTATCCAGAGCTGAAGCAAGTTTCTGAATCTCTTGACAGGGAGCTTTTATCTTTAGAGATCTATGAATATAAAATTCGGACATATCGAATAGTAAGGCAGCTTTTAGGAATGATAGTTGATGAGGGGAATGTTGAAATCGAACCACTTTTGAAATTTGCAAATGATACAGATGAAGCCCTCTTTATCTTTGATAGGGAACTTTCTCAGTATCTTCAGCTGATTTACAGAAACGGAATTAAATTACACTTTTCTCGTGAAAAGTTATCAGATCAACGGCTTCCAATTGGGGAGGAACGGAATAAAGTAGCCGAAGAAAATGCTGAGCTTCTCGAATGGTTCACTGAGCAGTTTGAGGTTTCAAGGGAATATTTCTATAAACATATTGCATTAGGCTGAGAGTCCTTAGAATTAATTGCCCGTAAAGACACATCACTTCCAGAAGTATGAACGAAGAATTCGAAAAGAAGCTGATTAAGGATCTGGAAAAAACTGGCTTTGTTTCAGAGATGCAGGCTGTAAAAATATTTCATTCTCTAGGTTGGGATGCCAAATTGGGAAAAGGCTACTTTGACAGGGACGAGAATATTACACGAGAGATTGACCTTTCTGCATACTACCCCGTAAACCTAAAATACAAAGATTCTGTATGCGTGTGTAGCTTTTTTAATATTATTGCTGAAATTAAAAAGGCTGAGCAGCCTTGGATTGTATTTCGATCTCATCTCCATCCGATGGCTCAGTTCTGTGCTTGGAACAATATAACGACCAGCATAAATCTTCCAGAACATCCTACAAAATTAACAGCATTTATGTCGAAAAGTTCATTACTCATTTCTCAAAGATGGGAAGGTACAGGGGTACATCATGCTTTCAAAGATCCATCTGCGCCCTCGCAGTGGTATAAAGCCTTTACAAGTGTATGTAAAGCTGCTGAAGATGAGTGTGAAGCTAATACTACTGAAGGGGAAAAGATTAGCCGCGATATATTAGCAGAACCAACTGAGTTCAGTTTTTTTCAGCCTGTAGTTATTTTAGATGGCACTCTTATCGCAGCTGAGTTATCAAACTCTGGGAAGATTGTTCTTGAGGAAGTTACTTCAGCGCCTTTTACTTTTGAATTCAAAACTAGGAACTATAGTCGAAGCTCATATCGAGTCGATTTAGTCACGATGGATGGTTTGGAGGCATATCTACATCTGAGTCAGCAGAGACATACAGATATACTGGAAGGCTTTCGTAAATATATTCCATACCCTCTGGAGGAAGAAGCCTAGGAGTCAGTGCGGATGCGATCGCTCAGATTAAAATGAAAGAGCAACCATCAAAGTAAGGGTAAGGCGATGACGGTTCGACAACCCCGCTATAGCAAAGAAGAATTTACCCGACGCGGTGATCAACTTTATGAGACTCAAGTCCGCCCACAAGTGGAGGAAGGGAACCACGGCAAAATTGTTGCGATCGACATTGAAACCGGAGCCTTTGAAGTGGCTGACGAGATCTTGACTGCAACCGATCGCTTATTTGAACGACTTCCCGACGCTCAACCCTGGATCGTCCGTATTGGACACCGTGCTGTTCATCGCTTTGGCGCACGGAGCTTGAGAAACCCTGTATGATGCACGGTGTTGTAAATGCAAGCTGCGAAGCAACCATTTCACTGGTCTTGAGTAACGGAAAGCGTCAGACGCGCTTGATTGATGCGGTGATCGATACAGGCTATACAGGCTTTCTGAGCCTACCGCGTGAGGTCATTGTTGCCTTGGACTTACCCTGGACGGGGATCGATCGTGGAACATTGGGCGATGGCAGCGAAGTGACCTTTGAAGTTTATGCGTCAACCATCATCTGGGATGGGCAATACCGAAATATTCCCGTCAACGAAGCAGAGACTGATCCGTTAGTTGGGATGAGTTTACTTTACGGCTATGATTTGCAAATTCGAGCAGTGGAAGGTGGTAACGTCACAATCAAGGCGATCGAGTAGTTGAGAAATTATCTGTTGAAGCACGGTCTAACCACAAAGTTGAGCCGATCATTGAGGTCTAGAAAGCACTATGCTGCGATCGGTCAGGGGTACGGAGACAAGTCAATGTGGTGTGTGACGGACAGAGACCGCAGCGATCGCCTCACTCAAAACTGATGTAACCCAACAAGCTTTCTATGATGAAGATAGGTAACTCTTCTCCTTAGATTGCGTAGCTTCAACATGGCGTTTTCTGCCATCACTCATGCTCTGGGGCGATCGCTCCCGCCCTCTTTGAATTAACGGTAAGAACCCCAAGCGGTGAGTCGGTGTGGTGGCGATCGCTATCTCTCGGTTGAGCCGACTGTTTGCATAACAGGTAAGCTTGAAGCAGCGATCGATTTCTGCATGTCCTTTCGGTTGGGACTAATCGTACTAGCGGAAAAGTTTATGGATCTGACCATTGAGCTTGAACAAGAAGAAGACGGGCGCTGGCTTGCGGAGGTGGTAGACCTGCCAGGAGTGCTTGTTTATGGGCAAAGTCGTGAAGACGCAGTAGTACGAGTCAAAGCATTAGCGCTTCGTGTTTTGGCTGACCGTCTTGAACAGGGTGAAAGCGTAGCCGAGTTCGATCACGTTGCGTTTCTGGCAGCATGAGACAGTGGAAGTCTGTCAAAGCAAGTGTTGGCGGCTTTGTTACGCATTGGTTGGAGTATTGAGCGTAAAGCAGGTGGCTCTCATAAAGTCCTGTCGCGTCCAGATTGGGCAAAGGTTGTTTTTGCCTTTCACGACGGTGAGGAAATTGGTCCAAAAATGTTGGCGCGCATTGCCAAACGCACAGGGCTAAAACCAGAGGATTTGTAATTTAGTGTCTTTAAGTGTGCGATCGACTCAGAACGTGCGATCGCTTCACTTAGAACTGAAGCCACACAACAAGCCATCTATGATGAAGATAGGTAACTCTTCTCATTAGACTGCGTAGCTTCAACATGGCGTTTTCTTCCATCACTCGTGCCCTGGGGCGATCGCCCCTCACAACAGAACTCTTAGCGAAACTTCAGCAGCATAAGCATTTGAAGCTGAACGGCTTGGCACGATTGCCCAAAGGATTGGTCAGTTCTGCCCTGGCGCAAGCTCAATCCCGCAACCTGTTGGTCGTCACCGCCACGCTCGAAGAAGCCGGACGCTGGACTGCCCAACTGGAAGCAATGGGCTGGCAAACCATTCACTTCTACCCCACTTCAGAGTCATCGCCCTACGAGCCGTTTGATCCTGAATCGGAGATGGTTTGGGGGCAGTTGCAGGTGTTGGCGGATTTGGTAAAGGGAGAGGGGAGAGGAGAGAGGAGTCAGGAAGAGATGGGAGCAGGGGAGGCAGGAGGAGCAGAACTCAAAACTCAAAACTCAAAACTCTCTAGCTTGTCGGCGCGTAAAGCCTTCGGCATACAAGAAACACAAAGTGGCTCCTTCGGAGCTAGCGCTACTCAAAACTCTTCCCCCTCACCCCTTACTCCTCACTCCTCACTGGCAATTGTCACCACCGAACGTGCTCTCCAACCTCACTTGCCGCCTGTCGCTGCCCTCAAGCCCTACTGTCTGACGCTAAAGCGAGGCGCAGAAATCGATCTGGATACATTGGGGCATGAACTGGCTCGACTGGGCTACGATCGCGTCCCGCTGGTCGAAACAGAAGGGCAGTGGAGCCGACGTGGAGATATCATTGACGTGTTTCCGGTGGCGTCTGAACTGCCGATACGACTGGAATTGTTTGGCGATGAGCTAGACCAAATTCGGGAGTTTGACCCGGCAACGCAACGATCACTCGATCGCATTGAACAGCTTGTACTCACACCGACCCATTTTGGCCCCATTATTCAAGCAGCGCTGACAGGTAGCAAAGCGGCTGCAGTGAAGGCGTTTCTCTCTGAAGAAGATCAAGAGAAATTTGATCAAGGGCAACTGCTGGAAGGCTCTCGTCGCTTTCTGGGCATTGCCTTCGACAAACCCGCTTCACTGCTAGATTACCTACCAGAAGACACGCTGATTGCCATGGACGAACCAGAGCAATCGGAAGCGCATGGCGATCGGTGGTTTGAGCACGCCGAAGAACAATATGGGGAAATTAGCGGTCAGCGGGCACCGGTCAGCGGTCAGCAGTTATCCCGCATTCATCGCCCGTTTACGGAGTCTTTGACAGAGATCAAACTGTTCGATCACCTCTACTTATCAGAACTGGCAGAAGAGCCGAAAGTTCGTACGGCACAAGATAAGGGGCCTGCGCCGATTAATTTGGCGAGTCGTCCAGTGCCTGCGATTCCGCA
Organism: Stenomitos frigidus ULC18; assembly: GCF_003003795.1. GTDB lineage: Bacteria > Cyanobacteriota > Cyanobacteriia > Leptolyngbyales > Leptolyngbyaceae > Stenomitos > Stenomitos frigidus_A. Next base: position 29,665 of record NZ_PVWK01000021.1, on the reverse strand, counting down.
TCAGTTTGGCAGGCTGGCAGAAACCTTGCGGGATGAACGCGATCGCGGTTTTTCGATCTGGCTGGTGTCGGCGCAACCATCGCGATCGGTGTCGTTGCTGCAAGAGCATGATTGCCCAGCGCAATTCATTCCCAATCCGCGTGATTACCTGGCGATCGACAAGCTTCAGGTGCAGCACGTCCCGGTTGCGGTGAAGTATTCCGGGCTAGCGGAACTCGAAGGCTTCATTCTGCCAACCTTCCGGCTAGCCGTCATTACAGACCGAGAGTTCTTTGGGCAGCATTCTCTGGCAACGCCTAGCTATGTGCGGAAACGTCGCCGTGCGGCATCCAAGCAGGTTGACCCAAACAAACTGCGTCCGGGCGATTATGTGGTGCACAAAAATCATGGTATTGGTCGCTTCTTAAAGCTGGAAAGCCTGATGCTAAACCACGAAACCCGTGAATATCTGGTCTTGCAGTATGCCGATGGATTGCTACGCGTGGCAGCAGATCAGCTCAGTTCGCTTTCGCGTTTCCGAGGGGCAGGCGACACCACACCCGAACTGAACAAAATGTCCAGCAAAGCCTGGGAAAAGACCAAGAGCAAGGTTCGCAAAGCGATCAAAAAAGTGGCAGTCGATCTGCTTCAACTGTACGCCCAGCGTGCCCAGCAGGTCGGCTTTACCTATCCCGTTGATATGCCCTGGCAAGAGGAAATGGAAGAGTCCTTCCCGTATCAGCCGACGCCCGATCAGCTCAAGGCAACTCAAGATGTCAAACAAGACATGCAGAGCGATCGCCCAATGGATCGTCTCGTCTGCGGGGACGTCGGCTTCGGCAAGACCGAAGTGGCCATTCGCGCTATTTTCAAAGCGGTGACGGCTGGTAAACAGGTGGCCATGTTGGCTCCAACCACTATCCTGACGCAACAGCACTACCATACGCTGAAAGAACGGTTCGCCCCTTACCCGATTCAGATTGGCTTACTCAACCGCTTTCGCACACCGCAAGAGCGCAAGGACATCATGCAGCGCCTGAAAACGGGTGAACTGGACATTGTCGTGGGCACGCACCAACTGCTGAGTAAAGATGTGCAGCCAAAGGACTTGGGCTTGCTGGTGGTCGATGAAGAGCAGCGGTTTGGGGTCAACCAGAAGGAGAAAATCAAATCGCTGCGAACGCAGGTAGATGTGTTGACGTTAAGCGCCACGCCCATTCCACGAACGCTCTACATGGCGCTTTCGGGTGTGCGCGAGATGAGCCTGATTACGACCCCGCCACCCTCACGTCGTCCGATTAAAACCCATCTATCCCCCTATGATCCAGAGGCGATTCGCACGGCCATGCGGCAGGAACTCGATCGCGGAGGACAGATTTTCTACGTGGTGCCCCGTGTAGAAGGCATTGAGGAAATTGCCACCCGGCTGCGAGAAATGATACCGAGTATTCGCATTGCGATCGCCCACGGTCAAATGCCCGAAGCCGAGTTGGAAACCACGATGCTGACCTTTAGCGAAGGTGAAGCTGATATCCTCGTCTGCACCACGATTATTGAATCGGGGCTGGATATTCCTCGCGTTAACACCATTCTGATTGAAGATGCCCAGAAGTTTGGGCTGTCGCAGCTTTACCAGTTGCGGGGACGGGTAGGACGAGCAGGCATTCAGGCACACGCATGGCTGTTTTACCCGAAGCAAAACCAGTTGACCGATACGGCACGGCAGCGCCTTCGAGCCATTCAGGAATTCGCGCAGCTTGGCTCTGGCTACCAGCTTGCGGTGCGTGATATGGAGATTCGTGGCGTGGGGAATCTGTTGGGTGCAGAACAGTCGGGTCAAATGGATGCGATCGGCTTCGACCTTTACATCGAAATGCTGGAAGAAGCGATCGGCGAAATCCGTGGTCAAGAAATTCCTACCGTCGATGATACGCAGATTGACCTCAACCTGACGGCGTTTATTCCCGCTGACTACATTCCTGATCTAGATCAAAAGATGAGTGCCTATCGCGCCGTTGCCTCTGCCAGTGGCAAACAAGAACTCACGGAAATTGCAGCAGACTGGAGCGATCGCTATGGGTCGATTCCGCTTGCGGCCCTGCAACTCATGCGGATTGTCGAGCTTAAGCAAATTGCTAAAAAGCTCGGCTTCTCTCGCATCAAGCCTGACGGCACTCAGCACATTGTACTGGAAACGCCGATGGCAGAACCTGCCTGGAATTTGCTCAAAGCCAATTTGCCAGACCACTTACACTCACGCTTTGTCTATACGCCCAGCAAAGTGACGGTACGGGGATTGGGCGCACTCAACGCCGATCAGCAGCTTGATAGTCTACTCAACTGGCTTGCTAGAATGCAGGGGGCATTGCCAGAGTCTGCGATCGTTTGAACCCTTCCCAACCCTCTAAATGCCGTTACAGCAGTTTCTCATGTTAAAACTCAGTCACTTTTTGGCAGAAATCGACACGTACTGACGTCTACCGATCAAATACAAGTTACCATTAGCACAAGCGCTCTGATGAAAATACTGAGTGGAGTGATCTGGATCGCTGACCATGCCCTCTACATGTTGTATAGTCTTCCTTATAGATTAATTATGGGCTGAGCCGTAATAAGCTGTTTTCCAAGCATCGATTACGCGCGCCTCTTTTTTATCTGTACCTGCAACTCCCAAAATGGCAACGTCGGATTGGCTCGCGGCAGAGTAAAAAACTCTATGCAAACAACAGTCGCCCCTGGGTTTAATTTAAGCTCTAGCATTCGCATTTTGCTGGTAGAAGATAACGAGATCAGTCGTCAGCTGATGAGTGATTATTTGAGGCATTGTGGTTACTCGATTCAGACCCTCTCTAGCGGTTCTAAGTTCGCTCAAGAAATGGCGCAGTTTCGCCCACATCTGGTTTTGCTTGATCTAAAGTTGCCAGACGTTGATGGTTTTGCCGTACTAGAGCAAGCTCAACAAACCTTAGAGTGGTCGAAAACACCCATTGTGGTGATTTCAGCGTTTGCCTTTCAAGCCGATCGAGACCATGCTTTGAATTTAGGTGCCCGCCAATATCTAGTTAAACCTGTGATGCTCCCCCACGTGCGGCAGGTGATTTGCGATGAATTAAAGTATCTGATGGTGCAGTAAGCGGTTCGCAACCTATTGGCTTCTCTGTTCGGTAACGAACGTTTCAATGTGATGACTGAGTACCTGCACAGTTCTGCCTGTCTGGGAAATTTGGGTTGTCAACTCCGCAATAAGCAGCGTTGCGGCTTGCAGTTGATTGAGGGTCTGTTCCAGTTCCTCACGGGTTTGCGATTCAAACTCTTCGAGCGTCATATGACAAAGTTCAGTATGTAGATGTTTAATTGGATACACTTTGATCTTAGCGACTACGGAGGCATAAGTCTCTAGCGGCGTTTGAAGTCTCGATAGATTCGTTTAAAATTGAGATGAAGCCTTACAACGAAGCTCTTGCCTGTGACCTCTGCTAAAGCTCTGACCCTGGTTAAAGATCCAGACCGTTTGGAAAACCGCCTTAAGGAAATTCCATCGGAACCAGGCGTGTATTACATGCGGGATGCAACCGATCAGATCCTCTATATCGGTAAATCGAAAAAACTGCGATCGCGTGTCCGCTCGTACTTCCGCGACAACCAGGGGCTGAGTCCGCGCATTGCGTTGATGGTCAAGCAGGTTGCAGAAATCGAGTTTATTGTTACGGATACTGAGGCTGAGGCGCTGGCGCTGGAAGCAAACCTGGTTAAGCAGCACCAGCCCCATTTCAATGTGTTGCTGAAGGACGACAAAAAGTATCCCTATCTTTGCATTACCTGGTCAGAGGCGTATCCGCGCATCTTTATCACTCGCAAACGGCGATTGGGCAAGGAAAAAGACCGCTATTACGGGCCTTATGTGGATACCGGACTGCTACGGCAAACGCTGCATCTGGTAAAACGCATTTTCCCCTTGCGGCAACGTCCCCAGCCGCTGTTTAAGGATCGACCTTGCTTGAACTACGATATTGGTCGCTGCCCCGGTGTTTGTCAGGCATTGATTACCCCAGAGCACTATCACAAGATCGTGCAAAAGGTGGCGATGATCTTTCAGGGACGCACTCGCGAGCTAACGGACATTCTCACGGCTCAAATGGAGCAGGCGGCCGAGGCGCTGAACTTTGAGCAAGCAGCAAGAATTCGCGATCAGATTGCGGGGCTGAAGCTATTAGGTGCTGACCAGAAGGTATCGATGGCGGACGATACCATTTCGCGAGATGCGATCGCCCTTGCGGCCGATGACCAATACGCTTGTGTGCAGCTCTTCCAAATCCGTGCGGGTCGTTTAGTCGGACGTTTGGGGTTTGTTGCCGATGCCCAATCGGGTGAACCAGGGGCCATTTTGCAGCGTGTCCTCGAAGAACATTATCAAACCGTGGATGCGGTCGAAATTCCGGCGGAGATTATGGTGCAGCATGACTTACCCGAAGGCGACATGCTGGCAGAGTTCTTGAGTGAGACGAAGGGGCGTAAGGTCGCGATCGTGACCCCTCAACGTCAGATGAAAGCCGAGATGATCGAGATGGTGGAGCGCAATGCGGAGTATGAATTGGCACGCACGCAGCGGTTTGCCGATCGTAACGCTCAGGCCATGCTCGACCTCGCCGCCATACTAGATCTACCCGAACTGCCTCGCCGCATTGAAGGCTACGATATTTCCCACATTCAGGGGTCAGATGCGGTCGCGTCTCAGGTGGTCTTCATTGACGGGTTACCGGCCAAGCAGCACTATCGCCATTACAAAATCAAAACGCCTACTGTTGTCTCTGGGCACTCGGACGACTTCGCCAGTATGGCAGAGGTCATTCGTCGGCGTTTCCGTAAGTATGCAGCGCTCAAAGAGAAGGGGGAGTTGGTCAGGGCATCGCAGGATTCAGTGCTCAGTCGGCATGTGTCCGCGACGGCTGATTTCCCTGATCTGGTGATGATTGATGGTGGGAAAGGACAACTTTCAGCGGTGGTGGCGGTCTTGCGAGAGATGAACTTACTGGACGATGTGAAAGTGGTCAGCCTTGCCAAACAGCGAGAGGAAATTTTTCTGCCAGGAGAATCCTTCCCGTTGAAGACGGAGGCAGAACAACCAGGCGTCCAGGTACTGCGTCGGCTACGGGATGAAGCGCACCGTTTTGCTGTCAGTTTCCATCGCCAGCAGCGTAGCGATCGCATGCGGCGATCGCGTCTTGATGAGATTCCAGGGCTGGGGCACCATCGCCAGAAACAACTGCTGGCTACCTTTCGGTCGATCGATTACCTGCGTGAAGCGACACCCGCACAAATTGCCACGGTGCCGGGTATTGGGCCTCGTCTCGCGCAGCAAATCTATGACTACTTTCACCCTGCCCAAGAAACAACGGCACCAGAGTCAGCGACAATGAATTAGCCATTAGCTGTTGCCCCAACCTTAGGACATTGGATCAAAGGGGTCATAGGGGCGGCGTGCCCCCAGCCAGGGGTTCCACGCCTGCACCCCGTTCTCCCAGCATGGCTATAGCTAGAGAGAATGTTTTGGTATCAGCTATTAGTTTTTGAGCCATTGCTGACGGCTTCAGATTGCGTTTATGCAGGATTGAGCAACTCTCGAGCTGCGGCTGATGGCTGACGGTTGATGGCTGATGGCTGATGGCTGATGGCTAAATTCTTAACCATTGCTTCACAAACTCAGTGGGTACTGATAATTTTGCGTTCCAAGTAACGGTTTCGGTGATGACCCCGACAAATTCTGTGTTGTACTTGAAGTCGGCAGATGATTCAAGGCGACTCTATTAATCTGAGATGAAAACGATACGCTTTTTTGGGCATTCTAGGCTCAACGTTTTTGTAGCACTGAGATTTGTAGTACTGAGACGTTTAGCCTGATTCCCGCAGAGTGACTGAATTAAACAAGGATAGGAAGCGTCTCACAATGGCAATGGCGTTGATAGGGAGGGTGCGTGACTAGCTCACATAACATTGGGGTCGTAATCATTGGGCGGAATGAGGGCGATCGCCTGCTTCGCAGTCTTGATTCAGTGGTCAACGGCACACGCCCGGTTGTGTATGTTGACTCTGGCTCCACGGACGGCAGCTGTGAGGCCGCGCACGATCGTGGTGTGATGGTGGTCAATCTCGATCTGTCTATTCCCTTTACAGCCGCCCGCGCCCGTAATGCTGGCTTTGATCGCTTGCGCGAACAGTACTCTGACGTCGAGTATGTCCAATTTATAGACGGTGACTGCGAAGTCGTTGCAGGCTGGTTGGACGCAGCGGCGATGGCGTTAGACGCAAACCCTAACGTTGTCGCAGTGTGTGGCTGGCGGCGAGAACGCTACCCCGATCTCAGCCCCTACAATCGGATTTGCGATGTCGAATGGCGGATGGGGCCTGTCGGTGAAACCACTCATTTCGGCGGCGATGTGATGATCCGTGCCAGCGCCTTTGCCGCCGTTGGTGGCTATGGCAACAGTGTGATTGCGGCTGAGGATGACGAACTGAGTGTCCGTCTGCGGCAGGCAAACGGCTCGATTCTCCGCCTTGATCAGAACAGCACGCTCCATGATGCCAATATCCAGCGGCTGTCGCAATGGTGGCAGCGGGCGAAACGTTGCGGCTATGCGTACGCACAGGTTTCAAGTCTGCATGGCGCATTGCCAGAACGCAAGTTTGTCAAAGAAATACGGCGGATCTGGCTGTGGGGAATGATTGTACCGTTGGGCGCGATCGCGCTGAGTCCCTTTACGTTTGGGCTCTCACTCCTGGTCTTTGGGCGCTACCCGCTAACAGCACTACGAACCATTCTTGGTACCCGCAAGCGCGGCTTTTCCTGGGATGAGAGTATTCCCTGGGGAGTGTCCTGTGGGGCGTCTGTGTTTCCAGAAGCGTTTGGGATTGCCAAATTCACTGGCGATCGCCTGCTCCACAGACAGCACGAAATTATTGAATACAAGGGTGCCCAAACACCCGCGACAAAACCTATGCAAGTAACAGGGAGATAAGCCAATGGCAACTCATAACGGCAATAGTAAACCCGTCGCCGTCGCGCTTCTGGGCGCAGGCTACATTTCTGACTACCACTTTGCCGCACTGCGGTTGTTGCCGAACGTTGAGGTTCGAGCCATTTGCGATCTAAACAAGCGTCTCGCAGAACAGTTTGCCCAGTCAAAAGGCATCCCCACTGTTTATTCTGACCTCGGCGAAATGCTCTCCCGCGAAAACCTCGATGTGGTGCACATTTTGACGCCACCCCATGTGCACTTTGCCACTGGCTGTCAGGTTGTCGAAGCCGGTGTCGATGCCTTTATTGAAAAACCGCTCTGCCATCGAGTGAGCGATTGTCAGGAAATTCGCCGTCGGGCTGAGACGACGGGGCAAACGATCGGCGTCAGCCACAATTTCCTCTACTTTCCGGTGTACGAAAAGCTGGTTGCGGATCTACGCAGTGGACGGTTGGGACGGATTGACCAGATTGATATTGTCTGGAACAAAGAGTTGGGGCAGTTGTCCGGCGGGCCCTACGGTGCCTGGATGCTGCAAACGCCGAAGAACATTTTGTTTGAAGTCGCACCGCACTCGTTTACACACCTCGTTCACCTCATTGGGCAACCGGATTCGCTATCGGTGGATGTCAACGATCGCATTGATCTGCCGCGTGGGCTAGAGTTTTACCGTCGCTGGGAAATTCGCGGCTGGAAAGGTAACACGAGCATTCGGCTACGCTTCTCGTTCATTGATGGTTATCCAGAGCATTACATCCACGTGCGCGGTACCAATGCAGTCGCGCATGTGGACTTTGAGAACAACACCTACACCTGTCAGGAACACACACCGTATTTACTGGATGTCGATCGCTTCGCCACTGTTGCCGCTGTTGCCCGAGATTCAGTCTCGCAAGCCACTGGTACCTTAGCGAACTTCGTGCTCTCCAAAGCAGGACTCTCGAAGGCATCAGGCCCGTTCCCCTACAGCATTGCGCGAACGGTTGAAAGTTTCTACGCTACACGCGGCAGCAAACTCGATGAGCGGGTTGATGCCTCCCTGGGAGAGGGTGCAATTTCGCTGGCTGAGTGGATTGCCCGCGAAACTCACTTGCCAGAGCCCAAAACAGACATGTTTGTGCTCAACCAGACCGCTGAACAAGCCGTGCCCAAAGCCAACGTGCTGGTCATTGGCGGCACGGGCTTCATTGGTCAGGCACTTGTGCGGCGGCTACGTCAGGATGGGCATGGCGTTCGCATTCTTGCTCGTGATCCCAATAATTGCTCGCCTGCATTACGAAGTATGGGAGTCGAACTGGCGAAAGGTGACTTCGCTGATGCCAAAGCGATCGAAGCGGCGCTGGAGGGCATTGAGTACGTCTATCATTTAGCACGCGGCACGGGCAAAACCTGGGCTGACTACCTCAAAACGGATGTGGAGCCCACGCGCAAGGTCGCGGAACTCTGTTTGGAGCATGGCGTGAAGCGCTTGTTCTACGCGTCCTCGATCGCCATCTATTACGCTGGCAGTGGTGCTGGAACCATTACCGAAGAGACAAAGCCTCACGAAGGCATGCTGCGGGTTGCGCCGTATCCCCGATCGAAAGTCGAAAACGAACGCACCTTGCTCCAGATGCAGCGTGAAAAAGGCTTACCTGTCGTGATTTTCCGTCCGGGTGTGGTGCTCGGTCGCGGTGGCAATCCCTATCACTGGGGCATCGCAGCCTGGCCTTATAACTCGGTTTGCCGTCTGTGGGGTGATGGTAACAGTAACCTGCCGATCGTTCTGGTCGATGACGTAGCGGATGCCATGGCACGGGCGATCGCTGTGCCGGGTATCGAAGGCGAAACATACAATCTGACCAGCGAACCTCAAGTGACTGCCAATGACTATCTGGATGAGTTTGAGCGCCGTGCTGGGTTGAAGCTGCGTCGTGTGCCCACTGCCAGTTGGCGCAACTATTCAGAAGCCCTCGTCAAATGGGCAGTCAAGAGTCTTGGACGCGATCCGAATGCTGCGTTCCCTAGCTACGCCGACTGGGAAGGCCGCAGCTTTGCGTCTGTCTTTGATGCATCTAAAGCGGAACGTCAACTCGGCTGGACACCCGTCAAAGACCGTAGCGCCCTCATCCAGGAAGGCATTCACGCCCCTGTCGATGAGTTCTTTGCATAGTTTCTACATGTAGGAGCGGGTACTACTACTGGTGAATCGCCATCCACGCTGCATTGCCATAAATGCCGTTGAGCCAGGCGGGAACGCTCAGGTCGGCATCCAGCTTTTCCCAGTGGAGTCCTGTACCGGAAGGTGTTACTTCAACGTCAGCTAAATCGTCGGGTGATGCGCCTGCTAACCCCTGACCCAACTCTGCCGGAAAGCTGAACGTTGCTCCATAGCGCAACTGAATGACAACCCTGCCAGAATTGCGGTCATAGAAGGCAGATTCAGCCGTTGGTTCAGTGAGGCTGGCGTTGGCGGAGCCTCTCGTTCCGAGACTTGCTGCATTTTGTTTCGCTTGCGCGATTTGTGCGATCAGTCCTTCGTTGAGTTCCACGCTATCCATGAATGCTTTTCAACTATTTGATACGTTGCAAGGATTGTCGCAAAGGCATTGTTTTGTTGCTGTAAGTAGAATAGCGGAAAGAAACGTTATAAGTCTGTCAGGCTAAATGGACATTGAAGAACTTCGGCAGAAAGTTAGTTCCCCGCGTGAGAGCGCGAAGTTGGACTTTAAGCTTCACCTATATAAAATTAATGAACCAAAACCTACAGAGCCTATTGAGATTCAGAAGTGGACAGATAATAGAGAAAAACTGTGGGGTGAACTGGTCAAAGATGTGATAGCTCTGACTAATGGCAATGTTGGTACAGCCAAGCAGACTGCATATCTTATTATTGGAGCCGACGACAAACTTAGAGCAGATGGCACTCCAAACCTGCAAGATATATCTGGTGTGCCGAAGTGCAGAGATATATACGACAAGATTAATTCGTATTGTTACCCTCGTCTTCCCGACCTTAACTGTCAAACCTTGCTCCTTGAGGGTAAAAATATCTTTGTTGTCTCGATTCCGCCAAGCCCATACCTTCATAAGCTTTCTAAACAATTAAAAACACCCAAAAAGGAATTTTCACCGCATACAGCCTTAATTCGTCGTGGCGATGGGGAAGAAATTTATGAAGCTGATCCACAAGAACAGGCAACACTTCAGCGCGAAAAAGCTTGTTTGTTGAGTACTGACGCTGCTTCCAGTCAACCGATCGCAATTGATTGGAAACAAGTTTGTTATGACGTGCTGGAAAAGCAAAATCGGCAATGGCTGACGGCGCATCCTTTGGGAGCAGGGGCGCGACGTGTAGCAGATATGTACGTCCCGTTGGAGTTGGTGGAACGTCGAGAAAAGCCAGCGAGAGTTAATCAACCAATTGATCCAGCGCAGTGGTCAGTGCGGGAAACAGAAAAGACAACACCAATTTTGCTGAGTCAGTTCTTTGAGGATGTCATTAAGCAGGGCAAAAGCTTGAAGAGTCAGGGCAAGCGGATTGCGATCGTGGGTGAACCCGGTGCAGGTAAAACCACCCTTTTGCAAAAGATTGCTTGGGAGATAGACAGCTACCCAATTTGGATCAATTTGGCAGACCTGAAACCAGACGATACGCTGCAAGAGTATTTACTGGAAAAGTGGCTCAAGCCGTCACTCTCTGTCATTCGTCAGTGTGCACCGGAAGCTGTGCCTAATCTAAAAGAGCCAACGGAAGCATTAGAAACCGCATTCTTAGAAGCCTTTGGGCAAGGGCAGATTTGCTTACTGCTCGATGGTGTGGATGAGATGGCAGTAAATATTGGTCAACCACTGTCTTGGATTGCCAAAGAACTTCAGAATGGTTGGGTGGATAAGGCAAAAATTGTCTTAACTTGCCGCGTCAATGTCTGGAGCGCAGAAGGCAGTCGGCTAGAGAATCAGTTTGATGTTTATCGCAATCTGGATTTTAGCCCTGAACAGGTTGAGGAGTTTATCGATAAATGGTTTGCTGATCAGCAAGAGCACTCGTCTCGCAATGCGTTAAAAAATGAGTTGGGAAGAAAGGGCGATCGCATCAACCGCTTAGTCAGAAATCCTTTACGGCTGATGCTGGTTTGCCTCACCTGGAATGGCTTAGGAGACAAATTGCCGGAGACAAAAGCAGGACTCTATCAACGCCTTATCAAGGGACATTACCAGTGGAAGGAAGAGCATCAAGAGTTTGTCATGCCTGAAGAGCGGCGAGATGAACTAGCGCGACAGTTAGGAGAGCTAGCAAAAGCAGCCCTGGACAGCGAAGAAGCTCGCTTCCGACTACGAGAAAGCTATGTTGAGAATTTTTTAGGTCGCCGTAAGCAAGAGCAATCGCTATTTTGGTGGGCAGTCAAGTTAGGTTGGCTCATTCCCATTGGCTTACCATCAGTTGAGGAAAAAGATGCCGATGAGCTTGTTTATGCCTTCTTCCATCCGACGTTTCAGGAATACTTTGCGGCACTGGCGATCAATGATTGGGACTACTTCTTACCTTGTGATCATAAAGATAAACCCAGCAAAAATCTTAAAGGCGAAACCAAATACCGAATTTTTGAACCACGCTGGAAAGAAGCAATTTCTCTATGGGTAGGAATGGAGGGAAAATTAATGAGTGTGAAAAGATTAGAATTTTTCAAGACCTTAAAAGAGTTTAATGATGGGTGCCACTCCTCAAACTTTTACGGTGATAGAGCTTTCTTTCTGTTAGTGGAAATAATCTCCGAATCTGGAAGCGTTAGACACATAAAAGATGTTTTACAATTTTTAATAGAGATGGCTGTTGGTATATTCAACTCTGATACTCAAGAATGGAGTTCTTTTCTTTACCCCTTAGATTATGAAGCCCAAAATTTGCTTCATATTTTCAACCATCAGTTAGTCGTTAAAAGTTTAACTGATTATTTGATGACAGTAGAAAACGATGATGGTAGATTTGAGATCGCGATGCTTTTGCGAAGAATAACATCTTCCAGATGTAAAGAGATTCCCGGTGTCGATCGTTTGGTTGTTTCTACTATATTCAACTTGATTAATAGCGAAGATGACTGGATTAGAAGGCATAGCAGAATGTTCATAGATTCTGCGCTTTTCTGCGTCAACTTCCCTCAACAAAAAATCTGTACAAACTTCACGAGACTCCTCTCAGGAAAATGAAAGTGATGTTTTGTATTTTGAAAGTCTTTCTACTAATGAAGAGCTTGAAGAATATGAAGAAGAGGAAGAAGGTTCTGATATTTTTCAATTCAAGGCAAACGAGTTAACCGAAGAATTTATTCAACTCATGAAACTTGATCCAGACGATACGATGTTCTTACAAGAATGTTCAGAAAGACTTATTTCACTCCTTAGAAGAGATTTGGTAGAAAGAGAACTAATGCCAGTAATGATAGAGCTTGACTATAGTCATACATCTAAACATAATTTATATTCACTTGTAATTAACGGGCTGAAAGAATGTGTTTCAGAAGAGACATATCATAATAGTTATGCTCAATTTAAGTACTGCTACGAGGTAATGTGGCACTGCGCTAAAAATATGGATTACCCGGAGTTTTATGATATATGGCATCAGTCTACTCATTTAAAGACCACTGTCGATAACTCTCATTAAGTTGCAGTAGCCTGAATGTAGTGATTGAGAGGCACGATCGCACATCGACTACACAGGATCACTGGCGATCGAGGTAATCCCAGATCCTTAAAAGACGCGATAGATGAATTGGAACGAAAAGGCATCACTTTAATTCTTGTAAGGGTGGGAATGAGAGGAACGATAACCCCTGGTAGATGAAGGAGCGCAGATTTACCTGTTTCTGACATAGCGGAGCACAGACTGATCAGCTTGCTGTAACCTGACTGATTGTAGAGAGCGATCGTATGATTGCTAAACCAGAAGCGAAGCCAGTTCTGCTCAATGGGTTTAGTTTATGTTTGTCGAAACCCTCTCTCGCTATGTCACCCGTAATTCTGAGATTTTGGGCGGTGAGCCAATTATTATCGGCACTCGTACATCCATCCGTGCCATTGTCGGGCCGTGACGCTTAGGCGTACTGCCAGAAGAAATCTTGACCCATTTGCCTCATCTCACTTTGGCACAAGTGTCTGATGCTCTTAGTTTCTATTTTGATCATCAAGCAGAGATTAATGAGTCTATTGAGCGTAACCAGGTACCTGACGTATTGGTGCATCCCTCCGTAAAGTCGGTATTGCGTGCATCGTGACGCTTTTCGCCACTCTCTACACAGATGAGGCTATGTCAGCTCCCAACTCCTGATCATTACCGCGTTTCCAACACGGGTGATCGCATCGCTTGACACTTCACACCTGTTTAAATCAACAGGCTCTTTCAACAAAACTGAGACAGCGTTGAAAGTTAATGCAGCCTTTCCCTGCCCATAGTGTTAGACCTCAAAAGTTTGTAACAAAGTACACAGGTTAGATCAAAGCCTGCTTCTAAGCTTCACCAAAGCAGGCAGTTAACACTGTCGGTTAAAACTGGTTTTAAGGAGGATAGAGAAGTCGGAAGCGGCAGCAATTGAATGTTCAAGTGTTCAACTTTCGGCTTCTATTTCTTACACTGGCTGCTGCAAACTGCTCACTAGCGGCACGCGCATTTGACGGCTAAACCTTCGCCAAATCAATATCGCTTACGACCGTGCCACTGATTGATCATCACTGCGCGATCGCAGGCTCACAGGGCTATGTGCGCTTTGCATACGTGTTGTGAATCTGTTTATTGCACTAATCAACTAAGTCAGCTATCGATCGAACGGTTCTAGATTTCGAGTGAGAAAATACGTCGGTTTTGCACCATTGCTTCGGCAATTTTGACTGACTGCTCACACTAACCGCTAACAACTTTTTACTGAGGATAAAGGAATGCCTGAAGTAACCACTCCCGCTCACAAAGCTGGCGACTTTTTTGTCGATTACGAAGAAAAAGTTTTTGAAGATGTCAAAGCGGAACCGGGTGAAAAAGCGCTGGTCACGTTCCACACCGTTGCGTTTGAAGGGTCGATCGGTCTCGTCAACCTGCTACAAGCCCTGCGCCTGCTGCGGAAAGGCTTTGAAACCTCTGTCTTACTCTATGGCCCTGGTGTCACGCTTGGCATCCAGCGAGGGTTTCCAAAAATTGGCGACGCTGCTTTTCCTGGGCATCAAAACTTCAATGACCAGCTCAGCAAGTTCATGACCGAAGGTGGCAAGGTCTATGCCTGCCGTTTCGCGCTTCAGGCGTTATACGGTCACGGTGAGCCTTCTTTAATGCCAGGGATTCGCCCCATCAGCCCTCTCGATGTGCTGGACTTGATCTTGCTGCATCGTAGAGACAATGCCTTCATCCTGGATACATGGACGGTGTAGAAAGTTTTGAGTGATGAGTTTTGAGTTAAGTGGTTATCTAGCTGAAAACTCGAAGCTATTGACTTGCTCTAGGAGGCATTGTGGATTATTCACGCACCGTTAGAGCCGCAGCCGTACAAATCAGTCCGGTGCTGTTCAGTCGGGATGGGACAACGGAGAAAGTGCTGCAAGCGATCGCCACCGCAGCCAAGGAAGGCGCACAGTTGGTCGTCTTCCCGGAGACCTTTGTGCCCTATTATCCGTATTTTTCCTTTGTCCAACCGCCCGTGATGATGGGTAAGGAGCACATGCGGCTGTATGAAGAAGCCGTTGAGGTGCCGGGTGCTGTGACTGATGCGGTTAGTCGAGCGGCGCGATCGTACGAAATGGTGGTTGTATTGGGTGTGAATGAGCGCGATCGGGGTTCCATCTACAATACGCAGCTCATTTTTGATGCCGATGGTTCACTGCTGCTGAAGCGACGCAAAATTACCCCAACCTATCACGAGCGAATGGTTTGGGGACAGGGCGATGGCGCAGGCTTAACTGTGCAGGATACAGCAGTGGGCAAAGTCGGTGCCCTGGCGTGCTGGGAGCATTACAACCCCCTAGCCCGGTTCGCACTGATGGCGCAGCACGAGCAGATCCACTGTGCTCAGTTTCCTGGGTCGATGGTGGGGCAGATTTTTGCTGACCAGATTGAAGTGACGATTCGCCATCATGCCCTGGAATCAGGCTGCTTTGTGGTTAACGCCACAGGCTGGCTGTCACCAGAGCAGGTCGGGCAAATTACCACTGATGAAAAGCTCCAGAAGGTGCTGAGCGGAGGTTGTCATACCGCCATTATTGGGCCCGAAGGCACGCACCTCTGCCCACCCATTACGGAAGGCGAGGGCATGGCGATCGCTGATCTGGACTTTTCCCTCATCACCAAGCGTAAGCGCATGATGGATTGCGTTGGGCATTACTCTCGCCCAGACTTGCTGCAACTGAGGTTGAACCCCAGTCAGTGGTCAGTTGTGAGTGGTTTGCAGACAACGGGCGATGTAGTGGAAACAGAGAACGGCATTAATCCGATCGCGTTATCTCAGCCTGAATTTCTCACGCTTGAGCCATAGTGGTCAGCCGTCAGCTATCAGCCATCAGCTATCAACCTCCCAAAAACTCCTTTAGCCTTTAGCCTTTATTTCCCTCCCTCCATGAACAAGCAGCAATTAATTACAGAACTCCAAACCAATGGATTGCGATTAGTGGAGGAGAGTGGCGTGACTGGACGCAAAGGGGGTGCGGGTCCCTCCGACCACAAAGCCGTGACGGTAGATGGAACCACTGTGATGGTGCCGATCTACACGGGTACGGCATCCCGATCGCCCTATACCGTGACGCTTGATTCCATTGCAGAACAAGCCACCCTGCATTGCAACGAAGAAGCCGTTGCGCCGATCGCGTTTCCACAGCAACCGAAGTTTTATGGTTTGATGACGGCAGATGGCATTCCCTACTGGAAGATTGCGCTGCTGCATAGTCACGATGTGCTAGCAACCACCGTGCTACAAACCTGTATGCGTTACAGCGATGCGGCGACATCCTGTCAGTTTTGCGCGATCGGGCAGTCCTTAGAAGCAGGGCGCACGATCGCTCGCAAAACGCCTGCCCAGCTTGCAGAAGTCGCAGAAGCGGCTGTGCGATTGGATGGCGTCAAGCATATGGTCATGACGAGCGGGACGCCGAATACGAGCGATCGGGGTGCTGCCTACCTAACCGAATGCGCTAAAGCCATCAAGCAACGGGTTGCATTACCCATCCAGGCACAGTGCGAACCACCCGATGACTTCATCTGGTTTGAGCGGCTGAAGGCTGCTGGGGTAGACAGCTTGGGCATGCACCTCGAAGCCGTCGATCCTCACGTGCGCGCCCGCATCATGCCAGGGAAAGCGACGGTGCCCGTGGAGTATTACTACGAGGCGTTTGCTGCCGCTGTCAAAATCTTTGGCTGGGGACAGGTTAGCACCTATCTGCTGGCAGGTTTGGGCGACGATTTGCCGACCTTACTGGCAGCTTGCGATCGCCTGATTGCGATCGGCGTTTACCCCTTTGTCGTCCCCTTTGTACCCATCAGCGGCACTCCTTTAGCAAACCACACGCCACCCACCAGTGAATTCATGCTGCCCCTCTACCATCAGGTCAGTGCGATGCTCAACCGCGCTGGTATGTTCTCTCAAGACATCAACGCAGGCTGTGCCAAATGTGGTGCGTGTTCGGCGCTTTCAACGTTTGAGTCTTAGTGTCAGCGGTCAGCGGTCAGCGGTCAGCGGTCAGCGGTCAGCGGTTAAATCTAAATCAAAAATCAAAAATCAAAAATCAAAACCTCCTTCCCATGTCCATGCATTCCTATTGCTTCAAATTAGCAACATCTCCGTCAAAATTGAGTGGCTACTTTGCGCTAAGGCACTCGATTTTTGTAGAGGAGCAGCAACTCTTTCAGGGTGGCGATGTGGATGAGATGGATGCGATCGCTTATCCGATCGTGGCACTGGCAGCAGAGGCAGCTGCCGAGATGCAGAATCGTCAAACTAGAGAACCCCTTGTCTTGCCGCTCGCGCAGCATCCTGTACTTTCAATACATCCTACTCATTGTCTACAAAACTCTCCCGTACTGGGCGTTGTCAGAATCTATGAACCAGAACCCGGTCTTTGGTATGGTGGGCGACTGGGTGTGCATGAAACCTATCGTCGTGCGGCCCGTATTGGGAAGGGGTTGATTTATAAAGCCGTGACTACTGCCAATACGTGGGGATGCGATCGCTTTCTCGCGACTGTGCAGCTTCAAAACGTCCGTTTCTTTCAACGGCAACACTGGCATTCTCTCGAAGAATTGACCATTCATGGGCTCCCACATCACTTGATGGAAGCCGACTTGAACTACTATCCACCTGGCACAGAGCAGCGCCCAGCCCTGTCCAGTTTCGTCAGGGAAGCCTCTTGAAGCTAGCAGAGCTCACCGCACACTTACAGCAGTCGTTGGGTATTTTGCACAAGCAGGATATTCAAGCGGTGGCGCGTCGGTTGGGAGAAGTTGGCGGTCAGCAGTCAGCAGTCAACGGTCAGAATAAACTCAAAACGTCCTTCAGCTTAAGCTCAGGTCAAACTCAAAACTCAAAGCTAAAAACTCAAAACTTCCCATCTTCCCCATCTTCCCCTACGTCCTCATCCCCTCACCCCCCATCCCGCACGCTCCTCGGTGATGATTGTGCCGCCATTCCCGATGGTTCCGGCTACCTCCTCATGGCAGCCGAAGGGATGTTGCCGTCGTTGGTGGAAACAGAACCCTGGTTCGCAGGCTGGTGTGCGGTGATGGTGAATGTGAGCGACATCTATGCGATGGGAGGACGCCCGATCGCGGTGGTGGATACCCTATGGAGTCAAGCAAAGACCCTTAGTGATTCATTATTGGATGGGATGAGGGCAGCCTCTGAGGTCTATGGTGTGCCGATCGTTGGTGGGCACACGAATGGTCACAGTCACTACAATGCTCTGTCGGTTGCCATTTTGGGACGCGCAACCCAACTGTTGACGAGCTTTGATGCACAACCGGGCGATCGGCTACTCATTGCCACCGACTTTCGCGGCAAACCCCATCCCAAGCATCCGTTTTGGAACGCAGCAACGACAGCCGATCCGGTGCAGCTGCGTGGGGATCTGGCGCTTCTACCGTACCTGGCGGAGTCGGGTTTGTGTCAGGCTGGTAAGGATATCAGCATGGGCGGCATCGTCGGCACGCTGCTGATGTTGCTGGAAACGTCAAACTGTGGTGCGGTGCTGCATCTGGATGCCGTTCCTTGTCCGCCAGAAATGCTTCTGGAACGCTGGCTGCTGTGTTTTCCCAGCTATGGTTTTTTGCTGAGTGTTCGCCCTGAAAACGTTGACGCGGTGCGATCGCTGTTTCATCAGCGCGACCTAATTTGTGAAGCGATCGGCGATGTCCAAGCAACCCCACAGCTGATCCTCAAACACCAGGAGCAAACTGCCGTTTTTTGGGATCTTGCCGAGCAATCGCTCACTGGCTTTGCCCCAGTTAAATGAGCTGACGGCAGTAGGCGTTTCATCGATCGGCCAGTTGTCCTGCCTTTGTCTCTTCGAGGAAAGAGAGTGGCGATCCTCACAAGTTCCTCAACTTGTTTTCCTAAGCTAGATTTGCAAGCTAACTAGATTTGAGCCTTGCTCTCACCTGCTTCCAATGAAGGATAGCCTTGAAGCAACGTTTAGAGCGCTGCCAAATGAGCCTGACTAGAGCGATGGCAGGAGGAAACAATGACTAAAGCCCTGGTGAATCTAACGCTGCCAACGGTGGTGGGGGAAATTGAGCAAATTGTTGAAACCTATCCTCACCATCCCTATCAGCAGGCGTTTGCGAATCCTGACATCCGGCAGGAATTAATTGCGTATGTGCTCTCTCAAATTCACAACGCCTATGTGGCAGTCGAAGAGGGAGAACCTATAGCAGCTGATAGCGAAACAACGCCTGCGCTGGACGAATCAGAGACTCACTTAAAGTCCTTTATTCATGAGGGTATGCAGCAGGTGCTTCAGGCTCATCCAGAGTTAGTAAGCCACGAAATTCCTGATGCTGCGGACGAGTATTTGCCCACATCTCATTGGTTTGGCTGACTTGAGTTTGGTTGCATCAAGCCATGACAAGTTTAGAGTGCCTTCCCAGGCTGACTGATACGCTTGCAGGCGCATCGGTCTTTCCAGTTTTTCTGGCTAGCAAGTTTTTTCTGGCTATCAATGGCTGAGATGGTCAATGGCTGACGGCGATCGCCTACGTCTCTGCGGGAGACAGGAGATTGCCCCCAACCAGACGCTTATTTTTGAACAAGCCCTTTGTTTGCAATCATGATTAGTAGTGGAGCACAGCAGCAATGCTTCGGCATTCGTTGTGGACAGGTCACTTAATTGAAAGGCAAGCATGGGGCATTCTTCTCCGCAGCAAGCAACAGCATTCAGTCGATTCATGCACCGGATACCTGGACAAGCGTACCTCTGGTTCGCCGTCCTCATCTTTGGGGCGTCGAGTGCAGTGACTCGCAAAATTACAGAAATTGGCGCACAGCACTTTGTCGATGGGCAAAATCCCATTTCTCTCTGCAACGTTTTGTTTGTCGGTAATCTCTGCGCCTTACTGGTTCTGGTCATCATTTACAGGCAACAGTGGCATCTGCCGACGTTGAGGCAACGCTCTGGGCGGGAGTGGCGGAGTTTGATCATGGTTGCCATTTTGTCCGGTGCGCTGGCTCCAGGCTTAATCTTCCAGGCCCTGGCAACGACCCAGGTGACGAATGTGGTGCTGGTCAGCCGTCTGGAACCGCCGTTAACCCTGGCACTCTCGATCTGGCTTTTAGGCGATCGCGTCAATATTTGGGAAATTATGGGTGCGATCGCGGCCTTCATTGGCGTTGGCTTAACGATCTTTTTGCAACCAGCGAGAGACTCCATGATGCACATGGGAGGGTTTCATATTGGTGTCGGTGAACTGCTGGCAACGCTGGGCGCGATCGCGCTAGCCGTCTCCACCATCCTTGGCAAAAAGCGGTTATCTAAAGTTCCGTTAGGCCTTTACAGCGTGGTGCGAACAGGGCTCGGCACCCTGGTCTTTTTCATCGTTGCGCTAGTGCTTTACGGCCACAACCATTTTATGGGAGTACTGTCTCCCTTTCTGTGGAAGTGGATGCTGCTGTATGGCGTCATCATTGTTGTCGTCGGGCAATCATTCTGGCTGACTGGCTTACGCGCCTCGTCTGTTTCTACGGCGTCTATTGTGGGTTCCTTTGCTCCGATCGTCGGTATTGTGGCAGCGTATTTGATCTTGGGTGAAGTGCCTACGCTCGCTCAATATATTGGGGGCAGCGTGATTTTGCTGGGGTTGCTGCTCAGCCAAATCGGTCTTCAGCGCCGAATGGCTCGTCAACTTGCCGTGGCTACGGCAGAGTCTGTGCCAGCAGAACAGGCGATCGAAACCAACATGGGCTTCAAAGGCATTTAAGCAACGCGATGAGTCGTCTTGAAGCTTCTATAGAGACATCGCAATCCATGTCTCTACCCAGAGCATTGCACCTTGATACAGTTCCGATCCTTAACCATCTCCCAAGACATCAGACGCCAGTGGCAGTCCGTCCTGGAACACCAGCAGTTCGCCGGGTTGCAGGGTTGTCCAGGCTTCATTGTCGGTCAACGGTACTGTTGTGATAATGGCGACGCGATCGCGCGGTGTTGTCAGTTCTTGAAAATCAACCGTGATGTCGGCATCAATCAAGTGTGCGGCTGCGAAGGGAGCCTGCCGCACCACGTAGCAAAGCTTAGTCGAGCAATGGGCAAAGAAATGCTCTCCATCAGAAAGCAAGTAGTTGAAGCTACCGCTATTGGCGATCGTGCGTGTCACTGCTTGCAAGATTGGATAGAGCTGACTCAACGGTGGTTTCCCAGCCGGGAAAGACTGTCGCAGCGTATTGAGGATCAAGCAGAACGCTCGTTCGCTATCCGTTTGGCCGACTGGATGGTAAAACGGCGTGTTTTCTGGATCAAAGTCTGGCAAGTCGCCATTGTGGGCAAAGACCCAATACCGTCCCCACAGTTCTCGCTGAAACGGATGGCAATTTTCAAGCGCAACGACACCAAACGTCGCTTTGCGGATGTGGGCAATGACATGTGTGGATTTAATCGGGTATTGACGCACCAACTCCGCGATCGGCGAGAGCACTGATGGTTTCTCATCCAGAAAAATGCGACAGCCAACACCTTCAAAAAAAGCAATGCCCCACCCATCTCGGTGCTCATCGGTTTTGCCGCCGCGTGACGAGAAGCCTTCAAACGAAAAGCAGATATCGGTCGGGACGTTGCAGTTCATTCCTAATAGTTGACACATGGAAGCAATATTTATTTACACCTTATACAGCGGTTTCGACCTAGATGAGGTACGGCAAAGAACCCTATACAAGGGCTTCAGACATTATTTTGTACCTCACTCACCTGAAAACCGCTGTAGATCTGAAACTTAATGGCAATTAACGGTAGCAGCGTTTAGCTAATGTTAGGAGCCAAAATTACATAGTTTTAACACTCTCAGGAATAACAGCTTAGGAATAACAAGGCTAGCGTAAGCTTAATCAGATATTAATGAGGCTGACAGCCTTACCAGGATAGAGTAGTCATTAAGTCATCCGCAAGATTTAGGATAACGCTTAAAATGAGGCTGCCAGAAGCTTATAAACGGTAAAATATTAGCCGTTCCATCTATCAGTAATTGTATGAGTGAAGACGGGAAGAGGGGTGCCACCTCCGTCTAGGAGCAACGTCTACATAGTCTCTTTGAACCTAATAGTCTCAGCTTTATAGCGATCGCCAGAGCAATTCGCTGCTCGGATACGCGCTACAACCAGCGCAAAGTGAATCCTTATTCTTCTTTTAGGTGATTTCCGAGAAAAAAGGTGCCGCTTGGTAGAGGGCAGGTTTTGCCAACGTCTTTGCCTGTAGACGATCGCTCTGTGTCAAACCTGCCCTGAGGGATTTTTTGTTGGCTAAAAATCTTCTTAAGATTCTGTTTGCGTTTCTTAAGCTCATTTTTATCTTTATATTTACCTTTTTAGATGTTTTCCACTTACACTCTCACATAGAGATTGATGGTTTACTCATTGGTCAATGAGTCTCGGCAAAGAAGTTTTAACGTAGAGGTAAGGCTTACTTCACAAACTGACAGCATCATTAGCCGCGTTGGCTATTTCGTTGTTTGACCGTTCAATAGTTCAGGTGTGATTGCCTTAAACATGTATCACTACTTCCTTTCTCAGTGAAAGTCGTTAAGTCTAACTGCAGTCATTTCAGTCCACCTTACGCGAGGGCGAGTTATGGTAGCAACACCTTCTAAAGCAGTGAGTAATACCTCTATTAGTGCTTTTGGAATAGCGCGATCGACGGTTGAGGGTGCGCCTCTCAGTGCTGAAGCACTCCGTAAAACGCACGCTTATTGGCAAGCCGCCTGTTACTTGGCGGTGGGGATGATTTATTTGCGTCACAATCCGCTATTGAGTGAGCCGTTAACCACAGAGCATGTCAAAAGTCGCTTGTTGGGGCACTGGGGATCAAGCCCCGGTCAGGCCTTCATCTGGGTTCATCTGAATCGGGTGATCAAGAAATATGACCTCGATATGATCTACCTGTCAGGGCCTGGGCATGGTGCGCCCGGTGTGCTGGCTCCGGTTTATTTGGAAGGCACCTATTCTGAAGTCTATCCCGACAAAAGCGAAGATGTGGAGGGGATGCTGAAGTTCTTTCGGCAGTTTTCGTTTCCTGGTGGCATCGGTAGCCACTGTACGCCTGAGACGCCGGGATCGGTGCATGAGGGCGGGGAACTGGGCTATAGCCTTTCTCATGGCTTTGGGACGGTCTTTGACAATCCCGCTTTGATCAGTGCAGTCGTGGTGGGTGATGGAGAATCGGAAACGGGGCCATTAGCAACCGCATGGCATTCTAACAAGTTTCTGAACCCGCTGCGGGATGGAGCTGTGCTACCGATTCTGCACTTGAACGGCTACAAAATTAACAACCCCACGATTCTGTCTCGCATCAGCCATGCCGATCTGGAGCATCTCTTCCTGGGCTATGGCTATCAGCCTTACTTTGTAGAAGGGTCTGATCCCGAAAGCATGCACCAGGCGATGGCGGCAACGCTCGATCGCTGCATCGAAGATATCCTGAGCCTTCGAGAACAGGCTCGCAGTAGTGGCGAGGCGAAACTGCCCCGTTACCCGATGATTGTGCTGCGAACGCCCAAAGGCTGGACAGGCCCTGGTGATGTCGATGGGCATAAGGTGGAAGGGTTCTGGCGATCGCACCAAGTACCGCTCTCAGGCATGCACAAAAATCCGGAGCACTTAAAACAATTGGAAACATGGCTGCGAAGCTATCATCCAGAAACGGCGTTTGACAAGAGTGGCAAATTGGTACCGGAACTCAAGGCGTTGGCACCGGAAGGCACTCGGCGCATGAGTGCCAATCCTCACGCGAACGGGGGGCTGCTGCGGAAAGATTTGCGGATGCCCGATTTCCGTCAATATGGTGTGGATATTCCCAAGCCTGCACAGATTGAAGTGGAAAACACTAAGCCATTGGGTGTGTTTTTGCGCGACGTGATGCGGTTGAACCCAACCAACTTCCGCGTCTTCGGGCCTGATGAAAATACCTCCAACAAGCTGCAAGCCATCTACGAAGTCAGCAAGAAGTTTTGGATTGCTGAATACTTACCTGAAGATGCCGATGGTGGTGAACTGTCGCCCGATGGTCGGGTAATGGAAATGCTGAGCGAGCACACGCTAGAAGGTTGGCTAGAAGGGTATTTGCTCACCGGACGACATGGGTTCTTCTCGACCTATGAGTCCTTTGTACATGTGATTGATTCCATGTTCAACCAGCACGCTAAATGGCTGGAAATCTGCAACCACATTGCGTGGCGAGCGGATGTGGCATCACTGAACTGGTTGATCACCTCTACCGTCTGGCGACAAGACCACAATGGCTTTACCCATCAAGATCCTGGTTTTTTGGATCTAGCGTTGAACAAAAGCCCCGATGTGGTGCGCATCTACCTGCCACCGGATGTGAATTCGCTGCTATCGGTTACCGATCATTGTTTGAAGAGTAAGAACTATATCAATATCATCGTGTCGGACAAGCAGCTCCACCTGCAGTTCCTGAGCATGGACGCGGCGATCGAGCACTGCACGAAGGGTATTGGCATTTGGGGTTGGGCGAGCAACGACCAGGGTGAAGAACCGGATGTGGTTTTGGCAACGGCGGGGGATATTCCCACGCTAGAAGCACTGGCAGCAAATGTCATGCTGCGAGAGGAGTTCCCCGATCTCAAGATTCGGTTCATCAATGTGGTGGATCTCTTCAAGCTGCAGCCCCATACGGAACATCCACATGGATTGAGCGATCGCGATTTCGACTCCTTATTCACGATCGACAAGCCCATTATCTTCAACTTCCACGCCTATCCCTGGTTGATCCATCGTCTGACGTATCGCCGCACCAATCACGACAACCTGCATGTGCGCGGCTATAAAGAGAAAGGCAACATTAACACACCGTTGGAATTGGCGATTAACAACCAGATCGATCGCTTCAGCATTGCGATGGATGTGATTGATCGCGTGCCTAAACTCAAGGTGGCCGGTGCTCATGCGAAGGAGAAGTTCAAGAATGAACAGATCAGTTGCCGTAACTATGCCTACGAATATGGTGAAGATCGACCCGATACGCTGAACTGGAAATGGCCGTATTAGGTAGCAAAGACCGCCACTTTCTTCAAGAAAGCGGCGGTCTTTGCAGCACATTGAACTGAGAAGGCAAGCTTAAGTTTGACCGTTGCGATACAGGCGTAAACCCATGAAAGTTGTTGTTTTCAGTACCAAAAAATACGATCGCCAGTTTCTGGAAGCCGCTAACGTTGATCACAATCATGAGCTGGTGTTTCTGGAACCACAACTGAATGAGCTAACCGCTTCGCTTGCAGAAGGCTTTCCGGCAGTTTGCCTTTTTGTCAATGACATCGCTAATGCCCAAACGCTAGCAACGCTGGCTGCAAACGGCACACGCGTCATCGCTTTGCGGTCTGCTGGCTTCAACAACGTAGACTTGCACGCGGCGGCGGCGGTCGAGATTAAAGTCGTGCGCGTCCCTGCCTATTCACCCTATGCGGTTGCGGAACACACAGTCGGACTCATCTTAATGCTGAATCGCAAGCTGTATCGGGCTTACAACCGGGTGCGCGATGACAATTTTTCTCTGGATGGTCTGTTGGGTTTTAACCTCCACGGTCGCACGGTTGGCATCATTGGAACAGGTAAAATCGGGCTGATTTTTGCCCGTATTATGCACGGTTTTGGCTGTTCGCTGCTGGGCTATGACGCCTATCCCAATCCTGAATTTGAGGCGATCGGCGCATCTCGTTATGTCGAATTATCTGAGTTATTGGAAAACGCTGACATTCTTTCACTCCATTGCCCTCTTCTGCCTGAAACCCATCATTTGATCAACGCCAACACCATCAATCAGATGAAACCTGGAGTGATGCTCATTAATACCAGTCGCGGCGGGCTCATCGATACCAAAGCCGTGATTAAGGGTATCAAAACGGGTCAAATTGGGTACCTTGGCATTGATGTTTACGAACAGGAAGACAATCTTTTCTTTGAAGATCTGTCCGATACTGTCATCCAGGATGATGCGTTTCAACAGCTCCAATCGTTTTCAAATGTGGTGATTACGGCTCATCAGGCGTTCTTTACGAGAGATGCACTGGAAAGTATTGCCAGAACAACGCTTTCCAATCTCACTGATTTTGAGCAGGGGCACCCCTGTGCTAATGAAATCAAAGCGACTAAAAAAGTAGCTGTAATGGGATCTGTGTGAATGCTTCCAGGGCTGTTCTCAGCTACGTATGTTGTCGGCAATGGGCAGGAGGCAGAAAGGCTTGATCTTACTGGATTCTGCCTTTTATTGTTCAAATCAGATTCGTAACCAAATACCTGGAGGGGTAGGTTTTGCCATTCAGCCATGCCAAAACTGATCACGTATCGCCCAAATCCACCCCTACGACTGACTATCTTTTTCGCCAGAACTGGTTAAATCGGGGTAGCAACACCCTGGTTGCAGGGTTTACTGTCTAGCCGTACCAGTCATATCCTGGAGCGATCGGTTATCTAATCCACGCCTTTTAGAAAGCTGACCCATGAAAATATTGATCCTGAATGCAGGCTCAAGTAGCCAAAAAAGTTGCCTTTATGAGGTCGGCGATCGACTACCAGAACAGCCTCCTGAACCACTGTGGGAAGCGAGCGTAGACTGGACGCATCACCAGGGTTTGGCAGAAATTAAGGTCAAAACGTCAGCAGGCGCGGTGTTAGAGGAAAAGATACCCGTGCAGCAGCGCCCCGAAGTCATTGCCCACATGCTAGAAACCCTGTGGCAAGGTGATACCAACGTCATTGATCACCCGTCAGCGATCGACGTCGTTGGGCATCGCGTGGTGCATGGCGGGCAAGACTATCGACAGAGTGTGCGCGTCACACCAGACGTGAAAGCCGCGATCGCTCAACTGGCAGTGCTAGCTCCGGTACACAATCCCGCGAACCTGGAGGGTATTGACGCGATCGAACTGGCGTTGGGTAAGGACGTGCCGCAAATCGCCGTTTTTGACACCGCGTTCCATAGCCAAATTCCAGACGCGGCTGCCATTTATCCTGGTCCTTACAAGTGGGTCGATCTGGGCATTCGGCGCTATGGGTTCCACGGCATCAGCCATCAGTACTGCGCACAACGGACTGCCCAACTGCTCAACCGCGATCTGCACGACCTGCGGCTAATCATCTGCCATCTGGGTAATGGTTGCTCCCTCTCTGCCATTCAGCATGGACACAGTATCGATACGACAATGGGTTTCACTCCCCTGGAAGGGTTGATGATGGGCACTCGCTCCGGTTCTGTTGATCCCAGTATTCTCATTTACCTCATGCGGCAGGAAGGCTACACTGCCGATCAGTTAGATCACGAACTGAACAAAGCCTCTGGGCTAATGGGCATCTCCAGTGTGTCAGCCGATCTCCGTCAGGTGCTGGCCGCGATCGAAGCCGGAAACAACCAGGCAAAGTTAGCGCTGGATATTTACATTCATCGCCTGCGATCGTGCATGGGTGACATGCTTGCCAGTCTCGGTGGCTTGGATGCACTCGTTTTCACCGCAGGCGTGGGCGAAAATGCGCCGATCGTCCGCGCCCTTGCCTGCCAGAACTTTGAGTTTATGGGACTGAAACTTGACTTAGAAAAAAATCAAAACCATCCTGTTGATCAAGAGATTGCGACCGCAGATTCAACCACCCGCATCTTTGTCATCCATACTCAAGAAGATTGGGCGATCGCGCAGGACTGTTATCGCCTCATGCAGTAGACACATGACTGCAACCTTTTCATCTAGAATCAAGCTGAACGTATCATTTACCCTCTAACCCTTTCCCATGCTCACGTCTACGGATTTTAGCGGACTACTCAACCAGCGTTTTTTCAACAATTTCTTACCTATTCCTGCGACAAACTCGTTGGCAAAGGGCATGATCACGCCTAGCTTTGAGTTGACAGATGTGACGAATGGGCGATCGGTGACGCTGACAGACTTTCGCCGTCGTAGACCCGTTGTACTGGCTTTTACGCGCATTTTTACCGAAAAGCAGTATTGTCCCTTTTGCTTTCCACATATCAAGGCGCTGAATGAGAGCTACGAAGAGTTTCTCGATCGCGATGTTGAACTATTGATGATCACCAGCACCGACTTACGGCAAAGCAAAACCGTTGTGAAGGATTTGGGCTTAAAAATGCCTCTTTTAAGCGACCCAAGCTGTAATAACTTCCGTGCTTATCAGACTGGGCAAGCGCTGGGTGCACCACTTCCCGCGCAATTTGTGCTGAATAAGGTTGGTCAACTCCGCTACAAGCACCTGTTCTCATTCCTGGATCACAACGCCAGCATCGAGACCTTGCTTAAGGCCGTGGATCGACTGTAAGGAGTGAGCATCAAAGACGTAGGGACGTGATAGCCTGCGGCAGACAAGAAACGCAAAACGCCCCTACGCAAGACTATTTGAGATGAGCTTGCTCTAATGGAACGCTAACGTGGGTGGGTGCTATGAGTTGCTCTCACGTCTCAGGCGCTGTTGATGGCAGTGGAAAGCAGTACGATCGCCTGCAGTGAACTAACTGAGACGATCGCCCTCAGCGAGCTAATCAAACTTCCTAGACAGGCGAATACCGCAGCTGGAGCCTGAGCCAGCGTAATAATCGCATCCAGGCTCTGGCAGGCTGCTCAAAGAAAGTGAAAATGTCGCCAAAGCCCATATTTGTTTTCTGATGGTGCAACCAGTGCTGTTCTGGGGTGGTGATGAAGAGAAGCTGACACAGAAGCACGATCGGCTTTGGCGTTTGCCAACCCAGGGCATTCACATGTCGCCACCAAACATGAAACTGACCAAACAGTAGCCCAGTGATCACGCCGATCGGTGAAAATGACCACAGCGCGGCAGCAACCAACAAATACGGTAGCGCGCCCAAAAGGCCGTCAAGCAACACTTGCATGTTGAACGTCAAAATAGCGTAGTGGCGAAACGTTTTTTTCGCGGAATGGTGAGTTTTGAGATGAAGGCTACCAAAAACATGTTCAGGGACGTGATAGCAAAAGGTAGAAAAAAAATCACCAAGCACTAGTAATAACCAGGCGACCATCAATTGACAAATGAGCGTACGCGCGATCGCCTCAAGCATGGGTACTCCTCACACCGGATCTAAATTGGCACTGTAAATTTGACAGGAAAGACATGTGGTCACTTACTGCCTCGAAACGTTCCCGAAAAGTCGTCATTGCGAAGATCCAAAACGAATCTTCAGGCGGTCACTAAACTCGGGACATTACCCCAGGTTCATCTCTTGTTAACATCTCTCTGCCGCTTTTGCGTGTAGCCTACAGCACTCGCCCAAAAGCGCCTCTTAGCCCTATGGGAAAATGGGTATGGCTACAGACCTCAAGGCTAAACAGACGGTCTTTGCCGCTTGCGCTTCTATGAAGAAACAGGATCACCATGACTACCAAAGCAGCAATTAGTTAAGAATTGCCCCACCAGAAAGGATGTCCAATCTCGTATACACACATTTTCCGATAAGTAAACTGTGGATTTAACGTCTTCGTCATATTTTTTTACAAGCAGCGGCCATGTTTGCCTTAGCCTGCAGTATTCATGAGGGGTGGCAGACGATCGGCAAACGAGTCCAAGTTGGACAGAGAGGAGGCCGTTTTAGAATCATGCATCGACACAGTGGTGAAAAGCCGAACGAAAATGGCTAAAACCGCCCAAACAAACGGTCAATAGAGACACTACGCTTCTGGCAAGCCCCCAATTAGCCTAATGGCAGCACTTTGGTTGACACTAATTGCTGCGTACTTTGACGCCGTTCATGGACTTCGAGAGGGATGCTCTCCTAGCCAACCTTATGTACGCCCAAATAGCACAGCCGATGTGGAAATTCATGTGAGGGGGAGGGGGGAGGGATGAAAGTTTTGAGTTTTGAGTTTTGAGTTTTGATTTAACCGCTGACCGCTGACGCTGACCGCTGACCGCTGACTAATAGACCTGTTGCTTTATAAGAGATAATAACCTTAAAGTCCTTCTCAATTCAT
Source organism: Stenomitos frigidus ULC18 (assembly GCF_003003795.1). Taxonomy (GTDB): domain Bacteria; phylum Cyanobacteriota; class Cyanobacteriia; order Leptolyngbyales; family Leptolyngbyaceae; genus Stenomitos; species Stenomitos frigidus_A. Next base: position 25 of record NZ_PVWK01000021.1, on the reverse strand, counting down.
CAGCGCATGCTCAACATCGCCAGAG
>NZ_PVWK01000001.1 GCF_003003795.1 Stenomitos frigidus ULC18 | reverse complement strand
TTCTCTGGTTCATCAGGTTGCTTCTCTAGCTTACTGATGTAACTGGAAGTATTACACCTTATTTAATCCATAATCCTAAGCTCATGCTGCTTGATGTGATGATGCCTGAGATGAATGGTTATGAAGTTACTCAGCGCGTGCGACAGAGCGCTAAACTTGCAGGCTTGCCTGTAGTTCTGATTACAGCGCATGATAGAGAAAGCGCGACGCTCGGCATGGCGGTTGGAGCGAACGCTTTTATCTGCAAACCCTTCGACTTCGACGAATTGATTCGGCAGGTGCGGGTTTATACAACTTAGATCATTCCCGTCTAAAACATGATTACTGTAGCGCGCTTTAGCCCCTACAGCGGTTTTCTAGTAAACAGGTAAACATCATCACGTTGATAAGTCAGCTCATGACTTGAACTTTGTTGAGCCTGCTTAAGTAGATGACTCATCGTTTCTTTCGAGCAGCTCATACCGGGATAACGGGTGTCGAGCAAGACGTAGCTGAAATCATTTAAGGTGGCAGGATTAAACTGATCGGTAGCTAGTCGAATGACGGCACGATGGGTTAAATGCGGCGCAGTTTGAGGATTCGTGAGTACGCTTCCTGTTGTTTGAACCTGAGCGATCGCGGCTCGTGTTGCCTGCCATGTGTTCACCTTGGCGAGATACCGATCGCCAAAATAGCCAAATTTTGCTAGGGCTAAAAACCCAATCAGTGCCCATAAAATGATGCCACGTTGACTGCGAACCCAGCTTTTATTGGCGGCTAGGGCTGCAATGACGGCCAGTAAAAGAAACGGCAGGATGGGCACAGAATATTGATGAATCAGGTCTTTTTGGGGCTGGTAGGCAGTTAGCAAATTCATCGCCAATTGGGGTATCGCTGCTAGCAACGGTGCGAGATGTTTTAGCGAAAGTCCCCAAAGCACAGGCACTAAAAGCAAACAGAGGTATTCTAAATTCGGTAGTGTCAAAACGCGATTTAGCAGTAGACCTGGTTGCAGAATGACATTCTTAGCAATCTCCAAAACGGAGTCACCTAAGCCTGCATAGCGAGCGACTGCCTCGACGCCGAGCGGTCTAAAGTGCGGAATGACAAGCTGTGTGGCAACTAAAAACCAGAGGCTGCCACCCAAAAAGGCGATCGCTCCACATAAGCGCCTGTTTTCAATAAAAAATAGCCACACTCCCATGGCTGCTACGGTCAGTGAGAGGGCATCGCGACAGCCCAAAATAAAAATAATGCCAAGCGTGAAGCCAACTGGTTGATGCGTGCGTGCGGCTAAAACAACTGCTAAAAAGACGGGCAAGGCCATCACTTCAGGATGGAAATCAAATAAATTGATATTGAAAACTAAGGGATAGAGAAGATAGGTGAACGCGATCGCCACTGCTTGTTTGGGTTTTACACCTGCTTGTGTCGCTAACTGCCATGCGGGCACTGCTCCTAACGAAAGGGCGATCGCCTGAATGGCAAACAGCCAAAAGACACTGGGATACAGCTTATAGAGCGGTGCTAGCAGGTAAAGTATCCAGTCTGCATGTCCACCCAGGAAATGAAAGCCCCAAAAGGACACGATCGGCGGTTGTCCCTGACTGATGAGATAGAGTGCCTGATCAAAGTAGCCCAAATCAAAGGCCGCTGATTGAAAGAGCAGATGGCGGACGCTACTAGCCACAAATAGAACCGTGGTACTCACGATCACGCTGCCCCAAATCGTTCTCAAATCAGAACGGGAGGGATTAATTGAATTAGATGACTGAGGCTGTTCCTCCATACCCATTAGCATCGCGCTACACGTTCCTTACTGTGTTCTAAGTGACTTGATACAGATCCAGGTGATTCTTGAGCAAGGTTGTACTTTTTTGTAGTGAAAGGTTTTTTACCCTTTGGAAGACGGTCAAATGATGGGTCATTCATGAACCGAAAGTTTCTAACAGTCCTCACTTTTCTGGGCAAGACTCCCTTGTTCAACAGTCAGCGATCGGCGTTTGTCTGACCACTGACCATTAAGGAGCTTTCCAAGAAAAAATTACTGTTGGGTACGGGCAGGTTTTGGCATAGTCTTGCCCTTCAGCCGTTAACCTTGTGATCAAACCTGCCCCTACGGGTCTTTTGTTTGCTAGAAATCTCCTCATGCCTTGTACAGGGATTGTCTTGACCACGACTATCCCGGTTGTTTTGCTCCCGTTGGCTTAGGGCTCACAGCCGGCTGGGGTAATGCCTTGGGCGTTGCTTTCACCGCTGGCGTAATGCGAACCGCGGGCTGGCTTGGTGTGGTCTGTGGCGTGACGGGCGTTGCGCGGGGAGATGGTTTGGCAGGCACCGCAAGGACGGGTGATGGGGTGACGGTCGGTGACGCGGTGGGACTAGCAGGCGATGCAGCGGGCGTCGGTGCAGGGCTAACCACCGGTGGTTGTCGTTCACCGAGAATGCTGGCGTTGCCGGTATCAAAGACCCCTGCGACACAAGCAATCATTAGCGTTGCCAGCGTGCCAACAAACAATGCTTTCCAACCGAGTTCAGAAATATCTTTGCGGCGCGAGGGGATGAGAGCGATCGTGCCTCCCACAAAAATGCCTACTGACGCGAGGTGAGCAAAGCCGGAGAGTGCGTAACTGATGATTAAGACGGCGCGATCGCTAATCACCCGTGTCCCTTCAGGCAACGCTGCTGCCGCTGCCAATGCCTGATAGGGCGGAATCGCGGTTTCAAACAGTCTGCGTCCAATGATAACGGAGGATTCCCACAGTTCTTGCCATTCGAGAGACACACCTGTGAGAGCCGTCAATGGTAAGAACAGTGCGCCCAGTATGTTGGCCAGCGTCACCACCTTGAAGACATCGCCAACTGGACTGGGCAACGCAGCGAGCCAGCCAAAAATTTGGTTGATCAAAGAAACGAGCCCAAGGATCAAAATCAGCACTGCCGCGATCGCCACTGCCATTTTGACCCCATCCAGCGCACCGACGATCGCGGCATCAAGGGGACTAACTCGCTCGATCGGTTCACCACCCACCGTTTCTTGGGGCACTGTGGGCACGTCGTCTTCATCATCCATTTGAATGCGGGTGCGGGGAAACTCGCCCGCATCGACAGCAACCTCGGCCGGCTCGACCACTGTATCGCGCACCTTTCTTTTTCCCTCTTCCACAGGAATACCGCCTGCGGTCAGGGGGGTTTCGGTCTCAGGCACCAGAATTTTTGACAGCACGAAACAGGCAGGAATGGCGATGATCGATGCTGAAACTAGATGCCCCAGAATGTTGGGAAAGACAGGTTTCAGAAAGCTCACGTAGATTGCCAGCGTGGATGACGCTGCCGTACCGAAGCAGCAAGCAAGAATCGCACAGAGTTCGCTGCGGGTCATTTTCGCTAGAAAGGGCTTGACTACGATCGCCGCCTCAATGCCCACAAAGATATTGGCAGCACCGCTCAACGCCTCTGCACCACTCAGCCGCATCGTTGCATAAAAGACCTTGGCAAACACATTGGTGATCACCTGAATGACGCCAATGTTGTAGAGCAGTGCCATGAGCCCAGAGAAGAAAATGACGGTTGGCAGTGCCCGAAACGCAAAGATATAGCCCAAATTCACATCCGGTGGTGTTCCTGGCACGGGCACAATGTTTCTGCCAAAGACAAACCGTGCCCCCGTGTCGGCCGCGTCAAACACGCTGTTCAGCAAATTACTGAAGACCTGAAGCGCATCACGCGTTCCCGGCAGGATGAAGACACACGCGCCCAACACAAGCTGAAGGAGAATGCCTGCAATCACGACTCGCCACGGAAACACCCGGGGACTCCGGTTTTCGGAAAAGATCCAGGCAATCAGGCATAGTCCAAAAATGCCGAGAAACGAAATGATGTTGAGCAGAGGCATAGGTCGAATTTTCCGTCTAAGCGTGGCTTCGCAGTCCTGGTGGCAGCGTCAGGACGATCATCCGTGTCTCATCTTGAAGGCTGAACGTTGAAAGGCGGCACATTACTGCAATAACCTGGATATCATGCTGAAAGTCTACAAAGGCTTGATTAAGACTCCAGTAAGACAATATCCAAAGTAGACGACTTCGGCACATTTTTTGCTGCGGCAGTAGCGTTATTTCTCAAAACTTATCGGAGCCGCGCCGATCGATGGAGTAGGAGAAGAGAGACGCCCGATCGCCTAGCTTCGTGAAGTGACTGATTCCACCCTTGGGTCACTGAGCAGGTTGGGGGGCAAAGGGTTGATAATAGAGGCACTACCCCTCTTCATTAGGTCTGCATGGAAGCGTTTGAGCTGACTCCTCCCGATTGGACCCAATCTGCCGTTCACGCCGCTGAATTTTGCTGCCCTGCCTGTCGATCGTCCAGTAAGGAGGCAAAACGGGTGTGGGTGAACCGACGATCGCCCGTCTACACTGAAGACCATCGCCGCAAGTGGCAGGAGTTTTATGAATGCCAATGTGGTCAAATTTGGTGGGCGTGGAGTAGCGATCGTCCTCCTTCCGAGCTAGTAAACAAAGAACGAGATCTTCCTCCACCCCGGTTTTTCAACCCTTTTGATGATCTGTAGATGGCGATAGCTATGGCTGCGCTTCCTTCACGTTTTGGGCATAACGCTTTTCGGCAGAGCGTACTTGTTCATGCAAGGTGTTGCGCTCCCAAAAAACGCCATCGGCATAGCCTTGAATCGAAGCTGCAGCGTCAGCCATCGCCAGACGCTTCTCAGCTAAACAGCAGTACATCTCGTCTAGCTCGACGCCGATGTAGCGTCTGCCTAACTTTTTGGCAACAACCGAGGTGGTGCCAGAACCCAGAAAGGGATCAAACACTACATCTCCCGGATGAGAGCTGGCAAGAATGATTTTTGCAACCAATTTTTCCGGCTTTTGAGTGGGGTGATCGGTGTTTTCGGGCATCGACCAGAACGGAATGGTGAGATCCGTCCAGAGGTTTGAAGGATGCGTGAGACGGAAGTTGCCAGCGTCTGTTAAATCCCAATCTTTAGGTGTGCCAGCCACTGTGTAAGGAGCCATGACTTTACGCTTCAGCTTGACGGCATCCACATTGAATGTGTAGGCATCAGAGACGGTGCAAAACCAAATATCTTCCGAAGCATTTTTCCAGTTTCTAGCTGCTCCACGCCCTTTTTCGCGTTCCCACGTAATGCGATTGCGTACCTGAAAGCGCTGTTTAATGACATCAAAAACGGCTGGCGATGATTGCCAGTCTGAGCAAACATAAATCGATGCAGTGGGTTTTAGAATCACCTCAAACCCACTGAAATAGGTGTCTAACCATTCTGCATAGACAGCCAGATCTTTTTGCTTGAAACTACGATCGTTGAACGTCTTGTTTAAGTTGTAGGGTGGATCGACAAACAATAAATCTACCGATCGTTCTGGCAACCAGCGTAAAGCGCTCAGCAAGTCTTGATGAATAGTGCGATTAACAATGTCGTCTAACGTTGCGGGTTGGTTCAATTGAAGCAGTGTCTGCCTGTAAACCGATCGCTCGTCATCACTCAGCACGATCGTTCGGTTGCGAGGAGCACGCTTTTTGTCTGACAGCATATTGGCGTTCGGTAAATTCTAGGCTGGTTGCTTGAACCTTCAAATCACCCATCCTACGGTGATTGCATCTCAGCTACGTTAACCTAACCTCTCATCTTTGAGCGATCAACTTTGGTCGATCATGCTGATACGAGGGTTTCCAAGACACAAATAACACCAATTCGCTCAATTTCATTTACACATCCCTGTATGGGCATACGGACGTAAGCTCTTACAGGTCGTCATTCTGGTTGACTGACCCACCCTGCACTGAAAGTACGGGCTCACAGAAGGACGTCCTCTGTAGGCTTTGCCTTCCCGAAGGGTAGCGGACTGCAAGCGTCTTGCAACCCGTTGCAACGGCTTTCGCACCATTAGCCCGGATTTGGATCACAGGCGGGTGAGCAACGGAGCAATCAGTCTTTCAAGACTTTTGTCAGTCAATCAGGGCTCTAACAGTTGTCCTCGAACCGTTTTCTCGATGCCTTCAAGCGTCTCGATTGCCTCCGCAGGCGCATTGCGATGCAGAATTTTGGCGATCTCGCGGGCATGCGTGGACAAGGCTTGTTGTTCTTCGGGTGTCATGGCTAGACTCAAAGCGACAGCCCTTATTTTGGAGGCATTCCCCTATTTCTGCAACTTTGAGATGCTCCCGGAGTAGATGATAGGAAGAGTTTCATTAGCAGAGCTTCCAATACTCGCCATGCTTTAGCTCACCATAATAAAAAGCAAAAGGAAAAAGCTGCTAAAGACTTCAAATCTACCAAATGATCGGATGGTGCCTGCAAAACAACGATCGCCTGTCGTGTGATCGCCACTAAATATATCGCACTTGATTTTGCATTTCGTCCGAGGTTACTTGATTGAGAATAGCGAGTAATCGTTGTGCGATCGCTTACGGCGATCGACGAACTGCAAAAATCACTCCGTACGTAGTGCATCTGCCCTAAAGCAAAATAATTTTGTACAAGTGCTTCAAAATCAGCCCGATTGTGAGTCACCAGCGTTCTGGCTTCACTGACAGCGTAAGCAAGTTGCTCTGCATCAGTGGCGCGAAGTTTCCCTGCATCTCGTACCGTCATGACATCAAACCCTCTTGCTTGCAGCAAGTCAGCAATCAGGATATTGACATCTTCATTTAAGTACAAACCAAAAAGACCCTACTCACAAATCTCCAACCAGTGGATCAATTAATGCGTCAGGAATGCGGTTTCGCTCAATGTACTGATTAATTTCGTCTTGGTGATCACTGTAGTAAGTTAAGGCTCCAAAGACTTGTCCCAATGTCAGATGGGGCATTCCCTTGGGAATTTCTTCTGGAGCAATACCCATCCGCCAAGTTTCGACGATCGCTCTAATCGGTGTACGTGTTTCTCGGATGATCGGCTCTCCGTGTAGAATCTCGTCATCTCGCACAACATAAAGATATTCCGTCGCTTGAACCATGATCGCCTCTCAGGTCAGACATCCTTCATTGTATCGGTTACAGCAATGCTCTCAGGTTTGAGTGGTAGCAGCGCTAGGGTGGGCACTGCCTATCTCTACTTTCATGGTTATGAGTTTGGTCAAAGGGTGTGTCGATCGCGAATCCCTTGTCGAAACGCCTTCGCTGCAGCCAGTGGATTGGGGTTGTGCACACAGTCACTCAACAAGTTCAGCATTTTGTTTGCAACCTACTGTCCGAGGCTAGAATCCTTTCAAAGGGCGTTGGGATCAATGCCCATAGCACGCAGGCGATCGGCGAGTATCTGCGATCGGGCTTCTGCCTCATTGGCACGATTTTCTGCTTGTCTTGCTTCTGCTTCTGCTTCTGCTTGCCTTGCTTCTGCTTGTCTTGCTTCTGCTTCTGCTTGTCTTGCTTCTACTTCTGCCTGTGCAGCCCGTTCTGCGCCTGTGGGAACGACATTGCCGTTACGGTCAGTCCAGCGCAGCCATGTGCCCTGACAAGCCTCAAATTCTCCTTGCCATAGAGTCAAACCAAGTTGTATGGACTCTAGCCAATTACCTTCTAAAGCGACATAGCGACCTTGATTCAGCGCAAAGACTTGCAGCAATTGCTCCCCCATTTCTGACTGCACCTGGCGGAGGGGATCAAACACAGCGTAGTAGGTGATACCAATGCGGGCGTAGTCGTGAAGTTTGCTGCCTAGTTCATTACCACGACGGTTAGAGACAATCTCAATCGCTACATCGGGGGCTTTGCCAAATTGCCAGAAGAAGTACGATCGGTTCTCCTTCTTACTCCACTCATCGGGTGTCACCACGCCAACGCTCAAAAAGGCATCGGGCACTAGCGGCGATTGCTCGACTGCATAAAACAGACCCACATTCGCATCGGCTAGGAACGGTGGATCAATCGGTCTAGACGTGTAGAGAGGCTCTACCAGTAACCGCTGTTGCTTGGCAGACTGGATATTATCCACTGGTTCGTTGTCTTCGATCACCAGATCGGTAATATCTGGAATGAAAATGTCTGGGAGCATGGCGATCGCCTCTCTGGTCAGCGCTGTTCAAATTCTAACCTGCTCTTAACCGTAGCCATAAACGCCTGACACAAAGCGTTAGCGGCTGAAGTTGACGTATTCTACAGATTCTTCAGAATTAGCGTCTGAGACCGCTTGCTGCTGCTCTGTTTTAGCAGCAGCCTGACCATTCTTCATCGGCTTCACGGCAACGGGCGTTGGTGAAACGGGGGGTTCTGGCAAGCGCGCCTCAATCAGGCTGATGGCACGCGTCACGCTTTCAGGCAAGATGACGACCAACCCGTTGAGCGAGGCCGCATCCAACGCGGTGTGGATTGCCGTCACTTCGTCGAGAATCGTTTCGTACCGAGCGTCTGGCTTAATCTCAGCGATCCCCTCACTGATTAAGCTGGCAGCTTCCCCACAAGGACGACCCCGTGTGTCGTCGTCTTCTTTGATGATGATGCGATCGAACATTTGCGCCGATAGCTTGCCTAGCGTGATGAAGTCTTCATCGCGGCGATCGCCTGGGCCACCAACGACACCAATGCGTTCACCAGGCCAATTTTTCACAAATCCACCTAAGGCTTCATAGCTGTGCGCATTGTGAGCATAATCAACCAGTGCGTGATAACGACCAAGATTGACCAGGTTCATCCGTCCCGGCGTTTGCGCCGTTGAGGCCTGGAACGTTACTAGCGCTTCCCGAATATCTTCAATGCGAACACCTTGAGCAAAAGCCGCTAGACTTGCCGCCAGTGCATTCGCAATCATGAAAGGAGCACGCCCTGCCAGAGTGAGCGGGACATTCACCGCTTGATCAATGCGCAGCGTCCAGTCACCTTTCAGAATCGACAGGTAGCCGTTTTCATAGACGGCAGCAAGACCGCCCTGCTGTGTGTGCGATCGCAGCAACGGACTATCGGGATTCATGGAGAAGTAAGCAACTTGACCTTTGACTCGATCAGCCATCGCGGCTACCAGCGGATCATCCGCATTCAAAATCGCGTAGCCACCTGGTATCACAGTTTCAGCAACCACCCCTTTGACCTGTGCCATTTGAGCGATCGTGTTGATATCCCCCAGACCGAGGTGATCAGCCGCCACATTGAGTACTACCCCGATATCGCAGGCGTTAAATGCCAACCCCGATCGCAGAATGCCGCCTCTGGCACTTTCCAGCACAGCCACTTCCACGGTGGGGTCTTGCAGGATGAGTTGGGCGCTCTGCGGGCCTGTATTATCGCCCGGTTCAACCAGATAATCGCCGATGTAGGTTCCGTCTGTGGTGGTGTAACCTACTACCTGACCCGTTTGCTTGAAGATGTGTGCCACTAGACGTGTCGTCGTTGTCTTGCCGTTAGTGCCCGTCAGCGCAATGATCGGCACCCGGCTGGGAGCACCGGGCGGGAACAGCATACTCAGCACTGGTTCGGCAACGTTGCGAGGAATGCCTTCGCTGGGGCTAACATGCATCCGAAAGCCCGGAGCCGCGTTGACTTCTACAATCACGCCATCGACTTCACGCAGTGGACGGGAGACATCAGCCGTCACAACGTCGATCCCAGCAATATCTAACCCGATAATTTTGGCGACTCGTTGCGCTAACCAGATATTTTCGGGGTGGATATCGTCGGTACGATCGACCGCAATGCCGCCCGTACTCAAATTAGCTGTCGCTCGCAGGTAGAACACCTCGCCCTGTGGAAGCACCGTATCAAGGGTGTAACCCTGCTGCTCCAGCAACTGCCAGGTGGTACGATCGACCGAAAGCTTGGTCAACACATTGTCATGACCTTCACCACGCCGGGGATCTTGATTCGTTTGCTCAATCAAGGCGTCGATCGTTGCTTTACCGTCACCCACAACATGGGCTGGCACACGCTCAGCCACCGCTACCACTTTGCCGTTGATGACCAGCACGCGGTGATCACGCCCCTGATAAAAGCGCTCAACAATGATTTCTCTGGATACTTCTTTCGCCGCATCGTAGCCTGCTTCTGCCTGCTCACGACTGGTAATGTTAATCGTGATACCGCGTCCATGATTCCCATCCAGGGGTTTGATCACGATCGGGTAACCCCCCACATCAGCGATCGCGCCCTCTAACTCATCCAGGTAGCCAATCACAGTCCCTCGCGGTACCGGCACGCCAGCTTCGCGCAAAATCTGTTTCGTGCCTTCCTTATCCGACGCCAATTCAACGGCCAGGATACCCGTGCGGTTGCTCAAGGTTGCCTGAATGCGCTTCTGGTAAACCCCATAGCCAAACTGGATCATGGCACGAGCGCTCACCTGAAACCAGGGAATACCACGCGCTTCCGCCTCTTTAACAAGCGTTTCGGTGCTAGGACCGAGCGACGCATCTGCCCATAACGCTTCTAAGTCTCGCAGATCCTGCTCAAGCTCTTCCTTGGGGTAGTGACCCGTTTCAATAATGCTCTGACAAAGACGCACCGCGGCTCTAGCCGCGTAGCGTCCGGCTTGCTCATCCTGGTATTCAAACACGACCTGATACGTGCCAAGATTCGCCGTCTCGCGGGTACGCCCAAAGCCAACCACCATACCTGCCAGTTCCTGCAGTTCCAGGGCAACATGCTCAATGATGTGCCCCATCATGGTGCCGTCTTTAACACGGCTCAGAAACCCTCCTCGGCAACCCGGCGAGCAGAAATGCTCAATCAGGCTAGGCAATGCCTCTGTCAGCCCCTCATAGAAGCCAGGAATGACATTTGAGGGCTTATCTGCCAGATCCTCCAAATCCAGACGCATCACGATGAGCTTTTGGCGTCTAATGCTCCAATAGTTGGGACCACGTAATGTCTGTACTTTGAGTATTTTCATGAGACTGAATTCTTAGGAGGGACTCTGATGCGGCTGATTGAGTACCAGTTTCAAGCGCTGTTTACGACTATAAATAGAGCTAAGGGAACGATTACACAGTTTCAAACTCTCAAAAGCCACGAGACTGTTCATTGCGAACATTTACAGGCTAAAAGATAGCTAGCTTTGGCTCAAAACTCCCATTTAACAGGAGATTCAGCCGATATGAAGAAGAAGGTAGAAAAGAAGATTTCGTCCTCAAGGTGAAAAGGGGGCAGTGCCAGTGGCAGAGAGGGACTAAAAGATCTTGCAAGAATTAAATAGTGCTGTCGCCGTCTAAGGGCAACTTCTAACCGTGTCAATCGCTAAGCGATGCCGCAGCCAGAAAAGATCGGTACTCGTTTATGTAAATCGTAGCGATCGCTGTGGCTCAGGATGTGTAACCGAAGATTGCCAATGCTTAGCGGATCAGTCGCACCAACTTTCGTTTGATTGGTGTAACAAAGCTCAGCTGGGTCCAAAACAGTCACGGTTCCTTTACCAATTACTTGCAGCGTACCATCTCCCTCAAAGACAGCACAGGTATCTTCATCGATGCCAATGCCCATCCGATCGGGGTAGGCCGCGATCGCGCTCATTAAACGAGCCATCCGGTTGCGGTTATGAAAATGTTGATCCACGATGACTCCAGGAATAATACCCAGTCCGGTTGTCATATCAACCAGCGATCGATTGGGCGATTCGCCACTGCCTCCACCAGCAATCATGTAATGACCCATGACAGCTGCGCCTGCGCTGGTTCCCGCCAGCGTGATCGCACCTTTTTGGGCTCGCTCTCTGACTGTTTTCATCAGTGGTGTATCAGCCAGCAGCCCACAGAGGCGCAATTGATCGCCCCCTGTCATAAAAACGCCCGTACAGTTTTCGACATAGCTTTGCATGAGTGGGTCTTCGCACTGTTCGCGATCCCGAATATCCAGGATTTCAATGCCTTTTGCGCCCATCTCACCAAAGATGGTCAGGTAGCGATCGCCGATGATGGCAGGCTCACGGGAAGCAGAAGGAATAATCGCAATCCGAGCATCGGCCGATCCGGAACGACCAAAGAAGCTGTGCAAAATCTCTCGTCCATGAACCTTATCCTCCGCTCCCCCAATCACCATGATGGCAGTTTTCGTAGATTGGGGCATGTTCTCTCCAAGGGACTGAAATTCGATTTGCGACGTTGTAACCCCAGACGCAATGGGGAAAAGGCGTTCCCATAGTTTCATGACTGAGGTGTAGACGCTGCGTTTGTTCATGTTGCCGCCTGACCGCTCATTGTCCTCATCATCATAATGTTTGCTCAGCACAAGCGCCCGAGAGGGATGAGATTAAGACGCCGATCGCGATCGCTACTGCAGGCACCAACTGCACCTTAAGCTTCTCGCTATCCTAGGCTTCATCATGCCAGATTGTTGAAACGTAATCTAAGGAATCCAGAAGAAATAAGTTGAACGTTTTTCCCATAAGGGCACCAGTGAATGGACTTTTCAGCCGCAACTTGTTCAGGTTATTCTTTCTAGCTGCCTAAACGACCACGGAATTTTATTCGATCTTTTGATACAACTGCTAGGGTTGAGGCAGTCAATTTTTGACCCTAGACGACCCAAACCTGCTAGACTCCTGTCTTTTCTAGTCTACAGTTCATAGTCTAAAGTCCAACTGCAATGCGCTTTGATCTTGTCACTTTATTTCCCGATTTTTTTGCTTCTCCCCTCAGTTCAGGGTTGCTCGGCAAGGCTTTTAGCAAAGCGATCGCCACAGTGCATTGCACGAACCCACGCGACTTTACGACAGACAAGCATCACCGGGTAGACGATGAGCCCTACGGCGGCGGTGTAGGCATGCTGATGAAACCAGAACCGATTTTTGCGGCCGTGGAGTCGTTACCCGCCTTGCCCCGACGAGCGGTTGTTTTGATGACACCGCAGGGTAAACCAATGCACCAGGCAATGTTCCAGCAGTTCGCGATCGACTACAAACAGCTTGTCATCATCTGTGGACACTACGAAGGCGTCGATGAACGAGTGCTCAATCTCGTGACTCAAGAAGTTTCGCTGGGCGATTTTGTGCTGACGTGCGGCGAAATTCCAGCACTGGCACTCTTGAACGGCGTCATCCGGTTGTTGCCTGGCACCGTCGGCAAGGCAGAATCGCTGAAGGCTGAGAGTTTTGAAGATGGGCTGTTAGATTTTCCTCAATACACCCGCCCGGCTGTGTTTCGGGAATGGGACGTACCAGCGGTGTTGTTATCTGGCAACCACCAAGCGATCGCGCAGTGGCGCAAAGCGCAACAAATTGAGCGTACACGCGATCGTCGTCCCGACCTTTACGACCAGTGGCTTGAGGATCAGTCAAGTCAAGAATCATACGATTCAGAGACGCCTGAAGGCTGATTGCTTAAAATAAGAAGCAGGGTAGCTTTAACGTTAGTCGGGCTTACATCCAAAGCTGCAATTTATGGGACATTCAAAACTCCGACGCTACTGTGCGATTGCAACAAGCACGTTGCTGGCTGGCACACTCACCATTCACCTGCCGACAGAGTCCACCCAACTCCGCCTGACGATCGCGTCAGAAGCCTCTGCCCGCAGCAGCGGTGGTCGTAGCGGTGGAGGCTCCTTCCGTTCGTCTCCGTCGCGCTCTTCTCCGTCAAAGTCTTCCCCATCTCGGTCTTCTGGCTCTAGCGGTTTCAACAACAGCCCCTCTTACCAGCGCGATCGTTACTACAACGGCGGGGGTGGGCCTGTCATTGTTCCGGTGCCAGTGGGCCCTGGTGTTTACAACGACCCGTACCGCAACAATGGCAACAACAATGGCAACAACAACGGCCAAGCTTCGACCAACAACTCTGGGATCGGCTGGATTGTCGCCCTATTCTTTATTGGTGTTTCGGCGATCGTGGTCTTTGGTCTCGTGTTTTTCGTGTTTAAAGCCATGCGAAACAACGGCGGCGCGTCTGGCACCCAAGAACTAGACAACGATATCGTCACCGTCAGCAAAATTCAGGTGGCGTTGCTAGCAGAGGCTCGCGAGATTCAGTCTGAGCTAACTGAGCTTAGCCTGGAAGTCGATACCGACACGTCCGAAGGGTTATTACAGCTCGTGCAAGAAGCAGCTTTAGCCCTGCTCAGAATGCCAGAAAATTGGTCACATGTACTGGCAGACTCGCAGACGGTCAAAAGTCGGGAAGACGCCCAAGCCCTTTTTAACAAGCTTTCGATCGTGGAACGCAGCAAGTTTAGCGTCGAGACACTGACTAACGTGGGCGGCAGAGTCAACAAACGTGATGGGTTTAAACCTGACCCAGAGGAAGGCCCAGCTTCATACATTGTGGTGACATTGCTGGTAGGCACAGCCCACGACAAGCAGTTGTTTAGCCAGATACGCACCCAGGAAGACTTGAGTCAGGCTCTGGAGCGGCTAGCATCGCTCCCATCCGATTACCTCATGGCCTTTGAACTGCTGTGGAGCCCGCAAGAGTCATCCGATAGTCTCACGTATGACGAACTGCTAACGGAATATACAGAGATGGTGCAGCTTTAAAGGCAACCGTGAAGGGAATTAGTCAGCCCTTTAAAACGCACTTTAAGAGAACCAATTGATCAAGACAGGGTGTTATGGAACAAGATTTGCAGGCATCGTCCGCTCTTCAAGACGTTGACGAGACCGAACTTACAAACGAGATTGTGACCGTTAGCAGACTACAAGTTGCGCTGCGATCGCGTGCGCGACGGCTTCAGATTAAGTTTTCCGACATTGCACTACAAGCCAATACTGCCACACCAGAAGGACTGTTTGAGTTGTTGCAAGAGACAGCGAAGACACTGCTGGAGAACGCTGATTTTTGGACACATGTCATGGCAGGGTCGCAAACGGTTGATAGCCGTGAAGAAGCGGAAGCATTATTTAATCAATTTTCTTTACAAGAGCGTGCTAAATTTAGCGCCGAAACATTGACCAACGTGAATGGAGTCGTCACGCAGCAACCAGTGGCACCCGATCATCCCAATGAGCATTCGGCTTATATTGTGGTTACGCTGCTGCTTGGCACTGCCGACGATGAGCCTCTGTTTAACGAAATTTACTCAACCTCACTGCTGCGCGATGTGTTGTCAGAAATTACGCTGCTGCGATCGCACTTTTTGCTAGCCTTTGAATTGCTTTGGACGCCCCAAGACCCAATCGACAGTCTGACTGATGCTGATCTGGCAGCGCATTATGCCGATTTGGTGCCGATCGCGTAGAGTCAGCGGTCAGCGGTCAGCGGTCAGCGGTCAGCAATCAGCCTTAATTTCAAAACTGAGGGTTGAAGTTGGAGAGTTGATCGTTAAGCAAGCCCTCAGCGGTCAGCCTTGATCTGACTGCTGAGCGCTGCATGCTGACCGCTATAGCCCCATGTTTAGGCTCAATTGACTGCCGCTCGTCAGCCTATAATCGAAAAGCCGAGCGCTGAACGCTGATGACTAACATTCGGATTGGTAACGGGTATGACATACACCGCCTAGTTAGCGATCGTCCGCTCATTTTGGGAGGGGTAAAAATCGAGCATGAACTAGGCTTGCTGGGTCACAGCGATGCAGATGTGCTCACTCACGCTATTATGGATGCCCTGTTAGGTGCCCTTAGTCTGGGCGATATTGGTCATTACTTTCCACCGACTGATGACAAATGGAAAGGTGCCGACAGTGTGGTGCTGCTCACAGAGGTCGATCGACTGGTACAAGCGAAAGGCTGGAAGATTGGCAACATTGACTCGGTCATCGTCGCAGAGCGTCCGAAACTGAAGCCACATATCCAAGCGATGCGCGATCGTCTGGCAACCGCTCTCCATTTGCAGCCTGACCAAGTCGGCATCAAAGCGACGACCAACGAAACGCTTGATGCAACCGGACGCGAAGAAGGCATCTCGGCTTATGCCGTTGTTCTGTTGGTTGAAAACCGTTAGTTGAGAACCGTTCGTTTAAAGCAGTGCTGAGCGTTTCTTGTTGTGCGCTTACATGCGGTCGATCGTGCACCGTTTTAAGGCTGCCCAGCATAACAGGGTTCCCTCTGTCTGTGGGGACATTGTGGGCTTCTGTCTGCGGTGGGTTTAATCGCGATCGTCCGGTCGCTACATTATGTGGAGACAATGTACCGTCTGACTACAAGCTGTCAGCTGAAGCTGAGTCTCTGTTTAGTCAGATTAGGCTGTTAGAATTTAGCGAACAAATTACCCTATTCCGCGACATCGTGTCGCCGATGGGCATCGATCCCAATGCGGTTGAGCACGACCCCGCAACCGGTTTATAAGGCGATTTAGCAGACCGGCGAAACAGAGAAACGTCCAACCTGTAGGGACGGTGAGCCTGTGGGGACGCGATCGGTCACGCCACTACAGGCTCATTCATTGTGGACTGTTATAAGATCTAAGACTGACCATTCAATGTGCGCCCCATGACCGCTGCTTCTCGCCGCTATCACATCACCACCTTCGGCTGCCAGATGAACAAAGCCGACTCTGAGCGTATGGCTGGCATTTTGGAAACGATGGGCTTCGAGTGGGCAGAGCAACCCGATGATGCCGACCTCATTCTCTACAACACCTGCACCATTCGTGATAACGCCGAGCAGAAGGTGTATTCGTATCTCGGCAGACAGGCAATTCGGAAGCAAACTCAGCCTGATTTGACGCTGATTGTCGCGGGTTGTGTGGCACAGCAAGAAGGCGAACAGCTTCTGCGACGGGTGCCAGAACTCGATCTGGTGATGGGGCCTCAACATGCCAACCGGCTGCAAGATTTGCTGGAGGACGTGTTTAGCGGCAATCAGGTGGTGGCGACGGAACCGCTCCACATCATGGAGGACATTACCAAACCGCGACGCGACAGTACGGTCACGGCTTGGGTCAACGTCATCTATGGCTGCAACGAGCGCTGCACCTATTGCGTGGTGCCGAACGTGCGTGGTGTAGAACAATCCCGCACGCCCGAAGCGATTCGCGCTGAAATTGAAGCACTGGCACAGCAAGGCTTCAAAGAAATTACTCTGTTAGGACAGAATATTGATGCGTATGGGCGCGATCTCCCTGGCTCCACGCCTGAAGGCCGTCATCAACATACGCTGACCGATCTGCTCTACTACATCCACGATGTACCGGGCATTGAGCGCATCCGGTTCGCGACCAGTCATCCTCGCTATTTCACGGAACGCTTGATTCGTGCGTGCGCCGAGTTGCCCAAAGTCTGCGAACATTTCCA
This sequence comes from Stenomitos frigidus ULC18, assembly GCF_003003795.1. Lineage (GTDB taxonomy): Bacteria > Cyanobacteriota > Cyanobacteriia > Leptolyngbyales > Leptolyngbyaceae > Stenomitos > Stenomitos frigidus_A. The sequence continues at coordinate 17,797 of NZ_PVWK01000001.1, read as the reverse complement.
CATTCCCTTCCAGTCGGGTGACAATGAGCTGCTCAAAGCGATGGCGCGGGGCTACACGCACGAGAAATATCGCCGCATTATTGACACCATTCGTCACTACATGCCAGACGCCTCAATCAGTGCCGATGCGATCGTGGGTTTTCCGGGTGAGACCGACGCGCAGTTTGAGCGAACCCTGAAGTTGGTGGATGAGCTGAGTTTCGATCTGGTGAATACAGCTGCTTATTCGCCGCGTCCGAATACACCCGCGGCGCTATGGGACAATCAGGTGAGTGAAGCGGTGAAAACCGATCGCCTCCAGCAGCTCAATCGACTGGTTTCGACGAAAGCGACTGAACGATCGGAACGCTACCGCGGTCGCATCGAAGAAGTGCTAGTCGAAGCCCAAAACACCAAAGATCCAACTCAGGTGATGGGACGCACTCGCAGTAATCGCCTGACCTTCTTCCCTGGCGACATTGCGACAATGCAGGGCAAACTGATTAATGTCAAAATCACGGAAGTGCGAGCGTTTAGCCTCACAGGTGTCCAGCCGCTTGCTGCCCCTATCGCCTTGGTGTGACTGCTGATCAGCAGGTGCCGTATTTTGTCGGGACGTTCCATGGAACGTCCCGACAAAATGAACCTCTAATTTGCGGGATTGCTTTGCGATTTATGTTGCGACGAGAGAGCATCCAGCGCCTTTTTCTCGCGCTTGAGTTTTTCTTCCATCTCCTGGATTTGTTCTTTGCGCGCTTCTAGCTCCAACGCACGGCGATCGAGTTCCTGGCTTTGCAGGGTTAGAGACTGCCGCCATTGCTCTGCCCGTTCAGTTTCTTGCTGCAAGAACGCAGGCGTGATACCGTTGACCAAAAAATTCTGCACTAGCCCCAACAACCATTCTTTGGCATCGTTGACGGTCAGAACCTGACGGTTAGCGCCCAGCTCAACCAGAACAAACATGCCTTCACTGAAGCTACTGGCCTCGCCTGAAAGAATAACCTCCTCTTCAGGCAGCAAGGCCCAAGCGTTTTCAGACTTCTGACGCGCCAAGAGCTGTAGCCCCGCTTTACCTAAAAGCCCTTTTTTTTGTACCTGCGCCAGATACAGCATCCCCTACTCTGCCTTCGTTGCTTTAAGCATAACCGTATACCGTCTTGTCTAGACCTTCAAGAGTGGGGCGAACATCTTGATGCCACGTCCCAAACCGTAGTAGCTCCATCGAAGGCTACAGCAGCGTCTCTACCAGACGAGTATAACCTTTCTCCTCTCACTACCAGTCTTCCTTTCAGTATCAACACACGACTGTAGAGTTATCGTACGCTGACAAAGCGTTCTTGGGCGATCGCTCTCAGTTTCTGCAAATCTTCGCGGCGGGATACCGAAAGGGGAATCGTAGCTTTGATGGTTTCGAGCAGAATGGCGGTATCAAGCGGCTTTTGCAGGTAAAGGGCGCGATAAAGAGCAGCGATGACTGCTTGCTCAATTTCGGCACCACTGAACCCGTCGATCGCCTTGACCAACGCAGCCATGTCGAAATGCTGGGGCGCTTGTCGGTGTCGCGTCAGGTGAATTTGCAGGATGGTGGTACGTTCAGCGTCGTTGGGCAAATCGACGAAAAAGAGTTCGTCAAACCGTCCTTTACGCAGTAGTTCGGGCGGCAGTTGGGAGAGATCGTTGGCCGTAGCGACGACAAAGATTTCCTGCGCTTTTTCTTGCATCCAGGTGAGAAAGGAACCGAAGAGTCGCCGACTTAGCCCTCCATCGGCATCGCCGCCCGTGCTGCCGCCCAAGGTCTTTTCGATTTCATCAATCCACAGCACCGTGGGAGCCATTGACTCTGCCAGGGCGATCGCCTGCCGAAAGTTTTTCTCCGATTCACCCACATATTTGTCATACAGGCGACTGGTATCGAGCTTGAGCAAGGGCATTTTCCAGGCACGGGCGATCGCTTTCGCTGCCAGAGATTTGCCGCAACCCTGAATGCCCACAATGAGAATGCCTTTGGGCGGTTTCAGATTAAGCGCCTGCGCTTGCGGGCTGAAGCCCACTCGCGCCTGAGCCAGCCATTGCTTGAGCCCGTTAAAGCCGCCCAAATCCACAGGCACATCGCTGGTGGGGAAGTATTCCAGCACGCCGCCATCGCGAATGACCTGGGCTTTACGCTGAAGAATGCGCCCGACATCTTGCAGCGTCAGTTTGCCATCTTCCAGCGCGGCATAGGCAATGACCTGTCGTGCTTGCTTCAAGGTCATCCCGCTCAATGCCTGCACGAGCGCGGGAATATCTGCATCCTGCAGTTCGATTTGCACGCGGTTTTTGACACGTAGCGATCGCATCACATCGGCAACCACTTGCTGCAATTCATCGCGTCCCGGCAGTTTGAGGTCGAAGTAAACGACATCGTGGGCAATTTCGGCTGGTAATTTGATGGCGTTGCCTGTGAGGACGATCGCCGATCGGCTTTGAGCAAACAGTTGGATGACTTCTCGAAACTGACGTGCCACTTCAGCATCATCCAGGTGTCGGGCAAAATCTTTGAGCAAAAACACCGCCTTGAAGCTGATGTCCTGCAAGCACTTCAACGCCTTCAGCGGGTCAGCGGTGTCTTCAAAGGCAGCAGGCTTGTGCGCCCCTGGTGGGGCACATTCATCAACCCAGCGATTCTCCGACGTGCCAGTATTGCCAGACGCACTGTGCGATCGCGCCAAGCCCTGAGTAATACTCCACTCCAGCAACTGCATTTTCATGTCCTGCGTGGCTTCTTGCAACAACGTCTGCACCCGCTCTTCCTCCACCGTCTCAATGACGATCGCAGGATGGAACGACATGATCAGGGTTTGCAGTTCGTGAATGCTGGCAGAAAGGGGACTAGGAGACAAGTGCATAGGCTTTACGTCTAGAGCAGAAAAACTACCGCTGACGACGCTAGAGTGCCCGTTTATTCCTCAAAGGCAGCATTGAGAGGGGAGCGATCGGGGTGACATTGCAAAGAGTCACGCGAGCAAAACCGATTTCTGTGGAATGCTCGGAGTCTGTAGAAAGGAGTGACGCCGAAAGTCTCTATTTTCTCTGCTCAGAATATTATGTAGAAGTTACCCATTTATTCAGCCAATTCAGAGAATATACAGAAAATTCCCGTCGATCCGCCCGGAGAAGCGAACCAAACGGAAAATTTCCGCCTATCTACCTAAAACAGGGTGATCTGCGGAAACTGTCTGCCAATCCGCCTGTTTTGGGATGGATCTGCGGAAAGGTTCCGTCTAATAACAAGTTATGTGGCTTTGGCTTTCGGTGAGGGCGTACTGAGGAGGTATCTGCGGGTTGAGATCTCTAAGTGGTCGTAAGTTCTTGATTGAAGCATAACTGGCAAGTTTTGATAGACTGTGTTCATAGTTGAATCCGTCGCCAAGTTTGTTGTATGTTTCAGTACTTAACAACTCGCCACTTACTGTCTAGTAATTGTTTAGAATACGGCGATATTACGATAATTAGGAGACAAAATGATTATGGAATTCAACCCAAGCAACAATGTTGTTAAACTTTGTCTTCAAGGTATGGGCATGGAAGAAAAAGGCAACCCTGAAGAAGCAAGTGAACTATTTCTTCAAGCCTGGAACGAAGCGGCATACGACTTTGAAAAATTTATTTCAGCTCATTATGTAGCCCGACATCAAAAAAATGTTTCCGATAAATTAAAATGGCTCGAAACGACTTTGCAGTTTGCATTAAAAATAAATAACGACTCTGTTAAGAGTGCTTTCCCTTCTCTATATTCAAACATTGCTAAATGCTATGAGGACTTAAGCGACCCTGACAAGGCAAAAAAGAATTATGAATTAGCAACTTCGTTTAAGGATAAACCTTCTGACAAAGGCCCTTTTTATCATGGGACGAAAGCAGATTTGTCGGTTGGAGATTTGCTGACAGCAGGGGGCAGTTCTAATTACAAATCTGAACTCAAAATGAATCACATTTATTTTGCAGCCCTTGTTAATGGAGCGGGACTAGCTGCTGCATTAGCAAAAGGCGATGGACGTGAACGTGTTTATATCGTTGAACCGACAGGGGGTTTTGAAAATGACCCGAATGTTACAGACAAAAAATTTCCGGGCAATCCGACACGCTCATATCGCTCCCAAGCACCATTAAAAATCGTTGGTGAAGTGACAGATTGGGTGAGACAAACACCTGAGGAACTCCAAAAATGGCGTGAAAAGTTGGCTAATAACAAAGGAGAAATTATTAATTAGTTTCTGAGGTGCTAATGCCCTGCCCAACATTGGAATAATAGAACTTCTTGAGAAGTATCTAAACAACTCAACTCAACACGTCTATTGCCATGACTCTCGAAGAATTACAATCCAAGCTAGAAGACATTAACCACCTCGTTGTAACCTTTCAAACCTCAGTTGCATTGGAAAAATACTATGCTGAGGATATTGTGATGATTGAAGGTGACGGTACAGTCACTATAGGAAAAGAAGCCTGTCGCCAAGGAAGAGTAATCTTTTTTAACGAAATGTTGGTTGAATTTAGAGAGTCTAGGTTGATCAGTCAAGATATTGCAGTCTCAGCCGATCATACTTATGACTTCGTTGTAGTTTCCAATTGGTACAATGATTTCACCATCAGATATGGTGATCAAGTCATTGATAACAAAAGCAATCAGATCTCGATTGGTTATTGGAAAGATGGTTTAGTTGTCAGGGAGAGTTATAACTACCCAGTGATTTCAATGACCTAACGATCGCCACATAACAATCCGCTTGCACCCGACCGTTTAGAGTCTTTGCGTTGAGTTCGAGAGGTTGTTTGCGGCGGGTGAAGCGGAACGTTGTACCGCAAAATGAGGCTTATAAGTTCTTTCAGGCGGGGGCAGCTGTTAATAACCCGCAACAAGCAGGATGGCAGGCCGTTTCCTCCAGTGTCTGTGTCCATAAATTTTTCCACGATCGCGTCCAGCAGTCCGCCTACTCTCTGATTCCCGCCGACCAGAAACAGGCAACTCACCTCAAAATTGGGCAACGCTTGTGGCAAAATATGGCTGCCCACCTACAAGCGGCCAAGATTTTTGACATCGTCAACCAGCTTAATGTCGGAGCCGAATTAATCCATGATCCGATCGAACGGCAACAACTTCTAATGTTGAACCCCTGAGGGTGCTGTGGGAGTCCGCCCCGGCACCGCATTTTCGTCTACAGGCTTGGCAGTACATAGCAGTTTTCGATTCAGTGAAGTATGCCTTGTGCCGTGAAACAAGGGGCTTAAGCTCCTTGCCTGCACCTCATGCCTGCACCTCATAAAAATGAAAACTGCTATAAGGCAATATTTGGGTTAGAAGAAGGAATTTTCGGGAACTCTAATCAGTGAAGACTTTCGTAAAATTCCTATGAAGCCCTTCCAGGCGATTGGATTATGCCTTATGTCCCTGATGTTTTCGCTCTGGTTGAATAGCTGTTCATCCCCGCCAAGTCAGGTCATTACCTTAAACTTTGGTGGCGCGGGCATGATACGCAGTCCGATGAAAGAGATTGAAGATCTCTACCAGCGCGACCATCCCAACGTTGTGATTAACTCGATCTTTGCTGGTTCTGCCGTGATACAGGCGGCAGTTGAGCGGGGAGAACCTTTTGATGGCGTCTTTTTTGCAGATCTTCCACCGCTGGATAAGTTGCAAGCCAAGGGGCTGATTGTCCGGGAACGCCGCAAGGAACTGCTGACTACGGATATTGTAGCGATCGCTCCGGTTAACTCATCCCTGCAACTGTCTGATTTCCGCGAGCTAACCAGCGATCGCATCAAAACCGTGGCGATCGGCAACAACAATCTTGCGATGGGTCGGTATACCCATAGTCTGCTGACCCGGTTGGGGATTACTCAAGTTGTGGAGTCGAAGGCCGTGGTCGTCAAGGTAGATGTGCGGGAAGTTTTGGCCGCCGTTGAGCAAGGAGAGGCTGAAGTGGGTATTACCTATCTCTCAGAAGCGAAAAGCTCTGCCAAAGTCAGGGTGTTAGCGACCGCACCAAAGGATTCTTATGATCCGATCCGAGCCTGTGGAGCGTTGGTCAAAGCCTCTGCCCATGCCCAGGAAATGCAGGCATATCTGGATTTTTTAAGCAGCGATCAGGCCATGGCAGTCTTTGAAAAGTTTGGGCTGCATACGGTGCGGTCATAGAAACAAGGAGTCAGGCAGGAGATAGGAGCAATGAACCGACAACCCAATTTTCTCAAAACCGTTGCTGCAAGCCTGGGAGTGGCTACCTCCCTGGCGCTGGCTGCCAGTGGTATCGCCCTCGGGAGCGCAAACCGCACCCTGGACATTAACCACCAGATTGCTGAAGATTTAGCAACCCTCAATACCCTGAGATCTCTGACCAGTGCCCTCAAGGATACTGAACGATTGCAGGAACGATACCTGCTGACCGAGGAAAAATCTACCTTGAAGGTATTTGGACTGCGCATGATCGATGTGGATCAGGAAATGCGGCAACTGCAAGCCTCAATGCAAACCGATTTTCATGCACAAGAAACGGCCGTAGGTCAGCGGCTAGAAGCATTCATCATTCGACGCCTGCGACACCTGCGGCAGGGCATTGAACTTCGGCAAACAAAAGGGCTAGATGCTGCCATTGACCGATCGCCAACCTTACTGTTTGACGAAGCGACGTTGCTGATCCAACAGATCGAAGCCAACGAAACCGTGTCCATACGGCTGAAACAGCAAGCGGCTACAACGACTGCGATTCAGGCAATGGGAGCGTTTGTCATCGGGATTGGACTCAACCTGGCAATTATTCTCTGGACGTACTCTCTGATTCGGCGCGAAACCCTGAAACGGAATCAAGCGGAAAGTGGACTCCAGCAAAGTAACCAGATGTTGGAGCAAAATTTGAGTCAACTTCAAATTGCCAAGGAAGCAGCAGAAGTTGCGAACCATGCCAAGAGTGAGTTCCTTGCCAACATGAACCACGAACTTCGCACTCCGCTGAACGGCGTCATGGGCTATGCTCAGATTCTCCAGCGCGACCCCGCCACCACGGCTAAACAACAGAAGGGGTTGGGCGTGATTCATCAGTGCGCTTCCCACCTGCTGACCCTGATCAACGACATTCTGGATCTGTCGAAGTTGGAAGTGCAAAAGATGGATCTCTATCCCCAGGATTTCCACTTTGCCAACTTCCTCACAACTACTGTAGAAATCTGCCGCATTAAAGCCGAGCAAAAGGGGATTGCCTTCGCTTACCGCCCCATGCCGAATCTGCCCACGGCAGTCTATGCCGATGACAAGCGCCTGCGCCAGGTATTGCTGAACTTGCTCAGTAACGCCGTCAAATTTACCGACTTCGGCAACGTTACCTTTGCCGTTACAGTCGTGGAGTCTGGAGAATCCTCCCACGCCCCCCACCCCACACCCCCCATCCCTTCCACCAGAATTCGCTTCCAGGTCGAAGACACCGGCATTGGCATTCCAACCGAAAAATTGACTGCGATCTTTTTGCCGTTTGAGCAGGCTGGAAAGCGCGATCGCAATAGTGAAGGCACCGGATTAGGACTGTCCATCAGTCAGCAAATTGTCCAGATGATGGGCAGCACCATCCAGGTCAGCAGCACCCCCGGTAAAGGCAGCACATTCTGGTTTGAGGTCGATGTACCCATCGCCAGAGATTGGCTTGCGCAACCGGCGGCGAACCACCAAAAAGTCATTGGCTATCAGGGCCACCAGCGCAAAATTTTGGTGATTGACGATCACCGGGAAAATCGCGCCGTAGTGATGGGAATGCTGGAACCCCTGGGCTTTAAGCTGGCTGAGGCAGAAGATGGGCAGTCCGGTCTGGATACTGCCCTCCAACTGCGCCCCGATTTGATCATTACTGATGTGATGATGGCCAAAATGGGCGGACTGGAAATGACCCGCCGCCTGCGAGCCTTACCCGATTTCGTCAAACTGCCCATCATTGCTTCCCCTGCCAGCCTGTCTCAGGTGAATATGCAGGATGTGATCGATGCAGGATGTGATAGCTTTTTCCCCAAGCCGATTGAGTTTAATGGATTGCTCAGTCAGTTGCAGCGTCACCTGGAGTTGCAATGGATTTATGAAACGCCAGCAGAAGCGGAAGGAGTTTCCGTCAGCGTTGCGAATAGTGCGGATTGGATTGTGCCATTGCCAGCGGAACTGGTCACGCTTTATCAAGCGGCCAAAGATGGCTTTATGAGCGATATCCAGCAGGAAGCCAACCGCCTCAAGCAACTCAATCCGCAGTATGCGCCCTTTGCGAACAAATTGCTGGATCTGAGTCACAAGTTTGATGACGAAGCCATTCTTGATCTGCTCGAACCTCATGCTCTAGCGCAAAACTGAACCTTCAAACCGTCTACTAGTAGGAATTTCTCATTTGTAACTTTCAATCTTGCATAATCTAAGGAGTCTGCCTGTGTCTGCTGAAACCCCATCTGGAACCATTCTGGTGGTAGATGATAACCCTACCAACATTCAAGTCTTATTTGATGTCCTGAGTGAGATTGGTTATCGGGTGGCGATCGCCAAAAGTGGAGAAGCGGCCCTGCAACGCCTTCAGTCCTATCAGCCTGATATCATTCTGCTGGATGTGATGATGCCAGGCATTGACGGGTTTGAAACCTGCCAGCGACTCAAAGCAGATGCCACCACCCGCGACATCCCTGTGATTTTTATGACAGCCCTTTCCGACTCGGTGGATAAGGTCAAAGGGTTGAGCCTGGGCGCAGTGGATTACATTACCAAACCCATCCAGCATGAAGAAGCACTGGCAAGGATTCGAGTGCATCTGCAACTGGCGGATGCCCAAAAAAGATTGGAACAACACACAACTGAACTCTCTCAGACATTGGATCATCTGAAACAGACTCAGGTGCATCTGGTGCAGAGTGAAAAATTGTCCTCTCTGGGGCAATTAGTGGCAGGTGTCGCCCACGAAATTAATAATCCCATCAATTTCATCGCCGGCAACCTTATCCCCGCCGAAGAACATATCCAGGATCTGATAACTTTTCTGGAGTTGTACCAGGAGTGCCACCCCCACCCCCACCCAAAAATTCAGGCATGGATGGACGAGGTTGATGTCGAGTATCTGGCAGAGGATCTACCCAAGCTGATCAATTCTTTGAAACTGGGCAGCGATCGCATCCGTCAACTTGTCCTGTCTCTGCGAAACTTTTCCCGCCTGGATGAAGCACAATCCAGCCCGATCGATATCCATGAAGGCATTGAAAGTACCCTGGTGATTTTGCAACACCGTCTCAAAGCTCGACCCGATCATCCCGGCATTCAGATTATTCGCGACTACGAACAACTGCTCCCCGTGAAATGTTACTCTAGCCAACTAAATCAGGCCTTTATGAACATTCTCAGCAATGCCATTGATGCCCTAGAAGAACGGGATCAAGAACGTGGTTTTGCGGACATCAAAGAGAATCCCAGTACGATCATCATTCGTACAGAATTCTTGCCGCATCAGGCGATCGCCATCCGCATTGCCGATAATGGTTCTGGGATTGAGAAAAGCATCTGTGATAAACTATTTGAGCCGTTTTTTACCACCAAACCGATCGGCAAAGGCACCGGACTGGGGCTTTCCATTAGCTACCAAATTGTCACCGAAAAACATGGCGGCAAACTCTACTGCCAATCTATACCAGGACAGGGAGCAGAATTTGTGATTGAAATTCCAGTTCAGCAGTCCCTCTATCAAGTTGCTTAGGAATGAGAATTAAATGGCTCTCCCTGATCCCCGGTTTTAACCGTAGCATAAGATACAAAATTTTCCGTAATAAAGGGCTGAAACGCCCTGTTACGGCTACATAAGACTTACTTGTAACCACAAAACCGGGAGAGCCAGTCAGTGAATTCATGTGGTTTATGCATACATACATTGCACTTTTCAGAGGAATTAATGTCGGCGGCAAAAACTCTTTGCTAATGAAGGATCTCGCGTCCATTTTTGAGATCCTTGGTGCCAGCAATGTTAGAACATACATTCAAAGTGGCAACGTGGTATTTCAAAGTGTGTCAAAAGACATTTCTAGCTTCTCCAAAAGACTTGGCATTGAAATCAGAGAACGATGCGGATTCAAGCCACATGTTCTTGTGATCGAACTTTCTGAAATTGAAACGGCAATTACGAATAATCCATTTCCAGAAGCAGAATCTGAACCTAGTTCATTGCACCTTGGTTTTTTAGCATTTGCACCAGAGAACCCGGATTTGAAGAAACTGGAAAGCTTGAAGAAGGATAGCGAGCGGTTTTGTTTGATCGGTAGCATCTTTTATCTACATGCACCGGAAGGCATCGGTAGGTCTAAGCTTGCTGCGAGTAGCGAGAAGTTAATTGGTGTACCCATGACGGATCGTAACTGGAATACCGTTTGCAAGCTAAAAGAAATGGCAACACTCATTGCGTTGCCGCCCAACAATTCAAATGCAGCGGACGTTTGAGAGTCGCTAGTAATGAGTTCAGGGTTTCTACCGCCGCTGATTTGAGCCGTTGGACTGAAAATCTCAGCCTAACTGTTGGGTAGATGAAGTTGGAGTGTTCTGCGAGAATTGGTAAGAGCAGTTGTTTAGTTATAGTAATTGACAGGAAGCTGAACATCTGACATCTGCTACCCGACCCATAAATTTAGGAAAATCAGGATGTCTGAGAACTGGAGAAGTAAAGTCGTTACCGAAGGAGTGCAGCGATCGCCCAATCGCGCTATGCTGCGAGCGGTCGGTTTTGGTGATGGAGACTTTCAGAAACCCATCGTGGGTGTCGCCAGCGCCCACAGCACGATCACGCCCTGCAATATGGGAATCGCAGCCCTGGCAATGGAAGCAGAGGCAGGCATTCGGCTAGGGGGCGGCATGCCTCAGATCTTTGGTACCATTACTGTGAGTGATGGCATTTCGATGGGCACCGAAGGCATGAAGTATTCCCTGGTGTCACGCGATGTGATTGCCGACTCCATTGAAACCGCCTGCAACGCCCAGAGTATGGATGGTGTTCTGGCGATCGGTGGCTGCGACAAAAATATGCCAGGAGCCATGATTGCGATGGCGCGGATGAATATTCCAGCCGTCTTCGTTTACGGTGGCACCATCAAACCAGGGCATCTGGAGGGAGAAGACCTGACCGTGGTGAGTTCCTTTGAAGCGGTGGGTCAATATAGTGCGGGTCGCATTGATGAAGTGCGTCTGATGTCCGTGGAGCGCAATGCCTGTCCAGGAGCGGGTTCCTGTGGTGGCATGTATACGGCTAACACCATGTCCTCGGCGTTTGAGGCAATGGGCATGAGCCTAATGTATTCCTCTACGATGGCGGCGGAAGATCCTGAGAAAGCTGAGAATACGGCACTGGCAGGAAAAGTCCTGGTGGAGGCAATTCGCAATAATCTGCGTCCTCGCGATATCATCACCCGCCAGTCGATCGAGAACGCGATCGCGGTGATCATGGCAGTCGGTGGTTCGACCAATGCGGTGCTGCACTTTTTGGCGATCGCCCATTCTGCTGGCGTTGACCTGAAACTGGATGATTTTGAAACCATCCGTGCCCGTGTTCCCGTGCTGTGCGACCTCAAGCCCTCCGGTCGTTATGTCGCCACCGATTTGCACAAAGCGGGCGGTATTCCTCAAGTGATGAAAATGCTGTTGAACCACGGCTTAATTCATGGCGATTGCCTCACCATTGCCGGAGATACCATTGCCGAGCGCTTGCGGCAGGTTCCCGATGAGCCTCGCGCTGACCAGGATGTCATTCGTCCCTGGACTAACCCCATGTACGCCACGGGACACCTGGCAATCTTGAAAGGCAATCTGGCCACCGAAGGAGCCGTCGCTAAAATCACAGGCATCAAAAAAGCACAGATCACTGGCCCCGCACGGGTGTTTGACTCTGAAGAAGCCTGTCTGGATGCGATTCTGGCAGGCAAGATCGTTGCCGGAGACGTGATTGTCATTCGCTACGAAGGTCCCAAAGGCGGACCTGGAATGCGGGAAATGCTGGCACCAACCTCTGCCATCATTGGGGCTGGTTTGGGCGATGCCGTTGGGCTGATCACCGATGGACGGTTTTCTGGCGGCACCTACGGCATGGTGGTGGGGCATGTGGCACCGGAAGCCTATGTGGGCGGCACGATCGCCCTGGTTCACGAAGGCGACTCCATCACGATTGATGCCACAGCCCGCTTGTTGCAGCTCAACGTGCCTGACGAAGAACTAGATCGTCGCCGCGCTCAATGGCAAAAGCCAAACCCTCGCTATACCTCTGGCGTTCTGGCGAAATATGCCACTCTGGTATCCTCCAGCAGCCTGGGTGCCGTTACCGATCTCAACGTGTCGCCTTGATCAAACCGGAGTCATCGCGCCTGCATCATTTTGGATCAGGTTTGGGATTCGCGATCGCAGGAGAATCAAGTCTCTTGCGATCGCAAGATCAATCAACACGCAGGTGTTTGAGTTCTTATCGTTGGACTAGGGGTTAAAAATCAATGCTCGACCGCGAACCTGTTCATTAAATTTGCCGCGCTCGTATACCACTTGCCCCCCCACGATCGTGATCACAGGCCAGCCAGTCAAATTCCATCCCTCAAATGGACTCCAGCCACACTTCGTTTGAAGTTCTTCGCGCAGGACAGGATGATACGTGTCTAAATCCACCAGCACTAAGTCTGCATCGTAACCAGGAGCGATCGCGCCCTTCCCGACAATCCCATAGGCTTTTGCCACTGCCGTAGACATCCAGTGAGAAACCTGAGCCACGCTACATCGCCCCTGCATCGCCTGGGTGAGCATTAGCGGCAAAGAGGTTTCTACTCCAGGCATTCCCGATGGCACCTTGGCAGGCTCTAGAAAAACGGTCGTTGCAGATGCTTCCTCATCCGCCTGGTTTGTGGGCGTTGCCCGACCCTTTTCGGCCAGCGTATGGGGCGCATGATCGGTGGCAATAAAATCAATCACACCATCCTGAAGTGCCTGCCACAACACCTCATTGTCATGGACACTCCGAATCGGCGGGTTCATCTGAATCAGTGACCCCAGTTTTTCATAGTCGCCCGTATTGAGCAGCAGATGCTGGGGTGTGACTTCCGCTGTCACCCACGCTGGCTTCTCCTGACGCAGCAGTTCGGCTTCTTCTGCTGTGGAAAGATGCAGAATATGGAGTCGTCGCCGATATTTTTTAGACAATTTGAGCGCCAGTTGCGTTGCGTTGAGCGCCGCTTGATTATCTTGAATCACGGAATGAATGGCCGGATCGGTAATGCCTGCAAATTCTTGCCGCCGTTGGGCAATCCGCGCTTGGTCTTCGGCATGAACGGCGATCAGGCGGGTGCCGGTTGCAAAAATGCGATCTAACGCGCCTTCTTGATCAACCAGCAGATCGCCATGCATCGACCCCATAAAAATCTTGATGCCGGGAGTTGGAGTTGCTGTTTGCAGGTCAGGTAAGTTTTCTGCCGTGGCTCCGATAAAAAAGCCAAAGTTCACAAAAGACTTTTGGGCGGCTCGTGTCAGCTTATCGTTGAGGGCCGCCTGATTAATGGTCAGCGGTTTTGTATTGGGCATTTCTAAAAAGGACGTCACGCCGCCACGGGCACAGGCACGGGATGCTGTGGTCAGATCTTCTTTGTGCTCTAACCCCGGTTCACGGAAATGCACTTGGGGGTCAATGACGCCGGGTAGCAGGGTTAGATGGTTAGCCTCAATAACAGTATCAGCCGTGCGGTCAAGGTTTGAGCCAATCTCTCCAATCAAGCCTCCCTCAATCCACACGTCAGCGGATTGAAAGTGCCCATTGGGGAGTAAAACCCTGGCGTTGCGGATCAATAACGTGCGGTCGGGCGATGGGGTCATGCTAAACCAGAAAATACTGCTTCCATCTTAGGAAATTACAAGCCAAATTTTGTCCGACCATGAGAAAACTCAGTTCAGCAGATGTCGCCCACCTTTCTAGAGCAAGCCCACCCAAACCTGAGACAGTTTCTCCGTTACGAGTTTCAAGCCGCTATCTTCAAGGATGTGCAGAGGTTGCAGTCCAACAACGCCCATGCGCATCGAGCGCCAAAAGTTGATCGGTTATGATGCAAAGGTTGTCTGTAGCCGCTCAAGCGACGCGTTAGGGTGCTTGATTGGTCGAGAAGACCACGGTTCAAATCAAGTTTGCGTGAAATGAACGATTGTTGAGGAGCGCGCGGATGACCCATACCTTCTTTGCAAATCGGGTTGGCGTACTAGCCACGATGCACCGTAAAGAAAAAGTGATTGCACCCATTTTGGAACAGGCGTTAGGCATCAAGCTTCAGCTTCCCGAAAACTTTAATACGGATCGGTTTGGCACCTTTACTCGCGATCGCGATCGACCGGGTGATCAAAGATCAACCGCACGCTTAAAGGCTGAAAACGCACTGGAGCTTACGGGCGAAAGCTTGGCGATCGCCAGCGAAGGCAGCTTTGGACCCCATCCTGGCTTTCCGATGATTGCCTGCAATTGTGAGTTAGTCGTCTTAGTCGATCGCGTTCACAACCTAGAGATTTTCGGTCAAGAGATTTCTATAGAAACAAACTATAGCCATACAACCGTTCGGAGTGTGGAAGAAGCGCAGATTTTTGCTCAAACTATTGGCTTTCCAGAGCATGGATTGGTCGTCATGCCTCACGCATCGACTAAAAACCCGAATGAGATTGTGAAAGGCATTGTCAGTGAAGCACAACTGCTAACCGTCGTGACCGAAGCCCTGCGGCGATCGCCCACCATTCACCTAGAAACTGACATGCGGGCGCTCTACAACCCAACCCGCATGAACGTGATTGCAAAAGCCACCACCAACCTCGTTAATGCGATTCAAAGCACTTGTCCCAACTGTGCCTATCCCGGCTTTGAGCCAGTCGAATATCAGCCCGGTCTGCCCTGCGCCCTGTGCCATTTTCCCACAGATCTCACCCGTGTCGCCATCCACCACTGCCAGCACTGCGGGTTTCGCCAAGAAAAACTGTTCCCCGATGGCATCGAAGCAGCAGATCCGGCACAATGTCCATACTGCAATCCTTAATGTCGTTTCTATAGAAGCGATATTAAGATCTTATGTAGCTTCAACTCATCCTGTCTAACAAGTCGTTGGAGCGGCGAATCAAGTCTCCCCGTCTACGTTTCAGGGCTACTTTTCGCCGCTCAAGTCAATCGTTAGCTGGCTTCGTTCAGAGTCCTTGCACTTGTCCCGCAAGCTGCTCGCGCAACCGGAAAGTACCCAGAGGGCGATCGATGCTTCTCACACATAAAAATAATGTGAAGTTATCCGCCTAATTCCCTCCAGGAAGGCTACTATCCGTATTAAGTGCGGGATAACACCCCCGATTTAAGCAGTTATCCTGATGTCGAGCCTTATAAGATCGCATTTTGGCGAGTTATCCAGACAAACTTCTGCCTATCTTCCTAATTTAGGGAGTTATGCAGATCCAGATCCGCATAAGATCCCCAAGCTGGGGAGTTATGCAGATTAGACAGGATGAAATCAGTCTAAATAAGAGTTAGCTGGCTCCGCAGTCAGTCTTTGCACTGGTTTTTCAGGGTTGCCTGTTTGTCCGAAAACGCCCAGAATATTGGTTGTTGAGGCAGTGGATTGGGTCTTGTTTGTGCTGGCGAAAGCGCCCAGAAGGTTATCGGTGAGGGCAGTGGTGAGGGGCGATTTGTAGTTCCGAAAGCGCCCAGAAAATTTTGGATGAGGGGTAGTGAGAAGCGATCGGTGCGTCTCTCAGCTAACACGGCAGTGCAGCGGATTGACGGGCGATCGCCGTTGCAGTCTTGGGTTGAGCGGCGGAATACCCGAAAGATTGGAGTGGGTACGGTTGACAAGTAAAGAAAAATGCGGCATTTTTTTTTAACTGTAGGCAATTTCGGAGTAGGAAAGAAGCATCCATGAGGACTGTACGTCAAACATTGGCAGTCGTTGCTAGTGCTGGTTTCGCGATCGCGTCTTTGACAATCGCCCTTGCTGCCAAAGCCGATACGGTTACTGCCCGTTGTGACGTGTATCCCAAAGGGGAAGACCGTGCCAAATCTTCTGGTCTTTGTACCTTTTCACAGCGTCAGGGAGTCGTTGGTATTCAGCTAAAAAATGGCAAACGTTATGACTTAGTTCCGGTGGGGAATAACCCCGGCAACTACCGTGATCAAAATGGTCGTGCTGCCTATCGGCAATCTGGACTGGGTGACAAGGGGCAAATCTTCCGCCTCGCCACTGAGTCAATTTATGTCTATTGGGATCCGGCTCCCTATAATCAGCAGAATAGTCAGCAGAGCACCCAGCCTGCGCCTAATACAGCGGCGAAGTCGCCCACTCCCCTTACCTATATGACGCTGCGAAATGCGAATGAGATCGTTACGCAGATCACCGAGGGAGAATTTAAATTCCGGGGAACCTTGCGTAGAACCTCTGGCAATATGTTTGCTGGAGAGGATAGTCAAGTACGGGTGATGTACGATAAAGGCACCAGCCGCGTTGTCGTCATTAACAAGGTCACGGGCACAGAATTTTACAATTACTTCTTTTCCACCGCCAATGAAGGAAGGTTATAAACTCCCGTTTTAGTTCGCAGTGCTTTGAGACTGTCACTCCGACGTCTTAAGGCAGTCGGAGTGATTGGCATGAAGTAATTTCGCACCCAACACGTCCAGTTTAGGTCAGCGACTACGGCTTACTTAGACCTCGGAGGTTCAGAACTCTCCGAGGTCTAAATGTTTAGATGCTTGATTGGTCAATTATTAGAAGGAAGTCATCATGTTACTGAAACGGAATTTATCATTATTTCTCGCCGCGATCGCCCTTCTAGGAGTCGTATCGCCTGCTCTGGCTCGTGGTATTTCCACCCTGAGAGCCAGCAATCCTAATGCGCGCATCAATGTGCGATCGCAACCTACTATTAACTCCAGTTCACCCAGTTATGGTCTACCGGGCGATCGCGTGAAAGTCATTCAATGCGTCCAAGATCGCGATCGTCGCGGCAGCGACTTGAACTGGTGCAAGGTGCAATTTGTGCAGTCGAAAGCGATCGGTTGGATTCGTAGTGATTTCATTATCTTTTCTGATGGTGGTAAGTAATCGATTCGGGTAAAACCGTTGTCTCGGTAACATGACGATTAATTTCTTGAGGAGTTTGATAGTGTGATGGACTTAAAACCTGTTGTTGGAACTGGCGCGATCGCTGCGATCGCGCTTTTAATCGCCTATCCTGCGATCGCTCAGTCTGTGCCCTCTACTGCCAGAAATGCCTGTATCCAAAGAACCGCTGAAGAAATGGGAGTGGCAACCCGCATTGTATCCGTGACCAGTGCCGGTCCAGTCAGTGCTGAAAGTGGCGCAGTTACCCTGTTCATGCGGAATAACAAGACAAGCCAAACGGCAGAATGCCGCGTCAACACCATTGATAACACGGTTTTGTCGGTCAACCTGGGTGGCGGCAATAGTGGCGGCAATGCTGCGGGTCAGAATCCAGAATTCTGGGTTGTAACCGCATCCAAAACCTTCCTTAAAGCCAACCCTGGCCTATTGTCCAAAACCGTGACCAATAATGTCCCAGGTGGAACAGTTTTGCGGAACCTGCGCTGCCAGAGGCAGACACTGCCCACTTGGTGCGAGGTTGAATTCCGCGACGATCCCAGCGTCAAAGGTTGGGCGTGGACACCCAATCTCAGCCCCTATACTGCGAGCACATCTCCATCGACTCCTTCTACCCCTTGTATCTTGAGGGTGGAGAGATAGACCGATTGCCCTTAGATGCTTGACATCGTGCAGAAGCTAGGGTCATCTC
>NZ_PVWK01000005.1 GCF_003003795.1 Stenomitos frigidus ULC18 | reverse complement strand
GACTCGTTCATCGACCAAGTGGCGCAAGCCATGGTGCTGAAATCTGAGTCCGTCAGCCCACGCTAATCACATACGATCGCTCACGATCGCAGAAGTCTAAAGTTTAGCAAATGGTTAAGCGTGTCAATGATGAGAATTGCTGCGTTTGAACCACTTAAAGAGCATCCAGAATGATGTGGAGACCACGATCGATAAAGGCTAATGTGTCACCCATCATGTAGTAAGGTTTCACGTTAGTTTTGACCACTTGCACAGACAGCAAGATTGCGATTCACACCCGCTGGCCCATTTGGCACCCAGCCGACGCGAGGAGTCCCCTGAAAGCCCATGTATTTGATGCGAATCCATCGCCTACCGCCAGCATCCTCAAGGTCTGTAGCCCTTTCAGGAAAACGTACCACTGCTGCCTTCATGGGACCATCGGTTTGATTAGAGTTGCCGACGTACTGAAAATCGCCGCCGGGCGTATTGCGTGCCACTAAGCCTGTGTTGAGATCGGCATAGGCTGAGCCATCCACTTCAACACTCCGCAGCCGACGACAATAGCGAGGATTGGTGTCCAGATCAGCAGGCAGCCCTTCAGTAGGTGGAGCGCCACAGGTTGTGACCAGTGCATTGGTTGAGACCCATCCCACTAAAGGGGTTTTAATTTGTACAACACCAGTACCAAAGATGCCCGTCAGTCTGACGCTGGTGTTGGCGGGGACATTGCCGATCGGGTCATTCAGAGCCGAACTTTTGTGGATCGTGAGTGCTGACGTTGTGCCGCGACACGTATCGATCTGGCTCACTCGTTCAATGAACGTAGGGACGTTTTGCGTGATTTGCAAGGGTGCGATCGCGAACAGCAGGGCAGCAGGGCTTACCTGAAGATCCTTTGCCAATCCTACATTTCCAGTCGCCAACCCAGTGCTGACTAACAGAGCACCCATCACATTGAGGTGCATCGAACTTACCTTAAACAACATGCACTGCTGTACTTAAATGAAGGAGACCGTAGGCTGACTGTTATCTTACGGCATTGCAGCAATAAACACGCGTTAAATGCACTCGAAAACAATGCCCTCGAAGACAAGAGCCTTTATGATTGGTCAGTCTCTTTCATGCACTCTTGGTTCCAGGCTGGTATGTTTAGGGGCCGATTCAATAGTGGCGATCGACGACAGGTTGTTAATGAGCTGCAGTAGATATTCACTGTTGTAGTGAATGCTTTCCAGGTAATCTTGCTGCGTTTGAGCGGACTCCTGTGGCAAAGCTTGCACCCGTTCGAGAATGCTATGAAGCGGTATTTGCAGCTCGTGGCTAATGTCTGCTAAGAGGTGGCTCTTGGCAATGTTAGCGGCTTCAGCAGTCTCTTTGGCTCGTTGCAAAGCCTCAAACAGATAGGCATTCTGTACAGCACTAGCGATTTGTCCCGCAATGGTTTCTGCCAGTTTCACCTCGTCAGGCGTGAATACACGACCCCATTCTTCTGTCGCCACAGTGATTGCCCCGATCGCCTCGCCTCTCATCCACATACCGACCGTCATGATGCAATGGATGTTGCGTGCCTCCATAAGCCGCCGAGAATATTCGGTGCCAGGGAACGTCTCTGTGATGGTCAGCACAACCGATTCCCGACGTTCAAGCAACTGCTTTCCAATATAGTCTTCTGCAATGAGAAACGTCTTACCCACCAGACTGGGTGCCGCTGGATCAACATGGTGGTTAGCAATGATTTGCAGTGCAGTGCGCTGCTTGTTCAGGAGGCTGATGTCTGCTTCACGCGCTTTAAAGCGATCGGTCATCAGTGCCGCGGCGGTTGTGAGTGCGGTTGGCAAAGCGGTCAATGAAGCAACCGTTTGAGTAATGTGATTGAGCGTTGAAAGCTCAGCCACCCGCTGGCTGAGAGCCACATTCGCAGCTTGCCTAGACGCTTCGGCGCGTTGGCGTTCACGCAGAGCAGCTTGTTGTTCCGTCGTGTCCTGCATTTGAGCGACGAAATACAGCGGCTGCTGCTCGCGATCGCGCACCAGTGACACGCTCAGTAGGCACCAGATGGTGTGTCCCTCCTTGTGCTTATAGCGTTTTTCCAGATGGTAGTAAGAGATTTCTCCGCTCCGTAGTTTTTGAGCGTACTCCAGGGTCGTGTTCAGATCATCGGGATGAGTGAGTGCTGCAAACGTCAGACTGAGCAGCTCTGCCTCGGTGTAGCCTAGCATTTGGCACAGAGCCGCGTTGACCTGCAAGAACCGACCGTCTAGAGCCGTCAAGCACATGCCGACGGCTGTCGTATCAAAGGCATTGCGGAACCGTTGCTCACTCTCACGGAAGGCTTCTTCGGCTTGCTTGCGTTCCGTAATATCAAGCGTCGTGCCGACCATCCGGACATAAATTCCTTGCTCATCAAAAAGCGGCATGCCTCGCACTTCGACAAACCGAATCGAGCCATCAGGACGAACGATACGTAGATCTCCTTTAAATGCTTTACCCTCAGCAATGGCCTGTTCAGCGAGCGACTTGAAGACCGCGCGATCGTCAGGATGGATAAATTGCAATGTGTCGATCGGGCTGGGCAGTGGTTGGTTGAGATCCAGCCCATGAATCCGGAATAATTCGTCTGACCACCACGTGGTTTGCGCGATCGCATCACATTCCCAACTGCCAATGTGCGCCACTCTCTGCGCTTCACGCAACGCTGACTCTGCTTGCGTACGCTCAGCTTCAATGCGCATTGCAGTAGAGACATCCACATCCACGGCTGTCGCCACCCAGGCGTTGAGTGTGGCATCCCATCGAGAGGTTACGTAGCCAGATATCCAGCGCAACGTTCCATCCTTGTGCCAAAAGCGATATTGAGTAACGAGGGTATGTTGCTCTTGCAGTTGCTTAGGGTTCACAACACACACACGCTCCAGATCCTCTGGCGGCACTCTACTGAGCCAGAGTGTTTGATCAGCCATAAAGGCGTCGGGCGTGTAGCCAAAAACCATTTCACAGCCCTTTGACCAATAATCGTAATGCCAGGTGCCATCGGGGAAAATCCGCAAGCTGGTGATCGAGGCGATCGCGCTGTTGAGTACATCGTTGAGCTTGGCTTCAGATTGCTGCAGTGCTAGCTCTAGCTGTTTGCGTAGGGTGATATCGCGATAGATGCAGAGTAACCGCGTCTGCCCTTCCAGTTCAATGACTTCTGATGAGACCAGTACTGTCCCTAATTGTCCTTGCTTGTTGCGGTAGTCAATTTCAAGATCACGGACGCAGTGCTGAGTGTTCAAGAAGTACTCAAAGCGTGTGACCTGCTCTGGGTTAACGGTCAGATTCAAACTCAAGGCATTCTGCCCCAGCACTTCCTCGCGCGCGTAGCCAGTAAACTCTACAAAACGGGCGTTGACATCAAGGTAATTGCGTTCAGGCAGGGTGGTGATAGTGATTGCATCCGGGCTCGCACGAAACACCTTAGTGAACTTGGCTTCCGACTCTTGCAGCGCCGTTTTGACCTGGTCAAACGACTGTTGCAGATGCACTGTCATTTGGTTAAAAGAGTGCGCCAACACTTCCAATTCGGCAATCTGGCTGTCAGTTTCAACCGGATAGTGCCACTCTCCCAAGGCCAACGCTCGGCTCGCTTGGCTCAGACGTAGAATCGGTCTGGCAATCCAGGAAGCCGTTAACCAGCCAACCACTACAGCCATTGTCAAGGCTCCAGCACACAGCAGCAACGTAAGGCGATGATTGCTATCGATCGCTTCAATAAAGTCGCCCTCTGGCACAACTACCACCGCTAACCAATCCAGATCCTGGTCACGACCCAGCGGCTCAATATGCACAAAATAGCGCTGGCGATCGACTTCAAAGCTAAACTGCTGCATGGCTTGAATGCGATCAAAGCCCCCAAACTGATCCACGACAGCCAACGCCGTTTGCTCAGTCAGGATATCGTGACTTTTAATAGCCCTTAAACGCTCGTAGGAGCGTCTTGGAGTCTGGGTACCACTGTCTGCAGCGGCTAGGCGCTCTGAGTGAGCCGCTTTACGAAAGGGGCGATCCCCATTCGAGTTCGCAACGAGCAGGCCATTCGGCTCCACGATAAAGGCTCGCCCTGTCTGAGCAATTTTTACATCTTTGAGTGCACTGCCCAGATTGGCTAGCAAAACCGAGGAGGCTAAAACCCCTTGAAAACCGTTCGTGCGATCATAAAGCGGCTGCATGTTAACCGCTGTCAACATGGGTTTACCGGCTGGGGTCAGACCTTCAGCCAAACGCCAAAGCGGTTTTTGGGCTAGTTTTGCTGCCGTGTACCACGAGACTGCAGCTGGAGGCTCGTGATCATTGAAGGTGTCAACCGATGGCTGAATAGGCTCTATGAGGCTGCTAGTCAAATTGCGGTTGAGCACGTCCTCACCGCCTTGTTCATCCACCCGAACAGCGAATGAGTCATCCCGTCGTTTTTCTACCGCAAACAGTTTTTGACGTTCATCGGCGATAGCAATCATCTTGACGCTGTCGATGAGCTTTAGCTGCTGCTCAAAAAAGCGCTGGAGAGACAACTGATCGCGGTTGGGTAATAGACCCATCTGCATCGCTGCGGCATTACGAGTCATCTCAGCAGGCGTACGCAGATCGCGCACCAGGTTCTGCTCAATGCGATTACCCACCTCTGCGGCCAGTTGACTGGCAAGGTTATTAACGATCTGCTGCCCGTTACGGTAAGAAAGATAGCCGGTCAGCCCCACTGCCGTCAAAATTTGCAGCGCAAACGGTACAACCAGGACAGCGACCAGGGGTATCTTACGGTGGGAACGGCGAGAAAAAGAGATTTTTGGAGGGCGCAATTTTGTCCCAGGAGTATCAGTTGACTTCACAGCACAGCCAGGACGATCGCATTCACAGGCTTAACGTAACCCGTATCGCCGTCAAGAGAGATCAGTCAAAATACGTAAGTACTGAGTCTTGCTTTAACGAACGGATTGCCTTTTTAGGCCGTTTTCCAGTATTTCGCCGTACTCTGCCCAAGCCCAGTTATGATCAGTCCCACATGCCTACGAGGCTCAGCTAAGTCTTTGTTCGGAGTGCCCAACGCGAACATCTGACCATTCGCCAACTGGCTCAACGCATTGGCAGTTACGGCGGATTGGCGTTTGTGGGCACCCCCCCAACGATCGCCGACGCAATGGAGCAATGGCTAACCGAGGAGGGGGCGGATGGGTTCAACGTTATGTTTCCCTTTCTGCCTGAAGGTCTGGACGCGTTCGTAGATACGGTCATACCAGAACTGCAGCGACGTGGGATCTTCCGCCAAGACTACGAGGGCCAGACGCTGCGTGAAAATCTTGGCTTGGCGCGCCCTGCTAACCGCTTCTTCGAAGCTAGGGGTGTGTAAGGACAAACGCAAGTGTAGCTGTTGTCACAAAGCTTAAGACATTGGGATCAAAGGGGGAGTGGGGGCGTGCCCCCAGCCAGGGGTTCCACCCCTGCACCCCGTCCTAACCAGTATGGCTATAGCTATACTACGGCTTTGACATCAACAAATCCTTGCATTTCAAGATATCTAAAAAGGCGAAGACGGCAGGCACTTGTAGGGCGTCTGCAAGCACTGCAATGCCAATGACGCGGTAAATGGGCACGGGCAAACTGAAGACCTGAAGACCTGTAGGAATGGGTTCTGCTGCTAAACGGGGCAGAACGGCCGCTCCTAAGCCACGAGCCACCATGCTGACGATCGTCGAATCGGTATTCACCCGATAGGCAACATTTAAAGTGCAGCTAAATTTGAGGCAATGGGCATAGAATTGCAGCATCGTTGCATCTGTTTCAGGCGGCATAATCATCGGATGATGTGCAAGTTCTTCCCACGTAAGCCGCTTACTTTTGAGCTTGAAGGTTGGGGGAAAGAGCGCCACAAATTCATCTTGAAGTAATTCCCAAACTTCAAAGTCGTCGTCGGTTGGCAAATAGGTGAAACCGATATCGGCTCGCCCTTCTCGCAGCGTTTGTTCAACCTCTGGCAGGTCTTCGTGGTCAGTCAGAAGCACTGTGATTTCAGGAAAGCGCTGCCGGAACTGCGCGATCGCCTCTGGCAAAATATGAGTTGCCACACTACGAAACGACGCAATCCGTACCTGACCACCTTGCAACCCCTTCGCCAGATTCGCTTCCTTCATCATCCCGTCTAAGGACTGCATCATCTGACGGGCATAAACCAGCACGCGATCGCCCACCGGAGTCAGGTACGCGCCATGACGTCCCCGTGAGATCAAGACAACGCCCAATATCTCCTCCAGGGTCGCGATCGCGTGACTCACTGCCGACTGTGAAAGGCCTAACTGTAAGGCTGCTTCACCAAAATTGCCTCGCTCTGCCACTGCAATCAGGGCACGCAGCTGTGAAAGTTTGATCTGACCATGACGATTAGCATTCATAGTCAGAAATTAATGCCTCACTCTGCACCCCGATTCCATCGATTTTGTTCATGGACGTGATAAGCGCTGTCTTTTGATTTATGTAAAGCCAATTGACTAAAGTGAACACAGTTCGAGTTTGTCTTCTGTTATGTTTGCTACAAAATTTCAAAATCTTCATACCAGAGGCATCTTACTGCTGATTGCTACCACCTTGATTTGGGGAACAACCTTTCCAGTACTCAAGGAAACGGTGGTTAGCATTACGCCCATGCCGCTGATTGCCATTCGTTTTGCGTTGGCGGCGCTAGTGTTTGCCCCCTGGCTCCGTCACTTAAACGCTCGGCTCTTGCGTGATGGTGTGTTGTTAGGGCTGGTCTACCTGGCATCCTACATTACCCTCACCATTGGCGTTGAAACCATCTCGGCTGGCCGGGCAGCGTTCATGCTGAGCTTGAACGTTTTCCTGGTGCCTGTATTGGGGCTTTTTCTTGGTCGCCGCCTGCAAATGATGGCTGTTTTTGCTGCAGGGTTGGCGATCGCAGGCATTGGCATCATGTCCTGGGAGGGTGGTGGGTTTAGCATTGGCGACCTTTGGGTATTTGGCGGTGCCTTCAGCTATGCCATTTACATTTTACTGTTAGAGTCCGCTACCCTACGCCATCCACCGTTGGCACTATCAGCGATTCAACTGTTTTTTGTCGCTGGAGTCACTGTCCTCTGGACGGCTCCCGAGATGATGACGCAACTACCCGCGATCGCGTCTCATTGGGGCCAACTCCTTTACCTGAGTTTGGTTGTCACTGCACTAACAACCATCACACAAGCAGTCGCTCAACAGTGGGTCTCAGCACATGAAACTGCCTTGCTCTACACGCTTGAACCAGTGTTCGCAGCCATCTTTTCGTTCTGGTTGCTGGGAGAGCAATTTGGTGAACGCGGCTTCATCGGAGCCGGGCTCATTCTCACGGCAATGGTGCTCAGTCAGAGTCAAGCATCCATCGCCCAATGGCTAGGAGCAAAGCTTCCTAGTAAAACACCGTTATTGGAATCAACAGAGGTATCGAGATGAAACTAGCATTACGTCGAGGACAGCAACAATGGGATTTAGCGGCACCCAACCACACGGCATCCAATGATGATGCTAAAGAGACGGTCTTAGCCTGGCTAGAGCAAGCATCGCAGGCTTTTATGCAGCGATTAATCGCAGACGCTGAACCACGCGTTTGGTATAGCTGTGATGCTGAAGGCAGATTATGGTGGCACGCTCACGATCCCGTAACGGGACGATCACTCTCCAATGCAACCGAAGCTGAAATGCGCAGCTGGATCGAGCAACGTCACGCTTCAGCACTAGGGAATTGAACCATTGGAACAGGACGCCTAGAGATAAGACGCCCCACGCTGTGTGTCGCTGGGGCGTCTTAGCAACCAAGGAGTTAGCTAACACGTGGATTATTCCCGAAAATCGACGTGTCTATCACGCTTTTAGCCAAATCTCACGGGTTCAGCCAAACTTGATGGATATACCAAAAGATAGAAGGCAGATCGCCTTGTCTAAGTCACCATTTACTTATTGAGAAGCTCATCATTTTGGTAAAGCAGTCTGTCACCGGGTAGGTAGGCTGCTTTTTTCTTGGGATGCGATCGCAACCTCAAATTCCGCAACGGCAGCAATAGCAATTGTCTGCGGCAGTGAGCTTGTCAATCGCTCAGGGTAAGCACTGAAACGTCTACAGAAGACTTTTCAGTCATTTGTGAGCAGATGCTACGAGCATAGAGTCGAAGCAGTGCCTGCATTACCATGATCGAAAAACAAGCTTAATCCGAAAAACAAGCTTAAATAATACCAGAGCGGTAAGCGATCGCACCATACTGGTACGGTTGCCAACGAAAGGAGAAGCAGAATGGCACAAGTAAAAACGGGTGATACGGTTAAAGTCCACTACACGGGCAAACTCGATGACGGCACGGTGTTTGACTCCTCGGCTGAGCGTGAGCCCTTGGAGTTTACACTCGGCACTGGCAGCATCATTCCTGGTTTTGAGCGCGCTGTCTTAGGCATGAGCCTGGGTGAATCGAAGACAGAAGTGATTCCCACTGATGATGCCTATGGTCCGCATCTAGAAGAAATGGTAGTTGTGGTCGATCGCCAGCAAATGCCCGCTGAGATCGAACCACAGATTGGTCAGCAGCTTCAACTGCAGCAGCAAGATGGACAGGTGTTGCCCGTTGTGATCACGGATGTCTCTGATGCCTCCGTAACGTTGGATGCCAATCATCCGCTGGCTGGCGAAGCGTTGACCTTTGATATTGAATTGGTTGAAATCGCCTGAATGTCTACTGTAGGGGCGCAAACATTGCGTCCCTGCGTCAGCTAGACAACGTCTTAGGTCTTTATTTTCTGGAAAGCTTTTTAAGCACTGGTGAATCACTGGGTGAATAAAACGAGCTAAGAAGTATTGCTCCATATTTAACCATCCTCATCCTTCGCCTTTCCTAACAGCCCACCCTTTCTAAAGAAGTTCCTTGCCTTTTGGCACGGGACTTTTTATTTTGGCAGGATAGATGGAGTTATTCCTTATGCGATCGCAGATGATTGAGCACGACGTCATGATTGTGGGCGGTGGACTGGCAGGTTCGCGGGCTGCACTGGAAATTATTCGCACTGATCCAACGTTAAATGTGGCCGTTGTTGCCAAGACCCACCCGATTCGATCGCACTCGGTTGCTGCTCAGGGAGGGATTGCCGCCTCATTGAAGAACGTTGATTCTGCTGACAGTTGGGAAGCACACGCCTTTGATACGGTCAAAGGGGCAGACTACCTGGCAGATCAAGATGCGGTTGAGTTGCTGACGCGTGAAGCACCCGATGTCGTCATCGACTTAGAACACATGGGTGTGCTGTTTTCTCGCCTGCCCGATGGACGAATTGCGCAACGAGCCTTTGGCGGACATGCCCACAACCGCACCTGTTACGCTGCCGACAAAACGGGACATGCAATTTTGCATGAACTGGTTTGCAACCTCCTGAGTCGCGGTGTCACTATTTACGACGAGTGGTATGTGCTGCGGCTGATTTTGGAGGATGGGCAGGCAAAGGGTGTAGTGATGTACCACATTGAAGATGGTCGGTTGGCCGTCGTCCGTGCGAAGGCGGTGATGTTTGCGACAGGTGGCTATGGACGGGTCTACAACACCACGTCCAACGACTATGCCTCAACAGGCGACGGGCTTTCCATGACAGCGCTGGTCGGTCTGCCGTTGGAGGATATCGAGTTTGTGCAGTTCCACCCAACGGGGCTCTATCCGGTCGGCGTGCTCATTTCAGAAGCCGTACGGGGAGAAGGCGCGTATCTGATCAACAGCGAAGGGCGTCGGTTTATGGAAGACTACGCACCTAGCCGGATGGAATTGGCTCCCCGTGATATCACCTCCAGGGCGATCACGCGTGAAGTTCGCGCTGGACGGGGTGTGTATCCCGACGGGACGACAGGTGGCCCCTGCGTTTACCTGGATTTGCGCCATATGGGGCGAGAGAAAATCATGAGCCGCGTGCCCTTTTGCTGGGAAGAAGCGCATCGCCTGGTGAACGTGGATGCCGTGACGCAACCGATGCCGATTCGCCCGACCGTGCATTATTCGATGGGCGGCATTCCAGTGAATACAGATGGTCAGGTCAGACGCAGTGCGGATGACCTGGTAGAGGGCTTCTTTGCAGCGGGTGAAGCGGCGTGCGTATCTGTGCATGGGGCCAATCGGTTGGGCAGTAACTCGCTGCTGGAGTGCGTCGTGTATGGACGCCGAACGGGTGCCGCGATCGCCCACTATATCCAGAATCGTAAGCTCCCTGATGTGGATGAAGCGCGCTATTTGCAAGAGGCACAGGGGCAAATTCAAGCCCTCTTAGACCAATCGGGACAATACCGGATAGCAGAACTGCGCCAGGCGTATCAGGATTGCATGACCGAGCATTGTGGCGTGTTTCGCACCGATGCCGTGATGCGTGAAGGCTTGACGAAGCTAAAAGAACTCCAGCAGCGCTACAGCGAAGTGCGATTGGATGACAAGGGAACGCTGTGGAACACGGAGATCACAGAAGCGTTAGAGCTACGCAATCTGATGATTGTCGGTGAAATGATTCTCACGGCGGCGCTAAACCGCCAGGAAAGCCGAGGGTCTCATTCGCGTGAAGATTACCCCGATCGTGATGATGCCAACTTCCTCAAGCACACGCTGGCGTACTATTCTCCAGCTGGCATCGACATCAGCTACAAACCCGTTTCCATTACGATGTTCCAACCGCAGGAGCGGAAATATTAGTGCTGTCTCAGTTAACGCAGTACCCGTATCCTTCTGGACGACGCGTTGTGATGGGCAACCGGGGTGCAGTCGCCACCAGTCAACCGCTGGCAGCATTGGCTGGTATGGAAATGCTCTGGCAGGGTGGCAATGCGGTTGATGCAGCAATTGCAACGGCGATCGCCCTCACGGTAGTGGAACCGACCTCGAACGGCATTGGCTCCGATGCCTTTGCTTTAGTTTGGGATGGCAAGCTGCATGGGCTGAATGCCTCTGGCCGGAGTGCTCAAGCGCTGACCACCGAGCATTGTGCTGGGATGAATCGCATTCCTGAACAACATTGGTTGAGTGTGACGGTGCCAGGAGCCGTTTCGGGATGGCGATCGCTGTGGGAACGCTGGGGACAGCTACCCTTTGAACAACTGTTCGTACCTGCCATTCGCTATGCCGAAGAGGGCTATCCCGTCTCACCTGAAACAGCACTTGCCTGGAGACAGGCAGAGAAAACCTATTTACCGCTTCAGGGGGAAGCATTCCAGGCGTTTAAGCAGGTTTTTTTTCCCGGCGATCGCGCACCAGCAGCAGGCGAAACCTGGCGTAGTCCAGCCCATGCTGAAACCTTACGGGCGATCGCGCAAAGCGGTGGGGACTGTTTCTACACAGGTGAGTTGGCCAAAAAAATTGCTGCCTTTGCTGCTGCAACGGGAGGGCTACTCACGCAGGCTGATTTCGCAGCCCATCAGGCGGATTGGGTAGAGCCGATCGCAACCAACTATCGTGACATTACCGTTTGGGAAATTCCTCCCAACGGTCAGGGCATTGCGGCACTGATGGCACTCAATATCCTGGAGGGCTTTGATCTCAGCCGTTATCCGCGTGAATCGCCAGAGGTCTATCACTGGCAGATCGAAGCCATGAAGCTGGCATTTGCCGATGCCCATCGCTATGTTGCCGATGCTGGCTCGATGCTCTTGAAGCATCCAGAGCTGTTGAGTAAGGTGTATGCGCGCGATCGTCGTCAGTTGATCAGCGACACGGCCCTTCCTCTCGCTGAACCAGGACTACCCAAAGGCGGCACCGTCTATCTAGCAGCCTCTGATGGTGAGCTGATGGTGTCGTTTATCCAGTCCAACTACATGGGCTTTGGCAGTGGCATTCTCGTACCCGGAACAGGTGTCGCGCTGCACAATCGAGCCGTGGGCTTCACCCTGGAAGCAGGCCATCCGAATACCGTTGCGCCCAGCAAACGTCCCTTTCACACCATCATTCCTGGTTTCCTCACCCGTAACGGTCAACCACTGGGCCCCTTTGGCGTAATGGGTGCTCATATGCAACCCCAGGGACACCTTCAGGTGGTGGTGAATTTGGTGGACTACGGCATGAATCCACAGGCAGCGCTGGATGCCCCCCGCTGGCAGTTTGTGCGCGATAATTTGGTGCTGCTAGAGCCAACAGTTTCCCAGAACATTGCAGCAGCCCTAGCCGATCGCGGTCACAACGTCCGACCAGGCAGCTTTTTCGGCAGAGGTCAAATGATCTTGAGTACAAACAGCACGTTGGTCGCTGCTTCAGAACCCAGAGCCGATGGCTTGGCGTTGGCGTGGTAGTTTCCTCCAGTCGGGTGAACCACACAGAGGAGGCACGATCGATCGCAGTTCATTAAGCTACGGTTGACGTGCAAATGTGAATCGCCGTGATTGCTGGAGGTGTGAGATGCTAAACAAACTACTCCGAGCCATCGCTATTACAGCGTTATTAACGTTTCTGGCGAAGGATGGCTTGCTCCCAACCGTCAAGCTGTCTCAGACGACAGACTATCAGCCGTTTCAGCAAGCAACCTTGAATCGCAAGCTTCCCTAACGCATGGCTCTGATCTTACACATTACGTCCCGTTCTCACTGGCAAAAAGCGCAGCAAGACGGAGTTTATTGCGCTGATTCGCTTGAGGCTGAAGGCTTTATCCATTGTTCGACGCCCTCGCAAGTCGTTGCAACGGCAAATGCCTATTTCCACGGTCAAACTGGACTGATGCTGCTTTGCCTTGAGAGCGATCGTGTTCAGTCAGAACTTCGCTATGAAACCCTACATGGCAGCGAGTATCCCCATCTTCACGGAGTGCTGAATTTGGATGCTGTGACGCAGGCGATCGACTTTGAGCCAAATACCGATGGTAGCTTTACACTTCCGCCAGTCGTGATTGCTCAGAACGCTCAAGACTAAGAAACCCGGTTTCTTGAAGAAACCCGGTTTCTGTTTAGGATGGGGGCAGAGGGACTTGAACCCTCACGACCTTGCAGTCAACGGATTTTCATCCTCTTACAGCTTTCGCTGCTGCCAATAGGGGTTGACCCTGCTGGTTTTGAGAATTGGACTCTCCCTTTACCCTCGCCTACACGTTAGGGTAGCTCCCGTCGAGTCTCTGCACCTTCCGAGGGAGAAAGTTTTGAGTTTTGAGTAGCGCTAGCTCCGAAGGAGCCACTTTGTGAACGCGCCGACAAGCTATAGAGTTTTGAGTTGAAATAACGACTCAAAACCAGAACCCGTCGCTCAGAACTATCATCTCGGCTTGGCTCAGGATTGCCTTGTCTAGGATGGGGTATGAGGTTTAAGGCTTAGGAACAAGACAGTTCAGATTCAATACCAGACTTTATCCTCTAGCCTTCATCCTTTAACCTTCTTCTTTGATTTAGGTTTCCCTGAGTTTGAGAGCGGTCACTTGATCGATTTCTCGATCAAGGCTCAGTTATCTAAGTCCGTTGCGTCTACCATTCCGCCATGCCCCCGTTGATGGCATCAAACATCCATTTGTTTATTCCACCATCAATTGAGGCTTTTGTGCAACTTCCTTTTGGTTTTCTGCGATCGCAGCAACCTAAAACTGCCCCCCAATCACCCCCTTTCGAAAAACGCTGCGTTGATGACGGGCAAGCGGTAGAATGTTGGCAACTGCTCCATCCCTTGTCGCTCTAGTCTATGGATATCACGGTTGCTGTTCTATATCTGGTCTTAGCGGGTGCCTTTCTACTGGTCATTCCGGCTGCTCTTTACTTTTATTTGAATACGCGTTGGTACGTCGCCAGTTCGTTTGAGCGGGCGTTTATGTATTTCCTGGTTTTCATGTTCTTCCCAGGGCTGCTCTTGCTCGCGCCCTTTCTCAACTTCCGCCCACAACGGCGACAAGTTGCTGGCTGAGCCGCGATCGCTAGCGTTAAGCTCCCACTTTAAATTGCCCTCACTTGAGGGTAAGTTTTGCCTACCTACCTGTAATTAGATGCGACGGATTGACGCGATCGGGATTAGCTTTGGGGTGTTTGTAGCGGGTGGGCTTGCTTACCTGCTCTTACAAGGAACCGGTCTAGATAGCATTCAGGCAGGCATCTGGACGCAAGTCGTGCTGGTGGGTGGGCTGCTCGGCTGGGTTGTCACCTATGCCTTCCGGGCTGTCACGCAAACGATGACGTACAACCAGCAGCTCAAGGATTACGAAGACGCCGTGCTGCAAAAGCGTTTCGATGAGCTTACGCCAGAGGAGCTAGCAAAGCTTCAAGCGGAAATTGAGGCAGAGAAGGAGAAGGCTGAAGGCTGAAGGCTAAAAAGGAGTCTGAGTCAGAAGGTGAAAGAAGCTTCTGATTTTTACCTTTATGAAGAAAGCTGACCGCTGATTGCTGACCGCTGACCGCTGACCGCTGACCGCTAAATTACCTCATACCTCACTGCTTCACTGCTTCTAACAACTAAAAACTAAAACTAAAAACTTCTTCAATGACTTCGATTTCGCAACGCTTTGAAACTCTGCGCGACCATGCCCGCTGTGCGCTGATTCCATTTATCACAGCCGGTGATCCAGATTTGGAGACAACGGCAGAGGCGCTGCGATTACTTGATCGCAGTGGTGCTGATCTGATTGAACTGGGTGTGCCGTATTCCGATCCACTGGCAGATGGCCCAGTGATTCAGGCGGCAGCAACACGAGCGCTACAAAAAGGAACGCGGCTGGATCAGGTGCTGGAGGTGGTGCGATCGGTTAGCCCGACCCTACAAGCGCCCATTATTTTGTTTACCTACTACAACCCCATTTTGAATCGAGGCGTTGAGCCATATTTGCAGCAAATTGCAGCGGCTGGAGTGCGTGGGTTAGTCGTGCCCGATTTACCGCTCGAAGAGGCAGAAACGTTGCTGAAACCAGCGTCAGAGTTTGGCATTGAGGTCACGCTGCTGATTGCGCCAACCAGCCCCAAGGAACGGATTTTGGCGATCGCAGAGCGGTCGCAAGGCTTTATTTACCTGGTCAGTACAACGGGCGTAACGGGCGTACGGGCTCAGGTGCAGGCACGCGTCAAAGATTTGTTACTAGATCTCCGCAACGTGACGGACAAGCCGATCGGGGTTGGTTTTGGTATTTCGCAGCCAGAACATGCTCGCCAGGTGATGGATTGGGGCGCAGATGCGGTCATTGTCGGTAGTGCGTTTGTGAAACGGCTGGCGGACGGTACGCCAGCGCAGGGGCTACAGGCGATCGCAACCTTCTGCCAGAGCCTGAAAGCCTCCATAGCACCTGTATGAGACGGCTCTAGAAAAGCGAAGCTCGCTCGCCACTGGTTTGGCAGCACCAGTGGCGCCCCTTGACGCCTATTTTCGACGGTTGGCAGGAGGCGCCGTTATACCAATTCGCTCAATTCCATTGACACACCCTCGTAGGGGCATACGTTCCTACAGACGGTCATCTGTAGGGCGATCGTTTGGAGTTGGTGTCAGTCACGCCAATGCCAGTGGCTAGCGTGCCTTTTTTGGCGATCATTTTCGTAGCGAAGGTGAATTATTAAAAACTTTTACGAAATGTTAAATTATATAAATATTTTGCGGAATTTATGTTTTTCTAAAAGATTATAGCGAAGTTCAGTACAATCACTTACTTGGCGTGTGTTCCAATCGGTTTTGGGATTGTGCCGTATTGTTTGCTTTGGTATTCCTAGAGGTCTTTTCAGTAGGGGATTTCAAGCTTTTTTGTTGCGTTTCAACAATCCTGCTGTAAATTTATTGACAGGTTTGCATCTGCTCTTAGTTAGCTTCAGTAGCGCATAAATACTGAGTTGCGTTTTAGACGAGTGTGAGGAGTAAGGTTTTTGAAAAAACTGCCAAGGCTGGGGTCTCTCCACGTCTTAGCAGCTGGGGTTTTGCTGGGAGGCTTGTTCTCTTCGGCTTTGCCCGTTGTTGCTGATGACGTTGTGATCACGAATACTGCTTCAGCGAAGTTTAAGGACAGGCCAGGAGGGCCTGATCGGTCTGCCAACTCTAATCCGACGACGTTTACCGCAGCAGCGAGTCGATCGAGCTTAGAAATCGTTAAAACGGCCGATCGGGCTGCTGCTGAGCCAGGTGATACGGTTGTTTATCGCCTGCAAATCAAAAATACAGGTGAAACAACGGTCACGCCGTTGAGAGTGACAGATACACTCCCGCTAGGTCTGCAGTTCATCGCTAAGTCGGTGCGGGGTTCGCTGTCAACTGGCGGCAATGCGACGCAAGTCTCGATCGCGCCGCCAACAGTGAGCGGACGCACGGTCACGTTTACCTATCCCAGCCTTGCTCCTCAGCAAACGCTGACGCTGGTTTATGCCGCACTTTTAACACCTGATGCCATCCGAGGCACGGGCAGAAATCTGGCGGTTGCCCAGGGACAAACCGCAACAACGCCAGTGCAGAGCAATGTTGCCAGCTACAAGCTGCAAATCCGTCCTGGTATTTTGGCTGACTGCGGCACCATCATTGGGCGCGTTTTTGTAGACAAAAACTTTGATGGGGAACAGCAGCCCGGAGAGCCGGGAGTTCCCAATGCAGTGATTTTCATGGATGACGGCAATCGTGTCACAACGGATGCGAGTGGTCTGTTTTCGCTGTCGTACGTCATTTCGGGGACTCGTACCGGCACACTGGATTTGACCAGTCTGCCAGGCTACATTTCGGCTCCAAACCTGTATCGCATTGAGGCAAATAGCCCTTCGCGTCTAGTCCGTCTGGCTCCGGGCAGCACCGTGCGCATGAATTTTGCCGTTACACCTAGCTTTAAAGAAGGGGGACAGCGGTAGTATGCGCAACACAACGCTTGGTTTGGCCTTGATATCCTCGTTGCTGGGTGCGTTTGCAGCGATCTCGCCCGCCCACACTCGCGAACTACCCAGTGCGCCTGTCTCACCTCATGTCAAGCACGGCCAGGATACAGAGCCAGCAAAAGACTCTGAAACGGGGCGTTCATCCCGTCTAGAACTTGCCCAAACAGGCTCTCAGCCAGCGGAACTCGCACCTGCTCCAACGACGCCTGCTGTCCGCATTTTGGCACCGCAACCAACCGCCACGGGCGAACGATCGACTAGCTTGATCGTGCAATATCCGGCGGCAACGAAGGTGCAGGTCACGGTGAACAAAAAGCCGCTCGACCCTGCGGTGCAAACTCAGGTTCAGCCCCCTGCAGCAGACAATACTGTCACGCAGATTTGGTACGACATTCCACTGCAGCCAGGTGAGAATACGCTGACGGTGCAACCCGATGGCGCTGCGCCAGCAAGCGTTACCGTAACTGTTAAGGAAACGGCGGCTCGGCTGCAGTTTTTGGCGACTAGCGATCCACGCATTCCGGCTGACGGACGGTCGGCGGTGACGGTCGAGGGGCAAATTATTGATGAAGCGGGACAGGCCATTACTCAAGATGCGATCGTAACGCTGACGGCCAGCGCGGGCAAGTTTGTGGGAGCCGATCAAGACACCGATCGTCCCGGTTTTCAGGTACTGGTACGGGGAGGCAAATTTACCGCCCAGCTCCAGTCCAATCTGGCACCGCAAAAAGTTCGCATTCGTGCCTCCGTTGATTTGCGCGAGGCAAAACCAGCCTCATCGGGCGACCCAAATCGACCACTACCGCCCATCCAAAAAGCCAATGATGGTCGATCGCGCTCTGAGTCGGTACTGACTCCCGCACCCCTGGCACCATTAGCAGGCATTTCGCCTCAACTGCCAGAGCTAGAGGCTTACACGCAGGTTGAGTTTATTACCAATTTGCGCCCGTTCATTATGTCGGGCTCAGTCAACCTGCGGCTAGGGGCACCCGGAACCGATTATTACGGCAGTTTCCGAGATTTTCTCAGCCTCGATCGCATTAACGATGGGTCACCCCGGTTTGACTTTGGTGCAGCGGCCTTTGCCACGGGACGGATTGGTGAATGGCTGTTTACAGGCTCATTAAATACCCAGCGTCCGCTCAACCAGAAGTGCGATGGCACGACCAGCCTGTTTCGTGACACGCAGGCGTGTGATCAGGTCTATCCGGTTTATGGCGATAGTTCCACGACGGATTATCTGACTCCCTCCATCGATAGTGTGTATCTCAAGCTGGAGCGCACGTCTAAGGTGCCTGGAGCCGGATCGGACTTCTTCATGTGGGGCGATTACAGTACGCCAGAGTTGGCTACCGCGTCGCAGTACTACACGGCAACTAATCGCCAACTGCATGGCTTTAAGGGCAATTACAACCTGGGCAATTTCCAAATTACAGGCTTCTACGCCAACAATTTGGAAGGCTTCCAGCGTGACACGATCGCCCCGAACGGTACTAGCGGCTACTATTTCCTGTCGCGACGGTTGGTGAAGTCGGGCAGTGAGCTGGTGTATTTGGAAACAGAGGAATTGGGCCGTCCGGGTACGCTGGTCGAGCGCAAACAACTGTTCCAGGGGCAAGACTACGAATTTGACTACGATCGTGGCTCACTCTTATTCCGTCGCCCCGTTCAGGCAACTGAATTCGACTTGTTTGGGCGTACGCTGGTGCGCCGCATTGTCATCACCTATCAGTACGAAGGCACAGGTAAGGACACCAGCCTTTACGCCGGACGGGTGCAGTATAACTTTGCGCGTACACCAGGACTTGAAAGCTGGGCAGCTGCCAGCTACCTGAATGAAGACCAGGGTGGCAGCACCTTTGCCCTGTTTGGGTTGGATGCCCTGATTCCACTGGGCAAAGACACCAAGATTATTGCGGAATATGCGCGATCGACCAACGATTCCGTCTTCCGCAACACCATCCGAGGCAATGCGTATCGCCTTGAACTGAACGGCAAACTTGCGACAGGTATTCTGGCGCGGGCATACTACCGCTCCGTTGAAGAGAACTTTGCGAACAATGCCACCTTCAGCTTTGCGCCGGGGCAAACCAACTACGGGGCTGAAGTATCCGCGAAGGTCACACCGACGACAAGCCTACTGTTTCAGGTCGATCGCGAGATCAACTTTGGCATCGCCTCGGCGGTTCGCGGTATCACCTCGGTGGCCTCGACAGGGTTGACTGACCTGTTTAATCCGACGCGAGACCCCATTCCGGGAACGCGAGTGGACAACAGCCTGACCACTATTCGAGTGGGCGTGTTGCAAAAGCTAGGCACTGCCGAACTCGGCTTTGACTTTGTGAATCGCACTCGTGACGATCGCATCGATCCAGGTCTGCTAGCGAAAGGCAGCAGCCAGTTGGTGTCGCGTCTGAACCTACCGCTGGCAAGAACACTCCTGTTCCGCGCTCAGAACGAGACCAACATTGCGACCCCCGATCCGCTGTATCCTAATCGAACCACAGTGGCACTCGATTGGGCCGTGATGCAAGGGGTCACGTTGCGGCTGGCGCAGCAGTTTCTCAGCGAGACGAGTCTCTATCGTACGAACTCCATTACCAGCCTGGATACGATCGTCGATCAGCGCTTGACGGAAAATACCTCTTTCACCGGACGCTATTCGATCTTAACGGGCGGCAATGGGCTGACAAATCAGGGCGCGATCGGCCTCAACCACCGGATCAAAATCGCCCCGGGCTTACGAGCGACCCTTGGCTACGAACGCATCTTCGGTGATATTTTCGCCTACACAACAGCAGGGCAGCAGTTCGCGCAGCCCGTTGCTGTCGGTCAAAGCGCCGCCTCTCTAGGCATCACAGGCGGTGACAGCTACAGCGTCGGGTTGGAATATTTGGATAACCCCAACTTTAAAGCAACCGGACGCTTTGAATACCGCTCGTCTAAAGCGGGCGATAACATGGTTATTTCCGGTGGCGCTGCCGGTAAATTATCGCCAGCGTTAACGGCACTGGCTCGTTACGATCAGGGCAATTTCGCTAACCAACTGCTGACCAATGCCGGGTTGGGCGACACGATTAACCTCAAGGTGGGTCTTGCCTATCGTGACCCCAGCAGCGATAAGTTCAACGCGCTGTTCCGCTACGAATATCGCCAGAATCCCTCCTATATTCCCGATACCCTGCTGTTTAGTAGCGGTACGGGTTCCACGGTGAATCTGTTTGCGTTAGAAGCCATCTACGCACCCAACTACCGCTGGGAGTTTTATGGCAAATTTGCGTTACGAAGCACCAAATCTTACGTCGCAAAAGATCTGCTGGGCACCAATTCCATCACCCTGGCACAGCTTCGCACGAGCTATCGGCTGGGCTATCGCTGGGATGTAGCGGGCGAAGTCCGCTGGATCGGGCAACCCGACAGCGGCTACCAGGAGGTCGGTTTTGTCGCCGAAGTTGGTTACTATGTCACGCCCAATTTGCGGGTAGCAGCAGGCTATAGCTTTGGCGATGCCCAGGATCGAGACTTTGGCGATCGCGATCGAGGCGGTTTCTTTGTGGGCTTGAGTCTGAAGTTGGATCAACTCTCCGATATCTTCGGTTTCAAACGCAACGTCGCGCCACCACAACAACAGGAGTCGGTGATCAAACCTGTCGCAGATGCTTCGGTGTCTCCAGAAGCAACGCCTGCCGTCGATGGAGGGCAAGGGAAATGAGCAAACAGCATCAGGATGGCATGAGTAACATGAGGGAGCAGACGTCAGCGTTCAGAAGTCAGGCGTCAGGAGGGCACCGAGCACTCGTACTATCTGCGTTTTTGATCGCGGCTTCAAGCAGTCCGGCTCTGGCACAAGCTCCGGTGGTGCCATCCGTACGCGTAACGGTGAACAGTAACCAGGATGGAGCGGTGCAGGCAGATCAGGCGCTGACGCTACGAGAGGCGATCGCGATCGTCAACGGCATCTTGCCATTGGACAAGCTTTCGACCGCCGAACAAGCGCAGGTGGAATCACTGACTGGTGATACCCCGTCGCAAATTGCCTTCAAATTGCCAGAGGGACAAACCACCATTCGACTGGTAGACGTGCTGCCTGCACTCCAGCGTCCCGGTTTGGTGATCGACGGTACGACACAGCCGGGCTATCAGGCAGCGATATCGGCCATTAATGAGCTGCCCATGCCTGTGCCAGTCGTGGCAATCGCGCCTGCGGAAGGCAAAGAAGTGTTCCGTGGGTTGACCGTTGCCGCCGATGGCATCGTCATTCGCGGGCTCAGTCTCTATGGGTTTACATCAACGCATCAAGAGACAGCCAGCACGCCCCCTGCTGACATCTTCATTACCCATCGGTTGCCACCACCTGATATCAGCAAGCGCCCCACGCCTGCTAACTTTGCACCGTATTACAAAGACGACATGCCTGCGCAGAATGTGGTAATTGAGAATAATTGGTTGGGTCTTTC
This sequence comes from Stenomitos frigidus ULC18, assembly GCF_003003795.1. Classification (GTDB taxonomy): domain Bacteria; phylum Cyanobacteriota; class Cyanobacteriia; order Leptolyngbyales; family Leptolyngbyaceae; genus Stenomitos; species Stenomitos frigidus_A. The sequence goes on along the minus strand of NZ_PVWK01000005.1, from coordinate 15,457 downwards.
ACCAACGAGTCAGCAAGCAGCGGTCAGCGGTCAACCGTCGGCACCCACTCAAAACTCTCCCCGCTCTGCGTTTGGTGTCTCTGTCTTCGATAGTGTGGGCACCACCATTCGTCGTAACTGGATCGCTGACCATGACGGTAGCGCCATTATTACCTCAGTCAAAGCAACCAACCTGCAAGTTAGCGAGAACGTGATTACGGGCAACGGTGTGGCAGGGATGCCAGATGCCATTCGGCTAGAAGGTGCGGTTGATCAGTCCCAGATTACGGGCAATCTGATCTGTGCCAACGACGGTAGTGGCGTTTACTTGTTCAAGCCCAGTGGCGCGGTGCAGGTGAAGGATAACCAGATCATCTATAACGGCAGGCGTTTGCGGCGAGCAGCCGTCTATCTGATGGGCAGCAACCATCAGGTAACGGGTAATCAGATTCGCTATCAAGCTGGCCCCGGTATCGTGGTGGCAGCCTATCCTGCCAGTCGCCAGAACCAGATTGAAACCAATCGCTTCTCTAACCTGGAAGGATTAAGCATTGACCTGGTCACGCAGCAAGGTACAGGCGCATTTGGTTATGCCGATCCCGTGGTCGACTCGGGGACGGATGTGTATGCGTATCAACGGGGCGATGGTGCCAATCCGCTGCGCGATACGCCGAATCGTCGTAAGGAAACTGGAAATGACGCGATCGATGCCCCACAGTTTGCCAGTAAAGAGTTCTTCATCTTGAACGCAGAGACAGCGAAGCCATCGGTGCAGATCTCTGGAAAGGCAGATCCCGGCTCCAAAATTGAGCTTTATCAAGTTTCCGGTAAAGACGACGGCTACGGGCCTCTAAGTGAACCGATCGCCACCACCGAAACCGACGCAAAGGGTAACTTTAGCACCACGATAGCGGCTTCTCCTGATGCGCAGATTAGCGCAATCGCGACCGATGCACGCTATGGCACCTCTGAGCCCGCGCGAATCGCGCTCGTGCGATCGCTCGATCCTTCTGCCTCCCCGGCTCCCACCTCTCCCCAGCCTCCCACCTCTCCCCCCCGTTGTACGACGCCTGTTGCGCAACAGCCACCCGCACCAGAACCACCGCCCAAAGTCGTGCGCTTGACGGTACCCAAAAATATTCACTTTGCGCTGGATCAGTTCAACATTAGTGCGGCTACGGCGAAGGTGCTCGATCGCATTGCTCAGGTGCTCGTCGAGAATCCCTATATTCTCGTGAACATTGAAGGCCATACCGACCCTCGTGCCAGCGATGCTTATAACCTGCAGCTAGGTAAAAATCGAGCGATCGCAGCTCGTAACTACCTGCTACGTCGAGGCATTGCACCAGAGCGGATGACGATTCGATCTCTGGGTGAGCGCCAACCCATTTCTCCTGGCAAGACACGCATTGATTATGCGCGCGATCGGCGTGCCGAATTCATTTACCGTGACGCCAGAGACATCGAAGTGATTATCCAGGAACAAGATTTACAGATCGAACCATGAATTGCGATCGTGCCCGTCTCGCTTACATTGTTTCCCCTGACCCCGTGTGAGGATTGATGAACCGTCCCTTAAAAAGCTTTTTCGCCCTCTCATCTGTGAGTCTGCTTGTTAGCACGCAGACTCTACTGCCGCCATTACCAGCCCAAGCTCAAATTTTTGATGGCTTTACTGGATGCCCTGCGGGTACCCGTGAAGGGGCAACAAATTTTGTTACTAATGGTAATTTTTCTACACCTCCAGGTGCTGTGGTCAATGGCACTCTCTTACAAGGTAATCCAGCAGGCTTTACCGCTGCTGTACCGTATCGGGGGGATGGTATCTATCCAGATGATAATGGTGCCAACGGTTTTAACGCATTGGGTGGTCTTTCCATTCAGACAGGTGCCATTAACTACTTGGGCGGTATTGTTATTGGTCAACCCTTCCCCGGCGATGCCTCGAATGCAGTAGCAGCCTCAAATACTTACCTGTATTCAAACCCAAATGCAGCAGTATCTAATCCGCTTGTCGCGCAATCAGCCTTTCCAGACCCTGTTATTTGGAGCCAAGTAGTCGTCGGCTTACGCCCGAACGCCAGCTATAACTTCACGGCTTATTTCTATAACCTGCTTGCTCCAAACGCTCCCGGTGCCCCCCCGATCATTCGCTTTTTAGCGGGCCCCCCCGGCGGCCCTATCGGCGCATTTGTGCCAACGCTGAACGGTAACGCTGTTGCCACTCGTCAGCAATGGATACGCGTTCAAGGTTCATTCAGAACACTTCCAGGGCAAACGACCTTAGAGTTACGGATTCAGGATCAAGCAAATACAGTAATTGGGGATGACTTTGGGCTAACGGCGATCGGTTTCAAGGAATGCATCCCTATTCTGGGCGTTGCCAAGCAGGCAGGTACGCCCGTCCAAAACGCGGACGGCACTTACACCATTCCTTACACTTTGCGTGTTCGCAACTTTGCCCCTGCAAGCAACACTCAGTTCGACCTCTTAAACCTTCAATTGACTGACAATCTGGCACAAACCTTTGCGGCGGCAACGCTCAATTCAGTCAGTGGGATTCAAAGCCCAACGTTGGCTGTCAACACAGGTTTTAACGGCGGCACAAACCAAAACCTGCTGCAAGGCACCGACACATTACCATCCGGAACAACGGCTACCATTACCTTTAACGTCAATATTACGCCCGGTACAGGAGCCAATGGCTTTGGCCCCTTCAACAACACAACAACGGCAACGGCAGCGAGCCGGGGCGGATCACCCGTCAGCGACCAATCTAATGATGGCGCTAATGCTGATCCTGACAACAACGGCGACCCTACCAACAACAATGTGCCAACGACTGTTTCTCTAAGACCGACTGCTGGTGGTGGTTCTGGTGCGTTCCGTTTGGTCAAGCGGATTACCAACGTCATTCGCAATGGGACACAACTGGGTGGTGTCAACTTTGGTGTGTTTGTCGATGGTGTCGGTGATGACGATAACGCCGCTGGGTTTGCCCAACTGCAACCAGGTGGTGCGCCGATCGGTCAGATCAACCTTGATCCCGTCACGACGAAACTACAGAGCGGTGATGATGTCGAGTACACGGTTTACTATCTTTCGGATGGAACCGGGTCAGCGATCGGTGTCAGTATTTGTGACCCCATTCCTTCAGGCACCGCCTTGACTAACAATACAACCCAGGTGCGGCGCAACAATGGTGCGATCGCCACTGGCGGCACCGTGTTTGCCCCACTCGCACCGCTGCCAGTAGGGAATACCTGCCCCGATGCCAATAACCAAAATGGCACGGTGATCTTTGATCTGGGCGATATTTCTAACGCGGCAGGCAGTAACTTTGGTTTAGTGCGTTTCCGGGTCAGAGTCAATTAGTGGTTGGTTGTTAGTTGTTAGTTGTTAGTGCTTAGCCACAGCAGTTTGCGGCTAAATAGAAGTACACACATCAGTCTGAGAGCTTTGTTTGTAACCCTTTTGCATTCCTGGCTCCTGACTTGTGATGTACTAACCCCAGGCAAACATCCAAAAGCTAACAACTAACTACTAACAACGTCTGAAAGTGTCTTACCGTTATCTTTTGTTTCACAAGCCCTACGATGTCCTGTGTCAGTTTACTGACGAGGATGTTGACGGCGTGTCACGACGCACACTCAAAGACTACATTCCAGTTTCTGGGGTTTATCCTGTAGGGCGGCTCGATCGCGATAGCGAGGGGCTTCTCCTCCTGACCAACCACGGATCACTGCAACATCGCCTCAGTGATCCCAAGTTCCAGCATCCGCGCACCTACTGGGTACAGGTTGAACGGCTACCGGATGAGGCAGCACTCAAGCAGTTGCGGCAGGGAATCATCATTCAGGGCACCAAAACGCGCCCAGCAACGGTAACGTTACTGCCCGAAGAGCCAAAGCTACCGCCTCGTGATCCACCGATCCGCTTTCGTAAAACCGTGCCCACTGCCTGGTTAGAGTTAACGCTCACCGAGGGGCGCAACCGTCAGGTACGCCGGATGACTGCCGCAGTCGCTTTCCCTACGCTGCGGCTGGTGCGAGTGGCGATCGCCCATCTCCGTCTCACGGGGCTTTCTCCAGGAGAATGGCGTGAACTTACGGCAGCAGAACTTCACCCGTTGCAAGACCTTTGTCGGTAGAATAGAGCTCTATGGAACGTGAAGTGATTACCCTCCTGTCCCTAAGGGAGATCGACAAAATGCGTCAGGCGGGACACCTGGCTGCGAAACTGTTGCATCACCTTTCCTCCCTGGTGCAACCTGGTGTTAGTACGCTCAAACTCAACGATGAAGCAGAACAGTGGACTCAAGCTCATGGAGCAAAGAGTGCACCGCTTGGCTATAAAGGCTATCCCAAGTCAATTTGCACGAGTGTGAATGAGGTCGTTTGCCACGGCATCCCTAACGCCAAGCAAATTTTGAAAGACGGTGACATCATTAATATCGATGTCACCGTTATTTTAGATGGCTATCATGGCGATACCTCCAGGATGTTCTTTGTCGGAGAGCCGTCGCCGATCGCCCGCAAACTCGTTGAAGTGACGGATGAATGCCGTCGCCGAGGCATTGCTGCGGTGAAACCCGGTGCCAAAATTGGCGACATCGGTGCGGCCATTCAGGAGTACGCTGAAGCACACGGCTTTTCTGTTGTGCAGGATTTTGTCGGGCATGGCATCAGCAAAGTCTTCCATACTGCGCCTCAAATTCCCCATTATGGCAAAGCTGGTACAGGACGACGGCTGCGTCCTGGCATGGTTTTCACCATTGAACCGATGATCAATGAAGGTACCTGGGAAGTGAAAGTTCTTGCGGATAAATGGACGGCTGTGACACTCGATCGCAAACTTTCAGCTCAGTGCGAACATACGCTTGCAGTCACCGAAACAGGGGTAGAAATTCTCACCCCCTATCCTGGAGAGGATATTTCATAAGAGTGGCATGATGACGGTGGAGTTATTATTTCAAAGCTGTCGCCTGAGTCGGTAGGGACGTTACATGTAACGTCCCTAGCAAAGCACTGATCAGATACTTAAGGATCGTGGCTTAAATAACTGGGTAGGTGTTATTTAAGCCACGATCCTTAGCGAGCTACGCACCCATCGACTCGATCGGTTTTAGGCTCTCAAACTGCTGGCGCTTTGGCGAAGCGTGGCATGATCGTCAACGGCTTGTTGTACATGCCCATTCAACGGGACGAGACCCAGACCTTTCAGGTCGGCTTCCACCATCAAAAAGACGAGTTGCTCAAACGTAACTGAAGGCTGCCAACCAAGTTTTTCACGTGCTTTGGTCGAGTCACCGATCAAGAGTTCTACTTCGGCCGGGCGCAGGTAGCGATCGTCAAACTCAACATAGTCCTGCCAGTTCAAGTTGACATACCCAAAGGCGATATCGAGAAACTCATGAATCGCATGGGTTTCACCAGTCGCAACCACATAATCATCGGGTTCATCCTGCTGCAACATGAGCCACATCGCTTTGACGTAATCTTTGGCATAACCCCAATCGCGTTTAGCATCAAGGTTGCCCAGGTAGAGTTTTTTCTGCTGTCCGGCAATGATACGGGCGATCGCGCGGGTAATTTTGCGCGTGACAAAGGTCTCACCTCGTCGTGGCGACTCGTGGTTAAATAAAATCCCGTTAGCTGCAAATAAGCCGTAGGACTCCCGGTAGTTCACCGTTTGCCAGTGAGCATACACCTTCGCACAGGCGTAAGGGCTGCGGGGATAGAAGGGCGTTGTTTCAAGCTGCGGAATCTCCTGCACCTTGCCATACATTTCGGACGATCCCGCCTGATAGAAGCGCACTTGAATGCCTGTACGGTGCTGATAATCTCGAATGGCTTCCAAGAGGCGCAGCGTACCCATGCCCACTGCATCCACCGTGTACTCTGGCGAGTCGAAGCTCACACGGACGTGGGATTGGGCACCCAGATTATAAATTTCGGTCGGCTTGACCTCTTCGAGAATACGCCGCAGCGTGGTGCCATCCGTCAGGTCGCCATAATGCAAAAACAGACGCGCTTTCTGGTCATGCGGATCTTCGTAGATGTGATCAATACGATCGGTATTAAACGTCGATGTGCGTCGGATAATACCGTGGACTTCATAATCTTTTTCTAATAAGAGTTCGCTTAGATAAGAGCCATCTTGACCCGTGATGCCCGTGATCAGTGCTCGTTTGCGTTGCGTCATAGTGAATCGTATGGGGGTATAGGATTTGGTCAAAGCGGTATTAGTAAATTAAGGTTGCCCTGTCGTGAGTCTTCTTAACCTACCGGGCTTCTTCTTAACATATCTCTGACCGGGAAACGGTGATCTCGCAGCGGCCACGGTTTGCGATCGCGCCGTCTTCTCTGCTTGCTTCCTGTTCCTCACGTTCTCTCACAACTGACGCGCGGCTGACCTTACAATAAGTAAAATAGCAAGCATCCAGAACAAAGGATCGTTGTCAACGATGGACATTGTGGAGTTTTTCCAACGCAGCAGCGGCAAATGGTTTTCGCAGCGCACCAGCCACGCTCTGGCCTTCGAGCAGGCAAAAGGGGGACAGTCGGAGCTTCAGATTGAGCTGTTGCCTCAAACCGATCCAGCAGTGATTAAGCTGTGCGAACAGTACAAGCTTGATCCCACTCTGGCGCTTTGCGGCTTACGGGTCAATTGGGACGGCACAACGGAAGGGGAGAAAGCAAAGCAGGTAGGGAACACCGTGCTGGTACCGATCGCCGATCCCGACAGCCCCAATGAAGGTACACTGCTGCGTACACTGGGCCCTGGTGAGAAGGTGCTTTTAGCGGGTCGTTATAGCGTGGGTAGCGATGAGACGCTGACGCTCACGGCTGAATCTGAAACGATGTACTCAGAGGAGCGTCTGTGGTTTGCTAACCCAAACTTGCGGTTTCGCACCAGCGTTTTGAAGCAGTCTGGCGGGTTTAGTACGGCATCGTTTTGCTCTGAAATTCGGAAAGGCGTGACGAGCCCACCACCAGCTACAACGCAGTCCATTGCTGACAAAAAGGCCTAGAGCTGAGTGAAGACGTTTAACCACACAGCTAGCGGTGGAGATCAAGACCTTGTTAAGTCTGCTCCTACCCAACGGTAGTTTTTCTTGGCAGTTGCCTAGCTTTCTGGAGGCTCAGCAGACTCTTCTACTGCTGATGCTTCGGTCGGTTGGGCAACGGCTTTAAGTTTGTTGTGAAAACCTGATTGCTCTGGGTCGGGGGAAAACTGATGAATCGGCTGGTTGCTGGAGCTTTCTGTCAGCCAGATGGGCTGATAACGAGCCGTGAGGTGCAGCTGTAGTTTTGGCTTGAGTTCGTGAGTCATCAGCCCAAAGCCTGGAAACGCCGCTCTCGACTTGAGTGCTTGATCGTCAAGCTGCTGCAAAATTCTGGCGATCGACGCTGTCTGGGAAATGGGCGCTTGCACCGCACTGTCAGGTAACGTTAAAGCCGTAGGAGTCTCAGGCAAGGGCTCTGTGGCAACGACTGGTTCCTGCTCAGAGCGCTCTACTGTGAGAGCGATCGGCTCACTCTGTGCCAAGTCATCCGGTTGGATCAGTTCATCGGTCTGAACCATAGCATCAATCTGGACGGCTTCATCCGTTGTCTTGGACACTTTTGGATCAAAGCTCTCAGCCAGGTCGGTTGAGTCTACTTTGCTCTGAGTAGACGTTTCCTCAGGTTGCTCACCAGACAGGTTGGCGGGCTCATTCGATCGCAGCTTGTAAGAGTAGGTTTGCAGCGCGTCTTGTTCGTCTGTCTCAGCAATTTTTTGAGCCTCTGCTAAAAGCGCCATTTCTTCACTATGAAGCGTTCTCAGCGCTAGCATAACGTCCGATTCAGGTAGACCGACACCTTCAAAGCTAGGGAGTTTTAAGGCGACGCTATGGTAGGGAAGCCTGGTCTCTAACCGCGTCGTCGATCGTGCTGCCATGTTGTTTTGCGGAGAAGGGGTTGGCAGCAGCAGGCTTTCGGGAAAATTGTCACACACTAACCGCTCAAACTCATGATTGAAGTGATAAAGCGGCTGACTACGACGTTGCCACAGCGCTAAGATTTGATCAACCGAAATCGCCTTGTAACGTCCCTGGTAAAGCGCTTCGATCGTTGCCAGTCGTATCCAAGCCGCTGGATACTGTTCTTGCCAGGCTACAAGCAACTGCGCGATTGTGTAATCACCCAAATCAAACCCATAGTGATGCAACAGGCTGACTGCATAAGCAGCGGCATCGCTCGATCGTTCTGTGGAATGCTTGACCAGTTCTGTCATATGCCCTCACTGTGGCAGCTATGCGCTTGGTGGGTGAAACGGACAAGCGCAACTTATCCCAAGTGTATATTTTGACTCTAATCATAGCGATCGGGAAAGGCACGCACAAAATCCGCCAAATGAAGGCCAATTTAAATTGAAAACGCAGCACATTCGCTAGGGTCACGCAGGCCGTGCCCCTACCCAGCGATTGTTCTGTAGCGATCATTCTTTAAAGCGGTATGAGATTAAAGCGGTATAAGACTAAGGGGCTGTAAAGAAATAACGTCATGGACTCGGTCAGCCGTCAGCCGTCAGCCATTAGAGAAAAGCTGACCGCTGATAGCTGATAGCTAATCCAAACGTGTGCAGTTATTTTGTAACAAGTCCTAAGAGTGCTCGCCGACAACAGGCAACCCTGACGCTTTGCCAGCATTTGCAGTTTGCAGGCGTTTAGAGACAATCAAATTAAAAGCAGCACGCCAAAGGTCTACTCATCGCGGCGCAAAATGACACCCCCTTCTACGGGCGTGATATCAGAGCCTTCAAACGTATCAGTGCCACCCGTCCAGTTAAAGTCGCTGATCCGCAGCCCGATCGCACCCACTGCTAAAACGGGGTTATAGCGTAAGACGATCGCATAGGTACGACGACTATATTCCAGAATGTAATCGGTGCTGAACTGATTACTTGAATCTAAGTTAATCGACGTTTGAAACCCAATCCGAAACGGGCCATAAAGCTGTTGGGTGATACCAATGCTTAGAATCCGCGTATCAACGGTGCGATCGAAGAGGAAAGGCGATTGACCACTACCAATAAACTGGGTGTAACTGATGTTAAAGGCCGTGTAGTCAAAGAAGTCTCGAGAAAAATGCCCAAACTGCCCACCCAGCCCAACGCTGGCAATCAGGTTATTTTGGGTATCACCATTCGTATAGGCACTGGCAACCCCTCGCAGAGTTACTCCCAGGTTGACATACGGCGTCAGTGGCACCGGGCTGTAGCGCAACCCCTCCTCTGGTGTGGGCGGCAGTGCTTTCCCTTGCCAGAGCGTGAACCCACGTGCTAACTGCACGGTACTGATAAACCGACCCAGGTTAATCCGGTTATTGGTTCGATTCGCTTCTAAGAGGTCAATGCGATCGGTTTCAGCATTAATGTACTGAAAACCTGCCTGGTACGTTAGTTCAATGCCAGATTTACCCAGAAGGATTCTGGGTGAAAGCAGTACGGCTCCTAAGCTACTCTGCACTGTTTGAAAGCCCAGTGAGCCATTGAAGAGGCGATCGCGATAGCTATACTCCAGTGCCAATGTATGAGTGCCCACCAGCTGCTGTGCGCGTAAACTGGCTCGTACATTGTTCTCTAAATCGTTGAAATCCAGGCTGGTAAACGAGACCTTGCCTCGAATCCTCGTCAAGGGACCCGGATCGATATCTAAACCAGCCCTGAAGCCAAAATTCTCTGCCTTGAAAGGGTTACCACCGTTGGTGATAGCACGCTGCAAGAAAATTTGGGGTGTTAGCGTAAACCGCACCGTATCAGATGACAACACATCAAAGGTGCGCTCGATAAACAAACCACCTCGATCTTCATCGTCATAGCCAAACCGAAACAGTGCTGGCGATCGCTGGCGACGATCGAGCGCAATCACAGGCAGGAAAAACGGCAGCGTCAACCGCTGGTCAAACACGAGGCGAGGACGCTTAGTTCGTATTTCATCCCGCAGAGGCGAAACACGCGTCAGCGTAGCCTGTTCCGCTTTTAAGACCAGTTCTGGTGGCGAAAAGGGGTCATTTGTAATCTGGATATTTTTCGCTACCCAGCCATCCGGAGTAAAGTCAAGCTGATCGGCTTCGAAGCGCAACCGCCGAATTTGACCACCCCGGGGCACCCCCCCAGGAACACGGCTAATATCACGCCCAAAACCAAGCCCAGTCCCAAAGCTACCAGGACTATTGACGTTCTGCGTAGGTTGAGCAGAGGTGACGCGATCGCTGACAGGACGAGCGATGGTGACACCTTCATTGTCACCGCGCGCACCGATCGCCAGATCCGTCCCCGCTTGGGGAATAAAAATTTCGCCCCTTGCATTCAGCACGGTACCCGTACCCTGGACAAAGCTATATTCCAATCGCTGTCCGCGGAGTACCTGATTGGCACGGGTCAATGCTACATTGCCCTCAGCCACCGCAAACCGATCATTTAAATTGACTTGTACACGGTCGGCATCCAGTAACGCACCCTGAAAACGCATCAACACCTTACCTTCTGCGGTAAAAATCTTGCGTTGCTCATCATACTCCTGGCGATCGGCCGTGAGCTCAATCACTGACCCGACTGCGGGAGGCGCCCCTGCAGTCGGCGAACCATTTGCAGGGGCCGGTCGCGTTCCTGGAGCGGGCGTTGACGAAGGTTGAGCGGGTGCTCCTGGTTGAACGGGCGTTGGCACGGGAGCAGGAACCGGATTGCCCGCTGGTTGATCGAGCGTTGGGAGCGGGAGCAGCAGCGACGGCTGATCAGGTGTTTGCGCACGAATTTCCAGCCCTCGCTTGCCAGAAACGCCAGCCTCTTCCTGCGCTAACGTTTCTTGTGCAAACTCGTCTAGCATGATCGCATCATTCAGGCCTGACATGATACTCGCTTCGCGGGTCTTTGAAGACGGCTGAGCCGTTCCCGAGAAGGAGTACACGACTGATTTAGACGGGTCGGAGGCGATTCTCTCTGATGCAATCGTGGCAGGGCGCGATCGATCAGTGACAATCCCTGACTCCTTTGCGCTTAATGGGGCAGCAAAGGGGTAGCGAAGGGGTAGCCTTCCGTTTGCTGCTGACCGTTGTACATCGATACGCTTGGACGTGCGATCGCCGTTGTTGGGATCAACCTTCGCGTTCAGCTTTTGCTTGCTGTCAACCGTTGGTGAAAGAGGAGTAAAGACGCTACCTTGCGACGCATCCTTGAGTAAATAACCTGTCGTCGTTGATACGCCTAACAGCGAAGCCTGAGACACACCTGTTTGCTGCAAAAAAATAGCTGCTGTCGGTAGCTTCTCTGGGTCAGACATGACTGGTGTGAGCCCAGCCGGATCAGACATCGTCTTATGCTTTGCCAGAGGCGAGTTCAATGCTGGAGCGACTAGCGGGGCTTGTAGAGTATGACCAACCTTTTTGGCAGTCTTGATCAGGGGAGGAAGTTCAGGTGGCGAAGCCGGATAGGGCATATTGCGGCAGTCTTAAACGAATAAGCAACCCCCAAAGGTTGCCTTCACTGGTCAAGCAGGGGCAGACTAAGCCACCCCCATCAATGCTGAAATCAGGCTGCGTCTACTCCAAATCCCGCTGCTTTGGGTTACGAGCAGGGTCATTAGACAAAAAGCCAAAGATAAACAACGCGACAAAGAACGCAACAACAATATAGACGGCAATTTTGAGAGTGACCATACCAATAGCTCCAGAGGTATCAAAAACAAACGATCTACCGGTATAGCTAGATCGCTCTCCTCATCATACAGAACTGCCGTCCTGTTTTCGCTTCGCGCTTGCGTCTACTGGTTAGACCAGGTTAACTGATCCTGGCAAGCAGATATAAAGGTTCAGTAAACACTCCTAAAAGATTCAGTAAACGTGCTCGTCGCCAGCGCTGCATTTTCTAAAAATAAGTAGTATGAATTGCGGCAGATGCTTCATTAGAAGCGATAGAAACGATGACTGCCATTGCCTCTGGCTAGTTCCCCACTCTACTTTCTCACTGAATGAAGAGGATGACGTTTCAGGCAAGAAAGCAACCAGACTGCAACCGAAGATAAGGGGATAGAAGGTATAAGGTCTCGATCGGAGACTTTTACCCTTTTGCATGGGTGCCGTTACGTTACAAGCGCGGTTATAGTGGTGTTCCTTCAGGCCGTTTGCTCAAGACTGGAGCAAACAAAAAAGGGTCTGTCGTGCAGAAACACCCTCCAAGCCTCACTACAGTGTCAGTGGAGCATGCTCGTGAACGGCTCCCACATTTACTTCGATGAGACGATCGCGCTCGTTTAGCGATTCACCGCATGAACTTAAGGTAAGCAAACGATGCAACGTCAGTTAAACGCACAGACCGCTTCTAACAGTGAAGCCGCACGTTATCGGTTTGGGATTGTTCTCAGCGTTGGCATGGGCAACATGACTCGCTACCTCAATTTTCGTAAGTATGCCGAACGTGACCCTGATGTCGAGCTGATCTGGGCGCCCGTGAAGCATTTTATTGCGCCTGATGAATATAACCCCTTCCGGTACTTACCCGAACCCTTCTACACGCGGGCAGTGATTCTATACCAGTCTTACCCCGTGCTGCGACGGATGCGTCAGCTAGATGCCGTTTTGTTTCACATGTTTGAGGCCTATGTTTTTGCCTGCTGCCGCAGCGTCTTTTGCAAGCAGCCGCTCATCATTTGGAACAATGATGACCCACCGATTGTCAATCCTGCTACCTATCCGCTTTACCCTAAAGACAGCCACAAATCGTTGCGATGGCATCAGATGCGATTGGGACTTGACCTCTGGTGTGCCAAGCGAGCGACCGCGTTTATTCCCTGGTCTGCATGGGGTAGCAGTATTTTTGTCGATGAGTGCGGTATACCCCATGAGGCGGTGCAGACAATTCACCCAGGCTTAGACCTTGAGCGTTGGCCGGTCGTACAGCGGCAGCAGCAAGAGCCTACTAGCAAGCCAAAGCTTCTCTTTGTCGGGGGTGACTTTACCCGCAAAGGTGGGGATCTGCTGCTCAATGTTTTCAACCAGCAGTTTGCCGATCGCGCGGAGCTTCACCTGGTGACGAAAGAACGGCCAGCGAACAACCTGCCAAACGTCCATATCTATACAGATATCGGGCCAACAGACGATCGCCTTGCCCAACTGTATGCTCAAGCAGACTTGTTTGTGCTGCCAACCACTGCCGACCTTTCACCGTGGGCGTATCTTGAAGCCATGGCCTCTGGCTGCCCCATCATAAGTACAGGTATCGGTGGGGTCGGTGATATGGTACGCCACGGTGAAACAGGACTGATTGTGCCAGTAGGGGATGGAGTCGCCCTGGCAGAAGCCATCCGATCGCTGTTGGACAATCCCACCCTTCGATGCCAGATGGGTGCGCAGGGACGCAAGGTCGTGGAACGTGATTTCAACGCTGCCATTAATGTTCCACGTCTACTAACTGTGATGAAAGAGGCAGTCGATCGTAAACAGACTTAGGCACGAGAATTTAATAAGATGCCATAAACGCTGTCTTGATTGGCTATTTATCGGAACAGGTGCAGCCTTTGACCGAGGCAAAGCAACCCGAAGCACCAGCGGCAAAAGAAAGAATTGCGCGGGAGGCGAAGAAGAGGTTCGAGGCGACGTTGAAGGGCTTACCAGAGACTGCAAAAATTGTTGAAGCAGCAGCTAAACTGCTACCAATGATTTTGAACGTATTAGGGGTACTCGTGTGACGATCGAAGGCTTATTGATTGGGGGCGATCGTGTCCTTGCTGCATCTGGTCAGCAGTCTCATTTAATTGATCCAGCGACAGGCGAAACCTGGGTAACAGTGGCGGCAGGTGGCGTTGAGGATATCCATCAAGCAGTGCTGGCCGCTGAGAAGGCGCGGGCAGGGTGGCGTAAGGTGAATTCCCGCGATCGTGCCCGTATGCTGTTCACTCTGGCGAACCTAATTCGAGCGAATTTAGAATCGCTGGCGCAATTAGAAAGCCGTAATGCGGGCAAACCCATTCGGGATGCAAGGGATGAGATCAATCTAGCTGCCGATTGCTTTGAGTATTACGCTGGTGCCATCAACAAAGTTGGCGGACACACAATTCCCGTTGCAGCCGCAGGCACTCACCTCACCTTTCGCGAACCAATCGGTGTGTGTGGCATGATCGCCCCCTGGAATTTTCCGCTGGTCATTACCTCCTGGAAAGTCGCGCCCGCTCTGGCAATGGGCAATACGATCGTCCTCAAGCCAGCCTCCCAAACGCCCCTGACGGCCTTACGTTTAGGCGAACTGGCGCTCGAAGCTGGCATCCCCCCTGGCGTCTTGAACGTTGTGCCAGGCCCCGGCAGTACGGTTGGCGAAGCGCTGCTGCGTCATCCGCTGGTACGCAAAGTCTCCTTTACAGGCTCGACCGCAATTGGCACGCAGGTTATGAAGCTTGCAGCCGACGACATCAAAAACGTCACGCTGGAACTGGGCGGTAAATCTGCCAATCTTGTGTTTGCCGACGCCGATCTAGACAAAGCGGTGGTGAAATCGCTGTGGAGCGTCCTCGGTAATGCCGGACAGGACTGCTGCGCCCGATCGCGCATCCTCGTCGAGCGTCCCATTTACGACACGTTCCTGAGTCAACTCACCGAGCAATTTCAGGCACTTAAAGTAGGGCATCCACTGGACGGCCACACCGAAATTGGGCCGTTAATCTCCACCAGCCACCGCGATCGTGTGCATCACTACGTTGAAATTGGTCAAGCAGAAGGAGCCAAACTGCTCTGTGGCGGCGATATCCCAACTGGTGCACTTGAGAAAGGAGCTTACTTGCAGCCTGCCATCTTTGCCGATGCCACACCAGAGATGCAAATTGTGCAGGAAGAAATCTTTGGCCCTGTGGTTTGTGTGTTGCCGTTTGATACCGAAGAAGAAGCTGTCGCGATCGCCAACAACAGCCTTTACGGGCTCTCTGGTTCAATCTGGACGCGCGATGTCAGTCGAGCGTTACGGGTGGCACGGGCAATGGAAACGGGCGTGCTTTCCATCAATACCGGACACAGTGTTCACCTCGAAGCGCCTTTTGGTGGCGTGAAGCGCAGCGGTCTGGGACGTGAGTTAGGTCTGGCAGTGCTTGACCACTACAGCGAATGGAAAAGCGTCTTTATCGCTGAATAGAGTCTCCAAGCGGTGTCTATGACAAAACAAGCGCTTTCCCATTGCCATTGACGGGTTCGGATACTTTCCCATTGGTGGGTGTAGCGAGCACCAAGGGTTGCAGGGCTCCACTACTTTCTGCTGCGCCTTTGCGGGTGGGACGACGGCGCTCACTTTTGGGCACACCACCGCTTTGCCATCTTCGCCGCTGTCCTTACCATACTTGGGAACACGAATTTAATATAGCTACAGCCAACAGTGTTATACCGTTTTAATATGAAGCTGCGCCAAATAGGGCTTCGAGAATGAAATTGTAGGCGGTCAACGACGCAATCGTTTC
>NZ_PVWK01000154.1 GCF_003003795.1 Stenomitos frigidus ULC18 | reverse complement strand
ACCCATGTAAACGGTGGATCTTAGCGCCTTTCCTCGCAGGGGCATGTCGCTTTACGTACCTTTGCGTCAAGGAACCCTATGGAGTGCTTTCACAGCGATGTGCCGCTTCTCTTCTGGCGTCAGCTTGCGCCCTAATTCCTTTGCCTTCGCATTCATGGCGCGGTTTATTGCTCTCACGACGCGTTGCCTTACCTGGATCTGATGGTGCTGATCTTCGCCCGCGATCTTCGTCGCGACGGCATCAGCCGCGAACGTTTTCGCCACGCCGTAGCGCTTGGCTACTGAATGGGCAGCGTTCTTGCTGGGTTTACGTGGCGTCGCCTCCATGCCAATCGCCTGGGCGATCGCCTCAGTGCTGGCATGACTCCAGGGCTTGCCTAATTTCTGGGTGAGCGCCGCCCGTTGCTTGGCAGTAGGCAGCTTTGCCCTGACTGCCTCATAGACGGCTTTGCGCGTAATTGTAGTCACTGGGGACGCCCAAACGGTAGAGAGAAGCATCCCAGCTAAGGCGTGGGCAGTCCGCGTCGTTACGCTTTGATTTCGCCATAACTAACGCCGTCATCTTCGACCTGACAGACGTATTTCTTCCCGCCCATCATGAAGATGCCAGCGCCATTCAGGTCAAACTCAAGGACCTCATCGGCTTTGATGCCGTTAGCTTTCAGCGTCTTCAGTAGTGACGCTTTGCCCATTTCTGTAGCCTGGTCAATCTTTTGTTGTCCAGTCACGAGCTGATTGCGTAGCTCTTTGAGTTTATCGATTGCTTTGCCCATAACTCTCCTTTAACCGTGTATATTTGCTTGAACTGTTGCGGCGATCGCTCGTCCTGCTGCCTGTAAGGGCTTGTGGTGAGCCAGCGCGTGATCGATCGTCTTCACTGTCTTGGAAACTATCATGCCCCCAAAGACTGCGGCTGCCCCACCACCGAGAGCGGCGCTAACGAGGTGTTCAGCGTGGTGCTCAATGAAGTGATGCGCGGCTTCTTCGAGTACAGGAGCAACAAGGTCTCCACCCAGCTCATGCTTCAATTCTGTCAAGAATTCGCCCGATTTCAGCGTACCCATTACCCGCTTCACCTGGGTGATTCCCTCACTTGCCAGGTTGCCGATCGCTCGACGTGCAGCCTTGTTTTCGCTGATTGCTTGCTTTGCCGTTTGTGATTCGGCTTTAACCTTTTGCATTTCAGCGTGAATTTTCTGACCGCCGATAATCACGGCTCTTGTCGCCGCCCCACCGACCGCCGCCCCAACCGGACCCGCGACCACGCCGCCTGCCAAGCCCGCCGCATAGACCGCGCCCTCTGTGGCGGTGAGACCAACGGCTTTTTTAGCGTATTTTTTGCTCAGGTCTTTCGCTAGTTCGGCTTTAAGCGCCTCTCGGGTGACAGGCTTGCCCGCCGCCTTTAATCTGTGAGCCGCCGCAAAGACTGCCTGACGGGCTTCCTTTTGCTTTTTGTCCGCACCGTGAGCCGCCTGGGCGGTGGGGATCTGCACACCCACAAACTTGGCGATCGCGGCATCTGATTTGCCGAACGGGTTCAAGCGCTTGCCCGCTGGTAGGGAGGCGTTTTTCTTGGCGAGCAGATTTAAAAGATCTTTGCGAGTCATGAGCGGGATGCTTTGAAGCGTTGAAGCATCCCTTCTAAGGCGTGGGCAGTCCTGTGGTTAGAGTGCCCAGATTTTGCTGCGCGTTGCTAGGTGCGGCTCGCCTGCCGCTCCAAGGATGCCGTTCTTGCCTCAACCTCTTCGATCGCCGCGAGCAGGCGCTTTTCCAGTCTGGAAAGCTCCTGCATGGTAGCCTCCAGATCAAGCACGCTGGCTTGGGAGTAACCAACATGCATCGCCGCCCCCTGGATGACCTGTAAGCCTCCATGAGGGCGATCGCCTAGATTGTTGGTCGTCTCGTCTAACGAGCTGTAGAACTGGGCGATCGTTGCGATGAGATGCCATTTTGCGCCCGCGCCCAGGAGTGAAACGATCAGCGTTCTGCCCTGCTCATGCTGGGCGGCGAGCAGTTCAATGATCCGGGTGTGGTCTGGTTGCATCAGATCCCTGCCTTCGCGAGACGGCGGTACTTTTCGGGCGTATCGTGCCCATCCCAGGGCTTTTCATAGGTTGGGAGCCAAGCAAACTGATCGAGTTCCGAGTCGTGGATATGCCAGCTCACCTGACCGCTGGGGAGTTCCATGTACACAATGTTGCGCCAATCGTCCTCCCATTCCTTATCCTCCGGATCGTGCTGACCTAATCCCACCGTGTAGCCACTACCAGCCAGGACGCGCGCGAGGAAGGCGATCAACTGGTTGCGCTCGTTGTAGGCGCTGTCCTTGGCAGCGATCGCCGTGTTAAGGGCATCCAGCGCGACCCGTTCGACTTTGCGACACTCATCCCTGACAACGATCACCATGCTGCTCGCTCTGCCCAGATAATAAGCTGCTTCGATTTCGGTTGTTGGTGGTTTCGTAGTGAAGGCTTCTAGAGTGTGGGGTTTGGGGAGCAGTGGAACGGTAAAGGCACTTAAGGCTCAAGTCCCTCTGCAATCACCTGATGACGCGCGAGCAAACGCGAGACCGTAGACGGATGCACATTGAACAGGCGAGCCGCATCGGCAGCGGTCTTTTGTCCTGAAGCCACCAAGTGTTGGATTTCTTTTTCCTGGTGTGCTTTGAGTTTGGGGCGGCGACCGCCAACGCGCCCTTCCTTTCGAGCCGCATTCAAGCCATTACATGTACGTTCGCGTAACATGGCGCGCTCGAACTCGGCAAAGGCACCAACCATTTGCATCATCATGCGACCAGCCGGCGAAGTGGTCTCAATGGCTTCCGTTAGACTCTGAAAGCCCGCTTCGGCCTTTTGGATTTTTTCCATCAAGGCCAGAACATCTTTTAAGGAACGTGACAGACGATCGAGCTTCCAGACCACCACTACATCACCCTTGCGTAGTTGACCCAGTAGACGATGCAATTCAGGTCGCTCCCAACGACCGCCTGTGGCAGTCTCCTGAAAAATGAGTTCACATCCAGCAGCCTTCAGCGCCGCAATTTGAGGTCCAGCGTTCTGCTCCTGAGTTGAAACCCGTGCGTAACCAATGAGCATCATTGCAAAAACCTGTTGCCAATGGTTGTAATAATGCAATACGTTTATGCAACAGGCTATGGGTCTATTTTAGGTGAGCTTTGCATCGTTGCACAAACAAACGTTTGTGCAATGAGTATCCACCTCATAGTGATTCGGCTATTGCCTTTGATTAATGGGGCATGTCAACAGGCTGTAAGGCTTTATTCTTAGTGCTTAAGGCGGTTGATATGGGCAAATTGAGGATGCTTAAGTGCATTTACCGTTCCACTGCTCCTCCAACCCCACATTTGGCAGCTTTGTGGGACGCAGGTTCCAGGTTTGGCGAGCCAGTTGCACCGTACAAACAAAGGGTTGTGGCGGTCGAGTCATGCCGTATAAAGTCACAGCAAGCGTAGAGCATGCCCTTGTCAAAGGAAAAGCTAGTAAAAATCACCCAATGCAAAAGCGAGATGAGAAAGTGCTTGAGGCTGAGCAACGGAGGATATTAGGAAGTGCATCTAAAAAAGCTAGAATCACCTCGCTTCTGATCACAACAGCAAGCCCTCTAATTCATTGAGTAACTTTTCCAATTTCTGTCGTTTCTGCGCGTCTTCCCAAACCTTAGCCTGTTTGAGCTGCTTAGGAATGCTTGAAAGCCTTTGAGCAAGATCAAGTGGTTTTGGTCGTTGCTGTGCATCTGAATGTTCTTTAAGAATTGCCTTTACTTTGAAGCGGATTTTATCAAGTGATAGACCTTGATGGATTATTTCGTGGATTAGCTTTATCCGTAAGTCCGTTGCTACCGCTTCATCACTGTGCAAGTTCTTGCCAGAAACCTTTCTTAGCTCCAGCACTTTACTGCCTTCTAGACCCGCAGTACGAATGACTGACTGAAGGTCGTCTGGTAGGCTTAGCAAGGTAAACACATTGCTATTGATAGACACTGGATTCAGTTGCTTACTTAAGATCGCTTCTAGAATCCAACGCTCTGTTTCAGAAACGCAGACCTTTTCAATCCACTCCTGTTGAACAATTCGGTCTGCGATCGCAACTGCCTCTAGCTCTGCAATCTCCCCGGAACGTCGCAACCGTTGGATGACAGCATTGAGCAAGCTTGGAATCGCTTTGACCTGCTCATTCAATTGAGGATGACGCATCACCATCAACTTGACCAAACCGTTGGCAAGATCAAAAGGATGAAGTTTTTCAGATTGCAGGCTGGTTGTCAGTTGACGATCAAAGACAGCAGCCCTATCTAGTTTGTCCAGAGCATCTTGTGTGAGAAAGACTGCCCGTAGTGTAGTCAGACCAGCGTGGGAAGCAGAGCGCCAACGCAGCTCACCATCGAATAACTTGTATAAGTCTTCTGTTTGGGGAATCAGAATAATTGGTGAATGTTGTCCCTCTTCACGAAGGCTTTTGGCACGAGCTTGAATTACTGTGGGTGGAAAGACGGTTCTGGGTTGATCAGCATCAGGTTGAATCTGCTCTAGGGAAATATAATGCTCTCCACCTTGTTGAGCAAGCTGTTGGGCAAGCTCTTGAATCTGCTCTTCTAAAGCCGTTTTTACATCAGAATCAAGTTCCTGCAAACGCAATTGCCGTAGCTCGTCTTCTAACTCTTCGACTCGGTCTTGAAGCTGCAATACTTCTTGATTTTGAGAGGCTGGAGCAAACATTTGAGAGATTGAAGCGGGTTTCTTTGCGGGCATAAGTCCTACTCTGTCATTAATTTTTCAACAGCATTAACTAAAGGTTGAAAATCTTCAATGAAAGGGCAACCGGGGCGATAGAGATGAAGCGGAAGTCCTGCGCCTGAAGCCCATAGATAGTAGCTAGATTCTCGAATGAGTGGAAAGCAATGGATACCCATTTGCTCAATTTGAAAGGGTAAAGTTTCTTCAGGAGGAATCTTCTTATTTGGTTTTCCTTGCTTCGTCAAGCCCAAAAGATTTCTGTGTATGGCTTCTTCTCCAATATCAACTCGTGATGGGACAAACCCTAAAATTTCTGGACGCGGTTTGAGCCGCAGCTCTCGAATTTTTTCGTTGTACCAGTTAAGTAAATCAACAAATGATCCCGTGTCTTTGTACTCTGGCTTGATCGGGGCGAGTAGATGTGTGCAGGCAGCCAAGGCAAGCAGACCCATCGTGTCAAGTGATGCAGGGGTATCGAAAATGATCAAGTCGCTTTCGAGGGGATAGTCTTCCAGCCGATCTCTCAGCGTTTGAGATTTCCGCTCAGAGTTGTTAATTTCAACGACGCTTTCCCTTAAGGGAGCGCCACCTTGTATTGCCCAAATGCTAGAGACGTGTTCTGACCAAAGAGGAATCAATGGATAGTTACCATCAAAACCTTTTTTGAGAACTACTGCCAAAGAGCTTTCAGCCTTAGCTGGAGGAAGTCCGGCAAAGGTCTGAATTGAGCCGTTACTATCTAGCTCAACTAATGTAACCTTGTAGCCTTTCACCCCGATGACATAGGCAAGGTGAACCGCTGCCGTGGTTTTGCCGCTACCACCTGCGTTGCTAAGAATGGCAAGACGGATTTGACGCTTTACTGCTTTTCGTGTCTTCATTCAGCCAGAGATATGGTTCGACAATCTTTTTGACACTAACGTTAGTGTCGCTTGTTTTTGTTGCAGGCACGACACTAACGTTAGTGTCGCTCTAGAATTCTACTCGTACTTTACTCGTCTGAAGCGCTAAAACTTACCCTTTCAACGCTCACGACTGCTCTTTCGGCTCGCTGAGGCGTTCTTGCTCCTCTCGCAACCATTGTTTGAGCGTAGCTTCTGAAGGAAGAGCAATGAGATAGCGAGAAACGAACAGTTGGTTATCTAGCCCTGCGGTCGCATATCTAACAGTCTCCGCGTCTCGTTCTGCACACAGGATGATGCCAACCGGAGGGTTTTCATAGGGATAAGCAACGTTCTCTCGTAGGTAATTAAGATAAAAGTTCATTTGCCCAGCGTAGTCATGCTTGAACTTTCCGAGCTTAAGGTCGATCGCAATCAAGCATTGGAGCGCACGATGGTAAAACAATAGATCCAGAAAGTGATGTTCACTCTCAACCGTCATCCGGAATTGTCGCTCAACAAAGCAGAAATCTCGACCGAGTTCCTGCATAAATTCCTGGAGATGGTCAATGAGGGCTTGCTCCAGGTCAGTTTCAGTGTAAACAGGACGTTCTGCTAGCCCTAAGAATTCTAAAATGTAAGGATCGCGAATAAGAGTTTGTGGAGAGTCAACCAATTGCCCTTGCTGGGTAAGCGTGAGAACGGCTGCTTTGTCTTTGGATAGCCCAATGCGCTCGTAAAGCATATTATTCATCTGGCGCTTCATCTCGCGAAGAGACCAATTGCTCTTAACTGCCTCCAATTCGTAGAAAGCTCGCTTCAGGCGATCGCTGATCCGACAAAGCTCTAGCAGATGTGACCAGGATACGGTGGCAAAAAGTTTCTGATAATACGCTGCATCTTGCCACAGCAGAGGCGGTTCGTTTTGAGCGCGACCTTGCAAAGATGGAAATAATAAAAGCTCTGCGAAGGAAATCTCAATGGCATCAACAGACACTTCAGCAGGCTCTGATCTCAATTCACCAGACACCGTCTGGCGAATCTCAGTCGGTACGAGTCTGGCGAAGGAGATTAACTTAGGTAAGATAGCTTCTTCAGCAAGATGAGGATAGGCAAGGGCAAACTGCCGAAAGTTTCTTAGATTACTAAGAGCGAAGCCTGCAATGCCTCGTTTTTTCAGGTCTTTTGCAAGGGTTTCAATCAGTTGGGTGCCATAGGCAGCGCGATCAACGCCGTTTTGCTCATATTCAATGATGTAGGCTCCAATTAACCAGTTACGGAGTGTGAGCGTTTGGTTAACTGCACGAGCGACGGCAATTTGGCTAAAGCTATTGATGTAGCTAATTCCGGCTAGGAGGCGGCTGTACTCCACTCACAAATTCCCTTTCACAAGTAAATCGGTAGACCGGATGATATTATCACGTCTGGTCTAAGGCAAGCTTTGGCTGGATGACCGCTATTGCTGCAGTTCAAGCGCAACTTTCGCCAACTATGCTCTGATTTGACGTTCGCAAGTCGGGTAGGGTCTACACCGCTTCTGGTCATCGTCGTTTTCTTGCAGACGTTGCTCCAGCAGGGCAAGTCGCTGCGGCAGTGTCGGTAAGTTTAAAGGTTTAACGTCGCTAGATCTCGATCGCGGAATGTAACCTGATAGGACAAAATTAACTGAATCATGGTCATTCGAGTGAGGCAATCACAAATGGTAGAACATTCCAATGCAGTCATTATTCGGCGTGGGTACGAGGCGTTCGCCAGCGCCGATAGCAGTGCTTTAATGTCACTCATCACCGAGGATGCTGTTTGGCACTCTCCCGGCAATAATCTGCTCTCTGGTGACTATCAAGGGGTCGTGGCGATTCTTGGCTATTTTGCCAAATTTGCGACGTTGAGCCAGGGCAAGTTTCAGGTGACCGTACAGGATGTCTTTGCCAATGACAATCGAGCCGTGGTACTGACTCGTGATACCGCCACTCGGAACGGTAGAACACTGTCATGGGAAGGAGGCGTGATCTTTCAACTGCAAACGGGACGGCTCCAAGAAGCCTGGGCGTTTAACCTGAACCAGTCTCTTGTGGATGCGTTCTGGTCCTAGCGATCGCTTCCTCCAGGCAGGCTCTCTTGGACGCAACCATCTAACGGTCAGTACCGGAGCAGACGTGCCAGCACAAACATCACAGCGGCGGCAAGCCATGCACCCACGACCAGGCTCAGGATACCCAGATCAAAACTGCCAGTGGCTGCCACGATTGCCCCTGGAATGAGAGAGCCGCCGACTCCACCCAACAAGACCGCTAGCCCGTTATAGAGTCCTGTGCCCGCCCCGACCCGATCGGCTGGCAAGAGGTGTTGAACAATGGCATATTCTTGAGCGCCGTAGGCACTTTGACAAAAGACGGCGATCGCAAAAAAGAGTACCAAAAGTTCTAACCTGCTTGTGGTGGCAGCAAGAGCGACCATGACCCCGGCGATGAGAAACCCCACCCCCGCCAGTAATGTTCTTTGTTGCAGTTTGTCTCCTAAATACGCCATCAGCGCCATGCCAACAATGCCAGCGGTAAACACGAGCGCCAGCGGCCATCCTAGCTGGTCAAAGTCGATCCCTTTGGCACGATTGAAGTAGGTTGGCAACCAGTTGAGTAAGCCAAACGCACAAAAGGCATTGAGGCTACCCCCGGCAACCGTGAGCCAGAACCGATAGTCGCGACGGTAGCTCAACCCAGGCTTGCTTGCTTTGGCTGCACGCGCTGCGCTGCCGACAGCATCCTGTCGTACCGCGTCCGGTGGTTCGTCTGGCACCAGAACATACACCAAGGGCAGCGAGAGCATCATCCCGCCAATGCCCAAAATGGCAAAGGTTGTACGCCACCCCCAGAGTTGGATGAATGGCACCACTAGCAGGGGTGCAATGGCTGTAGAGAGTAAAATACCGCTGCCCCAAATGGCATTCGCACGCGATCGCTCCCCTCGCAAAAACCAACGGCTGGTGAGCGCACTCAACATGGGAATATGGACTCCCTCGCCCAACCCCAACAGCAACCGTAAGACCAGCAAAGCCGTCAAGGACGATCCCATAACGCACTCAAAAGCGTCACGAGTGAGAAGGCACTGATGGCTACCATCACGCTCCGTTTCGGACCAAACCGCTCCGCCACAGGACTCAGCAGCATATTCGACAACGCATACGCTAGAAAGAAAGCAGCCAACAGCCATTCACCCTTGGCACCGACTTCGCGATCGCTCCAGCCAAAGTCTTGAGCGAGGCGAGGGAGCGCCAGAGCCAGGTTATTCCGGTCTAAATAATTGATGAAGACAGTGACGGCAAGGACGACGGGAAGCCGCCAGCGCGTCTGACTGTTGGCGGTGATCGGGATTGGCATCAAAAACTCGCTACAGTAAATGCCCCAGTTTACGCAGGATGCTTCGATTAGAGCAATGGCTTTACCTCTACACCTGGTAATGAGCCCATCATTCGTGCAGCGGCTCATGGGTATGAACCAACCGCAGCAAAGCCGTGCGATAGATCTGTCTACCCAGCAGGTTGAGATGGACACCATCAACAGTGAGATCAGCGCGTAATGCCTGCCCAGCAAACAGCGCTTGCGTGGCATCTTTTTGAAGCGGTAGATGCTCCTTGCTGGCAACTTGCTCAAGCCGTGCGTTGATCGCTTCGACACGCTCTAGCGTCCCCGCGATCGACGGATCATGGCTGGCAGCAACGGTAGAGTAAAACACAGGCAGCAGAACGATTTGCTGTGTACCCATGCTTGACCTGAGTATGGCGATGATTTGCTTCAAGTTACGCTCAAATTGCGCTTCATTGGTGCGATAGGCGGCATCATTTGTTCCAATGGCAAGGATGGCAAGGTCACAGGTGGGCTGTACTGCCTTGAGTGCGTCTAGTTGCTCTAGCAGCGAAAGCGTACTCATGCCAGGGATCGCAAAATTATAGGTGTCGTTACCCAAGGTATTCTCGATCTGAGCCGAAATGGAATCACCGAACAAGCAGGCTTTGAAGTGGTGGTGGTCAGCGATCATTTGCTGAAAGCGAACCGTTTCTTGCCACATGGGTTGGGCACTCAGGGTATCTGTGGGTGTAGCAAACTGATCGCCCGTCGCCGCAATGAGGAATCTGCCGAGGTAGCCCATTTTGTAAGTGATGTAGCCAAGGCAAGACAGAAGCAACAGATTCAGGATAAGAGAGAGCAGCAGTAACGGGTGCTTCATCATGTAAGGAAGCTTTGAGCGCTTCAGTCAAAGAGCAACTTCAGTCAAAGAGCAAGAACACAGAACGATCCGTATCACAACTGATTGTAAGGGCAGGCTGTAATGCGGTGAGGACAAGCAACCGCTCTGTGTTTTCTAATCAGGTTCCTCTCACTGATCCGCAAAAGGGTGATAGTTGTAGCGACCTGCAATCATAAGCCGTCAAACCTGCAATCAAGACATTTTCCAACCAGGATTAACTGCAATGATCAAAACGCTCAAACCAGCATTCGTTGCAACTGAATCGAGATTAAGGTGCCACGAACCTGCAATCACCCGCTCAAAGCAGGATTAATTGCAAAGAGGCTGCACCTGTTGCTTGTCAAGAGAGGGAGAAAAAGGCAGTCGTTGAGTATGCGCTTCGGGATATGCGCCAACCGATCAGTGTCTCGACTTATCGCACTACGGCTGCGCTACCTGAAGAGTTCAAGGCGAAGCTGCCTTCAATTGAAGACCTACAACATGAGATTGAGGCTGTGGCGGCTGTGGTTGAGGAGTTCGATCGGAATGTACCGAATGAATGAGGGGATGCCTCACCATGTCATCACTACAATTAAAGCGCGGCTGGCATTACCAGTCTTCTCTATCGATCAAATGTCAATAGCCGGTCAGGTTGCAACCAGTGCTAAAGGTTAAAGCCCTGGTACTCTTTGAAGAATCTTTTGCGTGACTAGCATCTCAAACTGAGAACGAATGGCTCTTGCCGTCACTCGATTAGAAAGGAGAACACCCGCCTCAATGTTGCGTTGATGAGCTGCCTCCGTGAAATTGGCTGAGGTGATGAAGACTCGCTCCTCGTCTACGACGACACATTTGGCATGCAAGCAGGCATTGCTATGGGTAGACAGTTCGAGTGCTCTTGGATCATGAAACACCTCTGGCAACTGCTGTCCCGCCCAAACGTGGTTGCGGAAAGTTTCGGCAAATTGTCGCAATAAAGTAGAGGCTGGAGTCGCATCGTTGTAATGACGTTTGACGTTAAGAAACATCCGTACACTCAGTTTGGGGTTGGCTGCCATCTGGTCTACCAGCGGGCGAAAGAGTGCATGCCCTTTGGCACCTTGATCGATCGCAAAACTAGAAAGCAGCACACTGTGGCGAGCACTACTAAACAACTCTCGAACCACAACAGCCGTATCTCTACTTTCAGCGCCCACTACTTCCGGTCCGGTCCAAACCAAAGCGGTCTGCTCTTGTTTTTGCTGCGCGATGGTTCGTTCCTGTGCCAGCAGCTTTAGCATGTAGGCGATATGGGCTGAACTCATGCCTTGCTGCCGTAGCTTGTTCAACTCTACAGCTAACACAGGTCCCAGGTCTTCGGAAACATAGCTAGCCAAGGTAAACGGATAAACCGGAAAACTAAGCCGCTCTAGCGCTAAAGCGTCAGCCAGATCACTCAGAGCCGGACGGCTCAAACTGAGAAAAGGAGACATCATAGCAATGCCTCTGGGAAGAAGGCAGCCCCCAGTCCTGCAACTGTGTTGACTACTAACGCCCGATCCAACATTTCATTACGGCGTTCACAAGATGTTTCGGCAATCAGTAAACACCCATGACAGGCTGCACCATGTAAGAAACGATCTTCCTGCTGATCATCCGGTCGATGTTGAGCGCAAACCGGATCGTTGGAGCATAACTGACCATACTCCAGGGCTTTGCTCAGATGATACTCGATGTGTCTGCCAACCTCGACCAGTCCACCCAGGGTGCCTTCGGAACCCGAGGTGCCAGTGTGCAGCAAAATACCGTAACCGGGGTTTGAGTAGTAACGGATGCTGTTGGCGAATGTGCTACACGTAATCTGGCTCAGGTGCAAGTGCGGCGAAGCGAGAAACCCGTGTTTTGGCATGAGGGACACCTTGCAACCAAGCGACCATTCGCACAATGTTCATCGCCGTACTAGTCAGCAGATGCTGCAAGCGCGTTTTTGCCAAACCGCGATAGCGTGACCGCCGTAGTCCAAAAGCATTCACGCCTTGAGACAGGGTGCCTTCAATGCCAGCCCGTCGATTATAGGTTTGTTTCCATGCCTCAGTTTCTTGTTGCTGCCGGACCGCTTGCAAGGCCTGATACTCAGCTTGAGGACGCAAAGTGAGTTCTCGTGGTGCCGTTTTCGAGCGAGTACATAAGTGACGGCTGGGACACTGGCGGCACTGTGCTCGCGGAAACTGCACAGGCAGGATGGGATTTCCCCAAGCATCGACTGTAGGCTTCCACTGCTGACTCTGCTTGCCTTGCGGACAAGTCACCCGTTGCGTTTGCCAGTCCACTTGGAATTGGCTGATGTCATAGCCACCGGGTGTCTTAGCCTGCCAACTCACATTGGGACGGACTGGTCCAATGAGCGCAATCCCGTAGTGCTGTTGGCTGGTCACAAGTAGGTCAGCATCGACAAAACCAGCATCGACAATGTGTTGTTCGGGTAACCGTGCTTTGGCTTGCAAGGCCGCATGAATAGGCTCTGTTTGCGCCACATCAGCCTGATGGGCAGGCGTCGTGATGACATGCGTGATGAGATGAACCTGGTTGTCATTGCTGTATTTTCACGAGTTCGGCACCGGATTCACCGTCAACTTCGGCAGGTCTAAACCTATTAATTCAGATCGGCAATGAGATCGCATCAGCAGTGCGTCTAAAAACACAAAATGAAATAAAAGAATTGACTGAATTAAGCTGACTGGGGATGGGAATGCAATTTGCTCGTGAGCTTGCGCATCGACTCCCCTTTAAGCACCAGTCGCAACGAGTCATGCACAATGCGGTCGAGGATGGCATCGGCCAAGGTTGGGTCAGCAATTTGGCCATGCCAGTCTTCCACCGGGAGTTGCGTGGCAAATAAGCAGGAGGCTTTGCGGTAGCGTAAATCAAGCAAGTCCAACAAGTCGCGCGCCTCTTGCAGTGGCAGTGGATCGCGCAGCCAGTCATCGAGCACGAGCAGATGACAGTCGCTAATTGACGTTGCAACTTGGGCAGGGAGCCATCGGCTCGAGCCAATTTGAGTTCCATGATCAAATCGGCACTGCGGATGTAGCGCACTGTCTGTCCGAGGGTGCAACAACTATTAGCCAGCACCGAGGAGAGAAAGGTTTTGCCCACGCCGGTCGGTCCCACAAGCATTAAGTTGAGATGCTCGTGCACCCATTGGCCACCGGCAAGTTCGAGAAACTTGGCTTTGACTAGACCACGGGGTACTAAAAAATCAATATCAGGCACCGAAGCGGTCGTCGAGAGTTGGGCTTGCTTGAGACGGCGCTGCAGTCGCTGTTGGGCACGGCGGTGATGTTCGCGCTCCACTAACAAAGAGAAGCGTTCATCAAAGCCCAGATCGTGATAGGTCGAGTGAGTGTGTTGCTCACTCCAGGCTTCGAGCATCCCACTTAAACGTAGCGCTTTGAGTTGTTCAACCGTTGATGGATTCATATGCAATCGCTTTAGTGATAGTACTGGGCACCCCGCAAGTTGGCATGTTCAAGCGGGGCCGTTGATGGCGGTTGAGCACAGACAGGCGCTTGCTCTAAGCGGTGCTCTAGCAACGAGCGCAGTCGTTTCAGTCCGACCATGCCCAAGACATTGGCCGTATGACAAGCCGCTTCCAGGCGGTCTTTGCCATATTGCCCGGCTAACCTTTGCAAGCCTTTGAGGCTGCGAAAGGCTTGCTCTTCATGCGCTTTGCTCTCAAAGATGGCTTGCACCTGCGCTTTGGTTTGAGTCCCGATGCGCTCCGCCCAACTTAGAAAGCCATCCTTCGACTGTGATTTGTACGCCCAATGTTCGGGTGGCATGTGAGCGGGTAGCGTCGTGTGCCGATAGCGCACTCGTGAGCGTTGGTGGCAAGCCATGCGTTGATGTTCATGAAAAACCTCTACCAGTGTCTCGCTCACTTTGACCTCGACCGGGCAGTGCACCAAGTGGTAAGGCACCGAGTAGTAATGCCCTTCGACTTCGATGTGATAATCCAGGTTCACCTTGGCACGCTTCCATTGCCCCAGAACAAACGCCTGCACGGGGAGCGGACGCAAGGCCGGTTGATCCACCTGCTCGAACAAGGCCTGTCGCGACAACCCATAGCTAGACATCACCCGCTGGTTAAGGACACTCAGACGGACTGCAATTGCCCCGTTCAACTCGGCAAAGCTCGTAAAGTGTTCATGACGCAAGGGTGCCAGGATTTGTCGTTCGACTTCTTGCACCGCTTTTTCCACCTTCGCTTTATCCTTCGGCTTTTTCGGTCGTGCTGGAATCACGGCCACTTCATAGTGTTGAGCGAGTTCTTGATAGGCGCGGTTCAGGCCAGGTTCATAGCGACACGGATCTGTGACCCCCGACTTGAGGTTGTCGGGCACGACAGCGCGCGGTACTCCGCCCAAGAACGCAAACGCTCGTCCATGCGACCCCAGCCAATGGGGCAGTTCCTGCGTGGGGGTAGCTTCGGCATAGGTGTAGTTACTCGCACCCAAGCACGCCACGAAGATTTGCGCCTGGACGACTTCGCCTGTGTCAGGAGGCGTCACGGGCACCGTCAAACCGCAGTAATCGACAAACAGCTTTTCGCCCCCCTTATGGACTTGGCGCATCGATAGCTTCTGCTTGGCTCGCCAGCGATTGTAGCGTCGGCAGAAGCCACCGTAACTGAGTTGCCACGCTCCCTTGTCCAAGCCTTCCTGCCACAGCAGTGCCAGGGTGACACCCTTGCGTTGCAACTCGACCGCAACTTGGGCAAAGTCAATGGTCTCGGTTTGGATGGGCACCTGTCGGTTGCCTTTGCCCAATCGTTCTAACGCTTGGCTGTCGCTCATCTGGCTTAATTGCGCAGAGCTTAAGCCCTTTGCCGTCGCTCGACGAAGGTAATCCTGCACCGTTGACCGCGCGACACCACAACTTTGCGCAATGGCGCTCTGATTATGTCCTAGCTCGTGCAAGCGCACCATTTCTCGAAATTTGGCCATCGGCAGTAATCCTCCTTGCTGTCGTTTCATTGGCACTCCTGCTCTTGCTCACTAAAGTGTGTGCAGTGTAGGCGCAGGTGCCGAAGTTGGATGAAAATGACCTGCCGAGGTTTCCGGAGAATTAAGTGCCGAAGCATCCGGAGAATCGAGTGCCGAAGCAGTTGTCACTTCGGTGCCGAAGTCTCCGGAGAATTAGGTGCCGAAGCATGTGCAATTTTGCACTGCAGCAACGGTTGCTGCTGCGGCATCCTCAATGTGTAACCACGACCACACGCCGTCACCCTTGCCGACGATCGGAAACTGTTGCTGTCTTACCTGTGCTGCAACGTCTCCATCGGTCGCAAACCAGGTGCCGGGTCCATAGAGGAAGCCATAGCGCAGGGCAATTCCTTCGATGCTGGGTGTTTCGAGTAAGTGGCGTTCAATGTCAGTCACGATGTGTGCATCCGCCGCCACCGCAGGCGACGCATCAAACGCGATTGGTGTTTCCTCGTCTGCCAAGCCTGTACCGGGAATGCCCCAGAAGGCGATCGACTGCCTCAAATAACGACGCACACCCGCTGCCTGCGCTGCTGCCAGCACATTGGCACCGCCTTCTACCCGAATCCGAGTATTCAAGGCTGCTGCCGCACTCATGGACTCGCGGGTGTAAGTTTTGGGCAGGGCAGTGAGCTGTTCGATCACCACGTCTGGTTGAGCCTGAATGACAGCCGCTTTGATTGCATCGGCATCGAATATATCTGCGATTACAGGTTCTACGCCCGCCGCTAACGTTTGCGCTTTTTCGAGAGAGCGGGTTAGTGCTACGACATTGTGATCTTTGGACAACAGTTGCGCGATCAGCGGCTGACCGATCGCTCCCGTTGCACCTGCAACAAAAATCTTCATGGTTGATTCCTTGAATCCTCTCTGGTGCTGTGGTGAATCGCTGCTTCAGCTTGATTAAATCGATTCAACTAAGTGTTTTGAAGTGCGATCGCGTTCAGTAGTCTCTCTTTATCCCAGGCATCCCGATAGCGAGTACCGTTGATGAATAAAGCTGGCGCACTGTTAACGCCGCTTTGGATGCCGCCTTGAAGATCTTTAGCCACTCGTTCAGCATGAACATGGTCTGTCATGTCTCGTAGAAAGCGATCAATGTCAAGTTGGATATCATTGGCATACTCTAGGAGATGACCATCGTTCAGGGTATCTTGATGCTCAAATAAAACATTGTGCATCTGCCAAAACTGATGTTGTGCGGCGGCGGCTTCTGCCGCTTCTGCTGCCTTTTGTGCTTGGGGATGAAGGTGTGTGCGCGGAAAATGACGAAAGACAAAGCACACTGGGAGCTGTTGTTGAATGGTTTGAATCATTCGATGTACCTCACCACAAGAAAGACATTGATAATCACCGTAGAGAACTAAAATAATGGGTGCATTTATTGCTCCTTGAATGCGATCGTGTTCCGCAATGGGTATGAACAGCCTGTTACCATCGTCTGTCTGACTCATGGTGTGTTCATGCAGTCTGTAGCTGGCATCGTTGCGATGAAAACGTTTGAAAGAACAGCAAGAAAGTGAATGTTGTTTCTTGATACTCACAATACGGGCATTGCTTCCACGTTGTCGCATCCCCTGCGAGAAGTCTTTGCACTAACCATAAGATCAGCGATCGCCTGACTCCCAGGACTAAGAACGACCTATCCCTAAGAGCAGGTAACAGCTCAAAGCGGTTGATTTGAGTGCCAGCTAAAGCCTTAAAGCGTGATAATGCCGCGCTTCAACGCCACAATCATGGCTTGGGTGCGATCGCTGACTGCCAATTTGCTCAGAATATTTTTGGCATGAAATTTGACCGTGCCCTCCGCGATCGACAAGGCACTGCTAATCTCTAAGTTACTCTTGCCCGTTGCCATCAGGCGCAGCACTTCTAGTTCACGCTCGCTCAACTCTGGACTACCCATCCGCTCTGCCAATTTTGCACCGACGGCAGGAGGGATATACTGTTGACCGCTGTGCACTGTCCGAATCGCACTCAACAGGTCGTCTGGTTCTGCATCCTTTAAGACATAGCCCTTTGCGCCCGCTCGCAGCCCTCGATAAATATCTTCGTCACCGTCATACGTCGTGAGAACAATGATCCGAGCGTTGGCGAACGCAGCACAGATCGCCGCGATCGCTTCAACACCGCTCAGTTCAGGCATCCGCAAATCCATCAACGTCACATCGGGCTGATGCTGGTGAAATAAGTCTATAGCTTCATGCCCGTTACAGGCTTGTCCAACCACCGTCATATCTGCTTTATAGTCAATGACGGCGGCTAGACCTTCTCGCATAAAGGGATGATCATCACTAATTAAGACACGAATGGGAGAGGAGCCAGAGGGAGGGAGAGTGTGTGGGTGCGTCACGATGTTTGTACCCTGACGATGATTTCTGTTCCCTGTCCAGGGTGACTCTGAATAGTTAGTTCTGCCCCAATCCGTTCCGCACGCTCGGTCATGCCGAGTAACCCGAAGCCTTGACCGATGGAGAGGAGGCTGCTTTCAAACCCCCGCCCATTGTCTTTGATCTGCAAAAGACAGTGCGATCGCTCATACCGTAGCTCAACGCAAATTTCACTTGCATTGGCATACTTAAAGGCATTGGTTAACGCCTCTTGCCCAATGCGAAGTAGATTGGTTTCGATCTCGCTTGGCAACGTGTAGGGTTCACCGATCGCTTCGCAGCTTACCTGTACTGACGTATGGGAAAACATCTGAGTCGCGTATCGATCGAGGGCACTCTGCAAATCCCCTTCTTCTAAAAGCTGTGGACGGAGCGCTTCGACCGATCGGCGGGCATCGGAGAGACCAGAACGTGCCAAAATGCGTCCTGTTTTCAGGTGGGACTGGGCAGCCTCTGGATCGAGCGTGAGGCGCTGGGTAGCAGCATCTAAGTGAACAATGATGCTGGTAAACGCTTGAGCAAGCGTATCGTGGATCTCGCGTGCCATACGGTTCCGCTCTTCTAGAATCGAAGCTTCTTCTGCTTGTCTGCGGTCGCTAATATCGCGCACCATCACCAGCACCTCACCTTCCCCGCTGGCAGCAATCCGCACCTCCTGATCGTAAACCTGATTGTCACTCACAATTTGCTGTTCATAAACCTGTAGCTCGCCTGTTTCGATGGCTTGTTGTGCATATTCCATTCGCTGTTGCGCCACACTGGGCGGCAAAACGTCATGAATATTCATGCCAACTTTCAGTTGATGAGGATTAAACAGTGGAAAATTACCGCTTCTCACTACTTTCAGATAAGTGCCATCCTGACTCATTTGAATCAACAGATCGGGAATGGCGCTAATCATGGCGCGATTTGTCGTTTCGCTCTGTTGCAAAGCCAGTTGTTCCCGCTCCAACTCCAGCGTGCGTTCAGCCACTTGCTGTGCCAAGATCTCGTTGTAGTCGGCTAAAAGTTTCTCTGCCTGTTTGCGATCGGTAATATCTTGAAAGGCAACGATCGCATACACGATATTTCCATCTTGATCAAATACAGGTGTGCCCCACGTCTCGATCGGGATAATCTTGTCACCGCGATGAACTTCAAGGTTATCAGCCGTTGTGCGCTCACCTTTTAACGCTCTCACCACAGCGAGTGCTTCAGCAGGGTAAATCTGCTGGGTGCCAGCAACATAAATTTCATAAAACGCTGGAATTTGCTCGGCTGACACAGAGGCGATCGCCCCTTGCCCCAAAAGTTGAGTCGCTCTTTCGTTGGTGTAATAGGGTCTGCCGCTGGCATCCAAAATAGCAATACCCACAGGCACCGCTTCCAAAAATTGCTTCAGCTTGCTTTCATTGTCTGACAAGGCTTTATTTAAGGACTGCATCGCCGTAAAGGAGGTTCGGATCTGCTGCGCCATTTGGTTGAATGATCGTGCCATCTCACCCAAAACACCAGAGCGCTCAATGTCTACCGTCTGTTCCCATTCACCATCTGCGAGTGCTTTTGCCGACTGACTCACGCTGACGATCGGCTGCGTGATCCATCTCGCTGTTAGAATACCCATGATCACGCTCACAGCCAGAGCGGCAAAGCATAGTAGGACAGTTGTGCGGGTATTCAGATCAATCTGCTCCATGAAGTCTGCTTCTGGAATGACGACGACAATCAGCCAGTCAATCCCGCGATCATCTTTAAATGGCACCACCTGAAGAAATTGCCGCTGCTGCTTGATTGTAAAATCAAGTTGCTGTGGTGTTTTGATGGCGTGAAAATCGCCAAAGGTTGCGGTTAAATAGTTGGCGGTCGCTTGCGTCAGGGGATCGCGGCTAGCAGTGACTT
Organism: Stenomitos frigidus ULC18; assembly: GCF_003003795.1. GTDB lineage: Bacteria > Cyanobacteriota > Cyanobacteriia > Leptolyngbyales > Leptolyngbyaceae > Stenomitos > Stenomitos frigidus_A. The sequence continues at coordinate 17,890 of NZ_PVWK01000154.1, read as the reverse complement.
TGAGCCGAATGACTTTCTCTTCTGGCAAAGCCACAGGTTTGGTCGTGATCTGAAACGGGGCTTCTGCCGTGGATGTGGCAACAAATAAACCCGATCGCTCGATAATAAAACCCTGCCCATGCTTGCCAATCTTTAAGCTGCGTAAGAAAGCACCAAGCTGCAAGAGATTGAGATTGGACAGCAAGACTCCTTCGACACTCCCATCTGGGTTGTAGACAGGCTGACTCGCACCGAGATAGAGCGTTTCCCCAGTGACGTGAGGGTAGATTTCACTCCAACTTTGTTTGCCTGTTTGCAATGGCGTTTTATACCAGGAACGCTTGTGGGGATTGTAATGTTTGCCCACATTAATGATGGCGAGACGCTGACCCTGCTGATTCGTCGTGTAGGTTCGCAAGTCATAACCAGTCGCTTTTCCAGACACCCTCATCGTGAGCGCCTGATTGCTCTGTCTCTCCGCAGCGATTAACTCTCGATCTTGATTGGCATACCCAATGACAGTCACCCGATCAAAGAGCGCCAGTTGATGCCAGAAGTGTGCCTCTAGCGCCGCAAAATTTCGGACATCTAATTCACCCAACCGAATGGCATTAGCATTGCTTTGATTCAGGCGTTGCGGCGTATCGAGATAGGTATCAAGATTCTGCTTAATGCGATCGGTCAGCTCACTCCGGAGCTGTGTTGCCACATCATTAACGGCTCTTTGCCCATTTTTAAACGAGAGATAGCCTAACAAGCCTGCTACAGCAAAGATCTGCAAGACGAAGGGAGCAATCAGAGCCGTTCGTAAAGAAACTCTTCTAGAAGCTGCGTTTACGATCTGGTTCAGCAGTTTGAGTGACATCGGCACTTAAGTATGGTGAAGCGTTTCTCATTGCACTTTCACTATGTCTGCCCTAATTCCTTAATGAGCCAGAAAGGGTCTCTTCTCGTCAAAGATCTGTACAGCAGCCAAAGCTTCAAGGTTCTCTCACTTGAATAGCCTAACTACCTGACCTTTCGGCAGTTTATCATAGGCATTCTCAAGTACAGCTTCAACTTAAACGCTGCAAGCGTCATAGCCCTCTTGCCCCGCTCTCAATAGATGAAAAAATAAGTTCAAAGTCAACTGATGCCCTAGTGGATAGAAAAGCTGCTGCATCTTGTCGATGAGGAGCTCAAATCGGGGTTGAGCCAAGGCAAGGAGCAAAGGTGTGAGATAGAGTACTCATTCCATCTGGTTTGAGCTTCAGAAACTCAACGCTCTTCCGCTTTAAGCCTTGGTCACCTGCAGACGGCGCAACGGACCCACGAGCGCATGGGGCTTGCAGCCGTTGAAAAGAGGCAAAAGGCACTCTGTACTACCCCTTTCTGAGTCCAAAAAGCCCAAAGTTAGTCCAGAGCCACTAGTACACCCCCCAAAACCGGGTTCTGTGCGACCCTTCACGGCACGGCGTTGACTCGGCGATCGCCGTCAGTTTCCGGGCGATCAGGGTGACCGCTGATCCAGCATGATGAGAGTGCAAGTTTTTGGCAGCAAAGCAGCGGCATGGCGCAACAGAAGACGAGCGAACCCCTGACCGGGAACGCGTTATCGGAGCAGGTAAAGACATTAACGACCCTGAGCAAAACGCAGAAAGCCAAAGCCTGCGGTTAGGTCACGGTGACGAAGAGTGGTGTGGAGCGGGTCAAGCTACTGGCGTTTCTGCAGGCGCTCCTGAAGGCATGACGCTAGATGGGGCAGCCGCTGAGCAGGGTCGGGGTGGACGCCGTGCGAGTTACTACAGCTCAAACAACTGGACCCTGTCGCTTGAAGCACGACAGCCGGTTCGCTGCCAAGCGACGCAGCAGACCTAGTAACGATGGTCGTAGCTGCAAATTGATCCCGAAGCTGGGTAGAGCGAAGCTTCCACCTGCTTGACAACAGGGGGGTTCGGTCGCTTTGGATCTTGCCTGGACCGCTCAAAGAGGACCAGCGGGCGCAGTTGAACCGAAAGTGACGGTTTTGGCTGGAATCTTTAGCCCCCAAGGCTTTCATTGCCCGTGAAGGCAACAGCTAGCCAAACGACCATTTTCTTGGTGCCGAGCTTTTCACGCAATGAGGTCTTGATCAGCACAAGCAAACGCATCAAGCAAGCAAAATCAGGTTACCTGGTCAGCTCGGTGTATATTTTAAGGTGGGAAAGCTTACGGGTAATGAGTTCCAGCCCATGAAGGCTTCAACCGATCGGGGAGGCGCTTCCATTCCACCTTAAGTTCTACGCCGTCAGCTCTAAGTTTCCTGACACATCGAAACCGTTACTTGATGCATGGATGCGCCTGCTAGCCCAAAGGGCTGAGGCGCTGTGTGCGGTTAACATCTCAAGCGCGGTTCTGAAGACAAGCCGCCTGGGTGACGGGGTGGCTTAGTTTAACCCCATAGAAGGAGGAGTAAGGCAGTGAACACGCTATTGAAAATTCAAGGCCTCACCAATGCGGCTGCGCCAGTTGATCAAGACTGGGAACCCTACTTCAAACTGTTTGAAGCTCTACCGACCCTTGTAGAAGCAGATTTGATGAGTAGAACTTCGATGATGGAGCCATCTAGCGACCCCCTGATCGGCGGCAATCAAACTCCTTTGTACACAATAAATTTAGAGCGCAGGACTGAAATTCGGACCATCTGCCAGAACCGTAGTTTCATCACTCGGGCAATTGCACAATGGTTGAGATATTACCAATACAACCTTGTTGAGTACCGCCCTCATGAGGAGACGCTTGAATACGTAATGGAGGCTGAAGCCCTCTACGTAAGGGCAACGTTTGTCATGTGTGAAGGGCTTTGTAAGCACGTGGAATGGTTCAGTACCAACTTTAGAGAGCCCAGGATTGTGTGGCTAATCTGGGAATATTTAGACCTCCTTGCCAGTTTTGAAGAACACTTCTCCGATCGCATCGCTTCCTTTTTGGGAAAACCACGTTCTATGGGAAAAGCAAAGTTGTTCGAGGGTTTGCGCAAAGCTGCCAAGGAGGAGGAAGATCTAGGAAACAAGCAGGAAGCAACAGACTACAGTCACCTAGAATCCTTTCTAAAGAGTGATCCTGTGACTATCTTTGCTGAATTCCAAAGTTTAGATGAGCTAGCAGCACTCATACTAACAATGCCAAAAGCGTGCACCGAAACGGCGCGATTGAGCCTCGACTTTGACTTTCACTATTGGCGTCCTTTTACAAAAGCAAGAAGCCGGTACCACTGTACGGTGAGGAAAAATAAAAGGTATCAAATGCTTCGTATGTAGATGACCGACTATGCCTGTTTTCTCATGCCATGCGTGGAAGGCAGCTAGCAAAAGCAAGAGCTTGGTTAAGTTATGTAAAATTCTCTGGTCACACGGTACTAAAACCCTTGGCCAATTTATTTGCTCTAAGGTTGTCTTATGCCCGCAAGGAAGTAACTAGAAGGTAAGTACCCTATGCAACATGAGCCCGATTTGTTTTACTGGCGAGAAAAAGCAAACACTCCAAAATCAAGCGTCGCTAGAAAGCTCTGCAACAGGTGCGATGACAAGAAAGGCAGTTCAGCCGTTTTTGATGCTATCGCTTAAAAAGCCTTTCAACGTAATTTTGGCCGTTTCATTTTTTTGCCAAACAAGACGAGAGGAGAGCAGCCCCCTTCGCAAGTTTGTGCACGACAAACCCCACTGGATCACTGCCAAGTACCTCTAGGACAAGATAGCAAGGCATCACGCTTAACCAGGAGCAGATTTGAGCAGTGGGTCGTCGCTCAGCTTGAGTCCAGAACGCTGCACTGAATCGTAGAAGTTTTCCACTATGCCTCTAACACCTCTGAACTAGCAATAGTTTCGGACTTTTTAGGCTGAGTTTTCTGCCTGAAAGCGGCTCTAGAAACTTTACTAGATTACTGCACCATCAGGTGTCTTCGTCAGGGCTAGTTCCCTTGCCTCGTCGCTGTTCTTCTACTAGAGCCGACGGACCTTGGCAACTGTCTGCTTCTAGTAAAGCAGTCTTTCTAGGAGACTTGTATGTGGCATATCCATGACGCAGAAACCAGTGAATCCTGCTACAGAGAAGCATCATTCCGTTTGCATACCTCAACAAGAAATTGGGTTTCTAAATCAACTTTAGCAGGGCAGATTACATCTTTGAAGCCAATACTCTCCAACTCAATGACTATCGATAAACTGGTGCAGTTGCAGTCGCCTAAGAGATTCTGCACGCTCAAAAATTCTCAAATCTGCCTCAGAGCAGGAAACCTAGAACCTTCCACCAGTCACAATTTTCTAATATTGCTGAAAAGCCTTGCCCAGGAAGGTTTCAGGCTTCAGTACGAATTCATACACCTTATAGTACGAAGCCATTTCAACCTCAATCATCAAAAGCACTGACTAGCAACGCTCCTGGAGTTTCTCATTTTTAGAGAATTCATACTCATACTTTGGGTGGCTCTCAGCTAATGAGTTATTTTCGTACCTTCTAGGTCGCTAGGAAAATGAGTAAATACTCACTACATAGAATCATCTACCTTTGGAGCCAAACAAAAGAAGTATCCTCTAATCCAGTTCTTCTTAAATTTCTAAAAACTGCTCTAAAGTTGTATATTTTATGCAATTTTGTTTCTAGCTTTAACTCTCATGCAGATTTTGAGGCTTATTGCCACAAAGCATCTATTCAGGAAGTAGCACCTGAAATGTGGTTGAAAATATTTAGAGAAAACTTCAAGACCGCTGTCAGTCTGGGCAAAACAAAGCAAAGTACGCAAGGAAATTACAGTTCGGCACTGGGTCGATTCTTAAAGTGGTTACAAAAAGAAACATGGTATCAAGAAATTTTTCTCCACAATCTTCCTGATCGAGCTCCTTGCACAATACCCATTAGTCGCAAATGGAAACCAAGAGTCCAAGATTATGAGTACGGCTTAAAAGTTGAGGAACTTCCTGAGCATTTGTCTGTTTTTTTAAGGGAATGGCAAACATTTTGGATGCCACATAACTCTATAGAAGAGGAAAACAGTCAGAAATGTGAGAATCTTCCTAGAAGAGAGACATTAGTCAAAACAAGCGTAGAGAGACGAAATAAAAGAGAAAAAAGGCGGGTAGAAGAGCAGGGTAGGGGAACTTTTGATAGACCTGTTCTAATTAAGTACAGTGATAAGACTTTTAAAAACTATAGTAAATCAGTTTTACGCTTTTGGGGATGGTGTATTAATGTTGAATGCTATTCTGTTGATGAGATTACCATTAATTGGATTACTGATAAAATTCTTTTAGAAGATTATGCTACACACCTCATTCAGGATCGTGGTCGTAGCTCGCATAGTGGAGTATCTATAGCGCTTGCAGCTCTCTCAGTTGCAAAATACTTGACATACAAAGACTCTCGTAGACGTGACTGGTCAGATATACCATTAGTTGAAGAATTAAGAAATCTTTGTAATCAGTACAAGGGAGAATATAATAAACAAAAACCCCAGTCAGATGAGGAGAAGTGGGAAGAAAAAGAGCTAGCTCATGAAGAAGCTCGTAAGGTTGTCTGGTATTTGTATCAGCACTGTGCAAAACTGAATGCTAGAGGAGAGAAACGCTCTGCTAGTGCTATCCTCAAAGCTTGGCGAGTTTATTTAATAGTTAAAATTCTAGTTTACGCTCCTATTCGACAACAAGAAATACGAAATCTTAGGGAGGGAGATACTTTAATTAGAGTGAAGGATAAGAATGGGGCAGAGCGTTATGCAGTACGTATTAGAAACCATAAAAACCTTAATAAAACAGGAAAATCACGTTATTACCCTTTGCCAACAGTTCTTACTCAAGATTTAGATATCTGGCTTCAACTAATACGCCCAACAGCGATTGAGGCGGCGAAGAATTTAGATGATTATCTTAAATTTTTTGGTTACAGTTTAGAACTGGAGAAACAACTCTCTCAAAGGTTAGAAGAAGCGAAGAAAGGAAAAACACTTAGGAAGGTTAAAAATCTTGAAGATTACATTTCATCTCTGAAGAAAAGAATAAAGGCTATTCATGGGCGTATCGAGTCTTGGGAAGTAGCAAAAGCTAATGCTGAAAAATGTAATTCTGTCTTTTTTATCATCGGCACAGGTAATAGCCAGACTTCCTTCTGTGAACCGTACACAGACGATCGATTTTCTCTACTATGTGAACTGGTTTCATGGAACGTGGGCGGAGCTACAAATGCCTTATTTGGATGCCCAAAGTTCCTTAATCCCCATGGATTTAGACATATTGGATCGAAGCATTTACGACTAATTGGAAAGGCAAATTGTAAGGAAGCTTTTAGCTCCTTACAAGGACACAGTGTTGAAATTGACGATGAATATGCTGCTCAAATCACTAAAGATTATGATTTAATTGAAGAGATTGTAGATGATTGGTGGGAATGAGCGCCAAAAAGCAGATCCATCTAAGCAAACGAGCTTATCTGATCCACAATTGGCTCTGCCTTTATCAAGGTGGTAGAAAGTCTACTTTAAAGTTGAGAGAATTCCAGGCTTGGGCTGAACAGCACACTGGTACATCCCATTCTTTGAAGGATATCCATGCTGCTCTGGATGAGCTGACTCTTCATGATTTGATTACCATCTACGCCATAGAATTGGAGACACATGACATCGATCTCAATACATTCGTCCTTTAGTGTGAATGTGTTTAGGGATTTCCACTTAAGCGTATCGAGCAAGGATGGTGCTGCCCAGCCGAAGCTTGCAGCCAGTAGCAGCCTGCAAGAAGCCAACTAGCCGGTGCCTCCTGGTTTCTGGAGCGCGATCGCCGACACACCCTTTCTTACAACGTGTCAGTACTAGACTTCCCTGATCACACATCGCTAATCCCCCCCTACCTTTCTTTCGCCTATGTTCATACCCAAACACCGACTGGAGGCTACTGACTGCCAGTCAACCACACAACAAACCTTGTATCGCGCTGGCAGACTCAAACCCGATGAACAGTTTGAGCCTTGGTCAGACTATTTACAACAAGCCATGCAGACTGCGGCACTTTATGGCCTTGCGATCAACGAAGCAGAAGCAGAAGCAGAAGCAGAAGCGGCGATCTCATGCCTCTTTGAAATCAACCCGCAAGCCTGCTGACAGCTGCTATGTGGCGACTTTGCGCTAGCGGATCACCCAACTTTGGTGCGCGGTCTCCTGTGCGATCGTTACCAGTGGCTGTTACTTGGCTTTTCTGCCGACGATGCATATAGGGTGTGTAAGCCCAAACCCCAGAAAATTCCGTCAGCCCAACTCCATCCCTCTACGATCGCATCCCGTTGATGACCTGCCAAGCGCTGTAGATGTTGAGTAGCCTGTTTTTCGCCGCCATCGTCACGGCGCATCATTAACTCCAAAACTTTCCATAGAAGGCTTGTAAACCGGAAAGTTGAAATTGAGTCATGAGTCACCATGCGGGTCCCACACCACAGGATGGCAACCCGCCAACCATCGAAAACCGGAAAGTTCACGGTCGCCGTGCGAGTTGACGGAATTTTCTGGGGTTTGGGCTTACACACCCTAAAGGGAGTGAAGTGCCAAAGAGACCTCCCTCAATGCCACCAATTGAACTGGTTTAGGAAGCGGGACAATCCCAATTACAGGCATAAGTTTATCGTCATTCGTTTTGCCTCTTTTTGTGTAGCAGCAAGCAAGTCTAATGAGTCCACCACTCAAGGCTCATTGCCAGGGTAGCCGAAAAGTTTGAGGCGGTGCGATCGATGCATCCACTGACTGAATGTCAGGCGCGATCGCCAGCGACAGCAACTGCTGCAGCGCTGGACTCAAGCTTGCGCCCATTTTGAGCTTCAGGAGGTCATTGGTGGCAAGCTCGTCTAGCGTTTGATACGTCAATTGATACTCCAAAATTGAGATGACATCCTCAAGCCACTCATCGGGTAATTGACCTCTTAAATCGCGGCGAATCTGGACGATAGCAGGGTTGGTGTGGGCGAACATAGACTTCCTTAAACAGTGATGTGTAGCGACGCGAAGCGGTGATGTGTCAGCGATGTGAGTACTGCTGTCTGGGGTGATGTGTGCTTGCTGTGACATCACACATCATTGGATGTAGGTCCTGCTGCGTCTAGGTTTCAGACCAGCGCACCCATTCCGCCTTAGAGTTGAGGGGTGAGAAGGTTTCGATCAGGTGCAACGCCATGAGCTCCAGCAGCAACGCCTGCACCTGCTCCCCGTTTAAGCCTTGATTGCGGCCCCAATTTTGCCGCACGTCCCGCACCGCGATCGACCCTTTCTTGCGGAGATACAGCGCGAGGCTTTTAAGCTGACCAGTGGGCATCGCCTCCACTTGACTGGGCTTCTCCGTTGGTTCCGGCTCGGGTGCGTCTGCCTGCCAGCAGTCCTGTAACCAGCTGTTCACCTGAGCGCGAAAAGCAAACGGTGGCGCTTGTTGTTGGGGCATAGATGGCTGATGGGTTTGACTTGGCGATGATGACCAGAGGGTAAAGTCAGTGATTTTGCGCTCAATCTGAGGCAGTTCGACAGCAAGCCATTCTGAGTGTCCAGGCAGTTTCAACTTGCCTTTGCCGCTGGAGACAGGTTTGCGAGTTATGGGGTGAATGGTCGGCATCAATTCCAATTCCAGCAGAGCCGCATCCCGTAGGCGGGCGATGCCTTTCGCATCCCCTAATGCTGAGAGCGTCCGATCATGCGCGACAAACAAAGGTGGCATCAGCACTTTGCGACTATCACTCATCGCGGACTTGAAGAACTTACTGCCGATGTCACCCGGCAGGCGGTCCGCCCAGTTTGTCATTTCTTCTGACACCACGCTGGTAATGCGCTGCTGCTGCCGTAACGACTGTTGCCAGTCTTCCTCAGTTAACCCCGAGCGGTTGAACTCCTGGTAGCGGCGCTCGATTTCGTCCAGGTACCACTGCAGAAAGGTAGCGATCGCCTGGTAATCCATCCCGGCACCGATATGGCGAATGCCCTTCCACTCGTGGTTGGCAGCATGAGGGTCGAGCACCACGACCTGGTGCCCCGCGCGGACTTTTTGCATGACCAGATAACGTGCCGTCCAACTTTTCCCGGCTCCCATGCCACCAAACAGTAGCCCTGGATATTCCAGGAAGTTTTGTAGATAAGCCGTCGGGTCAGCCGCTGGATTAGACGTGGGCGTGACAGGCATGGCTGGTTGCCCAGGTGCAGCGGTTACTGTCTCCGGCTGGGCGGTAGCCTGGGGCTGTGGCGGCGCTGCTACGTCCTGATAGTCAGCATCTTGGACAGCTTCCAGATAAGGTGCCATCTGGGGGTAGAGTCGTTCGGCAGCCTGTAATTGAGCCACCTGTTGATAGCCTTCCAGTTCGGCCTGATGGGCGATCGCCTGCAGTTGCCCTTGTTGCACCCGCGTTTGGCGCTCCCACTCCTGGTACTGGCGACGGTAATCGCGTCGTGTTTGGGTGAGCAGCCAGGCAGACACGCACAGCCCAGTGCCTACCAAAGACAGCGGAATTTTGCGATAGGCTGCTTGATAGGTGAGCTGTGTACCCAGAAAACGAAACGCCTCCGGTTGGTGCAGGTAGCCGCTGACGGCTAGTGCCGTACTGGTCATCCCAGCCGCCAGTAGCCCCAGAATCTGAGGCAGATAGGGATCTTTCACTGCCAAACCTCCTGCACCTGTTGCTGGACTTGCTGTTGCACCTGTTGACTAGTGTGGGCAAGCTGGTCAAACCAGCCCGTGAAGAGGGCGACGGCGAGAGCGATCGCGATGGCGAGCAACCGGGCACTGCGAGACAGATAGGCAGGCAAAGCCAGGGAGAGGATGCAGGCGATCGCGCCAATCCAGTAGAACGGCAGGAGCGCCGTCAGCCATCGGGCAATCAAGGTAACGGTAATACCCAGCGCAAACAGCCCCATGAAGCGGCTGACGCCTTCCAGGACATAATCGACGCGATCCGGTTCCGGTGCTGCCTCTGGCTCGTAGTAGCCGTCGGACGGTGGCAGCATGAGGGGGGAGTCGTAGGGGTCAAACATGGCTTACCTCACACCCGAAAGAAGTCTTTGACACCGTGCCAGAAGCCTTTGCCAGGCTTGCCAGCGGTGCCGTAGGTTAGTAGCTCTTTACGGGTTTCGGCTTGTCGTCTCAATGCCTCCTGCACTTGCAGCTGCCGCTGTGCTTGGGGGACTTTCTCGCCGATCGCTTTGGCACGATTCTGATGCCGCAGGTGAATCAGTTTAATGGCGCTCTGGAAATCCAGACGGTTCAGGTCATACTCCGAGCGGTATTCGGCTTCGAGCTTCTGGATGCCGTGCCCCGCTTTCTGGTTCAGCAGTTGCAGATGCTTGTCGTAACCCTTCGAGAGCAGCCACGCATCGAGCAGGCTTTTATCGATTTGCTTGGAGCCTTTCTCGACTTGCTTTAAGACGCGTTGCACAAACTGCTCGTACTCGACTTGCCCTTCAATCAGCGTGGTGAAATGCTTCTCCAGGATCGGCAGAATCTCCTTGAGACGGGTCATGGCAGTGGCGCGATCGGCAAACAAGGCGAGTTCGTTGTCGCTCATCTGCGGCAGTCGCGCCAGGTCGATGCCGAAGTAGCGAGTGGCGCGTTCGGTCAGGGCACCGGCATGCGGCAGGAGATGGGACTGGATGCCTTTGGGACTGCTGCTGTAGCCTTTGGCTTTGGGCGCTGACATTAGTTGCACTCCTTGGTTTCAGAAGACCAGAACAGAAAACTGCTGCGATGGGTGTCGCAGAGGGGCGCACGGGGGACGAGGACGACGCGCTGACCGGCAGCACCGGCGAGAAAGCCGAGCAAATAACCACTCAAGACAAACCCCAGCACGACAGCGATACCGAGCAGCACCGTATTAAGCGGTTCACGGTACGTAGTCACGCGCTCAGGAGGGTTGGGTGGTGACGCTTGCGCCAGTGCCGTTTCGAGTGGGGTAAAGGTGATGCGGCCGTCCGGCTGCTGTTGCACCAGATAGGGCGTGCCGGTCTGGTCTGACCAGATAGCCAGTTTGGCGGCTGCGGCTGGGGGTAAGGCTTTAGGGGCGAGCATGGTTGGAACCTCCAAGAAAGTTGCTGGCCAGCCAGCCAGTCTGCCCCCGCCACCGCACAGGCACCCACACCACGCCGTCCTGCTGGACGCGGCGCTCCGGGGACAATTCCACCAGGTCACCGTGCATTAGTACGCCTAAAACTGGACTCTGTAAACTGGGCGCGGCGCGGAAATTGGCGGCCATGCCAGGGCTCTGGATCTGGGCGATTGGGAAGGTGGCGAGGTCATGCGGGGTTGCTGGCGGGGCATTGGTTACAGCCGCTGTGGGCAGCGCTGCAGACGTTTCTGGCTGTTGTGTGGTAGCATCTTGCGATGCTAGTGACGGGGTCGGCAGCGGCGAGACAGAAGGTGTAGCGGTTGGACTGGCGGCGGTTGTGACTGGTGTCTGCTGTTGCGAGAAACCGAAGCCAAACATGAGCAGCGGAATCGCCAGCAAGCCCAGAGCGATCGGTAAGCCCCAATGAGTCGTGGCTTTGGGCTCGGGTGGTGGCACTGGTTGCAGCGTGAAAAATTGTCCTTCGGTTGGGTTGGGGATCTGGGGCATGGCTTTAGCACCGTGAAGGGGGTCTAGACTGACGGGGCAAAAGAGCTTACAGCGGCAACGCACCGGCTGCTGTGTAGGGGGCGATCGCCAGAAAGTTGCTGGTCAGGTCAGGCACCTCAAGCGCGTCGTCTAGCAGTACCGCAAAATCAGCGCACTGGTGGGGGTGTTCGCTCAGTTCAGCCACCAGATATTGCTGAATGCGGAGTTGAGATTGCCGCAGACGCTCGGCCATCACTTTGGCGGTGCTGCGCTCAAACTGGGTCAGTTTGGCATCGAAGGCAAACACCTGAGCGTTGATGGTGTTCACGCCGGTTTGAGCTAGTGCCGAAATGGCATGGGCGCTCTGGTGATCCAGTTCAGACAGTCGTTGCTGTTGCTGCTCAGTGTTGGGGTTGGGACGCTTGGCTTTGGGCTTGTGCCCGTTGACGGAGTGTTTAAGGGCATCGGTGTTAAGGGGCATGGGTTTCGAGCTCCTGAAGCAATAGGGTTTTGAATTTAGCGACGGATCGGCAACGCTTGAGAAACAAGACAAGACTGATGAGCAAGGCTAAATCACTGTCGTCATAAAGTCCGTATTCGTTTGGCTCCATGTGAAGTTGTTCGATCCACCAGCGCAGTGTGCGAATGGGCACTCGCTTCCGCCTCACTGTTGAGAGTCGCCAAGCCAGTTCTTGCAAGGTATGTCCGTTCGCTTGAATGACTTGCGGTGCCATAGGTTTGCCATTCGTATTGCTGCTTCATTGCAGGCTGATGCCAAGGCAATGAAGCAGCAATGAGATTCAATTCATGCTTGGAATGCTAACATGAAGTGAAGCATAAAGCTTCATAGTGCTTCATAAGTAGAAAAAAGCAACGATGGGACTAACATTGAGGAGAAGTGAATGGATGAACTTGTGGCTGCCAAAGACCGCATATCGGTCGATATAACCGACATCAAGGACAGAATTGAGCTGTATCGGGAGGATCCAGCGTGGCGTGAATTATCAATGGCTGGAAAAATCCGAGCCTTGGTGATTGAGAAGCTGGAAGCAAAAGAGGTTGAACAAGCCAAGTAAGGGCGATCGCGATGATTCAAGCCATACCGAAGCAAGTCACATTTGATGAGTTCATGGACTGGTATCCAGAGCACTCAGAACACCACTACGAGTTGCATGATGGGGAAATCATTGAGATGCCGAAACCCATTGGCAAACACTCACAAGTCGCCGGTTTTCTGGTGGCTGAAGTCAATTTTGAAATCCGTCGGCTCCGACTTCCTTACTTCGTTCCCAAGGAGTGCATCGTTAAATACAGTGAGTCGGGTTACGAGCCCGATTTGATTGTGCTGGACAGCAACACGATCGCAGCCGATACCCGCTGGGCAAAGGAATCCACGATCACGCGGGGGGAATCGGCCAAGGTCGTTGTGGAAGTCGTTAGCACCAACTGGAGTGATGACTACGCCATGAAGCTAGAAGACTATGAGGCGTTAGGCATTGCTGAATACTGGGTTTGCGATTACTTGGGCTTGGGCGGTAAGCGGTATATTGGCTCTCCCAAACAGCCCACGTTTTCGGTCTACCAACTCAACCCAGCTGGGGAGTATCAGGTGAAGCAATTCCGGGGACAGCAGGTGATCGAGTCGCTGGTCTTTCCTGAGTTGCAACTGAGCCTGGAGCAGATTTTGGCGGCCGCAACTGCACCCGTGACGTAAGAGGCGCTGAATGTTTGTACTGACAAAAATCCAGGCTCAAAAACTGCGGCATTTTTCGAGATCTGCGCTTAGATCACTTAAGCTACTCACTACAGTAAATTTCACTGGCAGTAGTGCAAGCAGCAGACGAACTCACAGGTTTCCACATTTGGACGATACAGGAGGTAACTGGATGACCTAACAAGCCCTTTAAAAGTCAGAACCCCCACTGGTAGAAACAGAAGGGGCAAAAGACTTGAATATTCACTTTTATATAGGATTTGGAGACTCTAACTCACCGCCGTAGGAAAGCAAAAGTTAAGTCGCCAGAGATTGCTATGCCAATTTTAGTGGCAATTTGTCAAATGGTGCAACCTTTTTGACAAATTGCTCTAGTTTTTGCATGGCTTCCTATCTGCTGTTATTCCAGCCATAGGGAGTTAACTTGTGCATCAAATTTTTCATCAATGTTGGGAGGGCAACCCATGCAGCTAGCCCCCTCCCGTGCCTTTCCATCCGTGCAGGAAGGTGATGATCCCTTCCTCGCGCTCTGGCCTCACCGCTATGACTACCTGTGGGCCGAGCATCCCCATCCCGACGAACGACCCGACTGGCAAACCGAGAGCCGTCATCCGCTTTCAGATCGCCTGCTGCAACAGGGCACGATGCTCTACGGTGTCCGCTTTGGTCCCACCACGCGCTACTGTGTCCTTGATGTAGACAAAGGCAGTGCCTACCACCCCACGCGCGATCGCTTCGCTTGGCGACGACTCGTTGCCGCACTGGACGACTTAGGACTGGTGCAAGCCGTCGTCTGCACCTCCAGCTACAGCGGCGGTCTGCATCTTTACTTTCCCTTTGACACCGAACAGAAAACATGGGCGATCGCCCTGGCAGTTTCTACCCTGTTGGAAAACGCTGGCTTCAAACTGGCTCCTGGACAGCTAGAGGTCTTCCCCAACTGCAAAGCCTATGTCACCAGTGGCGAGCACAGTCTCTACAACGGGCATCGTCTGCCCATGCAAGCGGGGTCATATCTCCTGAATCAAGACTTGCAGATGATCTGGGGGAATCAAGAGACCTTTGTACAGCACTGGCAGTTCGCCCAACAGCGCAATAGCCTCGATACCAAGGCAATGGACCGCATACTGAAAGCGGCTCGACGACGACAGTTTCGCGTCACCGGCAAAGCCGATAAGTTTCTCAATGATCTGAATGCCGAAATTGAGCAGGGTTGGACGGGTCCCGGACAAACCAATCGGTTACTCGGACGCATCGCCATGCGTTCTTACATCTTTGGGCACGTCCTGTATAGCGACAAGCCTTTGGAGGGTAACGCCTTAAGCCGCGATATTGTAACCACCGCCCAGGCGCTACCTGGTTACGCGGACTGGTGCCAACATCAGCAAGAGGTGGAAAAACGGGCTCAAGATTGGATGCACGCCATTGAACAGAGCCACTACTTTCATTACGGCACCGACAAGCCTCCAGTGGCGTTGAGTCCCGATCAGCCTGATGAACAAGCACCCAACTGGAATCAACAACAGGAAGCCGCCGCGAGAGACCGCATTCAACAAGCGATCGCTAACCTCTTGGAACAAGCAGCCCTACCAACTGGCATTACCAAACGCTTTGATGCCCTTGTCACCTATGGTCTGAGTGGTACGACACTCTATCGGCATCGTGATCTCTGGCACCCAAGGTATTTACAAAACGCAACAAGCGGCGCGCTTCAGAGTGCTGTGGAGCCGGATTGCTCGTGGGCGGCATCCGGCTCCACCAGTCACACAAACTTATTGGGTGAAAATGGGTGTAAGACGCTGCCAGAAGCAAGTTCTAACCCTTTGGAACGTTTAGAGCTAGGGGCGATCGGGTGTAATAGCCTTCCCTTAGGGGATTTGAGTCAGACAGAGACCAGGAATATGACCCAAGAAGAGGGGATTGCCTATATCAAACAGGTCTTGAACCAGGTTAAAGCCAGACGCCAGGTCGAAACCGCCCGGAAACGCCAATGCTTAGCGGGACAAGACCAACTCTCACTCCCCTTTGACCAGGCAACGCCGTAAGCGTTGCTAGCACGGCGACTGCAACGCTGTCACTCCAGCGAGATCCAACGCTCTCGCTGCGCTTCGTGCGGCTAGCCTCTGCCGGTTTTGCCTCTCTAGGCGGGGGCATGAGAGCGTTGGCGCAGCCTGTGTAACGCACAATCGCACTTAATCATGACTCAGACTGGCCAACATGGCTGCATAGGAGGTTTCGTGCAAATGGGCTTTGCCAACGGAGCCAAACAGTGCCAGTTTTTCTGTAATCACGGACTCCATGGCCGTGATCGCCGCTCCAGCAATCTCCAGCAAATCGCTGGGACTCTTGCCGCAAACTTCCTCCTTGAGGGCTTGCAAGTAGGCTTGACGCACTTCCGTATTCACGTTGAATTTACACACTCCCAGTTGAATCGAGCGGCTGATCATCGCTGCTGGCAAGCCGGAGGCCCCATGTAACACCAGGGGAATTTCCAGCAATTGGCGAATTTTGGCGAGACGATCAAAGTCCAGGCGGGGCGGACGCTTGTACTCCCCATGGACATTGCCGATCGTCACGGCCAAAGCATCGACACCGGTTGCTCGCACAAAGGCCACCGCTTGTAGCGGATCAGTCATTTTGGCTTCTTTCTCGGCAATCGTTAAGCCATCTTCGGTGCCACTAATGCGCCCAATTTCCGCTTCGACGATCGCCCCAGATTGATGAGCCAGCTGGGTCATCTGGCGGGTAAAGTCAAGATTCTTGCCATACTCAAAGGGCGACCCATCCGCCATGATGGAGCGAACGCCCGCTTGCAACGCGTCCTGAATATCCTGTTGATCGGTGCTGTGATCCAGATGCACCGAAACGGAAACGGTTGCGGCCTTAGCCGCTTCTAAACACATTGCTACCAGCATCGAGCGCCCATACCGCAGCGCACTGGGATGAATCTGCAGCATCGCAGGGCTGCGCAACTTTTCCGCGGCATTGATGACGGCTTTCACGCCTTCCAGGTTGTAGACATTAAAGGCACCGATCGCGTAGGCATTGCGGCGAGCGGTTTCTAGCAATTCTTGAGTGGAGGCAAGCATAGGCTTTTGAGGGCTAAGAGATTGTGCGTTTTGGCAGCAAGCTCATTGGGGGCACAATGCCTCAATTATCCTGCACCGTAGGGGGAATCTTTGGGGTTGCGCCGACATCCGGGCAAACAGGTGCAAGTACAGCTTTTACTGGCTCTTCTTTTGACCCTTGGACCGCTTTTGGACTCAATGCTCCCACTGGCACATGCCTTAAAGGTCGATTCCTGCGTTGAGAGGAACCTTTAGAACCCTCATGCTGCCGCTGCCCTTCTGCCATCCACGCAGTGATTGGCAGCCAAACAAAAGATGAGCAGGAGTGATCAATCGCTTTGCCCCTCAACGCTTGCGTCGCGGCGACTGTGCATCAACGTTGAGCCAAAGCAGCAAGATCACAGTCTGAAAGTTAAGCTATAAAAAGCTTTCAGGCGATGTGGTACTTCATGGCCAGGAACGGTGTCATACCCCAAAGTAAGTTTGAGGCGCACGGGTACTTGAGTGCGGAACAGCGGCTTGCGGAGGGGTAGTCTTTAGTAAAAGCCGCTTTCGCAAGGTTACAACCATGCCGCCTCAAATCGATACTGGAGTCGCTTACCTGCTTTGGTGTATCTGTTTGTTCGGCTTCTGCGGCGGGCAACGGTTTTACGCGGGCAAAATTGGCTCCGGCTTGCTCTATCTGTTCACTTTCGGTCTGTTCGGTTTTGGGCAACTGATCGACCTGGCTTTGATTCCCGGTATGGTCAACGAGCGCAATCAGACTCTACGCGGACGCTACCTGGGTTA
Organism: Stenomitos frigidus ULC18; assembly: GCF_003003795.1. GTDB lineage: Bacteria > Cyanobacteriota > Cyanobacteriia > Leptolyngbyales > Leptolyngbyaceae > Stenomitos > Stenomitos frigidus_A. Next base: position 787 of record NZ_PVWK01000154.1, on the reverse strand, counting down.
CGCCCCTCAGCCAGATGTGGGCGCGGTGGCCGCAACCACGCCGCCGATGCAGAAGCTCTTAAGAGCCGCGAAGGCGAATGGTGGCACTTTATCGCTGGCGCAAGCAGCGCTGCATACGGAATTAGAACCGGCGGCACTCCAAGCACTGCTCAAACAGGCGCAGCAACTGGAGTATGCCGAAGTCACGAATGATCCGCAAACGGGAGCGGTGCGCTATCGGTTTGATGTCTAGGCATCCAGTTGGCACTGCGTTAAGCTCAGCGGAGTGAGCGCTCGTCCCTGCACCTCAAACCTCAAGTTCTTGTGCTGATGGCGGTGAAAACCTCACTACCTCGAGCCTTTGCTGCAGCCACTGGGTTAACTGCCCCGGCCGCAGAAGTGCTGATTCAGAATGAGGATTCTGTTCCTTTCAGGGGTTGAGCCGACATAGGGGTTAAGCCGACACAAGGCTAATTTAGTGCAGCAGAGGGCTGGAAGCCTGATTCTGTCGTGAAATTTTGATGCTTCCTTCCCTGTTGGAGCCTTTATTCAGAAGTCCGACGTAGAAAGACTTGTAGCCTCATCTTGCACTTTTTTGTCCTTATGTCGGCTCAACTCCCTATCCTCCAACGTTGGCATATTGAACGGGCTGAGTTCTTCTCGGTTAACCGGTTTAGGAATCCAGACCCAACTCATAGGAAAGGCTTTACCCCAACCAGTCTGGAGACGTTGGGTTCTTTTACGCAAAAGTACGTAAAGCGACATGGCGTCAGGCCAACATTCAGTCCCGCTTTCGCAGTTCCCGAAT
>NZ_PVWK01000155.1 GCF_003003795.1 Stenomitos frigidus ULC18 | reverse complement strand
AACGATTTCGGTTTCCCTCGAAATTGGCTCATTCATGAACCGTTACATACCTGAGCTTTGTAACCCTCAGCTACTTACAGCGGATGAGCTTGTTTTTGGGGCAGCATCAGATTAAAGAAACCCATTTGCAGCAGTGGTTACAGTTACGTGACCAAGGGTATGACGTAATACTCAACGATTGCGTTGATCCTATAACACTGAGCAATCGAGAAGATGCTCTGTTGAATTGGCTAGAAGACTACGAGGTTGAAGAGGCTTGGAAGCTAGCAGAACCATTAGCCGTAGGCGGTATTGAGGTAGAAGCCCTGGAACACATCACAAAACAATGGCAGAGTGATGCGACCGAAATGTGGAAAACGGGCTTGCATTGGCTAGTGCTCTCCCTTGAAGTAGCATGGATGCTCCAAAATAGTTTGCGTGGAGGAGAACGCATTGCAAATGTAGTGCAAGCAATGAAATCATATTCTTACCTTGATCAAGCTCCTCAACAAGAAGTAGAGGTGCATCAAGGGTTAGAAGATACTTTACGGTTATTTGCTCATAAGATAAAACACGGCATCCAGGTGGAACGACACTATGAGCAACAGCTCCCGAAAATTCTTGCTTATGAAAGCGAATTGAATCAGGTATGGCTAAATCTAATCGACAATGCGATTGATGCTATGAAGGGTAATGGAAAAATTGAGATTACTACTACATCTCATTCTGGCTACATCGAAGTAGGAATTACTGATTTCGGACAAGGTATTCCTGTCGAAATCCAAAATCACATTTTTGACCCCTTTTTCACTACAAAGGGAGACGGAGGCTTTGGTCTGGGTTTAGAAATAGTCCGTAGAGTTATAGAAGCTCGCCATCACGGTAGGGTTCAGTTCACATCGAGACCAGGTAGGACTAGCTTTTGGGTTCAATTACCAGTGAATTCAGGAAGCAACTCGATTGCTGAAGTTTAAGGGGCGTGCAAAGCTAGTTGCAGTTTTTGCACCCTAAAGAAGACAAGCACTGAGAAAACGATGAGTTAACTTTTTCTTATCTCACGTCTGGTTTCGATTTATCAGGGAACTTGCACTTAACCGAAATTTCAAAATTCGCTTCGGCAGAGCCTTCGGTGACAATCGGTACTCCCGTTTTACCGCCAATCTTCAGTCCAAACTTCAGGTTCAGTTCCTCCACCTCCGCACCGCCAAAGTTTTTGAAGGCACCGATCGCATACCAGGCGTAGGCGCGAATCGTCCCGTGGATCTCTTTGAGCTTGGCGATCGCATCGTCGGTGATACCCATGGACTCTCGCTCATCCTCATCCACTTCTCCCGGTGAGGGCAGATCGGGCGGCAAGATAGCAGGCGTAGTCGATTCGACATAGATTGTGTAAGTGGTGCCGTCTTCGTCCTGAAGGAGCACGGGTTGTACGTCTGCCATTTAGTAACCTGAGGGAAAATTCGAGGCTATCTTAGTACCGAAAGCCCGCGATCGTCCGTCCTAACCCGGAAAACTTAACCTTGTGGCGGCTTGCGCTGCCCTCGTAGTGAATTCGCTTAAGCTAGAGTCAAGATGGTGCGATCGCAGAGCGTTGGATGAGGTGGGAAGATGACTCAAGCCAAGGTAAAATTTGCCAGCTTTGAAGCGTATCTGGCATGGAGTGATGACCCTGAAAACTATTTGGAGGGGCGGTTTGAATTGGTTGATGGGGAGCTAGTAGAAGTGCCACCAGAATCAGGGTTGAATCGGACGATCGCCAATCGGCTTTTTTTCTTGCTGGTAGCTGCTGGTATCGTCCCGTTGGAACTGGCTCATCCCGGTCAATGCGAAGTTCAAGTACCTGTCCTGCAACCGAGAGATCCAGCCAATCGGTATCCTGATCTAGTGATTCTGGAAGCCGTTCACCTGACTCTGACCCAAAAACGGTTGACGATTACCCTGGATATGCCGCCGCCTCAATTGGTGGCAGAAGTCTTAAGTCCCGGTAAGCAGAACCGCGATCGGGACTTGGTTCGCAAGCGCGATCAGTATGCAGCACGGGGCATTCCAGAATACTGGTTGGTTGATCCAGAAGCACAAACGGTGACAGTGCTGCAATTGCAGAATGGCAGCTACGGCGAAGTGGGGCGGTTTCAGGGGAACAAAAACATTGGTTCACCCATGTTCCCTGATTTGCAACTGACTGCAATGCAGCTATTTCAAGTGGCGCAGTAAAACCTTTGAGACATCCAACTTCTGAGACCTCTAACTTCTTCAAGACATTGGAGATCTGTCCCCTACCTCAGCCCGCATGATCAGATCCTCGGTTTCTGCGATGGTTTGAATTAGTAACAATGAGCTTCACTCAAGAAGCCGGGGATCTCCAGTCCCTACCGCAACCCCAACTGTTGCTTCAACGCTGGGGGAATATTCTTCACCTGATCCCAACCTTTTATGCCTTTCCATTTAGTATCTTTATCCCATTTGATGTCTTTTAGATTAGGGCAGTTACGCCGCATCTTTATCTTTCCGTACCCAGCGTCAGGTAATTCAGAACATCCGAATTGAACATTCTCCAAATTCGCACCATGAAGCCCAGCACCGCTCAAATTCGCACCTATAAGCTGGGCACCCCTCAAATTTGCATCGAGGAAGTTGGCACTACTCAAATTCGCATTTTTTAGGTCGGCACCGCTCAAATTCGTCCTGGTGAAGCTGGCTCTGCTTAAATCTGCAATGAAAAGTTTAGCACTGCTCAAATTCGCCTCAAGGAAGTTGGCATCGCTCAGATTTGTGTTGTAGAAGTTGGCTCGGCTCAAATTTGCATAACTAAGTTCGGCATCGCTTAAATTCGCAAAACCAAGTTCGGCACCGCTCAAACTCACCTCGTAAAGGTCAGCCTTACTCAAATTAGCACGGATGAGTTCGGCTTTTTCTAGCTTTGCTGACTGAAGTGATCGACAATTGCCAAACACCCGTTCTCTAAAATAGTCTGGCATCGAACCATATTGTTCAGTTGCCCAACAACCGCCTACAAGCGATAGTACCGCCACACGCTCTCCCTGATCACCCACACTACTTTCTATCCGAGCATAATCCCGTTTGATTGATTCTTCTCGCCAGAAATACTCGGCGGGGATTCCCAGAACCAGGGCTGGAACCAGTAGCGTTGCTACCAGTTGTGTTCTTCGCCAGCGTAGGCTTTTCTGAATAAAGGTTTTGGTTGCGGCTACAGCTTCTAACCGTTGCTTCAGCAAGCGTCGGGCATCCTTGAGCAGTCGTCCTTGCAGCAAATCCTGCCGTTTTTTGCCCTGCTGTAACCAATCGCGTTGGGCATCTTCAATTCTGTCCACTAGTCGTCGTAGATCCCGGTCTTGCTCTCGCCAGGTTGCCAGCCGCTGCCAACGCTGGATCAATGCCTCATGGCTGAGGTCAATCACATCCTGGTCATTCACCCGGTCGCTGACCAACAAGCGTCCATCCACCAGCGCCGTGAGCACTGATTCAATGGTCTGACAGGTAACAGCATTTGTGCCCATTTCTAGCAATTCTGCCTTCAGCCTGCGTTGGCGAGTGTCCTTCGTGCCTTCTCCAGTTCGCACCAGTTTCAGCAACACTCGCCGCACCCAGTCCCCCTGTCCTGCTGCTTCCAGGCGCTGATAAATCGCCTCTGCCTTCTGGTTCAACGCTCCCGCCACACCGCCCAACTGCTGATAGGCGGCATAGGTCAATTCCCGCTGCTTCCTGTCTCGTTGCTCCCACAATTGCTGTAAGGCAAACTGCAACAGGGGCAAACTGTTCGCTTCCGTTTCGACATCGTGCAGCATCTCTGCCAACAAGCGGTCTTGCACCCGATATTGCAGCCGTTTTGCAGGCTGGATAATCGCCGCTTCCAGTCCCTCGCGGGTCATCGCGCCCAAAAACACCGCCTGGGACTGAATCGCCTGAGTTAAAGCACCATAGGCTAACCACGGTTCGACAAAATCGGCTCGCATAGTGGTAACGATCGTCAGCCTGGGAGTCACCTGCTGCATCACACTGGTCAGCATCTGGATGAAAGCAGCTTGTAGGGCGCGATCGGGACACAGGGTAAACACTTCCTCAAACTGATCCACCACCAGCAACCAGCGCTCTGGTTCTGGCAGGCTCGTGGCGACGGTCACCAAATCCTGGCGATCGATGCGCTCATACACCCCGGCAATCTCACTCTCAGCAAAGACCGTTCGCAATGCCAGCTTCAACTCTGCGATCGGGTTGCTTCCTGGCTTGATCGGTGCCAGCACCCGCCAGCCCAACTCCTGCAAACGCGGCACCAACCCCGCCCGCACCAGCGAAGATTTGCCACTGCCCGATGCGCCAATCAGCGGCACAAAGCAATGGGTATGCACCTGCTGCACCAGAGTTTGAATCTCATCCTCCCGCCCAAAGAAAAATGGCGCGGTTTCGGTGGTGAAGGCATTCAAGCCCTGATACGGCTCCAAGCTCTCATCCACCTCGACGGGTGCCTGTTCCAAGGGAAACCGGAGCAACTCGATCGGACGACCCACTGCCAGTTGCAACACTTCCTGCTGTTCTCGTCGCAGAGTGCGTTGCACAAACTCAAACAAACTGCCTGCCGTAATCACGCCACGCTCATCGGCGCGATCGCGGCTCAACCCCGCCAGAATCGCTCCGGTAAACACACTATGCGGGTCAAGCTTCTTTGCCCAGGCTTGCTCAAAACTGCGGCAGGCAGTCATCAGCCAGTAATCCTTCTGGCTAAAGTCAGCAAAGGTCTGCCGTAACAGGTCATCCTCCAGCAAATACCCACTGTGACAACAATCCAGCAGCACCACCAGATTACTGAACCGTGCTTTTGCCACCAACCGATTCAAACTTGCCAGCGATAACCCATTGCGCTGAGCTGTAATCTGACCACCCTCCAGCGTCACGCTGCAATCCACCGAAGCCAGAAACGCCTCCATCTCACCAAAGTCCTTCACCAGCGGGAAGCCATGCCCTGTGTAGTAAATTAGTGCCTCATCGCCCGCTGCCCGTTGCTGCACAAAGGTCTGAATGGCAGTCACCAGTGCCCTATATTGCAACTGCCTGGGTTGGGTCAACACCTCCAACCGAAAGTCGCCATACTCCTGTAACACCTGCGCGACCGCCGTCGCATCCCCCACCGTTTTCGTCAACGCTTTGAACGGGGGCTGATTTTCACCAATTCCAATCACCAGCGCGTAACGAGCCATCTGCAAGCACTGCCCTTTGGTAATTCTCTACTAAGATAGTCTCAAATCAAGCACCCGTTCGTCTGGTGCAATTTCAATACCAGCTTCGGTCAGCCCCGTTGGCGTGGTCTGTGTATGGCACGCATCGTCCTCTGTCACTAGGAAAACGTAACTGTATGGCTCGTCGCTATGCCCTTGTGATTGGCATCTCAGAATACCAGAGTCCTCTCAAGCCTTTGAGTAAACCTGCCAGCGATGCGGCAGCGGTAGCGGCGGTGCTGGAGCAAGGGGGTGACTTTCAGTCCGTGACTGTCTTGAAAGGAGCCATCACGAATGCCAAGCTGATTCAGGCATTACGCACCTTGCTACTGGAGCAGGCTACCCAGAACGACGTGTTGCTTTACTTCACTGGGCATGGTATTCCCGTGGTTGATCCGGTGGTTGGTAAACCCAGAGCTTACCTGGCAACGTCGGATACCGCGATCGCCCTCGAAGGCAAGCAAGTGATCGAAGCACGGCGAGCAGTGCCCCTCGATAGCCTAAATGACCTGATTCAGGAATCACAGTTAAGTAGCCTGGTGATGCTGTTTGACTCCTGCCACAGCGGTGATTTTTTGGAACGGAGTCTGGTTGAAAAGACCTTTACCGCTTTCAGTACCCATAAGGACTATTACCTGATCACCGCTTGCCGAGGCTTTGAGCAGGCATACGCCATCAAGCGTGAGCAGCACAGCATTTTCACTGGTGCCTTGCTGGGAGGGCTATCTCAGGCAAATGCCAACGAAGATGGACAGGTGACGGGCGATCGCTTGTTTGAATCTGTTGCCAGAGAGCTAAGAGGCAGTGGACAAGAACCACTCCGCATGGGCTATGGCGGCTTAATTACGCTCATGAACCATCAACCGCAGCCGACGAGGCTCACGGCGATCGTGGATGCAGCGGGAGAACCCATCTGCCCCTATCAAGGCTTGCAAGCGTTCACCGCAGAGCAACAAGCCTTCTTCTTTGGGCGGCAGCGAACGGTTGAAGACATCCGGCAACGGTTAGAGCAACAACCGTTCGTCCCGGTGATTGGCGCTTCGGGCAGTGGCAAATCTTCAATCGTGCGAGCTGGCTTGATGCCCTGGCTAGCGGCAACGGGTTGGCAGATACTTGACCCGATTAAGCCAGGATTCGACCCACTGGCAGCACTGAGAGCCGTCTTTGAACCGTCTTTTCCTCGCTCCAACCGCGACATCCAGCAGCTCCATCAGCTCATTAAAACTGATCCCGATCCGCTGCCTGCCCTGGTCAAGCGGCTCTCTGATGCAACGACTACCGCCGATCAGGAAACACCAGAGCGTTTTCTATTGGTGGTGGATCAGTTTGAGGAAGTGTTTACGCTCTGCCCAAATGAAGGCGATCGCCAGCGCTTCATTGACCTGCTGACTCAGGTGGTCAATCTCCCTGATACACGTTTGGCAGTGGTCATCACGATGCGGGCAGACTTCCTGGAACCTTGTCTGCGCTATCCGGCTTTACACCAACTGATTCAATCTCAATGGGTACTCATGCCGCCATTAACTGGCGCTGATCTACGAGATGCGATCGTGGAACCTGCAAAACGGCAGGGATACGGCGTTGAGGAACGCTTGCTCTTCAAGATTCAGGACGATGTGGGAAAAGAGCCAGGTTTCCTGCCCTTATTAGAATTTGTCTTGACTAAACTATGGGAGCAACGAGACACGGAACAAAAACTGCTGACCCTGGCACAGTATGAAAACCTGGGCGGCTTGACCGGAGCACTCAATCTCCATGCTGAGCAGGTCTACCACTTTCGAGATTTTGAGCGTGACACCCCAATAGAAACACGAACTGAACAGGAGCAGGCATGGATTAAACGAGTCTTTCTGCGGCTAGTGCGAACCGGAGAAGCAGAAAAGGACACCCGCCAGCGCTGCCCTAAACATGAGCTAGTGGCAATCGCAGACGCAGATCTCGATGCTCAAGGCTTGTTACGTGGATTACTTGAGGATGACGATGGATTGGTGCGGGGGCGCTTGCTAGTAACAGGGCAAGACCAAGCCAACTCAGGTTCCTGTGTAGATTTAGTGCACGAAGCTCTGCTAGATGGATGGATACGGTTTGCCGAATGGCGCAAAGACGATCGGGAAGTAAGGCGATTGCGCGATCGCATTCATGATGATTTCAAGGTTTGGAGAATCCACGGTTGCGACGACAATTTCTTGATTTCAGGTGGCTTACTGACTCAGATTCATAAAAATCGTTTGGATCTTAAATTCTATCTAAGTTCTGAGGAACAAGAATTTTACCAACTAAGTTATAAGCATGAAGTACAAAAAACTTCCTACGAGCGGGAAGTTAGTCAAATTAAAGAACAGCTTCAGAATTTACAGACAAAAGTAGTTAATCGAATACAGCAGACTACTCAAACCAGTACTGCACAGGACATATCTGAAACTAGCACTCCTTCTCTCTCCAATTCAAATATATCTGGTGAGGCTATGGGTTTGGCATCAATATTTAATGCTAATACACCTGATCCAACTGATTTCAACCAAAAAATAGGCGGCTTTGTAGAAGAACTTCAACTCTTTGAGACAAGAAGGCAGTCATCTCAGCTGATGGCAGAGTGGTTGATTGACAATCAGGAAAGACTAACTGAAATTATTTTGAGATATATCTTTGCTCATACTTCTGAACAAAATGAACTCTACTTGAGTTCTCAAGAACTTAATAAATATATAACCTGGTTATATAGCAGCCTTCTGTCTATGCAACCGAGGGACGCAGAACTTAAGCCTCCATCATCTATACCTGCAGATTTGTATGCTCGGGCGTTTAGTTTTCTTAAGCAGGAGTTGCCTTTTGAAGAACCGTCTAGAGACGCTATCGATGAGCTTAATCTTTATCTTGACTATTTAATTAATTATCTCAATTCATCCATTTAGGTGAAATTTTTCTGATTTGCCTTAAATTGGGAACTTCAAATTTCAAGTAGAAACACCCTGTTCCACCAAAGGTATACTTGGTTCTAGTTCAATCTAGAGAGCACCAGTGATATGTCATTTTGAAGCTGGTTGAGGGCATATAGTAAATCTTCATTATTGCTGAACGAGTTGATAGAAGCACCCAGATAGCCGTCTAAATCCCTCAACACGCCCTTAAGCCTTCCTTTAGGAAACTTTTGGCAGTCCTTTCCTAAAGGGCAGATTCCTGAAGGGTTCTTTTGCTTCGCTAGAGGACACTGTTGGTCTAGAGGACAAGATGTTACCATGCGACCTCCTAAAGCGAGAATTTATACTCACTTCTTCGGAGAAAAGAATGCCTATCAGGAATTTCATCAGGTTGATTTCAACTTCTTACTGGCTTCAGTGGCAGATTCTCGTGCCTGTTTTATCGAATCGGATAAGTCTTTATCTTCTCTAAATTGACCCTCAGCACTATGGAGAAATGATTGAAGGCTATCCAGGGTCGATTTCAAGTCTTTTAAGGGAAACTCTTTTTGCTTAGCCATGTAGAAAAGATCCAGAACTGTACACAACAGTCCTTCTTTCGGTGGCATTTGAATGATTTCAGGAACTTTAGGGCTTTGGGTCATTTAATTTTGCCAGCAATATAGTACAAATGTATTATAAATGCTTATGCTTTTTCCTGGATTATCTTGCTGAAGTAGGCTGCTTGAATTTTTTTAATCGCTACAGGTCAATTCCCCGCTGCTTGAGGCGCATGAAGCACAGCTGTCGGACCGGGTGCTGAGTGGAACCGAGTCGTAAAGCGTGTGAGGTGTAGCGAAAGCTTGCAGCGGAGCGGAAACGTTCATTCAGAGGCTGAATCTGGAGGTTGCTATCGAAGAATTCACTGGTGCTTCGCTAAAGAAAAACCTGCAATGGTATTCCCCGTAGTAGTTTTTGCAGGAAAGCTGCCTAAGTTATTTTTACAAGCGGTCTAAGTCAATAGATTACCTAGAAGAGAATTTAGGAACATTACTCTTATAGGCTTGACCACAGTAAGGGCAAAAGCGGAATTTGAGCGAAGCGATCGGTTCCTGGCAATTCCCACAGCAATCGCGTAACTGACTTCCACAGGCGAAGCAATGCTTGGCGCGTGGGTGTGTCCACATGGGGTCGGGTGGTGTTCCCGGCACCCAGCATTCAGAGCAGAATTTGAGAGTCGCGATCGCTTCTACCGCCACTCCCTTGCAGACCGCATCCAGGTATTCCACAGGGAGTCCCAGCGCATAAGCCAAGCCACTTTTGGGCACTTGCTTCAACCGAGTCGTCTGCCCACGCTCAATTTTGCCTACACTCTGTAAGTGAAGCCCTGCGCGCTCTGCCAGTTCCTTCTGGCTCAGACCCAGGCTCATCCGCACCCGCCTGACGTAATTTGCCAGGGTTTCTTCAGGGTTTGGAGGCAGTTCCTGTTGTAAAAGCGGCATTGAAGTAGACGCAAATCGATTTCTCTTAAGACTATATTATTTGTTCAGTTTTGGTGTCATCTTGACCACACTCATACAGGTAAATGACTACTTCACTCGCTACAGTCACAACCGCCTTTTTGCAGCGCCCCGGTTTGGCTCATACGACCTTGCGTTCCTATGAATCCACACTGATGCCTTTACTGCAAGAATATGGGCGATCGCCCATTGAAATCCTGACTCGACAGGTATTACAGGACTATCTCAACAACCTAACTGAGATTTCTTACACCACCCATCATCGCCATCAAGCCATTATCCAGGCGCTGTTCAACTTCGCTGTGGAGCAGGGGTATCTGAAAGCCAACCCGATCGCCCAACTGAAGCGCCGTAAACCCGACCAAGCAAAAGGTGAACATCGGAACGATACCGTCATTCGTTACCTGACACCGGAACAGCTTATGGTGTTGTATCGTGCCGTCGCCTCTGATTTACGACTGAATGCCCTGGTGCATCTCCTGCATCATACAGGCGCAAGAATTGCGGAAATCCTGGCGCTCGACCTCCAAGACTTGAATCTGCAACAACGGAAGTTTCAGGTGCTGGGCAAAGGCAACAAGCAACGCTGGTGTTTCTACAGTGAAGATGCCGCAAAAGCATTAGAACGCTATTGTCGCTATCAAAGGCATTGCAGCAGTGCTGCTCTTTTTACCGCGCAACAACCTTTTACGCTCGAAGTCAGTCGTTTGAGCTACCGCACGGCGCATCAAGACTGGACTGACATCATCCCTCAGGAACCAACCCTGAAAGGCATTCGGATTCACGACCTCCGCCACACCTTCGCCACCGAACGAGTAGGCTTGATGGGCATTGAGGAACTGCGAGCGTTAATGGGACACCAGAACATTCAGACAACTTTGCGCTACCAAAAGGTAACGTCACAACGAGCCGAAACGGTCGCCAAGAAAGCGTTTGAATCGCTAACTAAGAAATGAATAGAGGAAGTGTACATATAGCGAAAATTTCCTCTATTGAGCCTCTTGGTGCAGAGTATTGGATATACTCTGCATCAGTAAAGTGAGTGTTCCTGCTGCTCGTGCAGTTACCGCTGCTACGAAAGAACTGGCACTAACAAAGAAGGTAGTGAACTGTGCAGGTGATGAGCTTTGCACTGCCCTTGCAGGCAAGCCTTTTAGCCTTCTTGAGGCAGCTTGGGAAAACCCTACCAGTTGACCATTGCGAAAGGGCGATGCTCAAGGACTTCTATGCTAGAAATTCACTTACGATGACTACGAATCTATCTCAGCAAGCGATACCATTTGCCGTGGCGGATAGCCTTTACTCAAGCGCACCGCTGTGCTGGGCACGATTCTCTGCCAGAGTGCCTCCAATTCATCAGACAAATAGTCGCGGTCAACCGGACGGTTAAAATCATGCTGCTCATAGCGCAGCAAGGCATACAGCCCAAGCTCACGCTGACCGTCTGCCTGCTGCCATTCACGGTAGCGCAGTTGAGGCGTATAACCCAACTCCAGTAACAACGTTAAGGTCTCGGCAATGCTCAGGTTCTGCACCTCGGTCAGCGTGACGTAGAACAGCACCTGGCTGCGGTGAGGATAGATCGGTATGAGGTAAGGGTCAGGCGGAATCACCGGACAAATTTTCCAAGTCGAGACCGCAGGCGGTGGATTGGGGTTGCGATCACACCAGCAAAGAAAGATCTGATCATAGTCCTGGAGCGATCGCTCCCCCACTGGCGAAAAGGACTGGATGGCCTGGACGTACCACTCTGGTGTATCCATCAAAAGCTCACCCAGCTTCGGCAGATGCTCAACTTTAGCCAGCATTCCCCAGTGAAAATCACCCCCAATGCCATGCGTCGATTCGCCCCGCCGACCGATCAACACTTCATGGAAATGGAGTTCGTCCTTGTGATGCCAGTCCCGTCGCTCTGGCAAAGTACCATCCTTGGTACAAACGGCAATGTGAAAGCCTTCGGTTGGAAACTGCCCAGATGGGTCGGTGCTGTAGGACTGCACGGTCAGAATCATCCAAGCACTGCCTTCAATCTATTGGTGCTAACAACGCCAGCAGCGGTTCGATTGCAAAAAGTGAGTAGTCAGCCGGATCGATCGTGACGCAGGTTTTTCAGGACGATTCATGTCCTTCGCGCTAGACAGGCTCAAAGCCCAACTCACGCGCCTGCTCAGGACACAACGTTTGGTAGTAACCGTTGTGTCCTGAGCAGGCTGCCCGGTCGCCCTGTAAGTTCGCAGGTCTGCAACGACTTTAGTGTTGCCGCCGCGATCGACGCGTCGATCTCCAAAACAGTCTGATCAACATAAAACCGTAAGCCCCCAAACTTCTCCTTGACCTGTACTGCGATCACAGTCGTTTCAGGATGTTCGAGCTGCCAACGCTGAATTTGCTGAGACAAGTCGTACAGCAGTTCAAACCAACCATCACCACGGCCGAAACCATAGGACATCAGGTTGACTGTGACTGGCAGGTGTCTACCAGCATAAAGCGCTGGAAAGTCCTCAAAGAGTTTACTTGTGTGTTCTGCATTCATGGTGTTCTTTCTGCAATCAAGGTGCCGATTGGAGCATGGGCCCTAGTAGAGAGAGCAGTAGCTTGATGGGCAATAGCGGATAGTCGGTCAGATCGAGCGTGACCATAGTTCCTTCCAACTTGAGGAAGCGCCAGACTAAGCCAGTCGTGACGACACCATAGATCATGCCAGGATGCTGATTACACTGCTGTGCCACCACCATCTGTACCAAGCAGTGAGAGAAACCACGATCGGATGACTTGGTCTCCACGATCGCTGTGATGTTAGAAGCAAGGGGCGATCGCGGCGATGTTGCCCGACGCACAACGTGATCCACTGTGCCACTCAAGCCCTGAGCCGAACAGCCATAGAACGCTGTCCCGCAAGCAAGGTGCAACTGATAGAGCACTGCCAGGTGTAGCAGGATGGGCGCGACCAGCAATGCGGCGCGTGTCTTCTCATTAGTGTGGGCATGGATAAGGGCGGTCATGCCTTCCAGACGATCGCACAGTAGCTGGCAAGACACAGTCCGTGGCACGACGAGCGGCGATCGCTGCTCAATGACCTGTAACCCAAACTCACGTAGGACAAGCTCAAGCAAGTGCGGCTGCATCATGCGCTTAACCAAAATCCGAAAACAGTGTGCCACGCTGGAAAGAGGGTTCGGCGTTTACTGCGTCTAGCGCTTGAATGGTAATTTCATTAATCCTCAGTTGCGCCACCGAATCACCATCCACCTGCGTCCGCTCAATGCGCTCCAGCAATTGTTCTGGGGTGAGGGTTGCTTCCCACTGCTCCTCATGAAAACAACGGTGAAGGAAATAGTCCCATCGCTCTGGGTGCTCCAGCATGTGCTGCGCGATCGCTTGTTTCGATGCTGCTTCTACAACGCGAAAGTTATTGGGCGAAATGCCTTCGTCATACAAACTGGTGATGAGAAAGAGTGGCATGGCAGGCTCCTGGTACTACTCTGAAACCGGTACGTCTGACGGCAGGGATTGGGCAATCAGGTAAGCTTCCTCAGCGGTGAACTGGATAAAGCCACTCTCAGGTGTCACGTGAATGGACTCCCGAATCGGCTCATCGGTTTGCTCGACCGCAAGGGCTTGGGCCAGCTGGCTGGTGAGGTCTTTGAAGAGCGATCGCACGCCATAGGTTGTCCGCAGCGTGACGCTCCAGGCACTATAGCCTCGATGTTGCAAGGCGGCAAAGCGACGAGCCGCAAACTCGGCTTGCTGGAGCGGGGTCAGCGCCTTACTTTCAGTTGGTTCGTTCATAGTCATCTGAGTGAGGGGATGGATCGAAAACGATGGTGAAATCAGCAAGGACAAGTTGCTGATGCAGCAGTTTGAGATGGGCTTCCGCGTCGCCTCGACGGCGACAGCGAGCGACCGTGAGCCGTTTTAAATTCGGCAGGAGTCGGACGATGCACCACGGATGTAACTGCTGCTGATAGTTCACACCGCTCTGACTCATCGGCTTTCCAAGCTTTCAAAACACTACAGCCAACCTTATAAAGACTGAGCTGTGCAAAACAGGTCAGGGTGGTATTGACTTTTGGCGGCGTTGGGCTTCGGTTTTGGACTGCTGCGGTGGACAGAGTGCCGTCCCGAGGTCTGGGGGCATTTGCTCAAAGTGTTCCAGCAGAAAGTCCATCAGGGCGAGGTGGCGGAGGTCGATCGCGGTGGGGCGACGATAGCTGCGACCGCGACGAAACCAGCAGCGCACGGTAGAAGTGGAACGGGAACAGATCGCGGCGATCGCTTCCTGGCTGACGTGCCACTTCGCATAGAAAGTCTGCGGTGTCATGCCAAGCTGGCAGTAGCTGTAGCGGTCAATCAGGTGCTGTTCTCGGTCAGTCAAAGGGCGAGGATTCATAGAGTTTTCTCCGTTTCCAGAGGTTCGAGGTCGTCTTCCCAGGCGCTGTCCGCTTTGACCCAGGCACCACTCGGAGAATCGGCGTCGAGCCAGATGAGGTAGCACCACTGCCAGCGACAACGGTGGGGAGCAAAGCTGTAGAATCTGCCGATCGCGATGCCCCAGTCGGTCGGTTCACCATTAGAAAGCCAGCGGAGGCGGTCGCCGTAGAGAAACCGGGGCATTTCAACATCAGGAAAGGTGGTGGGTAAGTCGGTTGTGGGCGGTGGGAGGTGCAAGCTAGAAAGGGGCTTAGAGGCATCGAGCGTTTTAGAGCGGATGGCATCCAGATAGACCGCGAGGAGGTTGCCGTTGAGATTAGCAGTCAGGGTTTGAATGAGGACAGCCGCAAGAGTTTCGGCTTCCTGAGTTTTGAGCGCGACCCAAGTGGTGTCGAAGCTGCGATCGGAGTAGGTTTTGAGTCTTTGAAGCAGATCGCTGATGGCAAAATCATGTAGCGCTTGTTGGTGGCCTGTTTGATACAACGCTTGAGTGAGATGGGACGGTTTAGGAATGGCAGGCGGAATGCGGCTACATTCCTGTTCATGGGGAATCAAAGGAGGTGACATACGATCGAAAACTGCTCCTGGATGAGTGGGAGTGAGTGCTAGACCGATGCGTCCGTCTGGGCTGAATGCGGTTGGTTGCGTCGGTGGCAAGGATAGTGATGCTTGAAGTTGCATAAGAAGCCAACCCAGAAGCCTTAGAGGCTCTGAGTGGTTTCAAGGCGACTTAAATATAAGGCAAATTCGGCAATTCGTACAACACAGAATTGCCGAATTTTGAGAATTAGTCTAAAAGCTGGTTACGATCGCTAGGTTGCTGAAGTTGAGCAGGCACCAAGAACCTTTGATGGCTAGGAAAAAGAAAACTGAATTGCGCTTGTACGTCATGCCTAACCTGGATCGGCTGCTGAAGACGCTCTCGGGTCTGAGCGATCAAACGGTCAGCAGTATTGTTGAGGATACGCTCAGGGACGGTCTGCCTCAGCGCTACAAGGGTTTAATGGAGACGCACAATCTTGGCAAGCTCTTAGAGGATGAGGATGAGGCTTAAGCATTAGCACCTTTCGTCCGTCTCAATTTGATCGCCACTTCTCGAATTCCTTCGGCAGTTGCCCAAAAGACCTCATCTCGCTTGCTCCATGCAGTTACAGGCTCATGGTTTTCGGGTAACACGGAAAGATGCACAGCGAAGTCATTTCGCAGATTTCCATCGTTTGTAGTATGAGAGAAGAAGAGAGAAATTGATTTACCTGAGGAAATGAGACTGTGAATGATGTTGTAGTTGTAGTATCTGCAACTTTCCTAGATGGTGAGAATAATGCGGAGGGCATTTTTACCAGATTTCGTTGAGATTAAGGTGAGGAGGTGGGGGAGGTTTGTCTGGAAACTGGGCGGCTTGGAAGGTGTTGTAGTTGTAGAATTGACACTTTGCTTGAATACCAGATATTGCCTTGAGTTCCTCCCAACCACTAAACTTATTGAGCAATTGTCCCAAAAAAGGAAGCTGTTTAGCAATTAGGTTGCTTTGACTGCTACCCAACGCTATTGCTGCACATGCGCGTACAACAGAGTGTGGATGCTGACTCGCTTTAAGCAGTCCTTGAATTGCAACCTCTGAATCAATTTGCCCCAAAGCTTTAACTGTTGCCTTAAATTCATCTATAAAATAGTTAGAATCTACTTTATCCATCTCTAATTCGAGAAATTTGACTAACCCTAAGGCAGCTTCTTCAGTACCAATTTGACCTAGAGCCTCAATCGCTTTAGGCAGCATTAGTTGTTCAGAATGGAAAATTTCCCAAAGTGAGACCGGTTGTTTAATAGGATTTTCAGCCCATGTTTTCGGGTATTGCAATATTTCTAAAAGCTTTGGGACAGCCTCTTCAGAGCCAATTTTCCCTAGTACCTCTATTGTTTTGAGGCAGACTTTACGTTTTGAATATCTATGATCTGGATCATCTAGAACTTTAATAAGTTGTGGAACAGCTTGATCTGAACTAATTCTACCTAGTGCCTCAATGACACCTTCTAACGCAAAAGAGTCTTGATTCCTTAGAGCTTTGATTAACTCTGGAACAGCTACTTCAGAACTAATTTCACCTAATGCCCAAGCAGCACTTCTACGCACTGATGAATCTAGGTCACCTAATGCTTTAATTAACTCTGGAACAGCTACTTCAGAACCAATTTCACCCAACGATTCAGCAGCCATCCATCGCTTAGAGGAGTCAGGTTCTTTAAGCAATTTGTGCAATTCATCTATAGCAATTGTTGATCCGCTCTTTCCAAGCACAGCCGCGGCATTCCTGCAAACTTGAGCATCTTGGTCTCTTAAAGCCTGTATCAACAAGGGTATAACTAATTCTGAATTAATATGTCCCAATGCTTCAACTGCACTCCAACGAACAGAAGCATTGGGGTCTGCCAATGCTCTAACTAGTCCTGGAATTGTTGCCTCTGAACCGATTTGCCCTAATGCTGTAACAATACTTCTACGAATATAAGCATTTTGCTGAGTTTCGTATGCCTCAAGCAATGTTGTGACAGTAGGCTCCACGCTGCAACCACCAAATGCCTTGATACCGTTCCATCGTATGCGAGCATCAGGATGTTCAATCGCTCGCAGTAAATCTGGAAGAGCCGTTTTAGAATCTATTTGGTTGAGAATTTGACCAACAGTGAGGCGAACCCGACTATCAGGGTGCTCAAGCGCTTTGAGTAGCCTAGGCGTGACTGTTGGAATAGTTGTTTCCGAAATAATCTGAACAATTGCCTCTGATAGGCTGGAGCGGTAATGATAGTAGGGATCTTCAACAACATCTAATAATTCTTGAATAACAGTTTCAGAGCCGATTTGTTTAAGGGCATTGACTACATCTATTCGACATCTTTGGCTTTTCAATGCTTTAATTAAGCCCAAAACTGCAGATTTAGAACCAATTTCACCTAATGCATAAGCAGACAAGCTACAAACAGAGCTTTCTGGGTCTTCATCTAATAGTTTAAGAAGCTCTGGAATAGCCTTCTCCGAGCCAATCAATCTTAATGAATCAACTGCTAACCAACGCATCCGAGGATTTAGATGTTTGAGATCCATGAGAGGAAGCGCAATAGCAAATTCTGATCGAGTGTGACCTAGAACCCACGACTTCAACGATGGAAGTATCTCTGCATTCTGAATTACCTCAACCGTTTTTAACTGCAACTCTGGTTTGACCGCTCCTGCCAATTTTGCCCCAAGTATCCAGTCTACGTCTAGAGCCAGTTTCACCACCCGCACTGCTTGTGCCTCTTGCTTCACCAATGCCAACATCAATGCTATAGGTTCTGTCCACTTCAGATAGTTGAGGTAATCTCGTTGCAGTTGCTCACCGCTGACATGAGGTAGGCGTTTCAGCAGAGCTTCTGCCGCGTAATATTCCTGAAGCAATTGGTGGTGAAACTCCAGTTGGTTCTGGCTAGTTCGTTGGAGGAGATGATGTTCTAGTAGATCTTCCAGCCATTCCTTGGCTCGTTGTGTGGGGTAATCAACCTTGTCGTGCAAAAACTCTGCCAGCACAGTCTCGGCTTCCTGTTGCGATATCGCCACCCGTAATTCCGTTGGCTCTTCTGCCTGCATCATAGTAAACGCCAGACGTTGCAATAATTCCGACTGCCAGTGTCGTAACCCATCCGAAACAGGCACATCCTGTTTCAGCTTGTCATATTCCCCAGTAAACCAGCGAAACAGCAGCCCCAGACTAGAGGGCAGTTGCTTCAGTCCCTGAAACACTTCACAGAGCATCCACAACAGCAACGGCGTTTGTCCCACCTCCCGCAGTCGCCCCTTCAACTGCCGCAACATCGGCTCTCCCTGCTGTGGCAAATACGCTTGCACAAACTGCCGCATCTGCTGCTCACTCAGGGGTTGCATCTCTAGCTTTTTCTCAATGCTCAGATCACCGCCGATCGCCACATCCCGCGTGGTGAAAATCATCGGCGTTTGTGGATAGTCCAGCCGAAAGCTAGCTACAGCTCGTCGGGCTGCCTCTGAGGGCAACTCATTCACACCATCGATCAGCAGCAGTAACTGGCCCTCTGCCAAAGCAGTTTTGAGGGTGGCTTCGTCTATGGATAGGTTGTGGCTTCGCAGAAAGGCTTCAAGCCGTTCCAGTACAGACGGTCGCTCTGCATCCAAATATCTCAGCTCTACTAACACTGGGATTTTGGCGGACGAATCGGTCAGAGCTTGCCTCGTTTCGTCTATCAGCAATCGGAGCAGCGCTGTGGTTTTCCCTGATCCAGGTTTTCCCATCAGCAGGACGTGTTCCGCCGCATACTTGCGAATGCCATCCAGAACAGGCAGCCGTTCCGTTTTTTCTGACATTTCCTGCCCTGGATTGCGGGCAGCATCTGACGGCTTGGGCTTCATCAACTGCACCATCAGCCCAATGTCCAGTACTGTTTTCGCTTTCGGTTCCTGAAGCTTACTGATCACATCCGTTAGCGTGTAGAATCCCCACTGCTGCTGATACTTCTCGTCTGCAAGCAGCGATCGCAAATACGGTTCAACTGCCTTAGCATTAAGCTTCTTATTTGGGTGCGTTGCAGTTGGCAACAGGTCACTCCAGCGTCGATCGCGTTGATGAAACTCCTGCTGAAGTTCTCGTAGTTGGGGAAACTGCTGCAAAATCACACGGGTGGGAATGGCACCACCACCTAAATCGATGGAGCGATCGCGCGTAAACTTCACCATCCCACACACCTTTCCTGTGTGTCGGTTTAGTAGGGCAGACCCACTCATCCCCGGTCGCACCTGAGCCTGCTTGAACTTAATCAATGGCGGCACATCGCCGGTGAAGCCCTCACAACTTCCCGTCACCGGACAGCCATGATCAAAGTCCTGATCCGGGTAGCCAAAGAAATATAGCTCCTGCCCTGTCTGAAGTGCTCCATCCAGATAGACGCAGAGCAAATCAGCATTGGTTGGCGTGAATTGCAACAACGCCAGATCGAGTTGAGACTCGCATTGAAGGAGTTCTGCGGTGGCAAAGTCTGACTGCTGCTGCCAGCGAATCTGAGCAGTAGCACCAACATTCAGCGCTTTGACGACATGAGCACAGGTAAGGATCAAACCTGGAGCAACAAAAAAGCCTGTGCCCCAGCCATTCTGACCGGGGATGATGATCTGGACGGTGCACTGTTGCAGCAATTCCTCTAGCTGAGCCATGAATTAGCCCTCATGCTGCTCCTTGACTGTTACATCGGCTGCTAGCAATGCCCTGAGTTCTTCACATTCTTTGACCAGGGGAATGCCTAACTCAGTGGCGATTGCCAACGCGGCATCGCAATACTCTCGCGCCAGGTCAAGCTGACCTGTTTTGTGATGGAGTTCTGCCAACCTTAAAAGGGCTTCCGCTTCATTCGTTCTATCGCCCAGGGCTTTGAAGATTTCCAGGGATGTTTGCAAGTGGGGTTGAGCCTCTGTATACCGCTCAAGTTTGAGTAATGTTCCTCCCCAATTAACCAGTACAATGCCTTCGCTCCGACGATCGCCAATTTCGCGGGCAATGGACAAGTTTTGCTGATGGTACTCAATCGCTTGCGGGTAGTTGCCCAAAGCATGGTGAGCACTGCCCAAACTTCCTAGTGCAATGCCTTCGCCTCGACGGTCGCCAATCTCACAAGCAATAGACAACTTTTGCTGAAAATTGTCTATTGCTTGTGGATAGTTGCCCAGAAAATAGTAAGCAAGTCCCAGATTCCCAAGTGCATTACCTTCGCTCTCACGATCACCGATGTCGCGGGCAATAGACAAGTTTTGCTGATGATACTCAATTGCTTGCAGGTAGTCGCCTAGACAACAGTGCGCAAGTCCCAGATTTCCAAGTGCGATGCCTTCCCCCTGGCGATAGCTAAGTTTACGAACAATCGTCAACGCTTGCTGAATATACTCAATTGACTTGGCGTAATCGCTTAAATTTTGGTAAACAAGACCCAAGTTGTTGAGTATCTTCCCTTGTCCCTGAAAATCGTCGATGTGATGGGCGATGGCTAAACTTCGCTGATAATGATCAACTGCTTGAGGATAGCTGCTCAGACGAAAGAAAGCATTCCCGATACTTATTTCACAAGCCACGTCTATGGTCACGTCTAACTTGCCCAACAGTCGTTCATAGAGCGGCAGCATTTCGCGGTAATACGCCCAGGTCTCGAGTTGTGCCCCCACGTTTTGGGCAATCAGGATGTCGCTGGCGGCTGTCCAGTCGTCTAGTTCGCAGAAGTGGTGAAAGGCTTCGAGGGAGCCGCGTAGTGTTTCCAGGTTCGGGGCATCGGGAGCGGGTTCATAGGCAGTCTGCCAGAGATGGGCGGCGATGCGGTGGGCATCGTTCCAGGCAGTGGGGTCAGCTTGCAGGCGATCGCCTGCCACACGGCGGATCAAGTTATGTTGGAGCAGGAGGGTCACTGCAGGGTCTGTCCCGATCGCCAGTTCTTCCTCTGCCAGGTTGTGAGACTTCAACACCTCCAGGGCATTCCACTGACGGTCTTCGGGTAGGTCTGCCAATATCGCCAGCCAGAAGGCTTCGGGCACCGGACGACGATAGACGGCACTGCGGCAGAGCAGGTTGCGGGCATCCACAGGTAAGCGCTGCAAGGATTGCTCGACTCGCTGCATGACGCGGAGTTGCAGGGCGCGAGGAGCATGGCGGCGGCTGGGTCGATCGCGCTCCAGGGCATCAAACTCTGCCTGGTAGCGCTGCCAGTAGTGCGCGACGTTGCCGTGAAAGGGGCGATCGAGGATGTCTTTGGCAATCACCTGGAGGACGAGGGGATGTCCGTCGTACAGCTGTCCGAGGCGTTTCAGGTAGTCGATCGCGCTTGCATCTGGCTCCAATCCGTTTTTCTGAAAGATCTCTAGCTGTTCGGTCTCGCTCAGTCCGCCCAACTCCTGACGGTGCCAGTAGCGGGGATAGCGATCGGCGGCAATCTCCAGCGCTTCGGGTAATGCCTGTGACGTGAGGATGAACTGACTCTGGCACTCGTCGCCTGCCAGGAGTTGCTGAAAGAAAGACAGCCATAGTTCGTCCTTAAAGGTTGTCCAGCCCTGTTCGTCGTCGCCTTCCAGCAGCATTTCCAGGGAATCGATCTGTACCAGATAGGGCGTGGTTCGCAAAATTTGCAGTAGACGTGCCAGCAACCGCTGGGGATCTTTCTGGTCATCGGGGGTGGTGGCGTGTCCGAGTTTGGGCAGCAGGGTGGTGGCAGCGGTGATGAAGTCGTGAGGGAGGGCGCGATCGTCGAAGTTGAGGCGGGCGAAGTGGCGGGTTGGAGAAGTGGGGGAAGAGGAGAAAGGGGAAAGGCAATCAAAGACGAGGCGTTTGGCGAGGGCGGTTTTGCCGATGCCAGTGATGCCGATAATCGCGAGGATGCGGTAGTGTTCCTGAAGCTTGCGAGAGAGGGCGGCGATAAGGGTATCGCGACCGACCCAGGTGGTGGGGTCGTAGGTGGAGAGGGATAAGGTGGCTCGTGTCGAAGGCAAAGTTGTGGCATTGGCCGCGATCGCCCCTTCCAGCCATTGCAACCAGCGCTGATCGCTTTGGTGAAACGCTCGCTGCTGTTCCATCAGTTTGGGAAACTGAGCCAAAATCACAGCCGCAGGCACCGCTCCGCCACCCAAGTCAAAGGAGCGATCGCGTGTAAATTTCACAATCCCACACACCTGACCCGTGCGCTGGTTCAGCAACGGCGACCCACTCATCCCCGGTCGCACCTGTCCCAAAACAAACTTGATTAACGCTGGCTCGTCCCCCGTTAAACCTTCACAGCTAAACGTCACTGGGCAACCATTGGGAAAATCTTGGTCGGGATAACCAAATAGGTACAGCGGATCTCGTGATCGAATATCCTGATCCAAATACACGCAGGGCGGGTTGGCATCGGCAGGAAGCGTCACTCGCAGCAATGCCAAATCATAGAGATCAGGTAGCGATCGCTCCACCACTGCTTCCAGTTCTCTTTTCTGCCACCGCACCTGAAGAGGTTCACCCTTTGCCTCCTGCACCACATGAGCACAAGTGAGAATCCAGCCAGGAGCCACAAAGAAGCCCGTGCCCCAACCGATCCGGCCTGGAAGGGTCAGTTTCACCGTGCACTGTTGTAGCAAAGCCTCTAGGTGACTCATGGCTCAAGCTTTTTGCCAGGTTCCCATTCCAACGTAATTTCGAGGTTGGCTTTACCGGAGCCTTTGACAATGATTGCCGTCAATTGCCCCGCCTCGATCGCCAGTTCCATGCCAAACTTCACCGTCGCTTTCTTCGGTCTCACCTTTTGAATCGGGGCAGCAATCATCTGCACCACACCCTCGATCGCATCGGCTACGGGCTGAAACTGCTTCGTGTCAAACCCGACATCCTCTCGCCCGGTATTCGTGACCTCGACTTTGACGATCGCCCCATTCGGAAGCTGCACCGGCACGGTTTCACTACGGGATTCAGCAAAGGTCATGGTCTTCATCTCCTCGCTTGAGTTGCCACATCAACGTTGTTAGGGGCGCTCTGGAGCCGTTGGCACTACTGCCTTCAGACCCCGAATAAATTCGCGAATCACATCTGACTGAGAGCGCTGAGTTGCTTCGCAGTACTGTCTGAGGAGTGCCATCTCTAAAGTCGGCACCCTGACGTTTAAATGTTCGATGTAGCGTTTGCCAAGGCGGGGCATTCTGTAAAGACGAGTGAGTTACGCTATGGAACAACTATAATCTCTGGTTGCGGCAGAAGCCAGGTAGCCAAACTGGAAACAGGCAGCAGTCAGAGAGTGTGAACGGGAAGCATGGCACGAACAAAAAACGAGACTAACGGGAAGAACGGCAACGGGGCAAATCTGGGGTTTGAGCAAACTCTGTGGGCAACCGCTGACAAAATGCGCGGACACATGGATGCTGCCGAGTATAAGCACGTTGCCCTGGGGCTGATTTTCCTCAAGTACATTTCGGATGCGTTCCAGGAACTCTACGATGACCTGGCAGCCAAGCAGGAGACCGACTACACCGACCCGGAAGACCGGGATGAGTATCTGGGGGTGAATGTCTTCTGGGTGCCGAAGGAAGCGCGGTGGGCACACATTCAGGCGAACGCGAAGCAACCGACGATCGGCAAGCTCATTGATGAGGCGATGCTGGCGATCGAGAAGGAGAACCCACGGCTGAAGGGCGTGTTGCTGATGCAGTATGCCCGACCGGATCTGGATAAGCAGCGGTTGGGGGAACTGATTGACCTGATCAGCACGCTGGGCTTGGGGGATTCTTCCAGTCGCTCGAAGGATATTCTGGGCCGGGTGTATGAGTATTTCCTGGGGCAGTTTGCTGAGAAGGAAGGCAAGGGCGGTGGGGAGTTCTATACGCCGCAGTCGGTGGTGAAGCTGCTGGTGGCGATGATTGAGCCGTACAAGGGGCGGATCTATGACCCCTGCTGCGGATCGGGCGGTATGTTTGTGCAGTCAGAGAAGTTTGTGGAGGCGCACGGGGGACGCAAGGGCGATATCGCCATCTATGGGCAAGAGTCG
Source organism: Stenomitos frigidus ULC18 (assembly GCF_003003795.1). GTDB lineage: Bacteria > Cyanobacteriota > Cyanobacteriia > Leptolyngbyales > Leptolyngbyaceae > Stenomitos > Stenomitos frigidus_A. The sequence goes on along the minus strand of NZ_PVWK01000155.1, from coordinate 13,443 downwards.
AACCCGACGACGCGACGACTGTGTTTGATGAACCTGGCGATTCGGGGGATTGATGGCAATATTGGCGATCGCCAAGCGGACAGTTTCACTAATGACCTGCACAAGGATTTGAAGGCAGACTATATCCTGGCAAATCCGCCGTTTAACATCAGCGATTGGTGGCAGGGGTCGCTGGCGGATGATGTGCGCTGGCAGTATGGCACGCCGCCGAAGGGCAACGCCAACTATGGCTGGGTGCAGCACATGATCCATCACCTCGCACCGCATGGCATTGCGGGGTTTGTGTTGGCAAATGGCTCGATGAGTTCTAACCAGTCGGGTGAGGGGGAGATTCGCAGGGCGATCGTAGAGGCGGATCTAGTGGATTGCATGATTGCGCTGCCGGGGCAGTTGTTTTACACGACGCAGATTCCAGCGTGTTTGTGGTTTGTAACACGCAATAAGAAGGGAATGGTGGGGTCGAAGGGCTTTTCGACCTTGCGTGATCGGCGGGGGGAGACGCTATTTATTGATGCCCGAAAGCTGGGATATCTGGTTGATCGCACCCACCGGGAGTTGACGGAGGAGGAGATTGCCCGGATTGCGGCAACCTATCATGCGTGGCGGGGTGAACCGGAGGCAGGCACTTATATAGATGTGCCAGGGTTCTGTAAGAGCGCAACGTTGGCGGAGATGCAGTCGCATGGGTATGTGCTGACTCCAGGACGGTATGTGGGAGCGGAGGACTTGGAAGCGGATGATGAGCCGTTTGAGGAGAAGATGCAGCGGTTGACGGCGAAGTTGGAGGAACAGTTTGCAGAAAGTGCCAAACTGGAAGCAGCAATCCGGCAAAATCTCAAAGCGTTGGGGATGTAGAACTGGGTGCTTTTTGGAGATGCCTAAGAAAATTAGAGAATTGAAGGCTGCACTGCGTAAAGCTGGCTTTGAATGTGTCCGAGTGCGAGGGAGCCATGAACGCTGGCTTCATCCAGCTTTACCAGAGTTGCCCATTACAGTTGCAGGTAAAGATGGGAAGGATGCGAAGGCTTATTTAGAGAAGTTAGTTAAGGATGCGTTGCAACGGCTAGAAGACAAGGAGCAGAACGATGAGCCAACTTAAGTATCGAGTCAATATTGCCTGGTCTGAAGCTGATCAGGCGTATCTTGTGGAATTGCCAGAGTTTGCGACGGAAATTCAACGCTATTTTACGGATGGTGACACCTATGAGGAGGCGCTGAAAAATGCTCAGGAAGTTCTGGAATTGCTAGTTGAGAGTTATCAGGTTGAGGGGCGACCATTGCCACAGCCTCAAACGTTACAGGCAGCTTGAGGAGATAATGCAGCGATTCGAGAAAATCTTAGGAGGTTGGGGTTATGAGTCCTTTACTACAGCAAGTATTACAGGAAATTGAACAACTCACTTCATCTGAACAACTGGAGGTGATTAGCCACACGACGGAGCAGCTAAAGCGTCGGGCAGTGACTCAAAGCAAGCCTAAACGAAGCTGGCGAGAATTGCGTGGCATTGCGCCCAATGTGCTAAATGGGCAGGATGCTCAGGAATGGGTCAACCAGTTACGGAGCGAGTGGGATGAGCGAGAACAACGAATTGTTGAGGGGTTATGAAACTTGAGGCGGCGTTTCAGCAGGTGAATCGATTGTTTCTAGATTCAACTCCGGTCATCTATTACGTCGATGCGAACCCTAATTATTCCGCCATTATGGATGGAATATTTGATTTCATTGAGTCGGCTCAGATTCGTGTGGTCACTTCTCCAGTCACGTTGGCTGAATGCTTGGTCTTGCCAATTCGCCAAAATGATTTGTTTCAGCAAAGACTGTTTGTTGACATCATTACGGCTCAAGACACGGCTGATTTTGTCAATATCACTTCAGCGATCGCTAGAAACGCTGCTGAGGTGCGGGCAAAGTACAACCTAAAGTTACCAGATGCCTTCCAGATGGCAACAGCACTAGAAGAAGGCTGTGAGGCGCTTTTGACGAATGATGATCAACTAAAACAGGTAACAGAACTGCGGGTTTTGGTGATCAGCGAGTTGGAGGTTTAAGAAGCAGATGAACGTTCGTGAACTTATAGAAGCTCTATCACAGTTTGATCCAGAAACGCGAGTGGTGGTTGCTGGATATGAAGAAGGATTTAACGATATTACCCAGGTTCAAGCAGAACAGATTCGGCTGAATGCTTATCGAGATTGGTTTTATGGGAGCCATGCCAAAGCAGACGATGAACGAGTTAGACAATCGCTGCCTGACGCGCCTGAAGTGATGGCGATCGCGCTAACTGGAAAAAATCAAACTACTGAAGGGCTAGATAGCAGTGATCTCATGAATTCGGGCTTGGGATGGAGACAGGCAGTGAGTGATGAGGCGTGAGGAGAAGATGCAGCGTTCATGGAATGTCGCGGAACGAGAAGCGCAAAATGCCTCTAAACAAGCATCGCCTGGTATGGCAAAATGAGCATCGACGCAGATGTTAGAGGAGTAGTTTAAAGAGTCGGCTTGGTTGGAGAAGGAAATTAGTAATAACTTGAGGAGATTAGGTTATTTTGGTTGATTCTGCCTCACTAAAGGATTTGCTGATCCTCACAAAAGATGGCGAATGGGGAAAAGCCGAACCAGTAGAAGATAGTGTGCAAATGCATATTATCCGAGGAACTGATTTTTCTTCAGCTCGATATGGTAGCCTATCTAGCGTTCCTACCCGTTTTATTCCAAAACATATTTCTAAACGAAAGCAGCTTGCACCCTATGACATCCTTATTGAAACGGCTGGAGGCACAAAAGACCAACCCACAGGAAGGACGGTACTTCTTAAACCTCGACTTTTTGAGAAAGCAAAGCATCTGATAACGTGTGCAAGCTTTAGTCGATTTCCAAGAGTCAACACAGAGCTTGCCTTTCCTGAGTATGTCTTCTGGTTTCTTCAATACCTGTATAAAACAGGGCAGATGGAGCGGCACCAAGTTCAACACACAGGAGTAGCTCGTTTCCAATACACCAACTTTGCGGAAACAACAGAAATTCCACTTCCTCCGATCGCCGAACAAAAAGCGATCGCCCAAATCCTCTCTTCCCTCGACGACAAAATCGAACTCAACCAGCAGATGAACCAGACGTTGGAGAGTATCGCCCGTGCCCTCTTCAAATCCTGGTTTATCGACTTCGACCCCGTCCGTGCCAAGCTGGATGGACGACAACCCGCAGGCATGGATGCTGAAACTGCTGCTCTGTTTCCTGATGCGTTTGAGGATTCGCCATTAGGCAAAATCCCAAAAGGGTGGAAGGTTAAGCAATTACAAGAAATCTCGAGTAACGAGTCAGAGTCCTTCGATTTTGCATCTCACTCAAATGTCATATTCCTAAATACAGGAGACATAGCATGGGGTCAATTCTTACACGCGAACTACTCATCTGGGAATGGCTTACCCGGTCAAGCTAAAAAAGCTATCCGAAAAAATGACATTCTCATTAGTGAGATTCGTCCAGCAAATGGGCGATATGCGTTTGTAGACTTTACTCCAACTGATTATGTAGTATCAACCAAGTTTATGGTGATACGGGCTAGCGATGAGATTCATCCGAGGTTGTTGTACCGAGTATTAACGCGCCCAGAGACTTTAGCAGAGCTACAAGTAATTGCTGATTCTCGTTCAGGAACATTTCCTCAAATAACTTTTACTTCGATTGGGCACTTAAAGTTTATATTGTCACCCACACCGATTCAATCCGCATACCAAAATTTTGTTAAATCCCTAGATCGAAAAGCTAAAATTCACGACTTGGAAGCTCAAAGCCTTTCCTCAATCCGTGATGCCCTACTGCCAAAACTGCTCTCCGGCGAGATCCGCGTCAAGGATGCCGAAAAGATGGTGGAGGCAGTTGCCTGATGCTACCCCAGGATGAGTTTGAGGAAATCATTAATGATGATTCCAAACGGATTGAGAGCGACATCGTTTGGGATGAGGATGAAGACCATTCCCCAGCCGTTGAATTCCGAGCAGAAATAGTTTCCGAAGCTGGCTATCCCCTCTTTATCAAAGGCAGCTACAACCCACTCACTGAAAAGCTCACCTACGCCCTGATTCATCGTGGGGTTGGTAGAGTTTATGCACTCGATTTAGGGCAGGATCACCGAAATCCTGATGGGAAATTGGTTGGTGAAAAACATAAGCATCGGTGGGACGAGAACGTTCGAGACAAAGATGCTTACGTCCCAGAAGATATCACCGCACCTGCCACTGAACCTGTCAACGTTTGGCAACAATTTTGCGCTGAAGCCCGGATCACCCATAATGGAGAAATGAAATCTCCACCACCCACACAGTTAGACCTGTTCTTCTAATGCTGAGTCCCTGCACAGAAATCGCCAACACGGTTGGGGAGATGTACGAATGCTCTCCTATCAATGGCTTTGTGCGGATTCGTACCCCTTACCTGTACCCAGACGGGGATGTTATCGACCTCTACTTTCAAGAAAAAGCAGGACAGATAACACTGACTGATTTGGGTGACACGCTGCGCTGGTTGCGGATGCAAACCGTTACCCGAAAGAAGACTGACAAACAAGAAGCACTCATTCGCGATATTTGCCTGACTCTTGGCATAGAGCAATATCGAGGCATGTTGTTGCTGAGGGTCAAGCAGAACGAACCTCTGGCTTCAGCCATTACCAGGCTGGCTCAAGCCACCATTCGAGTTTCTGACCTCTGGTTTACGTTTAGAACAAGAGCGTTTGAGTCGATTCAAGAAGAGGTTGCAGACTTCTTGTCAGAGCTTAAGATTCCCTTTATCCAAAACGAAAAAGTTAGGAGTCGTTCTGGTCGTACTCGAACCATCGACTTTCATACTCGGCATCCCAGACAAAGTTCTTTTGTGGAATTGTTGAGTACTGGAAGTCGTGCCGCCGCTAATGCAAAAGTAGACAGCACCCTTGCGACCTGGTACGACATCAGTTATTTGACGGTTGGCGCGGATAACGTCAAGTTTATTTCTCTATTCGATGACACTTTGGATGTCTGGACTCCTAGCAATATCCAGTTTCTAGAACAAATTTCGGATATTGCCTACTGGTCAAGACCAGAGCAATTTGCAGAACTGGTCGCACCCCAAGGGTAACCAGTCATTCAATTTGGGATGACTGCTTGCCTCGTTGAAAGTCAGGTAATAAAGTGTTGTGTCTCCTGGTGTCTGTAGGGGCGATACCAGTGAAACGGCAAAACCGAACCTGTAGAACCATAAACGATCGGGCCACTCAACTTCAAAATTTCCTAGAACTCAAAGAAAATCCTAAGAAAAGCTCCCTTTCAAATACATTGAGCCAAGCTTGAGTTGCTAATTTATCTTTGATGCCTAAACTGCTAGGAGCTCTATAACAAAGGGTTTTCTGTAACAACATCTCCAGCTTTCCCTGGCTCATATCATCAAGCGCTGATATTACCGGGTAGACCCTTGTTACTTGTGGATGAACTAGAGGAAGTCTAGGAGAAAGGTGCGTCTCAGTCCGTAAAGCATCGCTCCCATACATTTACCTAAGGAATTCAATCATGGCAAATAGCCAACTCAGCCGCCCTGGTCAAGTAATGCCCGAAATTCACGGTAGACCGGGGCAGGTGTGGGGAAGTGTTGTGATTCCAGCTAGTGGAAAAGCAACGATGAGAATTGTCGGTGATACGCTCCATACCAGCACCAAAACCTCCTATGGCTTAGAAAAGAAGGAAATTCATACTCGGATTCAGAACATTGACGCTGTTGAAGTTGTAGAAGGACGGCTCTGGTGGCTACTCTTTCTTGGTATTGCCACTCTGCTTTGGGTAATTGGCATCGTGTTTATTGTGCTCTTCTTCGTGCTCAAGCAGAACTGGATAGTAGTGCATACTCCTTGTTCTCATCTCATCCTGTTCTACAAAAAATCTGAAAACGTTCAAGGTTTTTGCACCAATCTACTCAACCTTTCTCGCCAGCTCAATGCTCCTGCTATTCCCAGGCAACAACCTCCTGCTCAAGCCACTAGACCAACCAATACACGACCTGCCCCCACCGCAGGTTGAGCTTTAGCAGTCAAAAGAGGCAGGAGCACCAAAGCATGAGCAGCATGTCAGAAGCCATGATCGAGGAAGCAACCCTTGCCTGGTTTAGGGCGCTAGACTACACCACCCTACACGGTTCTGACCTTGCTCCTGGTGAACCTCAAGCAGAGCGGGAGACTTACTCTGAGGTTGTGTTAGAGGCACGCTTGCGATCGGCATTAGCAAAGATTAATGCAAAAGTGCCCGTTGAAGCCTTGGACGATGCTGTGCGGCAGGTAATCCGATCTGAAAGCCAAAACCTGTTTGAAAATAATCGCCGTTTCCATCACCTCCTTACAGAGGGTGTCCCCGTCTCCTATCAAGGCGAGACTGGACGCATGGTGCACGATCAAGTCTGGCTCATAGATTGGGTGAATCCTGACCACAACGATTGGTTAGTCTTGAATCAATTTAGGGTCGTTGAGAACCATAAGAACCGCCGTCCTGACGTTGTCGTTTTCATCAACGGGCTACCCCTCGCCGTCCTCGAACTCAAAAACGCTGCCAGCGAAAACGCTGATATTGAAGGAGCCTTTAACCAACTCCAGACCTACAAACGCGACATTCCCAGTCTCTTCACCTTTAATGCGCTGCTGGTGGTTTCCGATGGGATGACTGCCCGGATTGGTTCACTCACTGCCGATCGCGATCGCTTCATGCCCTGGCGCATTCCACCCCGTCCTCAAGCCGAGGTGCTCCCCTTCCCCAATCGCACTCAGCCCAAAGCCGCCGAAACAGGCGGAACCTATGCTGCTAGTGTTTCACCCCATGCTCCGGAACTGGAAGTCTTAATCAGCGATGTTTTTGAGCGATCGCACTTCCTTGACCTCATTCGCTTCTTCATCGCCTTTGAAGTCGATGGTGACACCATCACCAAAAAGATGGCAGGCTACCACCAATACCACGCCGTCAACAAAGCCGTTGCCGCTACCGTTCAGGCGACCGCACCTGAAGGAGACAAGAAAGTTGGCGTAATCTGGCATACCCAGGGTTCCGGCAAGAGCCTCTCGATGGCATTCTACGCCGGAAAAATCATCCAGCATCCGGCAATGGCAAACCCTACCCTGGTTGTGTTGACCGATCGCAACGACCTCGACGACCAACTCCTTACCACCTTCTCCAAATGCCAGGACTTGCTGCGCCAGCAACCCGTCCAGGCGGAAGACCGCGCCGACCTCAGAACCAAACTCGATGTTGCGTCCGGTGGTGTTATCTTCACCACCATCCAGAAATTCGCCCCAGACGAACGCGGCGGCGACTACGACGTGATTTCTTCCCGCCGCAACATCGTCTTCATTGCCGATGAGGCACACCGCTCCCAATACGGACTCAAAGCGCGGGTTGTCAAAACCACAGATAAAGCCACTGGCGAAGAGGGAGCCTACACTGCCTACGGCTTCGCCAAATACCTGCGCGATGCCCTGCCCAACGCCTCCTTCATTGGTTTCACGGGCACCCCGATCAACAAAGCTGATGCCAGCACCCGCCAGATCTTCGGCGACTACATCGACATCTACGACATCCAACGTGCCGTCGAAGATGGAGCCACCGTCCGCCTCTACTACGAAGCCCGCCTTGCCAAACTCGCCCTGAACGAAAACGAAAAACCGAAGATTGACCCCGACTTTGAAGCCGTCACGGAAGGGGAAGAGCAGACCACCAAAGAAAAGCTCAAGAGCAAGTGGGCACAGCTTGAAGCAATGGTCGGCACCGAAAAACGTCAGGCACTCGTCGCCCAGGACATCCTCACCCACTTCGACGATCGCCTTGCTGCCCTGGAAGGTAAAGGCATCATCGTCTGCATGAGCCGCCGTATCTGCGCCGAACTCTACAAGCAAATCGTCCAGATTCGTCCAGAGTGGGACTCTGACAAGGATGATGAAGGTGCAATCAAAGTTGTGATGACGGGCAGCGCTGCGGATAGCGCAAACCTCCAACGCCACATCCGCAGTAAGAAGGGACGCGACGCGATCGCCAATCGTCTACGCAACCCCAACGATCCGCTCAAGCTGGTTATCGTCCGGGATATGTGGCTCACAGGCTTTGATGCGCCCTGCCTCCACACCATGTATATCGACAAGCCCATGAAAGGGCACAACCTGATGCAGGCGATCGCCCGCGTCAACCGCGTCTTTGGAGCAAAACCCGGTGGTCTAGTCGTCGATTATCTCGGCATCGCCCAAGACTTGAAAGCCGCCCTGATGGACTACACCGAAGGCGATCGAGGACAGACTGGCATCCCGATTGAGGAAGCTGTTGCCCTGATGCAGGAGAAATATGAGATCGTCGCCGCGATGTTCCACGGTTTCGACTACTCCCGCTTCTTCACAGGTACACCCCCAGAACGCCTTACGGTCTTGCGTGAAGCCACCGACTGGATTCTCCGCCCCGCCTTCCAGGAAGATAACGGCATCCAGCGCTACATCCAGTCCGTTACCGAACTGTCCAAAGCCTTTGCCCTCTGTGCCACGGAACCCACCGCCATCGACCTGCGAGAAGCCATTGGCTTCTTCCAGGCGATCAAAGCCACCCTCGCCAAACACACCGTTGAGGGGACAAAGAGCAAAGGGGAACTTGATGCTGCCGTGCGCCAAATCGTCTCGCGTGCCGTTGCCTCTGATGCCGTCATCGACATCTTTGCCTCCGCTGGACTCAACAACCCCGAAATCTCCATCCTCTCAGACGAATTTCTCGAAGAAGTCCGTGACCTGCCCCAAAAGAATCTCGCTCTAGAAGTCCTACGGAAGCTGCTCAATGACGAGCTGCAAACGCGATCTCGCCGTAATGTCGTGCAGTCTCGCACCTTTTCCGAAATGATGGCCAGCACCATTCAACGGTATCAAAGCCGCACGATCGAATCGGCTCAGGTGATCCAGGAACTGGTTGAACTCGCCAAAGAGATGCGAGCCGCCAACCAACGGGGTGAAGACCTGGGACTGACTGAAGACGAACTCGCCTTCTACGATGCCCTGGAAGTCAACGATAGTGCTGTAAAGGTGCTGGGCGATGAAACCTTGAAGGCGATCGCTCGTGAACTTGTGGAAGCGGTGCGTCGCAACGTCAGCATTGACTGGACAGAGCGGGAAACTGTAAAGGCGAAATTGAGGACGATCGTCAAACGACTTCTTCGCAGATATGGCTACCCACCCGACAAACAAGAGAAAGCCACTCAAACCGTCATCCATCAAGCCGAAACCCTGTGTAAAGACTGGGCAGCATCATGAGCTTACCCACCTACGATCAGTTCATGTTGCCACTGCTCAAGCTCGCAGCTGAGGATGAGCGAGTGCACGCCATCGCCACACTGCGCGAACAACTCGCGCACCAATTCGGTATCACCCCAGAACAACGAGCCATCAGACTCCCCAATGGTCAACAGTCCGTTTTTGATAATCGCATCGGGTGGGCCAACACCTATCTTCGTAAAGCCGGTTTGCTTTCTCGACCCAAGCGCGGTTCCGTCCAAATTACGCAGCGGGGAAGGGATGTGCTGGCGGAAAACCCAACTGCGATCGATAACCTCTATCTCCAACGCTTTGATGAATTCCGCGAGTTCAGAGAACGGTCTGCTACTGAAGAACCCCTTGCCACCACTCCCAACGCGACACCAGCCTCCACCACAACCCCCGAAGAGACCATTAGCAAAGCGATTGGCATCCTCAATCCTGAACTGCGGGATGAACTACTCGACAAAGTTAAACAACTCGCTCCTGAACACTTTGAGGGGTTGGTCTTAAGGCTGCTCCACGCGATGGGTTATGGCGGTAGCCTCAAAGATGTCGAAGGCGTTCCCCGTGGTCCCGATGGCGGCATCGACGGCACTATCAAAGAAGACAAGTTGGGGCTGGATGTGATCTACATCCAAGCCAAACGCTGGGAGAATTCGATCGGCAGAGAAAAGATTCAAGCCTTTCAAGGGGCGTTAGCAGGCGTTGGTGCCCGCAAAGGCGTATTTATCACCACCTCCACCTACACTCAGCAGGCGATCGCCTACGCCGCCCAACTACGCGACAGCAAAATCATCCTGATTGACGGTCAGAAGCTGACTCAATTTATGATCGAGCACGATGTTGGTGTCAGCATCAAAGAAACCTTTCACCTCAAGCGCCTCGACGAAGACTTCTTTGCCGACGTTGATTTCTAGAAGCTTGACACGCAAGACGATTTTTCACTCAATGTAGCTTACTGGAGCAAATTGCCCTATCATTTAGTTCATTTGTACTAATTTATTCGCAATGAGCCAAAAAACTATTGAGTGTAGATTGGTTGCTACAGAAGACACTCGTCGCTATCTCTGGCACCTGATGGCAGAAAAGTACACTCCTCTCGTTAATACACTACTGAAACAAGTTGCTCAAGACGATCACTTCGAGGAATGGTGCCACTCAGGCAACCTCTCAGTGGCGATCGTTAAACAGTTCTGCGAGAAGTTGAAGGAAGACTCACAATTTGCAGGCCAACCAGGACGATTCTATAGCTCTGCGATCGCCCTCGTGCATCGCATCTACAAATCCTGGTTAGCCCTTCGCAAGCGCGTCAGAAACAAAATTGCGGGTCAGACCCGTTGGCTCGCCATGCTCAAAAGTGACGATGAGCTAACAGAAGCCAGTGGTAGTGACCTAGATGCTTTGAAAGTGCAGGCTGAAGCAATACTGGCTCAGATACAATCCCAAACGCTACTCAATGGTCAGTCTAAACCTAAAAAGTCTCGCAACCAGAAGCAACCGACACAAACACTTGAGCCAAAGAAGAACAACATTCCTAATGAGCTTTTCAAGTTGTACGACTCCGTAGACGATGTTTTGACGCGATGCGCGATCGCCTACCTGCTCAAAAATGGCAGCAAGATACCGGACAAGCCTGAAGATGCCAAAAAGTTTGCTAAACGTCGCCGCAAAACAGAAATCCGGTTAGAACGGCTCATGCATACGCTTCAGCGTACAAGACTCCCTAAAGGAAGGGATTTGTCGTGGCACAACTGGTTAAAAGCCTTAGAGCAGTCAGCGAAGTGTGTTCCTCAGGATGAAACGGAAGCGGCAGACTGGCAAGCCAGCTTATTGACTGAGGCTGCAATACTGCCCTTTCCAGTCAACTATGAAACGAATGAAGACCTTCGCTGGTTTCTCAACGAGAAGGGAAGGCTATGCGTCAGCTTCAATGGTCTGGGCGAACACACGTTTGAGGTTTACTGCGACCAAAGGCAACTTCACTGGTTCAAGCGGTTTTTAGAGGATCAGGAGGCCAAAAAAGCCAGTAAGGGTCAGCTCTCAAGCAGCCTATTTACCCTCCGCTCTGGACGCCTTGCTTGGCAGGCGGGCAAACATCAAGGCGATCCGTGGAACGTCCATCGACTCTCTTTAGCTTGCGTTGTAGAGACTCGCCTTTGGACGACCGAAGGCACCGATCAGGTGCGTCAGGAGAAAGCTGCCACTTATACAAAAGTGATTGCTGGCACGAAAGCCAAAGGCAAGCTCAATGCAAAACAGGAAGCGTTTATTCAAAAACGTGAAAAAACGCTGGCACTACTCAATCATGCTTATCCTCGTCCAAGTCATCCACTCTATCAGGGACAACCTTCGCTGCTTGCTGGTATCAGCTACGGGTTAGACAAACCCGCTACGCTTGCAATTGTCAATATTCAAACTGGCAAAGCAATCACTTATCGCAGCCTTCGGCAGCTTTTAGGAGAGAATTATAGACTCCTGAACCGATCTCGCCTCCGTCAGCAGCGGAATGCCCATCAGCGGCATAACAATCAGTCCAAGAATGCACCCAATCAATTCGGTGAGTCAAACTTGGGCGAGTACATCGATCGCTTGATCGCAGGAGCCATCGTAGCGATCGCGCAACAATACCAGGTCAGCAGTATTGTCTTACCTGATGTTGGTGACCTCCGAGAAATCATCCAGAGCGAAGTGCAAGCTAGAGCAGAACAAAAAATTCTCGGTTCTGTCGAACGACAGCGCCAGTATGCGCTCAGTTATCGGTCGAGTGTGCATCGTTGGAGCTATGCTCAACTCAGCCAAGCCATTCAGAGTCAGGCGGCTCAGATCGGTATTGCAGTTGAGACAGCCAAGCAGTCGTTTACAGGCACGCCGCAAGAGAGAGCTAAAGGGTTGGCGATCGCAGCCTACCAAGCACGAAAATAAAGGCTGCTTGTAATTAGAACATTTGTACTGTATAAATGAATTGCGCCATAGTTCATGCCAGTAATGGTCTCTGTGCTACTGCCAATTACGAGCTACTTTGACTGTCGGAAGATGGTCTTGCTTTCTGGCTCAGATCGACTGTCCACCCCGAAGTTGGGCGCGCTCCCAGCAAGAGGGTGCGGGTATACCGCAGTGATGGTTTATCGTCTTCACCTCCGAGCAAGGAGGAATCCACCTTAACTGTTCAAATTTGGCAAACCGAAGCAAGGGCAAAATGCCTAGGAGGTTTGCCAAAAGGCTGCATTTCGCTCTGAGACTCTTTTTTGGAGGTTGCTTGTCAACCTCAAACGACTGCTGAAAGGCCAGAAATCGAGTTTAAAGCGAGGTTTGCCAAAAACACTGCTGAAAAGCCTTTTGTGACTAAGTTTCAACCCTTAGAGTCGCGATCGCCTTTCCAGCAAGAGGCGGGTTGAAAGGACTATTAGATGTCAAACACGATTTATCAAACCATGCGGAGTCGCGATCGCCTTTCCAGCAAGAGGCGGGTTGAAAGGCTCCTATTGCTGTCATCTGGAAGTACGGTGTTCCTGGGTCGCGATCGCCTTTTTAGCAAGAGGCGGATTGAAAGACAGCCTTTGAGTATGTGGCTCAATTTGGCCTGGAGTCGCGATCGCCTTTTTAGCAAGAGGCGGATTGAAAGCTTTGTTCACCCCCACTAACGCGGCTTTAGGCGATGCACGGTCGCGATCGCCTTTTTAGCAAGAGGCGGATTGAAAGCCTTGGCGCTATGCGATCGCACTGAATGAGTCGGTGTCGCGATCGCCTTTCCAACGAGAGGTGGGTTGAAAGCTTGCGTTTTGTTGTAAGAACTCTTGCGGCTCAAGTCGCGATCGCCTTTCCAGCGAGAGATAGGTTGAAAGCCTCCCAGCCGGACTGACGCTGCTAGTGGAACTACTGTCGCAACAGCCCTTTTAGCAAGGGGCGAGTTGAAAGAAACCTCCTAACTCGTGGCGCTATCCTCTCGGACAAAGTCGAGATTCACGTTTCAGTAAGCATATTCAAATTACATGTAGTCATGCAGTCGTACTTAATCAGAAGCGACTGCATTTTAGTTTTTGAAGAGAAAGCGATTAACAAACGCTCAGCATTGCTAAGTAGATCAGGCTTGAAAAGCTCCGGTATGTAAAGTTAGATGGAGGTATCGATTTCAACGATTTGGAGGTGCAGC
>NZ_PVWK01000152.1 GCF_003003795.1 Stenomitos frigidus ULC18 | reverse complement strand
TGGCGGTTTACGACAGCCGATGCACGCATCAAACTACAGCGACTTTACCCATCAACTGAAAATTGACAGACCACTAGTGATACTACAAGTTACAGGACGGAAAGACGGTAACGAAATTGAGTCAAAAGATGTTGAGGCATTTCCCCTTACAGATCTCCGTACAATCAATAATTTATGGCTAAATTACAGTAAGCGGCGCTTTGGCTTCAGTACGCAGATGCGAATTTGGGAAGATGCCAGTCAGGATTATGAAGCGTTCGGCGATCGCGTGGGCTGGAGAGAGGGCGATAGCTGGCTCTACTATGCTGAAATAATTTTCGATGTTTCCGCACCCAAAGGACACCTTCCCGTTCCCTTTGCTGGTGCAGACGGACTTGATGGATTTGATGCGACTTATTTTATGATGGCTCTTCTTTCAAGACGAGGTTTATAAAGGGGGCATAACAGGGCACCGCCCACTCACTGCCCACATTCATATTCTCTAAACGCCAAACACTGCAGTTGCCTCCTATCGCATCGATAACCCCGATCGCTGTCATATACATCCCTCTGCACATAGCGATCGAAACTGGAGTATTGCCACTGGTGCAGCATCACAAACACGCTGTAGACTACCATGAAGAAGAATTGGCTTCGCTGCTTGCGGACGTGCGATCGAGCAATACACTCCATGATCAACACTTTCGACGAAATTATTCGCGCCGCCCTCACGTTACCGCCTGACGCGCGCGCCATGCTTGCTGAGCATCTGTTGAGCAGTCTTGATGCTCCAGACCAAGCCATTGTTGATGCTGCCTGGGCAGAGGTTGTTGAACAGCGTCTTCAGGACGTGCAGCAAGGTAACGTTAGCCCCATCCCTGCTGATCAAGTGTTTCAAGAACTACGAAATCGGCACGTTTAGTGGCTTGCGAATTTCACCCAGAGGCAAGACGCGAACTTTTTGATGTCGTTGCTCACTATGACGACATTGATTTGGATTTAGGCAATCGGTTTATCCAGGAGATTGAGCAAACGCTCGATCGGATTGAACAATTTCCGCAAGCATGGGCACCGCTTTCAGCAAATTCTCGCCGTTGTCGTCTGACCAGCTTTCCCTATGGCGTTGTGTATCAAATTGTTCCTCAAGGCATCATGATTCTGGCAGTCATGCATCTGCAACGTAAACCTGACTATTGGAGCGATCGCTCCGTCTGAAACTACTTCTGTGCTAACGCTTACCTCCTTGCTTCGGATGTTGATGTTGAGAAGACTATGACTAATCAGCAAATCCCATACACTGATTCCATCCAGGAATTTTCAACGTTCTGGGATAGCCACGACCTGACTGACTTTGAAGATCAGCTAGAAGAAGTCCCAGAACCTGTCTTTGAGCGCGAAACAGTTGTGCAAATTCGGTTGCAGCCTCAAGAGATTGATGCCGTTAAAGCAGTGGCGAAGTTAAAAGGTATCGATTCCGCCGACCTAATTCGTGAGTGGGTGCTGGAGAAGGTTAAGACAGCTTGATGTCTAGGCGATCGCGCTTCCTCTGTCCTGTTCACATCGACCTGCGATCGCACTGCCATATTAGAAAACAAACTTGTACTTATCCTTCGTCTCTACCTTCTTTCCGTATGAGGTACGCCAAAACCCCATCCAGTCGTTCGGTCATGCCTTTAAGCGGCTCAATGCTTTCAGAGTGCTTGGCAATGAGTCGCTGCGATTCAAAGATGAAGGACTCTAGCCGCTGATCCGTACGGTTTTGGGCTTTGGTTAGTTCCTGCGATTCAAGTATGAAGGACTCTAGCCGTTGATCCGTGCGTTTTTCAGCGTCAGCCAGTTGATCCATTTTTACGGTTAACTGGTCGATTTGAAGCTGACTCCGCTGCTGCATCATCTCCAGCCGATCGAGTCCTCGATATGCTGACTCGGCATAGCGTGCAGCACTTCCCAGCAACTCTTTAACGGTCTCAAATTCGTCTCTTGCAATGTTAGTCATAGCAGTTTCCTGGTCAGGCTTTTAGTTTACTGCGTCAGGGGTCGTTGTCGTAAGGGTTAGACGGTAGCAACTCGCAAGCTGTACCATCATGATCTCCGTCGAGTCCAGAACGATCGTCTGGGTAGGCTTCGAGTGCAATTTGGGCAAGTTCTTGAGATGAGAAATCAGAGCAGTTGTACGTACCACGTTCAGCGCATGTGGGAACGTTGGGCACAATATCCGAGGCGGGAGCCGAAGGTTTAGAGCGCATGACAGCGCCAATCCAGACGGCAATGAGAAACCCAATCACGCCACCAATTTGGGCAACAGGCGGCAAGTCGTTGAATTGCTTTATGGTCGTCGGGTGTTAGACGTACCCGCTTAGTCTTCCCTATTAAGCGATGTTAGTGCTTCATCGCCTGTAGGGTGTGGCACATAGTCAATTAACGTCACCAGATCACCCTTACGTAGTTGATGCTCTGGTAAATCTCGACATAAAGCCACTTGCTGATAGAGTTCAAGATTCACGTCCAGAGTCCTTTCGAGGTTTTCGTATCAGACAGAATCTTCACGATCGCCGAATTCCTAAGGTGTCGCAGTTGGCGACGCATTCAGCGACTTCAGAGCCTCTTGAGCCGATTGCCCGTCGCCCTGAAAGCCAAAATACCAGAGAGCCGCGGCGGCTTCAGCGCGAGTAACCGCTTTCTTCGGCTGAAACAGCGTCGTATAGCCAAACGCACGACGAATATTGGACGAATCGCCGTTCTGAAAATCGGCTAACACTGCTCGTAGCGCTTTAGAGTCAATGCGAGGCGCGTCTTGAAAGCCCCAGGTTTGTTTAACCGCATCCAGACTGGCGGTTGGCAGTGCTTGTCGCGTATCCGCAGGCACTTTCCAAAGCACAAGGTTTTCGCGCGTCAGGGGTGCATCGGGACGAAACGTAACGGTGGTACTGTCGCCCGACAGCGGACTCGGAATAAGCCCGGCCTCCGCTAAGCCCTGAATCGCCGGAAAATCTGGATCATTACGGGGCACATCCTGATAAGTGGGGACAGCGGTATCTGTGCCCAACCGAATCTGTTTAGCAGGTTGGCTGGCATACAACCGATTGTTTGCCGCCACCAACCAGCGTACGTACTCCCGACGGGTAATGACTTTGTTAGGGGCAAACAGGTCGTCCCTGGTCTGATTTCCTTTCACACCATCAGTGGCGGGAGTCAGCACACCCAACTTCGCCAGATCCGACACATATTCCTGGAGTTCTTTCGGCGTTTTGTTGAGGTCAGAGAAGGCGATCGCCACAGGTGTCGTTTGAGGTTGCCCGTTACTCGTATTACCTGAAGTTGCCACCGGATTCACGCTACCGTCCGAACTACCTGACGCACCAACCACCGTGGTGCCCGAAAAATCAGGAATGCTGGCCACGCTAGGCTGGGGCACGATCGCTGGCGATGGAGTTGCCGATGGACTCAACGTCGGTGCAGGTGATTCACTTGCCAACACAGAAGGCTGCGGTTCTGGGGTTGTAGCGATCGCTGGTGTTGCCGACGGCGCAGGAGCGGTACTCGCTTCCAACTTAGGATCAGCCGCCAGGTTTTTCTGCAACGAATCACCCAGCGAACTGTTGGCGCAACTTGCTAACGGCAAAAGCAGACACGCTGCTAAAAGAAATGAAGTCTTTGAAGGTCTAAACGGCAACACAGATCTTAACGGGCAACGGGGCAGGGGTGCAATTTCTACATTAGCGCATTGGAGGGGGGAGGGGAGGGGGGAGTAGGGAGTGGGAGGCGGAGGGGGTGGGGGAGCAGGGGGAGTTTTGAGTTTTGAGTTGAAAGAGAGGTGAGAGGTGAGAGGTGAGAGGTGAGATTAGCCTTTAGCCTTTAGCCTTTAGCTTTAGCCTTTAGCCTCATCCCTGCAAATGCTGATATGCCTCATAAACCGCTTCGAGGAATTGATCGGCGCTTGTGTTGGGCGGAATGGTTTCGAGCCCAATGAGCGTACGGAGTTGTCGTGCGAGATTCAGACTCAGATCATTTCTGGCTCTTTTATCCATCGCGCGTCGGCGTTGCAGGTAGGTACGCACGACGGCAAAGTCATCGGGCAGCAGTTGGTTCAGGTCTGCCATTTTAGGTAAATCGATCGCCAGTTCCTTTGCCTGGTCAGAAATCATCAAGGTGGCTTTGCGATCGCCCCGTTGTTCTTGAATGACTAGCGTTCCAGCAGCCCAATCGCCCAACCGTTTTTCTTGCTTGCCTAACAGGATAAAAAAGACACCGACAAAGCAGAAATCGTCGATCGGTCGCAGTAGCGATCGTAGAGCCGCTTGAGACAGCCCGATCGGTCTGCCATCGTCTCGAATCACGCGAATTTTGGTGAAGCGTTTGCCGGGGGTTTGCCCTTGCCACATCACTTCAAAGAACGTGAAGTAGCCTGCAAAGATGAAAAAGTTGATCAAGAGGGCGATCGCCAGGAGCCAGAGTGGCGCGGAGGCATAGTTAAAGGTGCCTGAGTTGAGATAGCTCAATAGCCCCAGACTGAACATCCCCCAGAGAACCCAGAAGCCAATAAGTATTGCTGCCAGAATGTGATAATCAATCAGCAACGCCAGCGTACGATTGCCGATGCCTGCCAGCGTAAACTCTAGCTCGACACTTTCTGGCGTAGACAGGGAAACGCGATTAAAAAAACGCATGGCGAGGTTAAGCCTGAGTGTCGCTTTGAGGGCCGCGATCGCGCAACTGTAGCCCTAAGCCCTCACGCCGACCGCGCAGATCGTAATAGATGACCGTTTTGATGATTTGCCACAAGGGAAGGACGACGATCGAGAGCACAAAGCTCAGTAGGTAAGTAATCAATAGGGACAGTGCGGTGTAGGTCGGTGAGTCTGGTGTAAATCCAGCTACTCGAATGAGCACATCGACGCCACTAACAACAACCTGCAGCAGCAATTGCAACGGCAGCGTGACAAGGCTCGTAATAAAGAGAATCAGCGCAATCCGCCAGGCGCTACCTTTGGTGAGCGACCACATGCGCCCGATCGTTTGCGTTGCCGTCACCCCAGGTTCCACAGCCAGCGGCAGTTCAAACGACACAAAGCGCGCTGCGAACCAGAGAAAAAAGGCAATAAATAACAGCAAGAACCCCAACGCCAGCAGCACCAGCAGTGCAATGGTACCCCCGTTTGCGGCCAGCGTTTCTGGTGTGGGGTTCTGCAACAGTTGAAAACCACCCAGCCCCGCTAACAGCCCTACAACGACGATCGCCAGCGCCAGGTAAAAGACAATCATCACGCCCATGTAGATCAAGCCCATCAGAAAGGATGCGCTCAGAAAGCTCCAGGTACGCGGCTTGATAAAGCGACGAGCATCTTTGAGTGACTCGGGCTGGTCAGTTAGTTCACCAAACACCAGTCGTGCGATCAGCGCTGAGTTGGCAAGATATTTGGCGAGGACGTAGAAAAACAGGACAATCAGAGCCGGAATGATTAAGCCGAGAGTGGCGTAATAGTTCTGCACGGTCGCGAAAAACAAAACCACGCCGATCGCCGCCACAAACGGCAGCAGCAGCCATAGTGTACCAAAGAGGGCGATCGTCAAATACTGCTTGGCGTTTGCCCCATATAGCCGAAAGCCAGCACTGACGACGTTACCAACACTAAGCGCTTGGGTAGAACTAGAGAAATTAGAGGACGAAGCCATGAGCTACACTTTGGCTAGTTTGAAGGACAGGTGTTGACGCGATTCTAAACCACGTCCGTTGGCTTTCCGGGAAATATCACAGATTATGAACATACAGCGCTGGCTAGCACGACGGCAGCCCAGTTGGAGAGACCTGGATACCTTGCTCAAAAAAGCAGAGAAGCAAGGGTTAAAGGCGCTTGACGCGAACGAAATTCGGCAGCTTGCAAGTCTGTATCGATCGGTCTCCGCCGATCTAGCACGCGCGCGCACCAATCAAGCAGGCGAACTGATCACTCAAGAGTTGCAGTCGCTCGCAACCCGTGGCTACTCCCAAATTTATCAGGGGTCGCGTCGTCAAGAATGGCAGGCGATCGGGGCGTTTTACCGCTGGGGCTTTCCGGCAGTGGTGCAGCAATCGCGCGGCTATGTTGCTCTAGCAACAGGCTTGTTTGTGTTGGCAGGACTGGTCTGCTGGTGGTTGGCATGGCGTGATCCATCCTTTTTGGCTCTCGTCGTACCAGCACGCATGATTGAGCAAGTCCGCGATCGCGGCGAATTATGGACGGGATCGATCGTGGGGATTGAACCCTTTGCCTCCAGCAACATCATGATCAACAACATCAAAGTTTCGTTTGCAGCCGTAGCAGGCGGTATGACAGGCGGACTCTTTACCGCGATCGCGATGCTGTTCAATGGCGTGTTGATCGGCAGCATCGGGGCCTTAGTGGGGCAGAATAACCTTGCAGTCCCGTTCTGGGCTTTCGTGTTTCCCCACGGCGCACTGGAACTACCCGCTATTTTTCTCGCGGGCGGTGCAGGCTTTCTGCTTGCCAGAGCGCTGTTGTTTCCAGGTGTTTATAAGCGATCGGAGGCACTCAAGCTCTACGGCACCCAAGCAACCCAACTGGTCTACGGCATCGTCCCTATGCTGGTGATCGCAGGCATCATTGAAGGCTTCTTCTCACCCAATCCGGCAGTGCCTGACGTAATCAAATACGCGACGGGGATTGGACTGTTTACGGCGCTGGTTTGGTATTTGGGGCGGAAGAAAGGAGAGGAGTGAGGGGAGGAGGAAAGTCTAAAGGATGAGGGCTAAAGGATGAAGGAGTTTTAAGTTGTTGGTTGTTGGTTGTTGGTTATTAGAACGCAGAGGGGAGGCGGGGGAGGCGGGAGAAGGAGAGGAAGCAACTCAAAACGTTCATCCCTCATCTTTTAGCTTTCATCCTTCATCCTTCATCCCTACCGCTGCCCCGTCACAATATACGCCACACGCTTACCGATATTCGTCGCGTGGTCTGCCATGCGCTCCATGTGGCGGATGACGAGGATCATGAGCACGATCGGTTCGACAATGCCGGGAACATCGCGTTGGTAGGCCAAGAGTTCGTAGAGCGTTTCGTAATCGAGATCGACGGCATCGTCTTTGATCTTAATTTCCAGCCCCGATTCGGCATCCAGGTCAGAAAGGGCAGCTAAACTCATTGCCAGCATAGCGCGACAGCGATCGCACATCATCTGCACCCGTCCCATATACACTGGCGGCGGATAGGGAAACAGACGAATGGCAATTTCGCCCAGGTCTTCAGCGTAGTCACCAATGCGCTCCAGGTCGCGGACAAGCTGCATCATGGCGCTGAGGAGGCGTAAATCTTGAGCAACGGGAGCCTGAAGCGCAATGAGGCTTACACAATCTTGTTCAATCTGGCGATAAAGTATGTCGATTTGTTTATCTTGAATTGCAATTTTGGCCGGGGCATCTAAATCGCGATCGAACAATGCCTGTCGCGCCATCCAGAAAGATTTTTCTACCAATGCACCCATCCGCAAAACGTCACGCTGAATGCGCTTTGTTTGGCGGTCAAAATTAGTGCGGATGAGTCTTGGGCTTTCCAATAGAGTAGTACTCGCGTATCAAAATCTACCAGCCCAGCCTGAAACAGTTTGAGACTGTTCGCAGTAGTACCTAATAGACAAGTATAGTTGTCAAGTCTATATCAGGTGAGGAATCTTGGCAGTCGGCTGCAAGACATGTGCCTCTGAGAGCCAACCGACTGGAGCTAGTGAGTACATTACTAAAGATTCACAAGCGTCTATGTTATGGGTATAAAGGCGTTATGGGGATAGAGGCATTTCTGTGATCCTGACTGCACCCAAACAGGCTGCTGCGTCTCCCGCAAGTCGCGTAACATCATGACTGACGCCCGATCGTCGATCGTCCTCTTCAACTTCTACTGTATCAATGCCTGAATCACCTGATCTGCATCCGCTCTTTGTCCAACTGCAAACCCGTTATCCCACCAGTGGGTTGTTGACCGAGCTGGTGCAAATTCACGCCGATCGCTTTGTTGTACGGGCGATCGTGTCGCTAGGCAGTATGACACTGGCAACCAGTTTGGCAGCGGCTACCACCGTTGAACACGCAGAGGATCAGGCACGACTGCGCGTTTTGGCGCTGATCGGCATTCGTCCCGGGGCACTTTCTGATCTGCCCGCCGTGTCTGATCTGTCGAAGATGCCCTTCCCCAGCTACGGCACGCAGCCGCAGCCAACGATGCAGCCCATTGCAGAAGCGCTGCATGATGTGGTGTCGCCAACTGTACTCGATCGCGTTGGGCGTGAGTCTGTAATGCCAAAAACGGGGATGAGTGCTGCGATCGCGCCTCTGTCACCAGTATCTTTACCGACGCAGTCCTTTGAGCCACCTGCCCTGACGAAAGCAGCCTTGCCGTTGATCGTCTATCCCTCTGATGTCGCGCTCGATCCGAGCGATGCCCCCGACTATGACGATGAAACGTTTGAACCGGAGCCGTTTGAGCCGGAATCGTTTGAACCGCAGTCCTTTGAATTTGACCCAGAACCATCTGAACCGCAGTCTTTTGAGCCAGAACCATCTGCTATAGAGAAAACACCCCCCAGTCTAGATACGCCCGCTGCCACAGCCACAGAATCGCAAAGCCCTAAAAGCAAGCCCCGCAAACCCAGTACGGGCAAAGAAACACCCGCTGTAGAAGCTCCCAGTGGTACATCCAGAGATTTATCGTCGCTGATTTCGCAGATTGGTGTGGAAATCGATCGCATTGGCTGGAGCAAGCGGCAAGGTAGCACTTATTTGCAAAAGACCTACGGCAAGAAAACCCGCAGCGAACTCACCGACGATGAGCTGGAAGACTTTTTGACCTACTTGAATACTCAGCCTTCGGCGGGTGAGGAGAGGGGTGAGGAGTGAGGGATATAAGGATGAAGGCTAAAGGATAAAGGATGAAAGTTTTGAGTTCAGCCTTCAGCCCTGATTGGCCGACAAAAATCCTGAAAAGCTGATCGTTTCATTGCTCACCCGCCCGTGCTTCAATAACCGGGCTAACCGAAACCCGTTGAAACGAGTTGAAAACCCTTTGCAGCCCTCTTCAGAGGACTTCGTTCTATTAGCCCGCTTTTAGTGCAGGGTGGTGCAGGCGATCACTGAAAGATGTGTCAGTTGACCAGTCCGTCAGCCTTTAGCCTCTAACCTTCAGCCTTTCCCCCACTCCCCACTCCAATAGGCCTTCTTTAAACCGAACTTAAGAGCCGCTTAAACGTAGCAACGTAAGGTAGCAGAAAGTACGTTTAGCGAGACTACTGTCCGTACAGTGCGTCCTGTCTTGGCGTTGCTAGACGGACTCGTTCGCGTGCTTTGAATTTGACTGTCTTGAAGAGACCGATTAAAGAGAGCCACTGAGGATCATTGCATGGACAGACGGACGTTTCTAAAGTATTCGCTGGCGACTGGTGTTGTGGTTTGGGCCGGTAGTGAAATTCCTCACTTAGTGGGGATGGATGCGTGGGAAGTCAGCAAACTGTTTGCCGTTGAGCCTGCTAATGCAGCGACGACTCTGTTTCCTCAAAGCGTGGCGTCTGGAGATCCCCGATCGCGCGGTATTACATTGTGGACACGCATCGCACCGCAGCAAACGCGCTCAGTCAAAGTAGCGTTTGAGGTGTCTGAAGATGCTGGGTTTAGCGCGATCGCAACCTTGCGCGGTGTGGCTAAAACTAATCAGTCCAAAGACTACACGGTCAAAATCAGCCTGGAGAATAAAGAACTCAAACCTCAGACAACGTACTACTACCGTTTCATCTACGACGGTACCGCAAGTCAAACGGGTCGCTTCAAAACGCTGCCAGCCGCTAATGCTGATGTTGAGAAAGTGCGTTTCGCCTACATCAACTGTCAGGACTACACCAACGGCTATTACAACGCTTATCGGTTTCTAGCGGCAGAAGACCTTGACTTCATCGTCTTCCTGGGTGATTACATCTATGAAACGGTGGGTGATACCAGCTTTCAGCGCGGCATTCGCCCGATCGCCCTACCGAGTGGTCAGCCCTCCGCTTCGACCCTTGCCGATTACCGCTTTCTCTATCAGACCTATAACAGCGATCCAGATCTGCAGAGCATTCGCGAAAAGTTTGCGTTTATCACCATTTGGGACGACCACGAATTTGCTAATGATTGCTTCAAGGTGAATGCACCCGACCAGGTGCCCTTCCGTAAGCCCGACCTGCGTCAGACAGCCACAAAAGCGTGGGCAGAGCATACACCCACGAGCGTACCGTTTGACGAAGGTGAAAAACCACTGCAGGCGATTCAGATTTACCGATCGTTCAAAATTGGCAAGCTGTTGGAGTTGGTGATGACGGATGAGCGGCTCTATCGCAACGGCCCACCCTGCGACGACTTGGCAGCCCAAAACCAGACCTATCTTTCCAGCAAGCGCACCATCGTACCTGATTGTGCTGGACGCAACGATCCCGATCGCACGATGCTGGGGCGAAAGCAGCGTGAATGGTTTCTGAAGCAAATCACCCAATCACCTCGTACCTGGAAGATTTGGGGCAACGAAGTGACGACGATGCAGTTGAAAGTGTTGTCGGCCTTTGCTACCCAGCTTTTAGGGTCGCCAACCCCTGACTTGTTCATCACGTTGGATCAATGGGATGGCTACCCAGTTGAGCGATCGCTGCTCTTCAAAACCATCAGCGAGGCTGGGGTTAAAAACTTTGTGACGATCACGGGTGACCTGCACACGTTCATCGCAGGCTACCAGAAAGTGAACTTTGACAATCCCACCGATCCGCCTGTGGGGGTTGAGTTTGTCGTCGGTTCAACGACATCCTCCAACTTTGCCGAACAAAGCACAACCAGCACTCCCGGTACACCTTCAGTGCCGATCGACATCCTGACGCAAGTGCTCCGGGGCAGCAATCCACATATCCAATACTTCAACTCCGCAACCCACGGCTATAACGTGATCGAAGTAACACCCGAAGCCCTCACCTGTACGCTCAAGGTCGTCAGCGATATCCTCCAACCAGGCGGCACCCTCTCAACGCTCAAGACGTTCCGCGTACCGCGTGATCAGGTGGTGTTGCAGGAGGTT
Source organism: Stenomitos frigidus ULC18 (assembly GCF_003003795.1). GTDB lineage: Bacteria > Cyanobacteriota > Cyanobacteriia > Leptolyngbyales > Leptolyngbyaceae > Stenomitos > Stenomitos frigidus_A. The sequence continues at coordinate 26,036 of NZ_PVWK01000152.1, read as the reverse complement.
TAAGGCGTGGGGAGAAGGCAGAAGTCAGGAGGAGTTGTTGGTTGTTGGTTGTTAGAAAAGCTAAAGGCTGACGGCTAAAAGCAAGAGAACCTGATCGCTAATAGCCAAAATCAAAACTCAAAACTTCCCCATCCCCAAGGTTAGGATGATAGCGGTTCTTGCCAATATCACGCGGTTCCTTTGATGATTCCCTCCCGTCGCGTTTATCAACTGTTGCTATTCGGTACGGCGATCGGGCTAGGGGTTGCCACGATCGGCTCGGATGTCATTAACCCGCAATTTCTGGGTCTGGCGATCGTCCTGACGTTGGGATTTGATGTGGCTGTCTTAGTAGCAGCAGTCCTGGATGGGCGGCGGGTTCAGACGCATCGGGTGGTTGTGGAGCGCGATCGCCCGGAGCGTCTTTCGATTGGGCGCGATAATCCGGTACAGCTAACCGTGAAAACGGGCTATCAGTCTGCCGTTCTGCAAATTCGGGACTTTTATCCACCAGCCTTCTCAGCAAACCCCCAACCGCTGAGACTGTCCTTACCCGCTCACAGCCGTGAAACACTGACGTATCAAGTCTTTCCATCCAAGCGGGGAGAGTACGTTTGGGGAGACATTCAGGTGCGTCAGTTGGGTGCCTGGGGGCTGGCGTGGCACGACTGGAAAGTACCTAAGCGAGATACTGTAGCGGTCTATCCTGACCTGATGGGTCTGCGATCGCTCTCCATTCGCTTGACGCTGCAAACGAGCGGCAATATTCGGCGTGCGCGTCGTCAAGGCATGGGCACCGAATTTTCGGAACTGCGCGAATACGCCACAGGGGATGATCCTCGCCTGATTGACTGGAAGGCTACAGCTCGTCGCAGTCGGGTGCTGGTGCGAGTGTTGGAGCCAGAGCAAGAACAAACATTGCTTGTCCTGCTCGATCGTGGACGGCTGATGACGGCTCAGGTAAACGGCTTGGCACGCTTTGATTGGGGTTTGAATGCGGCACTATCATTGGCACTGGCGGGACTCAACCGGGGCGATCGCGTAGGCATTGGGGTCTTCGATCGCCAGATGCATACCTGGATTCCACCCGAACGGGGTCAAACCCAGCTGCCAAAGCTAGTTGAGCGACTAACGCCCATTTACCCTGAGCTTTTAGAACCAGACTATATGAGCGCCGTAACAACTGTCGCTACCCGCCAAACGCGCCGTGCGCTGGTCGTACTTATTACTGAAGTGATTGACTCGACCGCTTCGATCGAACTGCTGGCTGCAATGGGGCGGCTTGCCCCACGCCATTTGCCCTTCTGCGTCACCCTGCGCGATCCCCAGGTCGACCAACAAGCATACACCCTCACTGCTGATGTTCCTACTACCTATGCCCGTGCAGTTGCCTTAGATTTGCTGGCACAACGTCAGCTTGCCCTGGCCAAACTCAAACAAAGAGGAGTGCTTGTGCTCGATGCGCCCGCTGATCAGATCAGTGACCAGTTGGTCGAGCGTTACCTGCAACTAAAGGCTCGTAGTCAACTGTAAAAGCATTAGAACCATTTAAATTAAATACCCCCCAACTCAGTGAAGAGCCGGGGGGGCTTAAATATAGAGTTGCTGATAGAGTTACTGGTAACTTGCCTTGAAACTATTCCACTCTAAGCGATGCCTTTGTGCGTTGGGTTAATTTCCCATCAAGAAAGAATGAATAATTGATAAAGCATAAGCATTCGCCAACTGTCATCAGTCCTGAGAAAGAGCTGTATCTAGAAACCGGGCTGCTCAACGAGCCACATGTTCACGATTGAGCAGTGGCAGAAACCCGGTTTCTCTATCGCTTTGATTACTCAGGCTCTACTACCGTCAAGCACAGCGTTCTGAGTTCATTGGGCATCGCGTAACGACATTGAGTTGATCCTTCCGAGAAAAATTCGTTGCATTGGCGATCTTTACCGCAGACGTAGTGACTGTATAATTGGCTCGTCCTTTGCAAAAGTTAACCTCGGTCAGGGCTGTGTAAACTGCTTTTAAGCTTAGGGTGCTTTTATTCAGGGCTTTTTACAGAGTGTTCCAAAAAGCTTTTACTACCAATGCCGCAACGAACGTCGCCCCCAAAAGACACTCCAATGCTCGGTCTGGCAATGCTTTTAGCCCTGCTGACGGCATCTAAGCCTTTAGTATCGGTGCTGACGCTTGACCCAGTGCTGGCGCAAACGCCAACGCCTTCCTTCTCACAACCACCTGTTGTTCCGAGTGGTTCTACGGTTAGGGTGGATGGCTCCAGCAGCATGGCAACCATTAACCAGGCGCTGAAGAAAACCTACGAAGAGAAATATGCAGGCACGAGCGTTACCCTGTCTGAGGAAGGCAGCGATGCGGCACTAAAAGCACTGTTAGATGGAACGGTTGATATAGCAGCGATCGGTCGTCCACTCACGGCACAGGAAAAGCAAAAAGGACTGGTTGCCACTCCGATCGCGCGGCACAAGATTGCCATCATCGTGAGTCCCAATAACTCCTTCACTGGGAACATCACGTTTGAGCAGTTTGCCAAGATTTTCCGAGGCGAAATTAAGGATTGGTCGGAGTTGGGTGAGACTTCAGGTCGTATTCGGTTTGTCGATCGCCCCACCTTTAGCGATACCCGTCAAGCATTCCGTCCCTATCCTGTGTTTCAGAAAGCGCCCTTCAAAGCAGGTGCGAATATCAAACAAACCGCCAAAGACAGCACAGACGAGGTTATCCAGGCTTTAGGACCGGATGGCATTGGATATGCAATTGCCGACCAGGTGTTCGATCGCAAAGACGTTCGCATCATTTCGATGCATAGAACTCTGCCTGATGACCCACGCTACCCCTTCTCTCAACCCCTGGCATACGTCTACAAAGGCACTCCAAGCCCTGCTGTTCTGGCCTTTTTGGGCGTTGCCACAGCACCTGCCAGCAAAGCCATCATCGAAGCAGCACGAGAAACGGGTACACAAGCAGCGGCTGCTAGCCCAGTTCCTGTCAGTCCATCTGTCTCGCCTAGTCCAGCGGCGAGTCCCACAGTCACATCGGACGCTGCTGTTGCGCCCCCTGGAGCCAGTAGCACTGATGCACAGGGAGGCTTCCCCTGGTGGTTGCTACTGCTACCGTTGATTGGCATACCACTGTGGCTCTGGCTGAAGGGTCGACGTGCTGGGGTAGAGCCAACCGTACCGCCAGCCGTGACGACATCGCCCGATCGCCGTCCTACGCCACCTGTTGCACCACCGGTACCGGATGTTCCAGCAACGGGGACACTGCCGACTGCCGGATTAGCTGGTGCCAGATTAGCTGGTGCCGGTGCGGCTGGACTAGCCGGCGCGGCTGGCTTGGCTGGTGCTGCCACACTAGGAGATCACGAAGAGGCCGCAGCCTCGATCGACGGTGTCGCAATCGAACCACCGGATGTCCCTGCTGTCGATGTCCCTGCCCCTGCTGTCAATCTACCGGAAGCCGGTGGACTTCCGGGTGGTGCAGCGCTGGCCGGTGGCGTACTGGCAGCTGGTGCTGGCGCTGCGGCACTCGCTGGCATGGCAGTTGGCGGTACAACCGATCGCAGCAAAATCACGCTAACTGCATACCCCGATCTACAAGCGCATGCTGAGTGGGAGACACCTGACGCGCATAAAGCAGAACTGCGGCACCAGGGCGGACGTGACCTAAAGCTTCGGCTCTACGATGTTACTGGTCTCAATCTAGCGGAGCAGCGCCCTCAGAGTTTTCAGGCGTTTTCTGTTGCAGAAGATGCAGTAGAGCATACGTCAGCCATTCGACTCGATCGCGACTACATGGCTGAAATTGGCTATGTGACTGAAGATCACTACTGGCTGGCACTGGCACGCTCTAACTCGATTCGCATCCCGTCAACCGATGTTGCTGGTGGCGTTGATGGTGCTGCCGCCATTGGAGGCGCAGCGCTGGCAGCGGGAGCGGGATTAGCAGCCTTAGGAGTGCTCGGCAACAAAGCTCAGACTGACGTTGAAGCCGCTAAGTATAACGTCGGTCAAACCGACCTCAGCAGTGAGTCATTGGCTTCAGTAGACGAGGGGCTACCTGATTTGCCAGAGGGCTATGGTGAAAGCCGCATCGTCCTCATGCCTCGCGATCCACAATGGGGCTATACCTACTGGGATGCACCTCAAGAACACAAAGAGGAGCTACGGCAACAGGGTGGACAACGCTTTGCCTTGCGGCTTTATGATGTCACTGATGTGGATCTCAACCATGAAAGTGCTCACAGTTTGCAGCAGTTTGACTGTGACGAGTTGGCGCGTGATTGGTATGTGCCCATTCCTGTGAGCGATCGCGATTACATTGCCGAAATTGGTTATCTCACGGGCGATGGTCGCTGGCTACTGCTAGCGCGATCGAATCCGGTTCGCATTCCACCGATCTATCCCTCCGACTGGTTTGAAGACCACTTTGCCTCGGTCGCCTGGGATGACGATCTGCGAGGCTTAACTCTACTGGATCTAATCTCTCCTGAGAAGCGGACTGCTGCCGTCAGCCCCCTCGACGATCAGGTCTTTGGTCTGGCGCAAGCCACCGAATCGCTGAGACTCGCAGGTTCTCTCTTCGGCTCTATGCAGCATGTCGCGGGTTCCATGCAGCAGATCCCGCAGCAGACAGTCAGCTCGTACGTCTTCCCATCGGGCGTTGGTGCATGGGCTGTACCGGGTGTCCCAACGGTCTCTGGTTTAACGATGTCAGGGATTGGTATGTCGGGGATTGGGTTTGGCGCGTCCATGCCACCCCTTCGGGCACGTAAGTTTTGGCTCATTGCCGATGCTGAACTCATTGTTTACGGTGCGACGGAGCCGGATGCCACCGTAACGATCGATGGTCGTCCCATTCAGCTCAACCCCGATGGCACCTTCCGGTTCCAAATGTCCTTCCAGGATGGTGTGCTCAATTTCCCCATTATTGCCGTGGCTGCCGATGGTGAGCAAACGCGTTCCATCCACATGCGGTTTGACCGCGAAACGCCTCACCGCAACACCAATACCAAAGGTGAAGCCGTAGACGAATTGTTTTAGATCGTATGGTTTTAACAATGTGAGCAATGCATAACAAGCTCCAGTCTGTGTGTTTTACTTGAACAAGTAGCCATTGGTATTTGTTACGTTTCAGTGTGATGCGTAACACCAGCTAGGGCAAATTAATCTTGGAGCGCACAATGGCGAACGCGGTTGGAATGGTTGAGGTACTGGGGCTTCCCCCTGCCTTATCAGTAGCAGATACGATGTGTAAAGCAGCGAACGTGACGCTTGTCGGAACGGAAAAAGTCAGTGGTGCTCGTTACACAGTCATTGTTCGAGGTGATGTTTCTGAAGTCAACATGTCAGTGGAGGCGGGTGTGGAGGCGGCAAAACGAATGATTGGAGACAAACCGCTCTATCTTTCCTCTCACGTGATTGCCCGACCCAGCGAAAACTTGGAATACGTGCTGAAGTCGATGAAACCAAACGCCAAACTCGCACAATATCTTGCAACGGTCGACAACCCACCGCTGGTCAGTTAAAGGATCTCAAAACTGGCTGAGTGCTTGTTCAATGTGGTGCTGATAAAACAGTATGCTGTTTGGTCAGCAGTCAAGCTTGCACTCATCGCTGATGCTTAGCTCTTAGACCCCATGTTGCTTAAACCATGCCTGAAGTCGCCGCCAACCATCTTTAGCATCCGCTTCACGGTAAGACGGGCGATAGTCGGCAAAAAAGGCGTGCGGTGCATTAGGGTACACAACAATTTCGGATTTGCTGCTGCTGGACTTTAGGCGATCGCGCATCTGCTCCACACTATCCAGCGCAATCCCTGTATCCTTGCCGCCATACAGCCCAAGGACAGGGACTTTTAGGGTCGAGGCAATGTCGATCGGATTTTTGGGCATGAGTGGCATACCATCGCCGACCAATCGCCCGTACCACGCTACGCTCGCTTTCACATTGGGATTGTGAGCCGCGTAGAGCCAGACGATGCGTCCGCCCCAGCAAAAGCCTGTTGTCGTTAATTTCGCTGCATTGCCCTTCGAGGCTTTCACTGCCCAGGCGGCGGCAGCATCCAGATCAGACAGCACCTGAGCATCTGGCACTTTGGCAACAACGGGGCGAATCTCATCAATGCTACTCAGTTTCGAGACATCACCCTGCCGTTTGAATAGGTCAGGCGCGATCGCGACATATCCCAACCGGGCAAAGCGGCGACAAACATCTTCAATATGGGCATGAACCCCAAAAATTTCGTGGATGACTAGCACGATCGGAAAGGTTCCACCCGTCGCAGGCATTGCTCTGTAAGCAGAAAGCTCGCCATCCTTAGCAGGAATCTTGACCGCACCAGCAATGAGTCCTTCAGCACCAGTCATGATGGCGCTAGACGCGATCGGTTGGACTGCGAGTGCAAAACCACTGGCAAAGGCAGCTGTAATCACAAACCGGCGACGTGTAAGATCTGGCATGATGTACTGTTTGAACAAAAACACTTCGGTCTCAGTGTGTCAAAAAAAATCTCTAGTGAAATCATCCTTCTGATGCAGTCAGTCTCTGAAGGAGCTTTCCAAGCTGGGTACGGGCACGTTTTGCCAGCGTCCTGTGATCTAGCCGTTAAGCTTGTGGTCAAACCTGCCCCTACAGGGCTTTTGTTTACTAGCAAGCTCCTAAACTGGTGAACTTGTCTTAGAGGGCAGAAGATTCAAGGCTGATAGCTGACAGCTGACAATCAAATCGTAACGTTATGCAACGCTCTAGAGCCAGATATGGTCGCACACTTGACGCGATCGCGTGCATTCTGCATTCTAGTGAGATTAGCCCCCCCTCTGGAGTCATCAGTATGAGTGAACACGAGCAAGGACTGCGCCTGTTTGGCAAAACCATTCCACTCTACCTTCAGATTTTAGCTGCACTCGTGCTGGCAGTCGGGCTAGGAGTTTTGCTGGGTGCTGGCAACCCCAGTCCTCAAAATGCCGAACTTGCCAAAGATCTGGCAATTCCTTGTAGTTTGGTACTCAAAGCACTGCGGGCACTCGCGACGCCACTCATTTTACTGGCAGTGCTGCACTCCTTTCTGACAACCGACATTCCTGGTCGCTCTGGTCGCCGTTTAGCCCTGATCTTGCTCGGCAATACGACAGTTGCAATTTTGATTGGTCTCTTTGTGGCAAATGTCTTGCGTCCCGGCACCTGGGAAAAAATTAGTTTTGCTGGGGACGCACAAGGCATGACCAAGCAGTTTGACCCCTGGGGATTGGTCGAAAGCAGTGTGCCGGAAGCGGTGCTGAAACCGCTAACCGACAACAATGTGATTCAGTTGATCGTGGTCGCGCTGTCGTTTGGCATTGTCTTGCGGGCTTTGAAGTCAGAGCAGGTGGCGGCGGGTAGAAGCGATTACCGTCCGATTGAGCAATTCATCACCATTATGTTTGAAGCGGTGATTCGCATTCTGACGTGGGTGATTATGCTGGTGCCGATCGCCGTTTTTGGCATCGTTGCAAGCACCGTTACCCTCAAGGGCTTTGCACCCTTCAAAGCGTTGGCAGCATTCATCATCGCTGTTTTACTGGCGCTGTTTCTGCAAGGGTGTTACTACCTTTTGCGTGTTCGCCTCGGCTCCTGGGTCAAACCAAGGCTCTTTTTGGCGGGTGCTTCTGATGCGTTGACCACTGCCTTTTCAACCGCGTCCTCAACGGCAACCATGCCCATTACCTTTCGAGGCTTGATCGATAAAGTGGGCTTGCGAGAGTCATCGGCATCGCTGGGCGCATTGGTAGGTAGTAACTTCAATAATGACGGTACGGCTTTGTATGAAGCGATGTCAGCCCTTTTTATCGCGCAAATATTAGGGTTAAATCTGAACCTGGAGCAGCAGTTGATCGTGGTTTTAACGTCCATTTTTGCGTCTGTGGGGGCGGCTGGCATTCCTGAAGCGGGACTGGTCACGATGACGCTGGTGTTTACCGCTGTCGGCTTGCCGACGCAATACATCGCGCTGCTGATTACGGTAGATTGGTTTCTCGATCGCTGCCGCACGTGCATCAACGTCATGGGCGACATGACCGTAAGCTGCTTGCTCGATGGTAAGGAGCCTAAGCTGGCAATGGAACCCGCTCTAGAAGAAGCCTTCGTGTCTGAAGTTGACTAGCCAGCTGGGAGCCCATCGCTTTTGAAATTTGAAACAGTCGTTTAGGTGATTTCCGAGAAAAAAGGTGCCACTTGGTAGGGGGCAGGTTTTGCCAGCATCTTGCCTCTAGCCGATCGCTTGGGTGTCAGACCTCCTCCCACGTGGTTTTTGTTTGCTCGAAATCTCTTTAGTATCGGTGCGTCCATTTACGGCTGCAAAACCTATTAGATAAGTCGATCGCTTTAACCCTACCTGAGCAAAGAGAGTATGGAAACGACTGAAGATACAGCGTCACTAAAGCGAGTGTTTGGCTTACCCACGCTCGTTATTTACGGTGTTGGCGATATTCTTGGGGCTGGTATTTATGCCGTTGTGGGCAAAATCGCCGGACTCTCTGGGGCGTTCGTTTGGGCTTCTTTTTTAGTAGCGATGTCCGTCGCAGCGCTGACCGCTCTCAGCTATGCCGAACTGGGTAGCCGCTTTCCGCTGAGTGGTGGGGTGGCGTGCTTTGTGCATCGAGCCTTTCGTACCGAGTGGCTCTCGGTCGTTGTCGGTTGGCTCATGTTTTGCACCTGTCTTGTTTCAATGGCAACCCTTTCCAAAGCGTTTGCGGGGTACTTGACCACATTTGCTCCCATTTTTCCAGCCTGGTTGGTTGTCCTGGCGCTGTTTGGTGGTCTCGCCTTGATCAACTTTCGCGGCATGCAGGAATCGTCTAGCCTCAACATTTTTTGTACGACGCTTGAAGTCTCTGGTCTCCTGATCGTGATTTTGGTGTCAGCCCTCTTTGTCAGCGGTGGCGCAGCCAGCAATGCCGCTGTGGCGGTTCCTGTAGTCAGTGGACAAACACTGGGTTGGGTTGCCATTTTCCAAGGAGCCGCCCTTGCCTTTTACGCCTTCATTGGGTTTGAAGACATTGTGAACGTGGCGGAAGAGGTGAAAGACCCTGAACGCAATGTACCCAGAGCGATTTTGTTGTCACTCAGCATTGCTGGAGTGATCTACATCCTGGTTGCCTGGCTGGCGACTCAGGTCTTGAGTCCTGCAGAACTGTCTGCGTCTGGTGCACCGCTGTTGGATGTAGTGCTTCGGGCACAGCCCAATTTTCCAGGCGTCGTGTTTACCTTCATCGCGCTGTTTGCGGTGCTCAACACTGCTTTACTGAACTTCATTACGGCTTCGCGCTTGCTCTTTGGCATGTCGCGCGATGGGTTGCTGCCCGCCTGGTTTAGCAAACTACACGCGACACGCGCCACACCCTACCGCACGATCGTCGTGATTCTGCCGATCGCCATCTTCCTGGCGCTGTCAGGCACCCTACAATTTTTGGCGGGCACTACTGCGACGCTCATTCTCGCCATGTTCTGTTTGGTGAATCTGTCACTGCTCATCATCAAACGTCGAGAAGCGGAGACTGAAGGGTTTCGAGTGCCTGCGATCGTTCCATTACTAGCGCTCGGTTCCAACGTGGTACTCATTGCCTTTGCGTCTAGAGAAAGCCACCTTTTAGCCACCGCCTTTACTGGTCTGGGCTTCCTCCTGGTTCTGATGCGAAATGCTTTGATGAAACAGAAGGCCACCTAGCTACAGTGGCTCGCTGGAACGCATTAATGACAGTGATGGATGAGGGCTTGAGCGATCGCGGTCGTATGTGCATCAACGGCTTGGGCGACATAGCGATTAGCTGACTGCTGGTCGGTAAGCAACCGGAACGAGAGGCAGAACCCGATCTCAAGAATGTCCTGGTGATGGAGAGAAAGTGGTGAATCAGGAAGCATTGGCACTCAATCTACTGTTGACGTAAACCACTATTTTTGAAGGGCTTGCTCATGGATCGTCGATCGTTTCTATCGTGGGTCGGGGTCGGTTGGATTGCCAGTTGTCTGCCTGTGGCGATCGTGGCTTGTTCTTCTGATCAATCCAGCTCTATTCCGACTCAGGAGAGCCCCTCTAGTTCTAGCTCAGGCGCTGCAGGCAACGTACAGGTTGGCTTGGTGAGCGATCTAGATAAATCTGGGCAACTGTTAAACGGAAAGACCCCGATCGGGCAAGTCTTGGTGGCTCGAGACCCTGCTGATCCCAAAGCTCTGATTGCCGTCAACCCTAAATGTACTCATGCCGGTTGTACCGTTGCCTGGAACTCTGAGCAAAAGGCGTTTGTTTGCCCCTGTCACGCTGCTAAATTTGGATCTGATGGCAACGTGCAATCGGGTCCGGCTGCCCGCCCATTGCCCACGTATCAAGCCAGTATTCAAGGCGACTCGGTGGTGATCAAACAGAGTTAGGACTAAAGAGATTTCGAGCAAACAAAAGATCCGTAGGGGCAAGTTTGGCACCCAAGCAATGGTCTGGAGGCAAAGACGCTGGCAAAACCTGCCTCCTACCAAGCGGTATCTTTTTTTCAGGAATCACTTAAAGACTCAATGGGTCAGCAGCAAGAGAGGGGGCGTTGAGTCATGTTGTAAGACCAAGGAGGATTTCGTTGGTGCATTGCAATACGTCTTCTCTTCTGGGGCTTTAGCGACAACAGTTATCACAGTGTCCACAGCGCAAGTTAGTTGCCTCTAGCGCAAACCCAAACGCACCGAGCAAAAAGCGCCAACGACAGTCTTTTGTCTTGAGGTAGTCGGTCATCTGTTTGGCGGCATGGGTATTCGTTTGTCCAGCAGGCTGATCGTTTCCAGGTTTCATCACGTAGTGGAACGGATCTGACCATTCGAGTTGTCCGGTACTGTTCAAAAGCGAAAGGGCGATCGCGCCTTCCTTAAATTCCCTGCTGACGCTGACAACGTTTCCTTGAGGTGGCAATTTGTGGCTGAGTGCTTGAGCTGATCGCTGCTGCTTTTGCGCCTGTTCCACAAAAAACTGTCGGCGCTGCTTGTCGTCTGGGTCGAGAAACCCCGTTGTCTCGCTAATTAACGTGAGGGCAGTGGCAGGTTTGCCATCCCGCCCCGCGCGTCCAACTTCTTGCACATACTCCGATAGCAGCAGTGGGGCGTGGAAATGTACGACCCAACGACAATTTGGCTTGTCTATCCCCATGCCAAACGCACAGGTGCAAACGACGAACTGCGTTGAGCCACCCAACCAGGCTTTTTCAATCTGCCGCCGCTCATCGGGGCTCAAGCCTGCATGATATGCCGCTGTCTGAAAACCCTGCTGCAAGAGCCATTCTGCCAACGTTTCACCATCTCGACGAGTGCGGACGTAGACCAATCCCGTTTGTCCTGGTCTTGCCTGAATGAACTTGAGCAGCTGCTGCCGTCGTTGCCTCGGCGTCCAGACCACCTGCACATTGAGGTGCAAGTTAGCGCGATAGGGATTGAGCCGAAAGCTCTCTGGCTGCTGAAGTCGCAGCACCTGCTGAATCGTTTTCTGTGCGTCGGGATTAGCGGTTGCGGTAAAGGCCGCGATCGCCATCTTCGTCCCCTCTGGCTTCGACTGCAAGAGCGCTGGACGCACCATACCCAAGCGGTAATACGCTGGGCGAAACGTATCGCCCCACTGGACTAGGCAATGAGCCTCATCCAAAATCAGCCCGTTAATCTTTAACTCTGGCTGACACAAACGCTCCCACACAGGCTCACTCAGCAGCGTTTCAGGCGAAAGGTAGAGCAACCGCAAGCTTTGATTTTCCAATGCCCAGAGCGTTTGTTTGCGCTGTTGTTTGGGCACTTCACTATGCAGCAACGCAGCAGGCAGTCGACGCTGGCGAAGCTCCTGCACCTGATTTTCCATCAACGCCACCAGGGGCGAAACGACGATCGTCAATCCCGTTTGCATCAAGGCGGGAAGCTGAAAGCAAATGGATTTGCCCCCACCTGTCGGCATAATGATGAGTGCATCCCGTTGCTCTAACAGGCACTGGACGATTTCTCCCTGTGGCGATCGAAACTCTGAGTAGCCCCAAATGTGTTGCAACTGTGCGCGAATGGTTTCACGCGAAGACGAGGCAGCCTGATGATTCATGCCAGGGTTTCCTGATAGCAAAACGTGGTCGATCGCGTTGTCAGCGTGCCCATTTTTGCCATGCTGATTGCTATCTATCGCCATCAGGCAATCCATCAGGCATAGATGAATCTAAGGGAAGAGCCCGATCACGGCAGTTAGAGCGAGAGTGAGAGAGGTGGTAAACACTGCGGTATCATCATGCCTACGGTGCTGACTGGGTGATCCGGTCGTGTCGGGCCATCACATTTCAAAGAGGTAAGGTTGCATTGCTGAACCGTCCCTTTTGGTTCTATTGGATTGTCTTCTGCGGGCTCATTCTCGTACGCTACTTTTTGATTGCGGGTGGCACGTATTGGTTTTTCTATTCGTTTAGAGAGCAGTTTGTCAGGCAATCAGTGCGTCTAAAAGCCTCAGCGTGGCGATCGATGCGACGAGATATTGAACTGTCCGTACTCTCTGGGATGATTTTTGCCCTTTGTGCAGCGATCGTGATGTCAGGGTACGATTTGGGCGTCACACGCTTGTATCTCGATATCCATGCTCACGGGCTGTGGTATTTAGGCGCCAGCTACGGAGTGGTGCTGATCCTTCAAGATGCCTACTTCTATTTCGTGCATCGACTGCTCCACCATCCCTTGCTCTTCAAGTGGTTGCACCAGGGACATCACCGATCGGGCCATCCAACTCCATGGACATCGTTTGCGTTTGATCCACCAGAAGCACTCATTCAGGGACTATTTCTGGTCGGCATTGTGTTTGTGCTGCCTCTCCATTACACCGCGTTGATTGCGATTCTCATGACAATGACCGCATGGGCAGTGGTCAACCATCTTGGGCTGGAGCTTCTGCCTGTTTCCTTTCCTCACCATTGGCTGGGACGCTGGTGTATTGGGCCCGCCCATCACTCCATTCATCATCGCAAGTATAATCTGCACTACGGACTGTACTTCACGTTTTGGGACAAACTGCTGGGCACGAACGACCCCAGCTATGAGCAGACCTTTGATGCGTCTCTCAGACGTTTTTGAGCGGTAAAGATGGCTCTCAGGCTCGTTAGAATGACTGCAATTAAGTGCATCCTTAAACAGGTGAGAACGATTTAGAAAGAGGCGTAAGGACAAAGATCTTTTGTGGCGTTGCCGGTTCGTTAGAATCTTGACTTAAACCACTGCAAGCGATCGTTGCTATCGCTGTCTACCTTGATGATTGGCCTGCCTTGTGTGCGTAGTTCAGAGCACATCCAAAAAACCTCATTCATAGAACATTTGTTCTAAATAGTGCTATGAATAGGAAGAACAGCGATTTCCCCGTTCACGGAATCGCTAAAAGGCTACACTTAACACTGACTTTTCTCCCCTAACCGGCTTAGTTAAGCTGTGTATATTAAGCGTCTAGAACTCTCTAACTTTAAATCCTTTGGGGGCACAACGCCGATTCCGTTGCTGCCAGGTTTTACAGTGGTGTCTGGACCCAACGGCTCTGGAAAATCGAACTTGCTGGATGCGCTGCTGTTTTGTCTCGGCCTAGCAGGGTCGAAGGGGATGCGGGCAGAGCGGCTTCCCGATCTGGTCAACCATACGCAGAGTACTCGTGGACGTTCTACGGTTGAAGCCAGCGTCACGGTTACCTTTGATCTGTCAGACGAGCCAGAATTGCTGGAAGACACGATCGAGCGTCAGGTCAACAGCGACGGCTCGATGCGCCAGGAAGACGCCCTAGAGGATGTCCAAAACGGCAACGGTCATCTAAACGGGCACTCAGATAGCAATCATTCAGAGAACGGACATTTAGAGAACGGACATTCAGAGAACGGGCAAAACGGTAAGGTCACGCGTTCCATCCGCACCGAATGGAGCGTCACCCGTAAGCTTCGTGTCACGCAGCAAGGCACTTATACGTCCAATTACTACATCAACAGCGAACCCTGCACCCTGACCGAACTCCACGAAGAGTTGAATCGTTTACGCGTGTATCCCGAAGGCTATAACGTCGTGCTGCAAGGGGATGTAACGCGCATCATTTCCATGAATGCCCGTGAACGCCGCGAAATTATTGATGAACTGGCAGGCGTTGCCACCTTCGATCGCAAGATTAACCAGGCAAAAGAAAAGCTGGATGCCGTCAAAGATCGCGAAGACCGCTATCACATCGTCGAAAAGGAACTGATCGACCAGCGCGATCGCCTTGCCCAAGATCGTATCAAAGCCGAAAAGTACAAAAAGCTGCGGCACGAACTGCAAACGAAAGCCCAGTGGGAAATCGTTATCCGCTATCAGGAGTCGTTCCAGAGCGCTCAGCGGCTGCGCGAACAGCTTGACGGCGGCGATCGCGAACACGCCGATCTCACTATCCGACTCGGTACCCTAACGACCGCTATCCAGCAAGCGACGGCTGAGCTGGAGCAACTCAATGCCCGTGTTCGTGCACTTGGCGAAGACGAACAGCTTGCGCTCCAGTCCACGCTGGCAACCCGTGAGGCAGAGCTACGCCAACTCCAGCGGCAAGAACAGGATTTACAAACATCCAGCCGCGATGTGGCAGCAAAACTGGCGCAAACCCAGCAAGAACTTCAAGAACATCTGCAGGCGATCGAAACCCTGACCCAAGAGCAAACCGCTGAGGCTCAACTCATTGCCGCACGGCAGCAAGAACGGGATCAGGCGAAGCAGACGCTGGAGCGAAGCCGCGAAGCCGCCAGTGCCTCAGCCGCCAGTGCCGAAGCCTGGGTACAAGAGCAAACCGCCCTGCATCACTCGATCGAAACGCTCATTGACGCACTGGAACCCCAACGCACCGAACAGGCACAGCTACAGGAACGCACTCGCCAACTCGAACGCCAGCTACAGGAGCAAACTCAGTCGCTGGAAACGCTGCAACACCGCCTGACCGATCGACAGGCGCAGAAAGCAGATGTTGAGACACGGTTGATCGCGGCTCAGGAGCAGATCCAGGCGATCGCTCAAAGCCTTGTCTCTGCCGAACAAGAGCTTCAGATTCAGCAAGAAACCCAGACGCGGCTCCTGCACGAACAGCGTGAGAAGCAGCGGCGACTGGATAAACTCGAAGCCCAGACACAGGCAATACAGGAAGCACAGGGCACCCATGCCACTCAGGTCATCCTACAAATGGGGCTAACGGGCGTTTGCGGTCTGGTTGCCCAACTGGGACGAGTTGATTCCCGCTATCAACTGGCGCTAGAAACAGCGGCAGGCGCACGTCTGGGAAATTTAGTAGTTGAAGATGATGCGATTGCCGCTGCTGGCATTGAGATTCTCAAACAGAAGCGAGCCGGTCGCGCCACGTTTCTACCGCTCAACAAGATTCAAGCTGGTCGCACACCTTCTGGTAGTGGTGTGCGATCGCTCTCCGGTTGCGTAGACTATGCCATCAATCTGGTGGAGTTTGACGATCGCTATCGCAATGTCTTCGCCCACGTCTTCGGTACAACCGTTGTGTTTGAGACCCTCAGCGCCGCCCGTCGCCAAATGGGGCAGCACCGCATTGTGACGCTGGACGGTGAATTGCTGGAAACCAGTGGCGCTATGACGGGTGGCAGCAGCAGCCAGCGTCAATCGATTCACTTCGGCACTGTAGAAGCGACTGAATCAGCAGAAGTCACAGCACTACGCGATCGCCTGCAAGAAATCGATCGCATTCTTGAACGCTGCGACCATGCGATGCAACGGGCAACCCAACTGACCAAAGAGCGCACTCAAGCGCTGGCAGAAGCGCGACAGCAGCACCGCGAAGCCCAACTTCAAACGCAGCAGCTGGATACCGAACACCAGACGCTTACGGCTGCGCTAACTCAGGTGCAAACGCAGATGGCTCAAAATACGCAAGAGCTGGCGATTGCTCAAACGCGCCTGCAAGCCCTGGAGGCTGAGATTCCTGCTCAAGAGCACGAGCTACAGACCTTACGACAGACTTTAGCTGATCTGGAGCAATCCCAGACCCACAGCGAATGGCAGCACATCCAAACGACTCTGCGTGCTCAAGAAGCCGAACTCTCGCAGCGAGAACTGGCAGTGAGATCGCTCGAACAGCGGCTACAAGATCTGGAAAACCAGCGCCAGCGATCGCAGGAAAAAGTCCAGCAAGCGCAGGAGCGCTTACAGGAATACCGGACACAGCAAACCACTCAAATGAAGCAGCAGTTAGCGGTCAGCGGTCAGCAATCAGCTCTGCAAGCACAGATTGGCGAGACGCAGGCGGCGCTGGCCGCGTTAGAGCAACGGTTGGGGCTAGAAAAACAAACCCGCGATCGCGCCGAGCGTCAGTTGCGAGAGCAGCAAACCCAGCAACAGCAGCTAACCTGGCAGCAGCAAAAGCTTCAGGAAACCCAGCAGGCACGTCGAGAAGAATTGACTGCACTGCAAGTCCAGCTAGAGGCGCAACAGCCAGAATTACCCGACCCGTTGCCGGAAATTCCCGAGACGGCTACGCGGGACGTGGTGGAGTTGCAGCACGAACTGCGATCGCTCCAGAAGCGCCTTCAGGCAATGGAGCCCGTGAATATGTTGGCGTTGGAAGAGTACGATCGTACCCAGGCACGTCTCGAAGAACTGACCGAAAAGCTCCGCACTCTGCAAGAAGAACGCACCGAACTCCTCCTCCGCATCGAAAACTTTACTACGCTGCGCCAACGGGCTTTCAAAGAAGCCTTCGATGCCGTTAATCTGAACTTCCAGTCCACCTTTGCCACGCTCTCTGATGGAGACGGTCACTTACAGCTAGAAGACCCGCACGACCCGTTTAACGGTGGTCTGAATCTGGTTGCCCATCCCAAAGGTAAACCCGTTCAGCGTCTTGCCTCAATGTCTGGTGGCGA
Organism: Stenomitos frigidus ULC18; assembly: GCF_003003795.1. GTDB lineage: Bacteria > Cyanobacteriota > Cyanobacteriia > Leptolyngbyales > Leptolyngbyaceae > Stenomitos > Stenomitos frigidus_A. Next base: position 9,148 of record NZ_PVWK01000152.1, on the reverse strand, counting down.
GAAGTCGCTCACGGCCCTCAGCTTTATCTTTGCATTACAGCGCTATCGTCCCTCGCCTTTCTACGCCTTTGATGAAGTGGATATGTTTTTGGATGGGGCAAACGTAGAGCGATTAGCTAGAATGATCAAACAGCAGGCGCAGGAAGCACAGTTTCTTGTCGTTAGCCTGCGGCGACCCATGATCGAGTCAGCAGACCGCACCATTGGGGTGACGCAGGCGCGGGGAGCATACACGCAGGTCTTGGGGATTAACCTCTTGCCACAGAGTGCCTCTGTATGATTTGACCGCTATGTGATTTGATAGTGATCATGCTTCGCGAATCAGGATTCGACCCATAATGGCATTTGAAGAGATCCGCCAACGCTCAGACCTCCTTGGCACGCAGGTCATTACCCGCGATACGGGCAAAAAACTGGGTGTTATCAGTCAGCTCTGGGTAGACATTGACCAGCAAGAAGTGGTGGCACTTAGTCTGCGCCCAAACTTGCTCTATGGAACACCGCAGCCGATGCTTCTGAGCAGCATCCGGCAGATTGGTGATGTCATTTTGGTGGATAACGACGATGTCATTGAAGATATTGACGTCGAGTCTTATAGCAGCTTGATTAACTGTGAAGTAGTCACTGAAACAGGCGAACTACTAGGCAAGGTGCGCGGCTTTAAGTTCGATATCGATAGCGGCAAAGTCACATCCCTCATTCTGGCGTCGATCGGCTTACCCCTCATCCCCGATCAGGTCGTTAGTACCTATGAGTTACCAGTCGATGAAGTGGTCAGCAGTGGTCCCGATCGCCTGATTGTGTTTGAAGGCTCGGAAGAACGACTCATTCAATTATCGGTTGGCGTTTTAGAGCGCCTTGGCATTGGCAGCCCCCCCTGGGAGCGAGACGAAGAAGACGACTATATTCCTCCTGTCCGGGCAGACAACCAGCTTGGTACTGGCTTACGCACCCCCATTTCTACCCCTGTCCGGCAGAAAGAGCCGGTCGTTCAAGAGAACTGGGACGACGATCACTGGAACGACGCACCACCCCGTCAGCTTCGTCAGCAGCAGCGCCGTGCTGAGCCACTCTACTATGACGAAGAAGAGGAAGATAACTGGAGTGAAGCAACGCCCTCTCGCGATCGCTACACTAAGCGTCCAGAGGCACAGCAGCCCTATCCAGACGTCAATTACGAAGACGAAGACCTTGACGGTGATGCCTGGGAAGATGAAGAGCAAAAGCCCTTGCCGTATCAAGCACCCCGGATCAACATCCCTGAAAAAACAAAAGCCCCAGAGTATGAAGAAGAGGGCTATTAGGAGTGGTAGAAGCTGAGTTTCTTGGAGAAACCCAGCTTCCGGCGATCGCGATTCTTTTTGCCCATGTTCCGTAGAATTACCTTTGAACTTCTGATGCATTCACGGTAAGCTTGCATTCTTTATAGTCGCTAAACTATTAGGCGCTTCAATTTGCGACTAAGCTTTGTTTCGAGCCAGCCTGTTTTTCAAGTTTGAGGGTTGTCTAATGCAATGATGCATCCGCATACAGAGCTTCGGTTTATTAATGAATCTATTGGCTACGGTGTTTTTGCAACCAAACTCATCCCCAAAGGCACTATCACGTGGATCTTAGATGATCTCGATCAGGCGTTTGACGAGTCTTATATCGCTTCACTGGATGCCGTACGGCGCGAACGCTTGATTAAGTACAGCTATCGAGATGACCGGGGACTCTACATCTTGTGTTGGGATATTGCCCGCTACGTGAACCACAGCTTTCATTCAAGCTGCATTGCCACACCGTATAAGTTTGAGTTGGCAGCGCGAGACATTTACCCTGGCGATGAACTGACCGATGACTACGGCTACTTTAATTTAGACAAACCGTTTTACTGCTTTCCAGAACGCGGCAGCGCACGCACTACAGTTATGCCCGATGACATTCTGCACTATTACCCAGAGTGGGATCACAAGGCGGCTGAGGCAATGCTCTCTTTCAATTGTGTTGAGCAACCGTTGAAGCACTTGATCGACCATAAATTTATCGCAAAGGTGACTGCGATCGCTCGAGGAGAAGCCAAAATGGATTCAATCCTAGCCTGCTATTACGATCGCGCTGCTGCACTTAAAGCAGTTAGCTAACGTTTGCAGGTTGTGAGCCAAATTGATCAATCTGCCTTCCATTAACTGCTAGAGAAAGAGTCTCAGGAGAATCCCTATGCAGTCTATCGCCTCGGACTCTGACCTACAGCCCCCCAAGCGGCGGTTGTCCATTATGCGTTCGATTGGGTCACGGCTATTTTTATCCGTGGTCGCTGGCTCGTTGGTAGGCTTGGTCGGCACTGCCTTTTTAACCTATTGGGAACTGGCCAGGCAGTCTGAAGCGGAACTGAGAGCGAGCCTCCAGGTCAAGGCAGAGAACTTAAACGGCGATCTCAACACCTTTGAATCAGCCACGAAGTTAGTGGCTGATGCCATCAGGACCCTTTACGATGCGGGTGAGCGGCGAGAACCAGTGTATGTCAACTTGCTCGGTCGTGCTCTAGCAACATCTCCGTTGGGCACAGGGCTGGGCTTTGGACAGCCACCAGACAATCGCCTCATTCTTCCATCGCGAAAATTTGCCTACCCCTATGCAGTGCGCAATCCCAAAACGGGCAAGATTGAATCACAAGGCGGAGAATCGGCTCAAAGCAACTTTCAGGAGAACTATTTTACCCAGCCGATCGCGGTTGGAAGACCGCTCTGGTTGGAACCGGTGCCTTATCTGGAAGACACCTTGAAACCACCTCAGGTTCTGGTCAGTACGGCGTATTCGATGCCGTTCTACAGCGATAAAAGGCAGCTTCTAGGCGTACTGAGCCAGGATCTGGAGTTAAGCTTTCTCAGCAAGAAGCTGTCAGCGCAGGTAATGCGCGATGCGGGCTACTTTATTCTGGTCAGTGCTAAAGGTGGTTTGATTGCCTATCCACCGGATCCGCAAATGATTTATCCTGCCGATGCCCAAAAAACACATGATCTGAAGCAATTTCCTGGCATGAATAACTATGTCGGATTGTGGCAGCGGATTCAGGATGAGCTTAAAACAGGCTCCAGCAGCGGCGTCACTCAGTGGCAAGATGCGAAGGGGAAGCGCGAGTACTGGGCCTATCAGCGTATCCCTAACAACAACTGGGTGCTGATGGCAGTGGTTCCTGAAGCGGTCGTATTAGGTCCGGTTGTTCGCTTTACGGCGATCGGCGCACTCGGCTCCATCATTGGCGTCTCGATCGTGCTCGGTCTTGTCGTCGCGATGTTTGTGAAACGCCTCAACCAGCGCTTACAGCCGATCATGGATGAGTGCAATCGTTTAGCAGAAACCAGCGCTAAAAGCGAAACGCTGATGAGCCGTGAAGACGAACTGGGCCGATTGACCATTTCGTTTTATGCCCTGCTGGGTCAGGTGACGGTGAATGAACGCAGACTGCGTAAAGAGATGTTGAAATCAGCGCAGGCTTTTCATGCACTGCAGCAAACCCAGGCGCAGCTGATTCAAACAGAGAAAATGTCAAGTCTGGGGCAATTGGTGGCAGGCGTTGCGCATGAGATCAATAATCCGATTAACTTCATTTACGGCAATCTGCCTCATGCGGTGAACTACACCAAAGATTTGCTGACGCTGGTTCAGATGTACAACCAGAAGTACGCTGATCTAGACCCAGAAATTCGTGCCTATCGAGAAGACGTCGATCTCGATTTTCTGGTCGGCGATTTGCAAAAGATGCTGGATTCGATGAGCATTGGAGCCGATCGCATTCGTGAAATCGTACTCTCACTGCGCAATTTCTCACGGCTAGATGAAGCCGACATGAAGCGCGTGAATATCCACGACGGCATTGATAGCACCCTACTGATTCTGCAAAATCGCTTAAGAGCAAGTCCAGGGCATGCTCCCATTGAAGTGGTCAAACAGTACGGCAACCTACCGCTGGTGGAATGTTATGCCGGACAGTTGAATCAGGTCTTTATGAATGTGCTAAGCAACGCGATCGATGCACTGGAAAAGTACAATCAGGGGCGCTCTGAAGACGACGCAACGGCTAACCCAGCAACGATAACGATTCAAACAGACGTTGCCAGCAGTCAACAGCCAGCAGCCAGCAGTCAAGAGTTAGCAGTCAGCAGCCAGCGATCAGACGTCACTCAGTACTCAGCACTCGGCACTCAAAATTCTTCCCTCACTTCTTACGTCTCACCTCATAGCGAAGCGGAAGCAAGCTATATCCCTCAGTCCTCGCCCTCTTCCATCATCATTCGCATTCGCGATAATGGGCCTGGTATTGCACCAGAGCATCACGTCAGACTGTTTGACCCTTTTTTCACTACAAAACCGATCGGCAAAGGAACTGGTTTAGGACTCTCTGTCAGCTACCAAATCATTGTCGAAAAGCATTACGGCGTTTTGAAGTGCATCTCGACACCAGGACAAGGAGCCGAATTTTGGCTTGAGATTCCGGTACGGCAGCCGACCTGAAAGAACGGTTCTCCTCCCTTGGGTAATCTCCTACCAGCTACTACAATGAGAGGACAAATATAACGTTTTGTAACGTGAACTCTATAAACTTACAGCAAATTTCAGTCCAGCTAGAGAGCCAAAGCATGAAAGACCGCATGCTGGGTTTGGTTTCTCTGCGCGATGTTTCCGCTGAAGAGGCTGTGCCGCTCATTAAGAAAGTGCTCAACGATGAGAGCATTCAGGTGCGATCGATGGCCGTTTTCGCGCTGGGCTTAAAGCAAACGGACGAATGTTACCCGCTGTTGCTCGATATTCTCACCAATGAACCGGATTATGGCATCCGAGCCGATGCCGCTGGAGCCTTGGGTTATCTGGAAGATCCACGAGCGCTGGAGCCTTTGGTACGAGCTTTTTATGAAGATACCGACTGGCTGGTGCGGTTTAGCGCAGCAGTGTCGCTCGGCAACCTGAAAGACCCACGCGCCTATGATGCGCTTATTCAGGCACTCGGCAGCGATGAAGTGGTGCTGCATCAGGCGGCGATTGCGGCGTTGGGTGAAATCAAGGCGATCGAGGCGGTTGATCACATCTTGCGGTTTGCTCAAGCAGATGACTGGTTAGTGCGCCAACGCCTGGCCGAAGCGCTGGGTAATCTGCCTACACCCAAAAGCCTCTCCGCATTGAAGTACTTGGAGAAAGATAGTCATCCACAGGTCGCTGAAGCTGCCAGACTTGGACTACAGAAACTGGCGGTATAGCCTACTATCAAGATCTCCAACTAAAGCAAGACCGACGCTTTCTTCAAGTCTGATTTCTTCAAGTCTGATTTCTTGAACGCGGCGGTCTGGGGCAAGCCGTTATGTTTTATGGATCTTTTTCAGCAGCATCGCTTCGATAGAACTGAAGCCGAAGCACCTCTAGCCGCACGATTGCGTCCCCGATCGCTCGACGAGTTTGTGGGGCAAGATGCGATCGTCGGTCCCGGACGTCTGTTGCGACGAGCCATCCAAGCCGATCAGCTTTCGTCGCTCATTTTCTACGGGCCACCAGGGACGGGGAAGACAACGCTCGCCCGGATTATTGCCAATACTACGCAGGCGCATTTTATTGCGATCAATGCAGTGCTGTCTGGGGTGAAGGAAATTCGAGAGGCGATCGCCGCTGCTCAAGATAAACGCGGTATGTACGGTCAGCGCACGATTCTGTTCGTAGATGAAGTGCATCGATTCAATAAGGCACAGCAGGATGCGCTACTGCCCTGGGTGGAAAACGGCACGGTGATTCTCATTGGGGCGACGACCGAAAATCCGTATTTTGAAGTGAATAAGGCACTGGTCAGTCGATCGCGCCTCTTCCAACTCAAGCCACTGGATGAACAGGATTTGCGAAAGGTCGTGCAGCAAGCGTTACAGGATAGCGATCGTGGCTATGGCAAGCTTAAGGTGCAGTTGGATGCAGACGCAATCGACCATCTGGTGAATGTCGCCAATGGGGATGCTCGTGCGCTGCTGAATGCCCTGGAACTGGCAGTGGAGACGACGCCACCGGATGACGCAGGCAGCATCCATATCACGCTGTCAGTCGCAGAAGAATCGATTCAGCGTCGCGCTGTCCTGTACGACAAAGAAGGGGATGCTCACTTTGATACCATCAGCGCCTTTATTAAAAGTGTGCGTGGGTCTGACCCCGATGCGGCACTCTACTGGCTGGCGCGCATGGTCTACGCAGGAGAAGATCCACGCTTCATCTTCCGGAGGCTGCTGATTCTAGCGGGTGAAGACATCGGTATGGCAGACCCCAACGCGATCGCGATCGTGCATGCCTGTGCCGAAACCTTCGATCGGATCGGGTTGCCGGAAGGTCGCTATCCGCTGGCACACGCCACCCTCTATCTGGTAACGGCTCCCAAATCCAACAGTGTTATGGGCTTTTTTGATGCGTTGGCGGCGGTGGAGCAAGAGCGAGAGGGCGATGTCCCCAATCCTCTTAAAGATGCCAACCGAGACAAAAAGGGTTTTGGTCATGGTACAGGCTACCTTTACCCTCATGCGTATCGCGATCACTGGGTGGCCCAGCAGTATTTGCCCAGTAGCCTTCAAGGTCAGGTGTTTTACCAACCGTCGAATCAGGGCTTTGAAGCGGCGATTCAAACTCAAGTCGCACGACAGCGTGAGGCACAACTGGCAGCGCTGGTAGACGATGCGGCAGCATCAGAAGGGCTGACCTTTGGACCGTTGGATTCTGCTCAAGAGCGCTGGCTTCAACGGACGTTAGGCAAGTCAGGTGAGCGGTTAGGAGAGGTACGCGATCGCCTCTTTGCCCTCGCCCACCTCCAGCGCCATCATGTCGTGCTGGATCTCAACGCTGGTACTGGCTTACTTACCTGGGAAGCTGTGCGCCAGGCACCCGAAGGCAGCGTGATTGCCTGTGTGCGTACCACAACAGATGCAGACGCGCTGACCCAGCAAGCCGCCGCCCTCTCAGAATTAACGCGTCCGATCGTGCTGCAAACATCCCTCACTGAGTTGCCTACCGCTCTGGCAAGACAGGCAAACGATGTGCGCTTTGACCACATTATTGGACGGAATGCAATCATGCGAGAGGTCGATAAGGCAGGTATTGTGCGATCGCTGCTGGACTGGTTACAGCCAAACGGCACCATCACGCTGGCAGAAGTGATTCCCCGTCAGGCGCAGCGGCTCTACCAACTGCTTGATCCAATGTGGCTTAGCACCAAGCTTTACCAAAAGCTGGTTAAGACAGAAGATGCGATCTACACTCAGCCCGACGATCCAATGGTGAATTGGGATAGACAGAATCTACAAGCTATCTTTGAAACCACTGGCTTCGCGGTTGAGATTCAAGTCGAACCATCGTCTACAGAAATGCTCGTTACCACTGCACTCATCGATCGCTGGTTCGTACCCGTCAATGCCCAACCAACCTACGCTATGCATTTGGCGCATCAGCTTTCTAAAATAGAAATCACTAACGTTCAGGCAGCCTTTACTCGTCTGGTGAATCAAACAGTGAAATGGCATAGCGCGGTCGCGTTTGTCCATGCTCGTCGTTAGGTTTCTATGCTACTGGACAGCGTGTGCAGAGGATCGCCTTTGTCCATGCTCGTCGTTAGGTCTATAGAGCCTGAACTGTGAACGTTAGAAAGCAATGGCGAAACTTTACTACTCGTCCACAACCGATACCATGCTGCTCTCGTCGCTTCCTAAACCCTTACCGGGCGTTAGTCCACGTCGTCCTTCTATTTGCGATGAGCGTAAAAATTGTCTCAAGTGGAATAAATGCTCATTGTCGGGCAGCGTGTCTAGCCGATCAAGTGACTCATCCAGTGAGAAGCCCGATCGGTAAAGCAAGCGAAAGGCCGTTCTTAGTGTCTGAATGACTTGCCCTTCTTTTTCTGCCGCCAAGCCTGCACGTTTCAGGCCAACTCGATTGAGCGATCGCACTCGTGCTGGCTGCCCCTCTACCAACATATAAGGCGGGATATCGCGTGTAATCTGGTGCATAAAGGCCACCATTACTAACCGCCCGACATGCACAAAGGGGTGAATTTCACCAATACCGCTAATGAAAGCTCGCGATTCCACATGGACGTGCTCCCCCAAAATAACTGCATTGGCAATCACTACATGATTTTCAATGACACACCCCTGCGCGACATGAATATACGCCATTAACAGGTTGTGATCACCAATAACCGTCATCTCTTCCGCTCGATTTGAACGGCTAATCGTGACGTATTCCCGAATTTGATTATTATTGCCGATTTTCACCAAACTGTTAGTGCCACTACTGGTGGGGTCTTGTGGCTCTACGCCGATCGCTGCACCTGGAAAAATCTGATTACGTGCGCCAATTTCAGTCCACCCATCTAGCACAACGTTAGGGCCAATCACTGTTTCAGGACCCACCTTAACTTTTGCCCCAATCACAGCGTGGGCTCCTACTTGCACAGTTGGATGCAGTTCAGCATCAGGATGAATGGTCGCCGTTGGATGCAGCAAGGTAGTCAAGAACGCGCTCCTATTAAAGAAATGCATCAAAAAAGTTAATTATCTGATGTCTGTCAATCACCTGTGCCAGCAGTTACTTTCTAAGCGATTCACTAGCAAAAAATATTCTATGGATTCTAATTCTAGAGCTACTTAATTATTGACGATCATCAGCAATTAAAATGGTTCGCAGCTGCCTTGAATGCGTCAAAAAAGGTTTCATCTTAATGCTCAGCCAGAAGCTATCCATTTGAATTATAAATTATCACGACGAAAAATAAATGATTAAGGGGGAAATCATGTCTAAGCGACCACACTATCTTTTTCTAAAGCGAACAAAGCCCTTAGAAAGCCAGTGATAGCGCAAGCGTTATCGCACTCGAGAGACAGCAATGGCACAGAAAAGATCATAATACATCTCATCTTGCTATACATCCCAATCATCGCTGGATGATTGCCGCCTTGTGCCACGTCATCTTTGCAAACAAGATCCCGCACAGCTTTGCAACCCAAAAGCCTGTGCAGCCAGAGTGGGCGATCGGGTGTGGATGTTATGGATCAGCAAATGGCTTTACTGACTAGTGGTCTGTCAATTAATTGTTGACGGGTCACAAGGGGGTAAAGTTGAGAAGGATTCCCTTGCCTTCAATTGAATGACG
>NZ_PVWK01000153.1 GCF_003003795.1 Stenomitos frigidus ULC18 | reverse complement strand
CACCCAAGCTACAAAGCGGTTTTTTCTACCCAGGTTGGGACGGGTTACCTAAGCCTCAAGATACAAGGTTGGGTTGAACAGCGTGAAACCCAACAGGCTCTTGATTTTGTTGGGTTTCGTTTGACTCAACCCAACCTACGTTTGTATGCGAGTTCACATGGAATTGGTATAAGGTGATTTCTAAGAAAATATGTACTGCTTGGTAGGGGGTAGGTTTTGCCAGCATCTTTGCATCCAGCCCATCGCTTTGGTAGCAAACGTTCTCCTACAGGTGTTTTGTCTGCTAGAAATCTCCTAAGTTACAGGACGACCGCTAAGTAGTGCGATGTCATGCGGCTATTGGTCGTTGGTCTCAGTAAAAACGGTCGTTCTGCTGAATGACCCTACCACTCCATTGATTGACTATGACCGTTAACGTGAAACGCCCTCTCATAATTGGTGGTGGTCTCTTGGCGCTCAGTCTTGGGGCTTTAGACCTGCTTCATTTGTTTGTTGGAGAGTGGGGCATGTATGCGGCCTTTGCGCTCATGGGGGCGGCGGGAGTGCAATGGTTGCACAAGCAAGCCGATCGGAAAAAGGTCACGCCTCAAGCACCGTTGAAGGTTGACTCTGTGACGGTCAAGCGAACGCTGGCAGAAGCGACGCAGGTGATGACTCAGCTCCAAGAAGAGGTCGAAGACCCAGCGGAGAAAGTTGCTTGTACAGCGGCTCAACCCCGCGTGTCGCGGTTACAGTCACAAATTTCTCAGCTTCGCCACGAGTTGAATCGCGAGGAGCTGCGTATAGCGGTTATGGGTGCGAAGGGCACTGGCAAAACTGCATTACTCCAGCTGCTACAGTCTGCGTGGGTTGATCACCCTTCTAGAGTGCTGCATTTCAGCGAAGTACCCAGCTTTACGGCGACTACAGCGCCTGGCCTGATCGGTGATACGTTGGGGCTCCAACAAGCCATTACGGCAGATTTAGTGCTGTTTGTGGTCACTGGAGATATGACCGCATCGGAACTGCAAGCCGTAAAACGGGTGGTTGCCACTAAGCGCACTGTGCTGGTTTTTAATAAGCTGGATCAGTATTTGCCGAGCGATCGCGACACCATTCTCAGCCAACTCTACTCCCACCTTGAGAGCGTTCTGGCTGCTGCCGATGTGGTGGCGATCGCTACTGCACCCAAACCGATCAAAGTCCGGCAGCATCAAACGGATGGCTCCATCACTGAGTGGTTAGAAGAGCAAGCGCCAGATTGGGCTGATCTCACTCAACGGCTTGAGCAGATTTTGGCGCAGGAAGGCCAGCAGTTGGTGATGGCAAGTGCCTTAAACCGTGCAGTGACGCTGAAACACCAGGCAAAGCTGGTGCTAAATGATGTGCGCCGAACGCGAGCGTTGCCTGTCGTAGAACAGTTTCAGTGGGTTGCTGCCGGAACTGCCTTTGTTTGCCCCGTGCCGACCTTGGATGTGCTGGCAACGGCGGCTGTGAACGCGCAAATGATCCTTGACTTAGGCACGCTGTATCGGCAGAAGTTTTCACTCCAGCAGGCGCAGAAAATGGCAGCGACCATTGGTAGCCTGATGCTGAAGTTGGGGCTGGTGGAGCTATCAACCCAGACGATCGCGGGCTTCCTGAAGGTGAACGTGTTGACGTACGTAGCAGGCGGTTGCATTCAGGGCGTGAGTGCCGCGTATCTCACGCGAATCGTTGGGCTCAGCCTGATTGAATATTTCCATGCTCAAGAGCCGAACCTTACGCTAACGGAAGCTAGCCCGCTGGCGATCGAGCGTCTCAGCGACATTTTGCAGTCTGTTTTCCAGAAAAACCAGCAGTTAACGTTTCTCCAAAGTTTTGTCGGGCAGGCAATGGAGCGGCTTGTTGCCTCTACGAACCAGCCGTCACAGAGTCCTTCTCAGTTTCCGTCACAGGCGATTGATACTGTTCCCTCTGAAATTAGCCCAGCAGTGTTAGCAGAACCGCTGCTCATCCCGCTCAAGACAGCGTCGGCATTGAGCGATCGCCAAGAAGTTCGTATTTTGGATGAGAATGGAGCTAGCGTCCGTCGTTCTATGCCGAGCCTTGACCCAACCTCCCTTTCCTCCCACTGAACCTACCCCGCGATCGACGAGTGGCGTTGACCCGCAAGAACTGTCTCTCAATCGTGCCCGTAGTAGCTTACGGCAGGCATTGAATCGCTACAATGCGTTCTTCCGGTCTGAGAAAAATCGTCCGCCCAGTGGGGTCGATCGCGAAACGCTCCGTAGTGATGTCGAGCAACTCACCGTCACGCTGAATAAGCTTGACAGTCAGGTGGTTCGCATTGCTGTATTTGGGTTGGTCAGTCGCGGGAAATCGGCAGTATTGAATGCGCTGCTAGGTCAAAAAATTCTCCCTACAGGCCCGTTGAATGGTGTGACTCAGGCACCACGATCGGTCTACTGGTCATTAACAGGCAACGCAGAAAGTGCGACAACGACGGCTGCACTGACAGTTCCGACTAACAGTTTGACCGTTGAGTTTATTGATACGCCAGGACTGGATGAAATTGATGGACAGGCGCGGGCACAGATGGCGCAGGAGATTACTCGGCAAGCGGATCTGATTCTGTTTGTTGTCGCTGGCGACATTACGCGCACTGAGTATCAGGCGCTCTGTGACTTGCGACGGGCGCACAAGCCCCTCTTGTTGGTTTTCAACAAGATCGATTTATATCCCGACCAGACGCGACAAGCCATTTATCAGAACTTGCAGCAGCTTGCCGCTAAAAGCGTTGATGGGATGCAGCTCCAGCGGTTGATGTCGGCGAATGAGATTATTCTTGTTGCGGCTGATCCGGCTCCGATGCAGGTGCGGGTCGAGGTGAATGGTCGCGCGACCTACGAGTGGGAGGCTTCACCTGTACAAATCGATAGCCTCAAGCAGAAAATTCTCGCCATTCTGCGGCAGGAAGGCCGCACGCTGTTGGCGCTCAATGCCCTCTTTCAGGCAAGGGATGCTGAGGCAGCCTTAGCCAGCAAAATTTTAGATGTTCGCAATACTGAGGCAGAGGCTCTGATCTGGAAGTTTGCTCGCTACAAGGCGATCGCGGTGGGCATCAATCCGATCGCGGTCATCGATTTAGTCGGCGGTGCGGTTTCCGATCTGGCAATGATTCGCGCGCTGTCTGAACTCTACGGGTTGCCCGTTACGCGTCATGAAGCCAGAAAGCTCTGGAAAACGATTCTGCTTAGCTCCGGTAGTCTGATGCTGTCTGAGTTTGGGAGCGGTCTGCTGCTGGGTATGGGCAAAAGTGCGGCGGCAGCGACGGGAGGCTTGGACGCTTCGACCAGCTTTTCGGCCTATGCGAGTACTGCGATCGTTCAGGGTGGCATTGCGGGCTATGGGGCGTATGCGGTTGGTCGTGCGGTACAGGTTTACCTGGAACAAGGCTGTAGCTGGGGAACACAAGGCCCCAACACCGTGATTCAAGACATTCTCAACCAGCTAGAACCCAACACGATCGTCTATCGTTTGCGCCAAGAACTCAGCCAGCAGCTTGGCTTGCCAGATTTGTAGAGATGCGAGTGAGTAACATGCGGCTCAAAGGCGCCATTGCGGTCACGCGGCACCCCACTCTCGACTTCGCCAAACTGCGCCCTTAATGGTCTTCTTACTGACGCCATTGCGGCGATTTCTGGGGCGTTCAACCTCTGGCTGTCCCTGCTCCTCTGCCAAATGGGTGCTCAACTCCGCACTCAAGCAGCGCTCGACTAGGGCTTTAGTCAGTTGCTTGACGATCCCGCCTTCTCCCATCAAGTCTTCGGGGTTTCGGTATTCTTTGAGCAGTTCGTCAATCAGTTCGGGTCGAAAGGTCATGGTTTGTGTCTGGGTAGGTTAGTTCATTAGATCTTGTTTTGACCTTTGACACAAACTAATTTACAGTCCCTCCTTTTATAGCGATCGTTCTATCTTCCTTACCGCCTGTTCAACTTTCCCCAATAATTTCCACAGCTGCTGCTGGTCGTTGGGATTGATAGTTGCTGCATGACCCAATTCAAGGCTGGCTTTAATCAGGCTAAACACAGGGCTGTAAACGACAGGTTGACCACCGCCACCGCGCAATTTGCTGGCTCTAGCAACAAGCTCTGCCAGTTCGGGTGTCCAGTCCTTTAAAGCTTGAGCCGAGACCGTGATGGGTTCTGGAGCATGGCGATCAGTGAAGCGTTCAATGATGGTGCCCCGCTGTTTCGCAGCAAGGTACGTTTCCTTTAAGCTGCCCGAAATACCGCCACCAAACATAATGTTGTAGCTTTGCAGCAGCCCGTCATAAATGATCTTGTCCTTAAACGGTAGGAGAACAGCTCGAACGAGTAAGGGCAACTGACTGGGATGAAACATTTCATCGAAATCATTTTGCAACCCCCAAACTCCGTAGACCTGATCATCCTCTGCAATGAAAATAGTGTACTTCTTGAGTATCCGCTCGATGTAGAAGTCGCCTGAAATAAGGTTTTTCCACTGCTCAACGATCGCCAGCTTTTCGGACGAAAAGTCTTGCGGATTGTCCTTTAGAAATGTGTCAATCAAGGTGTGATCGGCATACATGACTTCTCGCACTTTGCTTTTGTCTTCTACAGGAACCTCTTTCGCATATTCCTCGATCGTCTTGATCTTGGGAAAGAGCTTCAGTGATTGCTTGACATGAAACTGTAGCGCCCACATAAGCTCGTAGTACAATGCCGAATCTTGCTCAGATAGGTGCATGGTCAGACTCCGCTTACTGCCGTTATGGGCTTATGATCCCACATTCCGCCTTTCCACTGGCACCGTTGCGGTGAAAGCCATGCAAAATCATGGCTTTCACCCCCACTCCTGGACTGATCCGTTCTCGTCAGTCTGCGCCCAGATGTTGATTGATCTACCCAACACGCTCTAACGGACAAGTGGCGATGAAATTACAAGCGTGATGGAATCAATCTGGCAAGGCAATCGACTACCTATGACAATCATTTCGTCTTCGACGCTGCACCAATCGCGAGTCGTGCTAAGACATTTTCCACACCCTTGCGCGCTTGTGCCAGATGAATCGGGTTGTTCGTCATGACAAAAAGGAAATTCGCAGCCAACAGCATCGCCTCGATTTCAAATACTGCCTGATCAACTTCCGTATTGGGATCGATCTCCCCCAATGCCTGCGCATCAAGAAGGCACTGCCGCAAGAAAGCAAGCCACTGCTCTAGCACCTTGACAACCCGATCGCGCGCTAAACCGGGACGTGTATCGAGTTCCGCAGCGACTGCAGCGAAAAAACACCCACCCGGAAAAACTTTGCGTTCGAGATGTGAAAGAAAGGCATTAGCTAGCGACTTAAGCCGTTCCGCACCCGCGTACGCCCTCATCGCAGGCTGAAGCACATCACGATCAAAAATCACGGCTGCCGTTTCGATCGTCGCCAACTCCAGCTCTTCTTTGGATTTGAAGTGCGCGTAGAGACCACTCTTGCTCATTCCAACCTCAGCCGCTAAGTCTCCAATTGACAAACCAGTCAGCCCTTTTGTTGTTGCCAGTTTCGCTGCAGTCAGCAGAATGGTATCGCGGCTGGATTGACCTTTTGAGCGAGGGAGATCGCCGCCTGCGGAGTTAGTTTTTGACGATGAAGCAACACTCATAACTTAAATTAACACTCACGACTTGACAATAGCACGAACGGTCGTAATAATCAAAGAACGACAAAAGAACGAACGGTCGTTTTTATTGTCCTTTGCGCCCAACAAACCCTTCAACAAACTGGAGAAAACCAATGCCCCTAGTGAATGTAAAACTGATCGAAGGCGTTTTCACGCCAACGCAAAAGCAAGAGATGATCCGCAAGCTCACGGATACGATGGTGTCCATCGAAGGTGAGAACTTGCGTTCAGTGACATGGGTAGTGATCGAAGAGGTTAAGAGTGGCGACTGGGGATTGGGTGGCAATCCCCTCACGACCGACGATGTGAAAGCGCTTGCGGCTGGAAAGTCGAAAGTTAACGCCTAACCTGCGTTGCAGTGAACCCGACCATCGCGCTGTGGTTGCAAGTGTGTTCCTTGCGAGTCGGGTCGCTAGTCGCCTAGCCTGACTTACACTAGGTCGATCGCCGCAGTTGATCGAGCGCTGCACTTACTTCAGGCGCTAAACCAGCAAAGCGAATGGGCATGCCTGTAAACCGAATCCGCACACAGTTGGGATTAGTTGCTGCTTTGTCTAAGACCTTTGCGTAAAGGTCATCCAGTTCGGTGTCACTTTGTAAGAGATCGGGCAGGTTGAGTTTGAGGTTGCTGAGTGGGGTGAGGAAGTGATCCGATCGCAGTTCGGCGCTCTTGTCTGAAAGGCTGACTAATGTACCTTCAAACAGGGTGCCTACTGCATGTTTGCCTTCTAGAACGGTGTAGCGCACCGGAATTGCGGACGCCAGCGTCACGAATTCCTCTTTTTCTTCGGGCAAAAAGAGATTGTGTTTGCCGCCAATGCCGCTGACGTTGTAGAGCTTAATGGGTTCTTTGATGCCCTTAGGTTCAACCTGAATGTGACCATCGACCTGCACAAGATCGCCAGCATCATGGAACGTGCCTTCCGAAATCAAAATCTGTCCGCCCACGGTGTAGGATTCGATGCGCGCCGCTAAGTTGACGTGGTTGCCAATCACCGTATATTTGGCACGTCGCTGAGAGCCGATGTTGCCGACCACAACCTCGCCTGTGTTGATGCCAATGCCCATTTCGATCGCGGGTAGCCCAAGCTGCTGGTTTTGCCGATTGACCTCTGCCATTGCCGACTGCATGGCGATCGCGCAGGCTACCGCACGTTCCGAATCATCCTCTCGATAAATGGGCGCACCAAACATAACAAAAATGCCATCCCCAATGAATTCATTGATGGTGCCGTTGTACCGGGTGACTGTATCAGACATCATGCCTAGATAAAGGTTGAGAATGGTCACGACCTGTTCAGGTGGACGACTTTCAGAGATGGCAGAAAACCCACGCAAGTCTGAAATTAGAATCGTGACCTTGCGCCGTTCTCCACCGAGAGTCAACCCACTGGGTGTTTCGAGCAAACTGGCAACCACTTCATCGGTTAGATAGCGCCCAAACGTGCGGCGCATTTCAGCCGCAGACCGGGCGACATAACCCGTGATCACGATCGATGCTCCCATCAACGCCATAAAGGGTGGCACAACCGGAATCCACCACCCCTGTAAAAAGGTCGCATAACTGGCAGTCACCAGGCAAATGCCTGCAACGAGGACGCTCACTGTATTCCAGGGACGAATACCAGGCTTGCCAATATACCGTTGTCGCCAGCTTAAGATCGCACCAACGGTTGCCCATCCTAAAATCCACAGCGCTTCCAGTGGTTCGCTCCAGGTTCTTAGCGTGGGCATCCGTTCGTCCAGCGTCGCACTGAGAATCTGGCTAATCAGGTTGGCATGAATAATGACGCCTGCCATGCGCTTTGGCGCGGTTAAACTGCTGCTATAGGGCACATAGAAGAGGTCTTTCAGACTTTCAGCTGTAGCACCGATGAGCACAATGCGATCGCGCATGAGATTCGGCGGCACCTTCTGCTCCAGCACATCTGTTAGCGTGATGGTCTGAAACTGCTGTCTGGTGCCTCGATAGTTCAGCATGACCTGGTAGCCACCGGCTTCGGCACCGACATAGCTGCCATCATTGGCATTAAACGTGGGAAAGACTGCTGCACCAAGCTTTATCTCATTGTTGGGTGTCAGTTCCGGCTCAATGCCTTTCTTTTTCAAGTAAAGCTCTGCCAGCTTAAACCCAAAGCTAAAAACGGTTTCGTCTTTCTGGTCTTCTAGGTAAAATAAGCCTCGACGCACTTTGCCATCGCCATCTAGCGGCAGGTCATTCGCACCGACCTGATCACGCTGCTTGAGCACAGGAGGGGGATTGACAGGAGAGCTATCGCTGTTGCTAGCAACTTTCTGCACACCAATGAGATTCGGCGTAGTTGTAAAGAGTTTGGTCAACGTTTGGCGGCCGGGCTCAACCGGCAAATCACGGTAGAGGTCTAGCCCGATCGCTGCTGGTTTTTGTTGCTTGATCGTCTCTAGCACCCTAGCCAGTTCTGCATCTGTGAGCGACCAATGACCAACCTTCTGGACATCAGCTTCGTTGATTTCAACAATGACTAACCGAGAGTCGATCGCCTCCTGAGGACGCATGAGCAAAAACTGATCCAGGACTGGAAACTCCAATGCCTGGAGTAGTCCCAGCGCACGAAGGCCCAAAAGCACAGCTGTAACGCTGGGAACGGCGATAATCATCCCGCGCCAATACCAAACCTTTTGTCTCAACGTTTTCCACATTTAGCAGTTATGGCTTTGCTTTACAGCAATTAAGGAGTGGTTCTGTCGCGACGGCTTCTAAGCCAACGGATTTCAGCGCGTCACGCCAGTCGTTGAGAACCTTGGAATTTTGTGGATATTGCTGCTGGAGATCGGCAAGGGATGCTAATGTTTCGTGCCAAATGCCAGCCTCCGCATAAAGATTGGGGCGATTACCAGGTAGGGTCTTTTGGAGTGCTTTCGTCAGCGCCACTTCAGGAGTCGATCGCTCAATCCATCCTTCTACCGTGGGGCTACCACTTAAACCACTGGTGGCATCGCAGAGCGTTGTGACAAACCAGTGATACTGCTTACCTACTTGTAGTGCTGGAGCCTTTTCGGGCAGGTCAAAACGTACGATCCCCCCTTTAGGCGGCAAGACAAACGTCGTTTCGTAGACCACTTCAGTGTCATCATCGCTGAGTAAGAGAAACCCTGCTGTTTGAGCCGGGGACTGAGGCACATAGACAAAAAAGCTGGGACGTTCAGCAAAAGTGAGACCCAGTCGAGTCCGTGGCACTACCGCCGTCAGCCGTTGTTTCGTTGGTTGATTGCTGCCCCTCAAGCAAGAACCACGACTGGCTCCACCTGCCGTCGATCGCGGTGCACCACGTTTCGGCACTTTGAAGTTAAGGCTGACCTTGGATGGCGACACGATCGTAGAACGGGTGACAGCCTTCTGTGCGTTAGCTGGTAGTTCTACAAGCAGCACGCACGGCACCAGCAAGGATAGGGAAAGGATGGTGTAGTAGCGCGAATGTTTTGTACAGGTCATGGTGACCCCTCCCTCGGTTCGTTAAGTAAGTGATTATAAGGCTGGCTATTGTGAACTCATCACTAAACGTGAGGTTTCCAGACGTTTTCTACGAAAAGCAGACACGAGTATCAAACTTGACTATCGAGACCGAGGACAACGTGCTTGTATCGAGTCGAATGCGATCAGTACACGTCATCCACCCAGTATTCTTTAAGACTTAGTCATTAGATTGATACCCTAGACTACCCGTCGTCTTCAGGAAACTCGCGTCATCACGTCAAAACGAAATAAAGCGTCAAATGGAACGCCTGACCAAGGGCAAATTGATTCAGCCAACCAGCGGACACCAATTATTGCAAGACTTCCTCTAGCTGGTGCTGGTTCCACAGTGTTTTATACAAGCCGTCCTGTGCGATCAAGGCCGCGTGACTACCAGACTGCACGATCGCACCCTGGTTCATCACAAAAATGCGATCGGCACTGGCAGCAGCAGACAGTTGGTGAGAGATAAAGAGCACTGTTTTGCGGTTGGTGCCTTCAGAAAGGTTGCGCAAAATTTGGGTTGCCGTCTGGTTGTCCACACTAGAAAGAGCGTCATCTAGAATCAGGATCGGGGCATCGACCAGCAACGCTCGCGCGAGGGCAGTGCGTTGCCGTTGACCACCCGACAGCGTGATCCCACGCTCACCCACGATCGTCTCATACTGATGCGGAAAGTTGAGAATTTCACTGTGGATTTGAGCTTGCTTGGCCGCATAAACAACGGCAGCTTCGTCTGCGCCCGGCTCTCCATAGCGAATGTTGTTCTTAATCGTCGTGCTGAAAAGAAAGCTGTCTTGCGGAACGTAAGCGATCGCGCCGCGCAGATCCGAAAGTCTGACCTGAGTAATATCGTAGCCATCCAAAAAGAGTTGCCCTGGAGCAATGTCCAGCAACCGAGGCAACGCGTTTGCCAGTGTTGATTTACCACCCCCAATCGGCCCCACAATGGCAACGGTTTCCTGTGGCTGAATGGTAAAGTTCACCTGCTGCAGAGCCGGTCTGCTGACGCTACCACTGGCTACCGGAAAGGCAAACGTCAGGTTTTGCGCGGTTAATTCACCTTTTATCTGCGATCGCGGCAGGGAAATCGCATCTAGTCGATCGCAGATTTTGGGCTTCACATTCAGAATCGCCTCAATGCGATCGACACTCACCTCACCCCGTTGGTACGCCGTAATCGTAAACCCCAGCAAGGCCGCAGGAAAAGCTAGTTGACCGACATAAAGTAAGAGGGCAACAAAATCGCCAACGGTAATAGCACCTTCATTAATCGCGCTTACCCCAAACCGCAGCACGACCAGCAAACCTACACTTGCCAGCCCAGGCAACAGCGGCAGCAGCGTACTTCGTGTCAGTGCCAGCGACAAATTTGCTTCTAGCAATTCTTCATTGCGTCGCTGAAAGGCTTCTCGCTCGTTTTCTTCCTGAGCATAAATCTTCACCAGGGAAATGCCGCTCATATCTTCTTGAATGAGCTCACTGAGATCAGACAACTGCTCCTGCACCACAATCTGCTGCTGCCGAAGGCGTGTGCTGAACATCTGCACCAAAATCAGCATGATCGGGTAGACCGACAGAGACAGGAGCGTGACTTTGACATTGATCTTGAGCATTGCGGGTAAAGTCAGCCCGTATGCGAACAGCGTGTTTGCCACACTGAGCACCGCAAACCCCAGCAGACGGCGAATATTATCGACATCACTCGTCGCTCGATTGATCAAATCACCAACCGTATTGATGGCGAAATACGATGGCTCTAGCGCAAGCAGATGGGCAAACAATTTCTGCTTTAAGTCAAACTCAACCTGACGACCAACCCCAAACAGCAGCGTGCGCGAGATCATCCGCACAAGCCACATGATGGTTGCCATCGCCAGGACAAGCACCACGTAGTAGAAAACCTGATCGAAGCTGAACGTCACCTGAAGCTTATCGATCGCATCACGAATTTGAAGGGGAATGCGCACCCCTAAAAAATTCACAACGAACAGTACCAGAACGCCTAAGACTGCTGCTTTCCAATGGGGGAGGAGGTATTGCCCCAATTTTCGCAGCCGAGATTGAGCCATTATTTGGTGTATCAGTGCGTAAACTCTCTCATCCTAAACGAATTGAGTCAGCGATCGCTGGCCACCGTTGAGGACAAATCATCACCGTTTAGCATCGCTAAACCACCTCATTAGCCCAGATCCCTAAACTTAATCCAGCCGCGCAGAAAGTAATAGATGGAGCTGGAAAATTCTTCGATCGCCTGTGAACCCAAAGTCAGAGCGTCTATGCTAGGCAAAAAATCGGTTGCCTGAAGTTGGGGTTCAACCAAATCGCGCTCTGGTGCCAAATTGTCCAGCTTGGAACGAGCTGGCAACGTGTAGAAATCGGTTGGTCGTGCCACAGGGTAAAAGCCAAACACTTCTCGAAAGGTACGGTAAGTGCGCTCTGTGCTCATGGCCGTGTTGATCACTGTCAATTGATTGCCGTAATTGATTTTATTGTCATCCAGAATTTTTTTGACGTTCTCAGCGCTCCGGCGGATACTGACGCCATCGTGATCGAGAAACCGCATCGCTTCACAGGGAACATTCAACGACTGATTGAGGAACGTCTGGATGTCTTTGGCTTCAGACACCATTTCTTTGGTTTCACCATCCTTCGTCTTGCGATCGAGCCTGCGCGGCGCACTAATCACAATCTGGCTGTTGGGGTTTTGTCGATACAATTCAGCTGCATAGAAAAGGCGATCGGCTTTATCCGTTAATTGAATCGGCAGTTGAGTCGGTGCCTGCGTCAGCACCCGAAAGGCCTCCGCTGACATGGGTTGTTCACCATCAGGTGGTCGTGGCGTAGCAGGTGTGGCAGGCATGCCTCCCTGCGTCGGTCGCAGAGGCGGGCAGGTCGTTCTGGGTCCTAAAAAGGGACGTGTGGTGTCTCGTCCCAAAAGGACAATGACCCGGCTATCACCCGTGACTTGTGCAGCCGCTGGTTGGATCATGCGAATCCCTTCCCATTCCAACTCCTGAGCCATGAAATAGGACACGATGGGTAGACAACAAGCCAGCAAAAGTACCAGCGCAGTGTTAATGACTCTACCGACAACCTTGTTGACCTTGGTGCCAGTCAACAAAATCAGGAGCAAAATGACTCCCAGACTGAGCGGCCGAAAAATCAACGAAATCAGGTACCAGAGCGTCCGAAAAATATCGGAATCATCAAAGACCGATGGCCCGCTGAAAAAAGACACTGCCAAAAGGCTCAAAATTAGCAGCAGCACCAACAGGCCGAGAAATGCTCTTGGCAGCGCTTTGAGCAGTACAAACCAGGTGACTAACCCAACCACAATCCAAAGCAAGACCTGAGTCAGCAGCAGAAAAACATCTGTGAGCAGTAAAACCATGCTGAGCGTTCCTACCTGCCTGCTATAACTGAATCTGCTTTACAACCGTACCGACGCGATCGCATATGCACTCTTACCCACTGGTCTTTTACAGACACCATGATGCAACCAAATGGTGAATTAGCAACAATTTAATGGGTGATCATGCAGAGCAACCGAATGACGAGAGCCCTGTCTACAAGCGCTTTACTCCAGGACGACTCCAAAGCCCATCTGTATAATACATTTGTTTCGTAATACAAACGTTCGCCTAAGGCAAATTGGCGCGATCGAAGAGACTTCGCAAAGAAGCTTGAAAAGACTTCGCGAAGAACCGGATTGTTGCACAATAATCTGGATGTGCTTGTTTGGCTGTCATTGTTTGGCTGTAAGGGCTGCCCGTGAAAGTCGGTTCAGGAGAGTTTAGTCGTGTCAATGATTCTTGCTTCAATTGTGTTCGTCTTGCTCTTTATCGTTCTTACAAAAGAGATTTTAGGTAAGTAACCGCATCGAGAGTTCCTGGCGATCGACCTGACTGTAAAACCAGCGCACTGTATCACCAAAACAAAGAGGGCGCAGTTTGCGCCCTCTTACAGCTGTTTTCATATTCACCACACCCGATACCCTACACCCCACACCCGTCTTGATTGAACTGTGGCTTACTCGATCGAGAACCGCTGTAAATAAAACTTTCTCAACCAGCGTCATAATGAAAAATTTTGCAGATGTAAAGGCTTTGTAGGGAAAAGCAGCCGTCCATCTCTACCCAAAAAAGGGGCGTTCAACGCTAGGGAATCGAAACTTAAAGACCAAAAATGTTGAAGACTAAAAGCTTACTGTTCTAGTTCGCTGTTCTGGCACCTGCTTAAAAAGCACCAACCTTAGCCACAATGACGTAAATCGTGCGAGCAATCAGAGTTACATCGTAAAAGGGATGCCACTGAGCCTGGTAGCGTAAATCAAGCTTCACAATATCCTCAAAGTCTTTAACGGTCGATCGACCGTTTACTTGCCACTCACCCGTCATCCCAGGCTTGACACTCAACCGCTGCCAGTGATGAGGTTTGTAGCGAGACACTTCATCAGCCGTTGGTGGTCGTGTGCCAACCAGGCTCATCTCACCCAGCAACACATTCCAAAACTGAGGAAACTCGTCCAGACTGCTACGACGCAAGAAGCGCCCAATCTTTGTCACGCGGGGATCGTCCTGATTTTTAAAGATGAGTCCGCTTGCTTCGTTCTTCACCTGCGACTTCAGGTCGTCCGCATTCTGCACCATGGAGCGGAATTTGTAGATCCGAAACGGCTGCCCTAACAAGCCATAGCGTTGTTGGGCATACAAGATGGGGCCAGGACTATCGAGCTTAATGGTGATCGCCAGCGGAATGAAAAGGATCGCTAGAATCAACAAGCCAACAAGACTACCGACAATATCTAGAAGCCGCTTAGAGATCGAGTTGACCGATCGATGTGGCACCTGAAGAGCAGCGGAAGCCAACGTCGATGGATCATCCAATGCGGTAGGTAACGTTGATTGCATAACCGTTTCAGCGTGTGGGATTGCGAACCGTACAATTACTTAGAAGCTATGGCTAAACTATAGTTCCTACTTCATGGGCAAAGATCGTACCCGTTGATCCACGGACTTAATCTTTTCAGCAACTTTACATAGCTAATACTTTGTAAAGTTGGAGTGAAGTTCGAACTGCCTTTGAAGCGTGAAGATGCGTAGAGCTGGCATAACCAATCCCTGTAGTCTTCTACTTAGTAGGCTCTCTTGCTCCGGATCATTACTGAGTCCGGAGCATTACGGAGAAGTTCTCATGAAATTGAAGTTCTCATGAAATGAAAGTTTCAGACTTAGGGCTATAAAGAAAGCATGTTGTGGATTACAGCGATCAGCTAGTCAAAGAGTCTTAAGTTTTGAGTTTGGCTTTTTACTCGACTCCCGACTCCCCACGCCTACAGTGACTTGAGCCGGGGTAGCAGCGCCTGCAGTGCCTTCCCACGATGGCTAATGGTACGTTTTTGAGTGGTTGACATCTCGGCAAACGTTAACCCCTGGTTCGGGACATAAAAGATGGGATCGTAGCCAAAACCACCTGTACCGCGAGGACTGTGGAGAATCCTACCAGGACAACTGCCTTCTGCTTGCAGGGCGATCGCACCATCGGGTCGGGCGATCGCGATGACACAGACAAACCGTGCCTCACGATTCAACTCATTGCCTAATTCATTCAGCAGTCGCTCAATTCTCTCGGCATCTGAATGGCCGTAACGGGCAGAATAAACGCCTGGCGCACCGTCGAGCGCATCGACCTCTAGCCCTGAATCGTCAGCGATCGCCCACTCTCCGGTGGCTTGTGCTACGTGTGAGGCTTTCAGGCAAGCATTTTCGGCAAACGTAGCGCCTGTTTCTTCAACCTCTAAAGCGTCTGGCTTCAGCGCCAAGGCCCAATCGAGCCCTGCCAAATACGCCTGCATTTCCTTGAGCTTGCCTGGATTACCTGTGGCTACAACTAACACTGTCATCAGTTCAATTACCTCGATCCACCCGACTTACCTGTTTTCAATCACCTGAAGCCAACTGTCAACAGGCTTTCAGCCAAGCTTTGTGACTAGATGCTGCACCCAGTTTGGTCTGGTTACAGCGGAAGTCATACACTCTTGATAGACTAGAGCATAATGTCTTCACTAATCAGGTAATTTCATGCAAAAGCGTGCCGCGTTCGATAGCACTCAGTTGATGCGTCGGGCTGACGAGTTGATTTCAGCCGCTTCCAATCGTTATCGGATTACGGTTCAGGTGGCAAATCGGGCCAAGCGTAGACGGTTTGAAGATTTCGACAGTGTTGACGATCCCATGATGAAGCCAGTCATGCGAGCCATTATTGAGATGTCGGATGAACTGACTCAACCCGAAATTATTGGTGAGTAACGTCTAAAGTTACGGCCTCTCTGTACTGACATACGAGAAGCCTGTTTGCTTGGTGCGCGACGCTGACGGTAACACCACCCTATGTAGAGAAGGCTGTATGTCAATATACCGATCGACTAGTAAACTACTATCCGCTAGCAAACTATAGGACGGGTTTAACAAGCCAACCGCTAACAGCGAAACGATCTTGTTAAACCCGCCCCTACCAATCTCTCCCAACATATTGAATGGGCGATCGTATGACCAAAAAACGGATGGGGCTTCGACGCCTAAGCATCAGTCTAATGGCGCTGATGAGTGGCTTGCTCATTGTGACGACTCTGGCAGTTCTACCTGATGTGCTGACTCAAACATCTGCCCTGGCTCAACGAGTGCGACCAGAGGGTGTTTGGCAAGTTGTCTATGAGCGAGTGCCGTCGCTACCCAAAGAAAATCAGTACGTCAGCAAGGAAACCGGGAAAGTTGAAGCAGAGAATACGCTAGTCGGTCGTTTTGTGCGCTATCACCTTTATGTGGCCGGACGATCGCCGCTCTACCGCTTTGACTGGAAGCTGACGTTGGCAGACTACCTGGGGTTGGGGCTCAACGGCGCCTTTGACGAGACGAGCTATCCTAGCCGTGCAACGCTGCGGACGAACCCAGCGGATGGTGATCGAGCCGCGATTAAACAGCTCAACCGATCGCAGCGTGACGCATTAGTACAGGCTTTAGTAGATACCTTCTCACCAGCGACATCTCAATCCTCTCGTCCCGCAGCAGCCCCAAGCTCTCGTATACCCGCGATCGCGCCAGCACCAAAGCCTTAACGATGGCGCGGTTGGTCAAAAGTGGTCTTGGTTGGCGGCTAGGCTGGGATGCTGAGGCAGAGATCTTCAAAGGCTTAGTCGGAACGGAGGACTGGGCACTGGAGCTGACAGAAGCAGAGCTCCATGATTTCTGTCGGTTGTTGCATCAACTGGCAGAGACAATGGCTCATATGAGCAGTGAGTTAATGGATGAGGAGGCGATCGCCTGTGAAGCAGAAAGCGATCGCCTCTGGCTAGAAGCTGACGGTTACCCGCATGACTACAGCCTGCACTTGATTTTGTTGACTGGACGACGCGGTGAAGGTCGTTGGGATGCCAACGCCGTACCTGCTTTGATCGAAGCCACGCGATCGTTAACTGTTTTCTAAGGCAGTGCGATTCGTCAGCCAACAAACCTTGTGGCCGTGTGCCCCTACCAACGGTAGCGCAGTCCCTGAGACGTGAGATAGCGCTGCAAGGTAGGCATTAACCGTTTGGCCGTGATTGCTGCCGGTGCCAGGTTGTGCGGGGCTTCTGTTACCAGCCAACCTGCGGTTGCTCCAGCCGCTGCTCCAATACTCCATTCACTGTAATGCGTTCGCGTGACCGCATTCGCAATATGCGTAACGGCAATGCTTTTACCACCGATCAAGAGATTATCCACGCCTTGCGGTATTAAACTTTCTAGCGGGATGTGGAGTGGGCGGATGTCAGACTCTTTTACTGGGGCACTGGCCGCTTCATCAGAGGCTTGCCAGTTGCGATAGCGGCAGCCATGCAGATCGATCGCGTAGTGAGTCACAGCGATCGCGGTGCGGCTGAAGTCACGTCCACCGGCTAAGTCCTTTCGCAAGTCCATCTCTCGAATCATAAATTCACGCTGTCCATACGCGCTGCGCCCGCTAATCCGTCGGCCCTCTCGGATGTAGGGCACCATGCTCAAGCCTGACGTCGTGCCCATTGGAGCGTCAGAGCCTCTCATCAGCATGAGGGGAAACTGGAGTTTTGCTTGTGTCTTCATCAACCATTCAGCAAAGAGCAGCGCATGCTCTTGAGCGCTTCTCAGCGCGACTGTTTCCAGTCCGCCTTTCCAGTTCTGGCGCTGTCCAGACGTATCAAGTTGTTGCTCTGTCAGGATTAGCGGTGGATTCATCCAGTTCCAGTCATTGCCACGATTCCAGTTCACAACCGTCATATCCCCCAGCACTGATGTGTCATAGAACGGGTTATTGCGGGTTGTGCTGATAATCCGGCGGTAGTTGAAAAAGTTATGTAACCCCTGAAACATGGGATAACGCTTGACCGAAAATTCTCGCTGATGCTCTTGCCGCGAATAATCTGGCTGCAAACGCGCCAAGGCTTTCAAACTCGCTCCATGGTCATTATGGAGCGCCAGGACAAAGGGATAGGTAAACGCCTGAGTGCAATCGGGATTGGCTTTCAGGGAAGCATTGGGCTCTCCCGTCGTTGCTTTCGCTTCAGTACCAAGATGATGCGGAATGCCTGCCCAACCAACCAATTCCCCCGTATCAGTCGCATCAATAACCAGCAGTCGTTTGCCGGGAGGTGCGTGGAGACGCAGAGACTGTTTGGCAAACACATCATCGGTTTGCCAGGAATACCAGCGCCCTAACTCTGTTGAAAACCACCCTTCAGGTACATAGTCAGACCGATGCGGAAGGCGACGCACTGCATTAATCGTCGTAATCAGCTGACCTGTCGCATCAAACTCAGCCCCTTTAAAGGCAATGCTGGTACCCCATCGGCTGCCAGGAGCGCTAACCGCCGCCGCCTTGAGCAGTTTCTGGGCCGCAGCAGCACCTGCGTGGGGCGAAAAACAGAGCCGTCCAACCCAGCAGCTATTGAGATCTTCAACCCGTTGCTCACTTCTTACCGGAACCCAGGAAGGCAGCGTCACGGTTTGCTGTTGAATTAACGCCTTAAAGCTCGTCCAGCTTGGCGAAAAGGTGCCGCTTTCCCACATCAAGCGCGATTCGTCGATCGCTGACACCCCTTGAGCACTAATTTGTCCGCCGAGCCAGGGTGTAAGTTCAATCAGGCAGGTGATAGCTCCCGACTGCATGGCATGAGCCGCTGCCGCAACACCACCGAGTGAGCCTCCCACAACCACAACCTCACATTGCCATACTTCCTGTGCCAATGGAAGCGGTGACAGTTGAGGGCGACCATTCTCCAGTAATGGGAGCGGTACGGGCTGTGTGAACGCGACCAAAGGCTCAGGCGTACCAATGTCGATTGAATCGCTCTGTAACTCCTGAGGAGAAAGCAGGAAGAGGCTAGAAACCGTGAAACCCAGCACAAAGCCCATGGTCATCAGGGTTATTAACCGTATCCCTAGCCGTGAGCAGAGGCGCTTTTGTAAAAGTGAGCCTTGTTTGCTCCAGGCTTGTTTGCCCCAGACTTGTTTGCGCCAAAAAGCATGCGTTTGGAGTCGCGATCGCTTCAAAGAAGCTCGTTTTCGAAAGAGCAAAAATCGTTTCACAGCGAACCCATCACCATCACCATCACTGGCACAGGTTGTAGCACATCAATGACTGAATCGCTGAAAATAAGCACAGTTTAAATCGACCACTAGCTCTGTTAACGTATGCATCAAGAACGCTAGTTTGTGCTCGACTTAAAGCTGCCTAAAATAGCATCAAGCACTTGTTTCGCGGCTTCTGCCTTTGTTTTAGTCTCGTAGTACTGATTAACCGCCAGAGCAAACTTGTTCAAGGTTTTGAATCCAGTTTTAAGCTCGTCAAGGTCTTGCGGCGAAATCGGCTCCTCCAGCTTAAACAATGACTCAATCTTCCTCAGGACTGCGAGCGATTGGTCTTTAGACTCCTGAGTTTTCAGCTTTAAGGTTGCGAGATTCGATAGCACTTGAATTGCCTGCGTGATCTCTTCATCAGCTGTTAGGGACACCTTCAAATCGGGGGCTGCAGACGCTTCTGGGACATGAAGGATGGGTTCATCAAGCTCACGAGTGGCTGAGTCAACACTTGCTGCTTCTGGTACTGCAGCGTCAACGGTTTTGACGCCGTTTTTAGGAGTGGTCATGATATGGAGTTCCTGCTAGAGCATTTTGATCGAGGGCAAGCAAGTTTTAGTATACGTCCTGGCACTGCTAGTTTAGCGATCGAGCAAAACATTTGTACTATTACCAGGTGATCTTGAAGACAAGAGGCTTCCAATGATCCGGTTCACTGTACAGCGCTCATTGGGTGTAGCTGATGGTTGAGAGCATAGAGTCAGGAACGCCTGTTGTGTGCAAATGCTTTTACATGAGTGAAGCGATACAATGCTGTAACGGCAGTTGGCAGGCGTTGTCTTGCCGCTTGATAACCAATTAATTTAATGTTGATTGCCACAGGTGTTGATTGCTACAGGGGTTTGAAGCGCCTGTTGAATGACTGCCTCAAGCAGGAAAGCAAAGTCAGATATCTCTTTTTTTAAGTAGTAATATCTATATTCTTAAAGTGGTAATTTTTTCCCAACAACGCTTCTGTTGACTTAGAGCCAGCGGGTATCAATGTGAAAATTTTATTGGTGGAGGATGACCCAGCCATTAGCCTCCTGATTGAGGAGGCATTGAGCACCCATCATGTTGTTGAGGTTGCAGAAGATGGTCGATCGGCTTTGGCGTTAGCCGAGCAGGTTGGTTATGACCTCTTACTATTAGACATCGGCATTCCTGAGATCGATGGCATTAGCGTTTGCAGACAACTGCGCAATCAGGGGTGTCAATTGCCCATCCTCCTATTGACAGCAAGAGATCGGTTAAGCGATCGCGTGATGGGGCTGGATGCTGGGGCAGACGATTACATGGTCAAACCCTTTCATATGCCAGAACTCCTGGCACGGATCCGTGCCTTGCTGAGACGTGGCAGAACCACAACAACCTCTGTTGTGACCTGGGGTGATCTGCAGCTTAACGGCCTAACCAATGAAATTTTCTATGGAGGGCAGCTTTTACACTTAACGCCGAAGGAGTATGGCATTCTGGAATTGCTGTTGTTGCATCCCCAACAGATTTTCAGTCGCTCTGCCATGATTGAACACCTTTGGGCTTTGGAAGCGACCCCAACCGAAAGTGCCATCAGTAGCCATATCAAAGCGATTCGGCAGAAGTTGAAGGCGGCTGGAGCCAGCCAGGACTTAATTGAGACGATGTATGGCTTTGGTTATCGCCTGCGTCCAGGTTTAGCGTCCCCACGGAAAGCGCTCGAAACCGTGGCTCCGACAAAGAAGGAAGAGCCTCTGAAGGCAGCACCAGGCTTTTCCCTAGAAGCAACTGATGCCGCTATGCTTGAACTTTGGGAGCGGTTTAAAGATTCTTTCATTGCCCAGATTGACTTGCTAGATCAAGTCGTTGATGCATCACGAACGGGCCACTTAACGGCTGAGTTGCATCAGGAGGCAAAGCAGACTGTGCATAAATTAGTGGGGTCGCTGGGCGTGTATGGCTTCCCGCAGGGGTCGGTGCTGGCGAGGCAAATTGAAACATTATTGCATCCTGATCTGGCGTTGGAGGCCGCTGAAATTCAGCAAATAGCGCAATGGATAGAGGCGTTGCGACAGGAAATGAGTCAACCGCCTCAGACGATGGCATCGGCTCTGCAAGGGCTTTCCCAACTGCCACGGGTGCTAGTGATTGATGATGACGTGGCGCTAACCGAACGCTTGCAGGCAGAAGCAACGGGTCGATCGCTCCACCTCATCATGGCCTCCAATCTAGAAGCGGCACAACGCCTGCTTGATCGCAATCGACCAGAGGCGATTTTGCTCGATCTGACTGTTGCAGACGGGCATGAAGCTGGTCTAACCTGGCTGACAACATTGAGGCGACAGTATCCCCAGATTCCAGTACTGGTTCTTACACAACGCGATCAGTTTCACGATCGCATTGCTGCAGTCCGGTTAGGGGCACAAGCCTTTCTGCAAAAGCCTGCTACGGTGGAGCAAATTTTTCAAGCTATTGCCCAGACGCTTAGTGCACGGTCATCACTGACAGGTACGGTCATGGCTGTAGACGACGATCCGGTCATTCTGCATCAGTTATCAGCGGTGCTATCACCCTGGGGCTTGCAGGTGACAACCTTGCTCGATCCCGATCGTTTTTGGGACGTGTTGACTAGCACTGCTCCCGATCTGTTGCTTTTGGATATCGAAATGCCAGGGTTTAATGGCATTGAACTGTGTCAGGTGGTGCGGCATGACCCTCAATGGGGCAACCTGCCGATCCTGTTTTTGACGGCTCACCAGGAGGCAGACATGATTGTTCAGGCATTCGCGGCTGGAGGCGATGACTATATTCGCAAGCCGATTCTGGAACCGGAGTTAGTTGCCCGTGTGCTTAATCGCTTAGAAGGTCGATCGAAGAGGCTAGTAGGAGGGTGAGCAATCCCATCCTCCCATCACGTCAAAGCGGTAGCTGGGTTTGGGATTGGCGGAGTGTTTACGTTGCCCTTCATTGAGGCTTATCTCATGAAGACCTTGGTAAAATATCGGTTTGAAGTCATCATATTGCCTGATACCTGGGGGATGAGTCATGAGTCAAAGATCACGGATTATCCTCATTGTCGATGACTCCCCAGAAGACCAAGCACTCTACCAGCGCTATTTGCTCCGCGATAGTGAATATTCCTACACGTTTTTAGAAGCAGCTTCAGTTCAACGCGGACTAGAGCTATGGCAGCAACAGAAACCCGATGTCGTGCTGCTGGATTATCACCTCCCCGATCGAGACGGACTGGAATTCCTGGCTCAATTGCAAGCCGTAACCCAACAGTCTTACCTGCCAGTGATTATTGTTACAGGTCAGGGCAATGAAGCGATCGCGGTGCAGGTAATGAAAGCAGGCGCACAAGATTATTTGATCAAGAGGGAGATTACCCCAGGGAAGCTGCATCTGGCGGTGAATGGAGTCATTGAAGCAGCACGGCTACACACCCAGCAGCAATTTGAGCAGCAGCGACTGGTCATGCAGATGAGCCAACGGATTCGACAGTCGCTCAATTTACAGGATATCTTGCAAACCACGGTTGATGAGGTGCGGCAGTTCCTTCAGACCGATCGTGTGATTTTCTTTCAGTTTTCGGCTGAGTGGGGCGGAACGGTTACCGTTGAGTCAGTTGGGGATCCAGCCCTGTCAATCTTTCCCTTTAATATCTATGACCCCTGTATTGGCGAGACCTATGTCGAACCGTTTAAGCAGGGGTTGGTGACAGCCAAAGCTGATATTTACAATGCTGCTATTAGCCCCTGCCATATTGAATTTTTAGAGCAATTTCAAGTAAGGGCAAACCTGGTTGTTCCCATTCTCAAAAATGACGAGTTATGGGGTTTGCTTGTGGCTCACCACTGTACTGCGCCGCGCCCGTGGCAGGATTCAGAGATCAGCCTGCTGCGGCAGCTTTCAGCGCAGGTCAGTATCGCCCTTCAGCAAGCGGCATTGTTTGAACAGGTACAGACTGAATTGCTAGAGCGCAAACAAGCTGAAGTAGCCCTGCGCCAATCGGAGTATCGCTATCGAACACTGTTTGAATCCATTGACGAAGGCTTTTGCGTGATTGAAATGCTGTTTGATGCAACCAACACGCCATACGATTATCGCTTTCTGGAAGCGAATCCAGCCTTTGAGCAGCAATCGGGATTGGCACAGGTAGTCGGTAAAACAGCGCGTCAATTAATGCCCAATCTCGAAGACCATTGGTTTGAGATCTTTGGGAACGTGGCGCTAACAGGCGAACCAATTCGGTTTGAAAATGGCGCTATGCCATTGAACCGCTGGTTTGATGTGTATGCGTTCCGACTTGGGCAACCATCAAGCCAAAAAGTTGCCCTCGTTTTTAAGGACATCACTCAGCGCAAACAAACCGAGACTGGCTTACAGTCACTCAACACTGGGTTAGAGCAACGGGTTGCAGAACGAACCGCAGAGCTAACCGCCATTAACGATCGCCTGCTCGCCGTGCTGAAGGAACAGGTACAGACGGAAGCAACTCTCCAGCAGCAAACCAGACAGGAACAGTTGCGCTGGAACGTGACCCAGGCGATTCGGCAATCCCTGGATCTCAACGCCATTCTCAACACAGCAGTTGCAGAGGTAAGGCAAACCTTACAGGGCGATCGCGTTGCCGTCTACCACTTTCAGCCTGATTGGAGTGGCGATTTCATTGCCGAATCGGTCAGTGACGGTTGGGTCAAACTGGTAGAACCAGAGGTTCAAAAAGTTTGTGAGGATACACATCTACAAGACACGAAGGGCGGTCGCTTTCAACGGCACGAAACGTTTGTGATTCCAGATATTTATGCGGCTGGGCTACACTCCTGCCACATTGCCTTGCTAGAACAGTTCCAGGCGAAAGCGTATGCGGTCGCGCCGATTTTTTCCGGCACCACGCTCTGGGGTTTGCTGGCCATCTACCAAAATGCGACTCCACGCCATTGGCAGGTTTGGGAAATCGAGCTCTTGCAACAAATTGCCAGTCAACTCTCGATCGCCCTTCAGCAATCCGAACTCTACGGACAGCTTCAGGTTGAGCTGAAGGAACGGCAGCAAGCCACAGCCGTGATCCGTGAAGCCGAACGACGCTGGCGATCGCTGCTAAATAACGTGCAGTTGATTGTGGTTGGTCTGAACCAGGAGGGCACTGTCAACTACGTCAATCCATTTTTCTTGAGCCTGACTGGGTACCTTGATTCAGAAGTGATCGGCAAGAACTGGTTTGAAAACTTCTTGCCACCGTCTACTCAGCCGTCCATGCAAACTGTTTTTGCAGAAGTTTTAACCCAAAATGCTCATCCCTATCATCAGAATGCCATTCTGACCCGTTCCGGTGAAGAACGCTTGATTGCCTGGAACAACACGATGCTAAAAAGTTCTGACGGAGCCATTGTCGGTAGCATCAGCATTGGTGAGGATATTACCGAGCGGCAGAAGGTTGAGAAAATGAAGGATGAGTTCATTTCGATCGTCAGCCATGAACTGCGTACGCCCCTAACCTCTATTCGCGGTTCGTTGGGTTTGTTAGCGACAGGCATGATGGATGATGAACCCGTTGCCATGAAGCGCATGATTGAGATTGCCGCCACCGACACCGAACGTCTGGTGCGACTGGTCAACGATGTGCTGGATCTAGAAAAGTTAGAAAGCGGCAAAATTTCATTGGTGCGGGTCTGGTGCAATGCTGGTGACCTGATGCAGCGATCGCTGGAAGTCATGCAAAACAGCGCTCAGGAAGCAGGCGTTCAGTTGGTGGTACAGCCCTTATCGCTACAAATCTGGGTTGACCCCGATCGCATCATCCAAACGTTTACCAATCTTCTTAGCAACGCGATCAAGTTTTCCCCATCCGGCGGTACGGTTTGGCTCAGCGCTGTCGTAGCGGACAGGGCGGCAAGGAAAGCAGGGGAAGTAGGGGAGACTATTCAAAACTTCAAAAACCCCTCCACGCTCCACTCCCCACTCCCTACCCCTTACATCCTCTTCTCGGTGCAGGATCAAGGGCGCGGCATTCCAACCGATAAACTAGAAAGTATCTTTGGTCGCTTTCAGCAGGTGGATGCGTCTGATTCCCGTGATCAAGGTGGCACTGGCTTAGGCTTGGCCATCTGCCAGTCGATCGTGCAGCAGCACGACGGTCGAATCTGGGTTGAGAGCCATTGGGGGCAAGGCAGCACCTTTTTCTTTGCCTTGCCGTTGCAAACCCGGTGAAAGCCGTTAGCCGCGTCTTCAGAAGCAGAGTGGGTAGCAGAAACAGCGTTGGTAACAAGATAAAGTCATGACAACAAAACGCATCTTAATCGTGGACGACGAAGACCGCATTCGCGAAGTCGTACGCATGTGTTTGGTCAAGCTCGCCAAATGGGAAGCGCTGTCTGCAGCATCGGGAACGGAAGCCATTCAAATCGCCGCCGTAGAGCAACCGGATGCCATTCTGCTGGATGTGTCGATGCCGGGAATGAACGGGGTAGAAACCTTTCAGCAACTGCAAGCGAATCCACAAACTCAAGCCATCCCAGTGATCTTTCTGACTGCTAAAGTGCAACCTACTGAACAGGCAGAATACAAGCAGCTCGGAGCAGCGGGATTAATTGTCAAGCCCTTCGACCCTATTCAGATTGCCAGGGAAATTAGTCAATTGCTGGGGTGGGATTAACGAAGGACGGTAGATTGATAACGGTCGGCAATGATCGTAGGGCCATGGCACTGCAAGCCCACATACGGAGTTGGCATGCTTGGGTTCTTTAAGGCGCAAGCCTCAGGCAATCCTTGCCAACCTTAATCTTTCTTTAAGATTTCAGGCAGTTTCTCCATACTTT
Source organism: Stenomitos frigidus ULC18 (assembly GCF_003003795.1). Classification (GTDB taxonomy): domain Bacteria; phylum Cyanobacteriota; class Cyanobacteriia; order Leptolyngbyales; family Leptolyngbyaceae; genus Stenomitos; species Stenomitos frigidus_A. The sequence continues at coordinate 12,144 of NZ_PVWK01000153.1, read as the reverse complement.
CTCCATCTTTTGTTTCTAATCTGAATCTTTAGCAAGTGGAGTTCAAGGTCAGTTATCTTAACGGGCTAGCACTACCTTGTCAGGCTATGCCCATTGCTTGAGATTAAGACCGATCGCTTCCAGCATCAATCGTTTGGTAATCATCAGCCTTAAATGGAGAGGTGAAAATGTTGCAAGGATTGCTCAATCTAACCTTGGCAGGAGTCAATCAAACTATTGAGGACGTTTTGGACGAGTATCCTGTTCATCCATATCAGTCAGCGTTTGCGATGCCTGAATTGCGTCAAAAGCTGATTGCCCATATTTTTAGCCAGGTGCCCCCTCGCCACGTTGAAGGTGTACAGGCATCGTCCAGCGCCATTCAAGGTAACCACTATACGCGGTTACAGGCACGGCTACGGATGGAAATGCTGGTGCGTGGCAGCATTCTGCATATCCTGCGCGAAAATGCCGTCTGGCTGAGTCGTCATTTTTCTAATGTTTAAAGTCAGCGCACGCTTTTCGTCGTCTGGTCATTGATGCGGGTGGGGAAGCAAAAACAGTCAGTAATGGTGAAGACGAGCAGTGTATAGGCAACTTAGCCTGAGTGCGATCGGGTCGCGCTCATTTTTTTTGATAAACGTTTCGGTACCACTCCGGTCGAGCGGCACCGACTTAAGCTTTTGTTAAGCATTCAGACGCTTTCTCCATACTTTCTCCATCTTTTGTTTCTAAGCTGAAACTGCAGTAAGTCAGTTCTTCATGGCAACGGTCAGGCGAGTGAAAAATACTCTGTTCATATCAGGTTATGCCACCGCATACGCTGGGGGTGCTTGAAGTGGCCACCAAGCGAATTTTAGTCGTAGATGACGAAGCCAGCATTCGGGAAGTCGTGGCGCTCTGTCTACAACGGCTGGGTGGTTGGGACGTGTTAACCGCTGCCTCAGGGCGTGAAGCCTTAGAGCAAGCTCAAGCTGATCAACCCGATGCGATCGTGCTGGATGTGATGATGCCAGAGATGGATGGGTTTGCCTTCCTGCAATACCTCCGCTCTGATCCGACAACACAGCCCATCCCGGTTGTGTTACTTACGGCGAACAGCTACCTCCCCAACCCACAGCTCTTTCCCAAATTGGGCATCGTACTCACCATTTTGAAGCCCTTTCAGCCGATCGATCTCGTTCAGCAAATTGCTCAGGCCATGGGTTGGTAAGCTGCTGCTGGAAGAAGCCTTTCGATCGCCGTTTCAAGAAGACGTTTCGCAACAAAACGTCGTCAAACGTTCTGCCATCTCCAGAGTTTCTCCAGAATTTTCTTCTATGTTCAGCTCAGAGCAAATTGAAGCATTACCTAAAGCTCTTTTTGACTGACGCTCTTGGTTCGCTTAATTAATAAGGGTTTTACGATGAACGCTTGCCCCTGCTGCTCTAACTCAATGCTTCGCCACGTTCGCCACCATGAAGTGTACTGGTTCTGCCGTAGCTGCTGGCAGGAGATGCCCTTAATCGAGTCATCTCCCAGTCTCATGTTGCTTTCGTCTTCGTTCGAACGTCGGTTTGCGTCCTGCCCTTTACCTCGATCGCTTGCCACACTTTAAGCCATTCACCAGTTTCACTTTTTGCCTAGCCCGCTGACAGCAACGCTCTCATTCTTACCACTACTTAAAGCCCTAGACGTTATGAAAATCATCGATCAGCCCTACTCATGTCAAATGCCCAGTCAAGTCTCTGGTACCTGGCTACTGCAATGTCATCTCCGCATTTTTCAGGCGCGTACCAAAGTACACACCGTCCTGATCACTGACATGGGGTTTGAGATCGGTTGGTTTAATCCCTTCGTGATTGAAAAGCTGGTCGATCAGATTGTGCAAGAGTTTCATCTCAATCCTGCCAAATTAGTCTGGATTGAGCACTACGCCTCAGACTATCGAGAGTTCAGCTTGGCTGCTTTTAGCCAGGTCGTGTTTGAGTGGCAGCACGGCAAAGCGACGAACCCTCAATGGCTTTCTATTGCGCCTGAAGTCGCCCAAGCCTTGATCAGTGAAGATGTACGACTATCCGCTTAGGCTGTCGTTACAGCTCATTCAGCGTCATTGCTGTGTTGTGTAGCGCAATCAAGCTAACCATCGCGGCTTTGGACGATCGCGGCTTTTAACTAGCCTTGAACCCAAAAGCCAGATGCCAACCACTCAGACAGCTTTGCTCATCGATGATTCTGACACCGATCGCATCACCTACGATGCCGCTGCATGACTCTGCGAACCGCTTACTCAAAGACCTCGTCTCCCGTTGGTTCGTAGTGAGGCACAGCGTTCATCGTCTGCCGCAGCTTCGAAAGTTCCGCATACATCCGTTGTCGAGCACGGCTTTGATTGCCCAGCGGTCGATGTTCGGGAAGGCAGTGCCACGGATTGTAGGAGAGACGTTTGGCAAACTCCATTTGCGCTGGCGAGTCGAATGTCTGTTGAGGGAGGCGTAGCGTTGCTACCGAAACGCGAGGCGACAGCTTCTCAGGCCAGAGCACAGCATTGTTTTCGATCGGCATCCGATGTGGATCGGTTTGCAGCTGCAGGCGAATGTCAAACTCCACAGCTTCTTCAGCCAGCGTAGCAACCATCGCATCGCGCAGATAGTCATCAGGAGGACGACAAGGCAGCCGTGGAATGGGCGTCCGTTTCGTTGTTGTTGGCCATACTGAATATTGCATTGCCTGCCCCTCTCCCAATAGGTAGGGAACGCAGCTAAAGTAGGGCGCTTCAAACGGACTGCTCTGTGTCTTGATCCACAGCGACTGCATGATCAGATCCAGGATGTGGGGGCGATCGAGGTTGACGAAATAAAAGAGTTGCGCGTTTTTCAGGCTTTCAATCTGCAACTGCGCATTTGCCTTGGTGTCCGGTGTGACGAAGGTTGGTGTGGAAACACCGAACATGTCTTGCGTGAACTGCTCCTCATCCATCAACTTCGGGCCAGGCACACCCATCAACTTGATGCTGATGCTCATAAAACCCACATCGTCGATATCTGGTGTGACGTAGGGGCCGGGACCAGAAAACCGCACCCAGGCACGGAACGTCTGTGGCTGAGCGAAGATGCCGTGCCGGAACGCTGCTGGGATATCGTCATGAACAATAAACTCGCCACGCACAATGCCCTGCGTTTTTGTGTTGCCACCCCGCTCAAAGCCTCCAGGTTTCCAGAGTCCACGCATCTGCTGTTCAAAGGTGGTGATAATAGAGTCGAGGTACGCCTCTTCATCCGGCAGCGGCTTTTCCTCAGCAATTTTCAAGCCTTCGTCGGGGCGCTTCATATTGATCAGCGCCGTGGTCAGGCTCGCGATCGGATCTCGCAGGACGGCATCGAACGCGGGTCGGAAACAGGGATCAATCCGGCGTTCCATCTGCAACAGGAAGGTGGCTGTATTGCTAACCCAATTCAAAAAAGCGGAGCCAGTATTGGCAGGTGGCACCGGACGACTGGTATTTGAGTTCATGGCTGAAAGGCTTCAAAGGAGAATGACATGGGCATGGTGAGGCATGAGCGTTTGGGGCGTTGCTGATTTGAGCGATGAATTTCGTCGGGGCGTTTCGCGTTTCTTGTGTGCCTTGGCTATAACGCCCTTACAGCCGAGGCAGGAATGCACAAATCATCCCCAGATTCAGCGACGCCGTTTTTGCGATGGCACAGCGTCAAGAGAAAGGAAACCTCAGGCAAGGGATGCGAGATACCGACAGGCTCGGATACTCGGCAAGAAAAAGTAAGCCCCTCCACGCACTACAACAAAGTTGGGAAGACCCGTCACACGTTTTCTAAGGGGTTGAGCCTGTTCGGTGAAATGGGTAGCGGCTCCGGCATCACCGGGAGCACGATCGCCCACCAGCGGATCGGTATCGCTATAAAGCCCGTTGAATTTGGGGCTGTTCATCCAGGTCTGCTGAACAAACTCAAACTGACGGGCGATATTTGCGCTCACACAAATGAAGTGCAGTCCTCTCTCGCCAGAGTCCTCCGTTTGCAACAGGTCCTGGGGCTTTAACGAGTCGGTCAAAGGCGTTCCATAGGTGCGACCGCGCCGCAACAGTCGATGGGTTTTGTTCACCGCGATCGATTTTGGCGTGCCGGGTTGGGGGGCAAGCGAGTCGCGCGGGTTGGAGCGTCGAATATGGGCACCCATCGGACATTTGAAGCCATGAGGATCAGCATCATGGTAGGCAAACTCATCTTTATCGCCGCTGTCTGGGCGATCGTGATCCGGCGCTTTCACTAAGGGCGTCCCGCTGGGCCAACGTCCCACAAGCTTGGAGGCCAACCGCACGCGAGCATCCGGATCACTGGTGCCATCGGCGTGTTGAGTCGCACCCTCCAAAAATTGCCAGAAGGCCTGTACCTTTTGGCTCAATTGTCTGAACACGACATAGCTCCCGTTGCGCCCCAGATCATGCCCTCCAAAGCCGTTTTGCCCCTCTGGTAGAAGGTTCTGCCGATCGTGTTGGGCGCTGACGGTGGGGGTTTCTGTCAACAAGCCATACTCATTGGGATAGCCCAGAATAAATTCGCCCGCTTTGATCGTGTTGTCGGGTGATCCCGTTTTGCTGAGTCCCTCCACAATGGGTTGCCCGATCGCGTCTCGAAACCCGAAGTGCTCCCGAAAGCCGCCGTGCTCATCTTTCAATGTGAAGGTGTCTAATCTGCGGATCAGCGTCACGCCATTGCTGGCGAAGGCTTCTGCAAAAGCTTCATAGAAGGTCATAAGCCTCGCATCATCCGTGGCATACAGCAGCAGCAAGATGTGGATGGATGGCGAGTGGGTGCCGCCCCAATCCCACACAGCGGGTGCATTGTCTCCATGATCGCCCAGCACGCGGCTTTTGTAAGGTGGCGTCATCCCTTCCCGAAACTCTGTTGGAAAAGTATCCAGCATGGCTTGATCCAGTCCCAACGCGCTCAAACCATCATAGGTAAAGGCAAGATTCAGGCAGGTTTCGGACGGATGATCCTGACCATTTTGGATGCGATCAGTCAGCGTACCGAGCCAGCGTCGGGCTGCTGCCGCGTCCTGAATGCCCAACAACACAAAACAAGCCGCATCCAGGTTAGAGTAGCCCCGAATGATAATGCCTTGAATATCTTGGAGTTCGAGGGTGGACATCATGCAGTGTTCCTAAAGAATGAGAGTCGGACGATCGCGCACGTTGTTTGTCGATCAATGGCTTACAAGCGACGCAGCCACGCGTCTGTTTCGGTTTGGTTCAAGGGTTGGCTCAGTCCGGCACGTATCGCGGCATTGTTTTCCAAATTGACCGCTGTCAGTTGTGGATAAGCCGTATACCAAACCTGGGTCACAATCTGACGCTGCCGGAGAAACGCCTTGAATGCCTGTTCATCTTTCGCGCCATCCAACACCAACCACCGCGTCTTGGGATACCCAACTCCGTTGCTAAAGACGGCATTCAGCCCCCAGGCAACCTTGTTAATAAAGTCATTCATGTAGCTTTCCAAGCTGCCGTCATAGTTACTCAGAAACAACACGCGCCGTCCTTCATCAATGATGATCCAGCGCGCGAAATGAATGGTGTCTACGCCATCCAGATTGAGTAAGGGCACCCCGGCAAGGTTGCCATGATTGAAAACATGACGCGCCGTGAAATTAACGAGCCACAGCAGCACTCTGACGGTCGCAAGGCGAAAGAGACCCGGTTTGATCAACCCCACTGCACTGAACTGATTTTGCACCGCATGGTCTTCTCGAATCGCCAGTTCATCCCGTTCTTTACCACTGAGCCGGAGCCGATCCTGCTGGGCATCCCGTGTTTCCTTGAAGCGCAGAATGGCTGCGTAAAGAGGAGCGAACGGCAGAAAGGCTAAGCCCAGCACCAGGATGAGCAGCAGTCCTGAAAGGAAATGGATGGTTTCCCCAAGCCGTCGTGACAGACTGGGTGACGAGGCTGGAGCCAACGCCCAATGGAGCGATCGCTCATCTTTGACAAACGCTTGGATTGCCTGACGCACCTTAATGCCATCCCATCCTAACCACGCCTGCTTTGCCTGTTGTTGATCGGCAAACGTTTCGACCTGCTCACGCAGTTTTGCTTCTTGCTGCACTTGCTGCACCGTCCGATTGACCGTATTGACATAGAACGCCTGAACCTCGACCTGATGGGCATAAAGGTAGGCTAAACGGCTCTGTCGAGTGCGCTCACCGGGATCTGGATACCCAACGCAATGAGTGTAGATCTCATCCAGACCCTCCCCTGCAAGATCCACCAGATCGTTGAAGTACGCTTCTAACGGCGCATCAATTTCACTGGAAAAGGCAAGGCTGGCTTGAATCACCTTGTTATTGGGATCGCGAGATTCTTCCAGAATCACGAAGCGGGCAAAATGAACCTGGCTGAACCGTGCGAAGGGCACGATCGGGTTCGCTTCCACCTCTTTGCTCATCATCCCTAGCAATTGCTTGAGCTGACTCATGCCATCAGGCTTGATCTTAGTAATGATAGTGAGTGGAACTTGGTGTGCCATGATCCATAACTCAGTTTTAATAGAACTTTGATGAGAACTCTGATTAACCGGTGGGATGATGGGAAAGCACTCATCACCGATCGCGTCCTTGTTTCATTAGCCTTCCGTTTTTAAGAGGATGTTCGAAACACCCTCGATCGTGGCGTCACCCGCCCGTGATTGAATGAAAGTTAAGGATTCATTTGGATAATTTATAGCGTCTCGCTCGCGAGCGAGGCTACAGCTATGACTGGATTTAATTTTTAACTTCCATCAACGGGTTTCATCCCATCCGCCCGTGATTTTCACAATCACGGACGGGATGACAACAGAGTGACAAGGTTTTCTATCCGTCTCAAACATCCTTTAACGAACCTCCGCTTAGAATTCCAGGATGAAATTCAAAACTCTCGTCTTGCCCCAATACGCCTGCCCCAGATAAAGACCTGGTGCGACTTCTCGAATTTCGTCTCGAATCTTTTGGGCAACAAAAGAGGTTTTGGAATAATCCAACACAATGGCTTCTCCGCCATCAACCCAACTATCACCTTTATAGATCTGCGCTTTCACTAATTGAATGCCAAACGGAGAAACTTTGTTGAACAAGTATGCAGAGTCACGATGAAACACTTTTCCTCTCCAGGCTAAGCCCTTAATCAAGGGCATCAGAACCTTGCTGAATAAGGAGCCTGGGATCACCATTGCAGTACCCTGGCTATCCCCATCAGGCAAAGCACCTATCGGACTTTTCTTGTATAAATCATCTAGCTCAGTCTGAGACATTTTAGTCATGTCTGCTGTTGTAATGGTCATTCCACTCACCTCGTTATGTTGGGTTTTGAGAAGCCCTATCCGATCGCATCAAACGCCTCCTGATAGCCGTTACGTTTATTGATTACGAAAGCGCTGATGCCTAAAGAACAGTCGCCGATCGCCATAGTCAGAAGCGACAAATGCAGACGTTGTTTCGATCGAGCCCATCAGTTGAGCGTTTTGTCGATCCTCTAGTTGATCAACTCGATCGTCGCTAACGTTTGCTGGGTCAACCCCATAGACTGAAAACAGCGACGTTCCCGGCGCGATTGTGGCTAGATCCGTTCTAAAATCATGGGGTGGCGTTTCAGCAAACTGAACGTTGTCATTGGGCACTAAGAAGAGGCGTAAGGGATAGTGAGGCGTTGTTTCTACCTGCCCATCTTGACGAACCACTCCTAAATTTTGAAGGTCAAGCTTGGTCGGAAAGTGAGAGGCTCGCCTGAAGATTAGATTGATTAGTTTCGGACCCAGACGATTGACAACAGGGACGATGTTAGAAAACTCGTTAGCAAAAAAGTTGTAGTTTTTACCTTGTCCATCCAGCGAAACCAGCGCCGAGAAATTGGCTGACGGTTGTCCATCAAGGAAGAACTTGACCGCAAGCCCAGGTGCAAAACCGCGATCGGCTGGATTTCCCGTCAAGGACAGCCGTAAGAGCCCATAATCAGCGCCCCTAAATAAGCCTGTAAAGGGCGTCTCTGCAGCTGGAACAAATCGAATTTCCGCCACACTGGCGTGAGCATGAATGGCTTTTTTCCAATGTCGTGGCGCTTCATCGGCCAGACAATCCATCTTTTTGTTCAAGACAGTCAGGAATAAACCAATGACATCGATCTTTTTAAGGGCAGGAAATCGCTCGTATTGAGAGAGCAAAATGCGTTGATGCCACAGAAAGCTCTGCTTCTCATCAGCCTTCCAGGATGGGTAGTCAGTGGGTAGAGAATCGTTCTCCTGGTCCCCACTTTTAGGTTGTGTAATCTTCTCAAAGCTTTGCATCGTTGTTACAATCTAGCAATAAGTTTTATTGAGTGAATATTAATAAATGCCCAAAGCTTGAGCGACAGCCCGTTAGATAACGGTAGTATTTCGTCGAAAAGCCACTTGCTCGGTTCTCGACCAGTCATAGTCAGTGGAGGCGAAAGAAGCGCAACCAACTCGTGCATAGGTGCATAAGGCATTAGGGCAACTCAGCGCTAATGTGAACCGGTTCTGTTCTGTTCTCGGCTATTCATGCACGCTATTCTACAAAGCTCATTGCAAATCTGATAGTACCCGAAAGGGTGCTGTTACTGCCGCCAGAACTTGCTAGAGTGCGTCTGCCAGCGCTTTTAACGGGCGCTGCTAACAGAAAACGGCTGTGTTAATTTTTTTATTGCCTAATTATTTGTGAGGCGATCGCGCAATGTCTAAAACGCCCTGGCATCGGCTACCAACCCCTCTAGCCCTACTCGAATTATTTAAGTTTCGTCAAGTGCTGCGAGATCAGAATCTTCATGACACATCACAGCTACCGCAGAAAGAGAAACTGCCCCAAGCACCTGCTCCCAGCCCCGATGGTCGTCACTTGACTGCCCGCACAGCTGATGGCAGCTATAACGATCTTAACCATCCAGAAATGGGCATGGTGGGCACCCGGTTTGGACGCAATGTGCCCTTAGAAGAGGCCAACGTGGATGAGGCAAACTTGCTCACACCAAGTCCTCGCCTAGTCAGCAGCAAACTATTGGCACGTGAAGCATTCAAACCCGCTACGATTTTGAATTTGTTGGCTGCTGCCTGGATTCAGTTTGAAACGCACGATTGGTTCAGCCATGGCAGTAACCAACCAGGTCACAAAATCAATGTGCCTCTACCTGCCGATGACACCTGGGAGCAGGAGCATCATCAACCCCTGGCGATCGACAAAACGCTGGATGATCCCACACGCACAGGTGATACAAAGCATCCTGCGACCTTTATTAATCACGAAACGCATTGGTGGGATGCCTCACAAATTTACGGCAGCAGTCAGGAGCGTATTGATGAGCTGCGTTCTCATGTGGATGGAAAAATGCAGCTTGGGGACGATGGGTTGCTTCCAGTTGATCCGGCAACGGGCATCGATCGGGTGGGCAATCCAGGCACCTGGTGGCTGGCAATGGGATTACTACATACCCTGTTTGTCAAAGAACACAATGTGGTTTGCGATCATCTCAAGCGGGAATACCCAGACTGGAAGGATGATCAACTGTTTGACCATGCTCGCCTGATTATTGCCGCGCTAACCGCAAAAATTCATACGGTGGAATGGACTCCGGCCATTTTGCCCCACCCTGCCACTAAGATTTCGCTCCATGCTAATTGGTGGGGCATTCTGGGGCCTGACTTCAAACGCATTTTTGGACGAATTGGCGACAGCGAAATTCTGAGTGGCATTGTGGGTTCGTCCACGGATCACCACAGCGCGCCGTACTACCTGACTGAAGAATTCACTTCTGTCTATCGGATGCATCCTTTGGTGCGCGATGAGTATGAATTTCATTCGATTAAGACTGGCAAACTGATTCAAACGAACACGCTGTTTGATTTATTCGGCAAACAGGCTCGTGGGCTGATGGAATCCATACCGATGGCAGATCTGCTCTACTCGTTTGGCATCATGAATCCAGGAGCCGTGACTCTGCACAACTACCCCCACTTCCTACGGCAACTGGTGAAGGAGAACGGGGAAGCATTTGATCTGGCCGCTGTGGATATTTTGCGCGATCGAGAGCGGGGAGTGCCCCGTTACAACCGCTTTCGTGAATTGCTCGGCCGTGGCCGCGTGAATTCATTTGAGGAGATTACCAGCAACCCACAGTGGGCAAAGGAACTGCGCGAAGTCTACAACAATAATGTAGACAGTGTGGATTTGATGGTTGGCTTGTATGCAGAAGATTTGCCGGAAGGCTTTGGCTTCAGTGATACGGCATTTCGGGTGTTTATTCTGATGGCGTCCCGACGGCTCAAGAGCGATCGCTTTTTCACCAAAGACTACCGGGCTGAAGTCTACACTCAATTTGGGTTGGACTGGATTGAAAAGAACACAATGTTGACCGTTCTGCGCCGCCACCACCCCGAACTGGCACCCGCTCACACTGGTATCGATAATGCCTTTGCTCCCTGGGGCGTCTTCATGCGCCCGTAGTGAGGAGCCGTTGAAGGCGTCGATCGGCAGCTTCAGAAGACGCCTTCAAGACCCATTCAAAGACTGGCAGTAAGCATCTAGGTCTTTTTGATGCGCGGCAAGATTTTTCGGACGGTAGTCAGGGCTACCACACCAGCGCTGTCTCACAATCTCGTGTAGTTCTGCATGGGCACCCCATCACTGGCCATCGGCTCCACCGCCTGTGCAATTTTGACCACGTTGGTGGGGCAAGGGTTTGCCAGTTTATTCCAGGTGCCATCACAGCAGACAACAAGGCGTTTCATCGATCGAGCGCTCCCTTAAGACGTTGCCCCCTACTCACGAATTTCGAATCGCCGCGTTTGCCAGCGCTACAGCCTGTGTAACGGCTTCATTAAGGCTATCAATGAGGGGCACGTGAACACTTTCCAGTCGCGATCGAGCCAGATCACGATCGCGACCGACCAGACGCACAACCAACTGAGGAAACCGCGTTGCTTGTGCAATCAGCGCGTCAGGACTGAGCTCACTAATCCTACGAGGCTTACGGACCCGACTCATCAAAGCCTTGGCAATCACTGCGGCAATTTCATCACAGGGAATCAGCCCACTGACCAGGTTAATCAGCAAGACTCGCACCTGTTTTGTTTGCACCATCTGCTCTAGCCCACGCTCTAGCTGGTCACGCAAAGCAGTGGGTGAGGCATCCCATTGCGTTTCACCACCAATATTGAGAAAGACGGCTGGTTTACCACCGGCCTGCGAAACGGCATCCATCGTTGCCATCATCAGCCCCGCTCCGTTGCACAGAATTCCCACCTGCCCATCCGCTTCCATCACGACAGGAGACGTGCTCAGGTGTCCAGGTTGGTTAACATCTGACTTGGCAATCAGGGCTGACAAGTCGGGATGACGCGCCAGAGCGTCATCATTCACGGTAATTTTGCCATCGAGTGCCATCACCTCACCAGTGGCGGTCACACCCAGCGGATTAATTTCTACAAGGTCTAAATCATGCTGGACAAACAGCCGATACATTTTCTCCAGCATGCCGCTAACTGATTCGATGAGGGCACCCTTAAGCCCCATCTTCAGCGCCAAGCGACGAGCGTAATACGGCGAAAAGTCCTCCTCGACCACTACATGCTGCATCTGCTCAAGTGCAGTTTGCACATCAATACCGCCACTTTGTGAACCCAATAGTACAGGGCGGCAAATCGATCGATTCAGCACAACTGCTAGATAAAACTCGCGATCGACATCGTACTTCGCTTCTGCCAGTAGGACAGTGGGATATTCGCCCATGATCGGCAAATTGAAGATTGTCTGTGCTGCGGCTACGGCATCGATCGTATTTTCCACAAAGCGCACACCACCCACGCGGCCGCGACCACCAATATACACCTGCGATTTAAGCACCACTGGGTAGGGAATGGTCAGCCCTTTGAGATCCTTGGGGCGATCGATGCGTTGAGACGGCAACACCGGGATGCCCATCTCACGAAATAATTCCTTCGCCTGATACTCCAACAAATCCATACTGCTGCCACCTTTCCCTCTAACAGAGCTTGTTCTAAAGATAGACCTTTCTCTGGTCTTCTCTCTACCGTGCTACCGATTCCGTGTCTACTTAGGAGATTTCTGGCAAAGAATTTACCCAAGCTTCTAGAATATTCTTATGTTCTTGCAAAAAGTAAGGCACAA